>CAVAJF010000016.1:0-34655 GCA_963588905.1 Eggerthellaceae bacterium
AACCCTCACAAACAGAGTCAGAGTCTGTCGTGCTACCCTTACACAATTCGGCAATGTTTTTTGTTTTGTCGTTTCTTGCGAACCAACGAATATTATTATACTCATGTTGGGGTAGAATGTCAAGAAAAAATCTAAAAAAATTTATGAAAAATTTGCACAAAAAAAGAGAAATTTTGATGAACCTGAGGATGGAAAAAGCATAAAAGACAGGGTATAATAAATCACGATACAAAATAAAGACAAAAAATCTATGTATGAATTTGTTTCGACGTTACTTTGGAGGAACTCATGGTAAGAAATGATTTAAGAAACATCGCAATCATCGCGCACGTTGACCACGGCAAGACAACGCTGGTTGACCAGATGCTGAAGCAGGGCGGTGCCTTCCGTGCCAATCAGGTAGTGGAAGACCGTGTCATGGACAGCAACGACCTGGAGCGTGAGCGTGGCATTACGATTCTGGCAAAGAATACTTCCGTACATTATAAAGATACGAAGATCAATATTGTAGATACCCCGGGTCATGCTGACTTCTCCGGCGAGGTCGAGCGTATCCTGAAGATGGTAGACGGCGTTATCCTGCTGGTCGATGCCTTCGAGGGCCCGATGCCGCAGACTCGCTTCGTTCTGGAGAAGGCGTTGGAGTTTGGTCATAAAATCATTATTGTTGTCAATAAGATTGACCGTCCGGACGCTCGTCTGGCAGACGTCGGCGACGAGGTTCTGGAGCTGTTGCTGACACTGGATGCTTCGGATGAGCAGCTGGACAGCCCGATTCTGTACTGCTCTGGTCGTGACGGCACAGCAAGCCTGTCTCCGAACACCCCGGGCGAAGATCTGACCCCGCTGTTCGAGACCATTCTGGAGCATATTCCGGCACCGCATGTGGATACCGAAGGCCCGCTGCAGATGCTGGTATCTTCCATTGATTACAGCGACTACGTTGGCCGTATCGCCATCGGTCGTGTAGAACGCGGTACCATGCATGTCGGCCAGGATTTGATGGTCTGCAACTATAATCATCATGACAAGCCGTATAAGGCAAAGGCTGTATCTATGTATACCATTGACAGCTTGGGTCATACACCGGTAAATGAGATCTCTGCCGGCGATATTGTTTGTGTATCCGGCATTGAAAACGTCACGATCGGTGATACCCTGTGCGATCCGGAAAATCCGAAGCCGCTGCCGTTCGTGAAGATTTCGGAGCCGACCGTAGAAATGTATTTCTCTGTCAACAATTCTCCGTTTGCTGGCCGCGAGGGCAAGTTTGTCACCTCTCGTCAGTTGCGCGAGCGTCTGCATCGTGAGCTGCTCAAGGACGTATCCCTGCGCGTACACGAGACCGACAATACCGATACCTTCCGCGTAGCAGGTCGTGGCGAGATGCATCTGTCCATCCTGATTGAGACCCTGCGTCGTGAGGGTTACGAATTCCAGGTAGGCGCACCGCGTGCCCTGTTCAAGACCATCGACGGCAAGAAGTACGAGCCGATTGAGCGCATGGTAGCAGACGTTCCGGCAGACGCTGTCGGTGCAGTTATGGAAAAGATGGGATCCCGTAAGGGCGAACTGCAGCACATGGCACCGCAGGGCGACCGTATGCGCATTGAATTCCTGGTTCCGGCTCGCGGTCTGTTTGGCTACAAGACCGAGTTCCTGACCGATACCAAGGGCGAAGGCATCCTCAGCTCGGTATTCTATGATTATATGCCGTACAAGGGTGAAATCTCCAAACGTTCCACCGGCTCTCTGATTGCTTTTGAGACCGGCACCGCTGTTGCTTATGGCCTGTTCAACGCACAGGAGCGTGGACAGCTGTTTATTGGACCGGGCACAGAAGTATATGAAGGCATGATTATCGGTGCATCCCCGAAAAACGAGGATATGGCTGTCAACGTTTGCAAGAAGAAGCAGCTGACTAACATGCGTTCTGCCGGTGCAGATGATGCACTGCGTCTGGTTCCGCCGCGCAAGATGTCCATTGAGGAAGCAATGGAGTTCATCGGCGATGATGAGATGATTGAAGTAACACCGGAAAGCATTCGTATGCGCAAGGCAATTCTGTCGAATACCGAGCGTCTGAAGAAGCTGAAGGGTAAGTAAAGAAAAGGAGTGTTCTGTGATGAAGAACGTAATTTCGACTTCTAACGCACCGGCTGCAATCGGCCCGTATTCTCAGGCGATTGAGACCGACAGCTATGTATTCACCTCCGGTCAGATTCCGATCAATCCGGCTACCGGCGAGGTAGAGGGCAAGACCATTGAGGAACAGACCGAACAGGTCATGAAGAATATCGGCGCACTGCTGGAGGCTTCTGGTCTGACGTTTGCAAACGTCGTCAAGACTACCTGCTTCTTGGCTGATTTGAATGATTTTGCTGCATTCAATGCGGTATATGCAAAGTATTTCCCGAATGAAGCTCCGGCTCGTTCCTGCTTTGCTGTTGCGGGTCTGCCGAAGGGCGCAAAGCTCGAGGTAGAGACCATCTGCATCAAGTAAATAGAACAATATTTATTCCGGCTGTCTGTGATGTGTTCACGGATAGCCGGAATTTTTTTGCTTTGGGTCAATCATTTTATGCGCGGCATCCGTTGTAATAAGTGAAGGGACGCCTTCAGGAGGTGTATCTTGACGCGTGAAGATCAATTGATAAAACGAATCACAGATGGAGACGCATCAGCGATGGAAGAACTCATCCAGATGTATTATCCGGAACTGCTGCGGTATTGCCGCTGGCATACACCGGACAGACAAAGCGCAGAGGATGCCGTACACGAGACCTTTTTGAAGCTCCTGCGGCATTGGAATAGCTACATACATAGAGGAAAATTTCGAGCATATCTCTATCGCATGGCAGCCAATGTTTGTACGGACATGTATCGCAGCCATTGGAATACAGACATTTCGCTGCCGGAAGGTCTGACAATGCAAGAGGACGGCTATCAGCAGGCGGAGCAGGAGGCGGATTTTCTGCGTTTGACGGCGCTGCTGCCGGAACAACAGCGAGAGTTGATTATTTTGCGCTATGCACAGCAGTTCAAGCTGCGGGAGATTGCACAGATAACAGGCCTGCCGCTGCGAACTGTACAATCTCGCCTGCGGGCGGCACTCAAAACGCTGAAATCCAAATTGTCGGAAGGAGGATGGCAATGAAAAATTTTGAAAAACAGCTGTCTGAAGCACTTCGGACGCGTGAACAACCAAATGCAGAACAAGTACAACGAACCGTCATGGCAGCACAAAACATGGCGGCAGAACATCCGATGCGGAATCATCGAAGCTGGCTTTCTTTCCTGATCGTACAGGCACGATTTTCTGGTGTCTCTATGTGGTTGTGGCAGATTCTTGTGTTAGCGGCATTGCTTGGCTGTATGTACAGCGGCGCGTTGTCTGCCTATCCGTATGTATCGCTCATGGGATGTGGTGTTGCGGCAATTACTGCGGTGCTGCCGATGCTGTATCGAACCATTCGGTATCAAATGATGGAAATCGAATTGCCGTGCTATTATTCCGGCGCACAGCAGCTGGCCGCGCGATTGGTTTTTGCAGGAATCGGTGTGGCAGTGACACTCAGCGTTGCGATTATATGTGCCGCGCATCATACATGGTTCAGTTTGGGCTGCATTGTTATGTATGTACTCTTTCCTGCTCTGCTTACCATGTGCGGTGATTTGCTGCTGCTGGCACATGTCGCAGGGGGAAAACTGCCGTTGTATGCAGCCGTTTGGACGAGCATCGTGTTGGTGTTTCTGCTTTGCTGGCACCGCAGCCGAATTGCGGCCGGATTTCACATAGGATATGTGGGTGTGCTTGCCGCATTGCTGTTTGTCTGTGGTGTACAGCTTGGGAACTTGATAAAAAAGGGAGGAATGGTGTATGGAATTGCGTATTGACCATATGACCAAACAGTTTAAAGACAAACGAGCGGTCAACGATGTCAGTTTAAAGCTGACACCCGGCGTATGGGGCTTGCTGGGCGCGAACGGCGCAGGCAAGACGACCCTGATGCGCATGGTTGCGGGTATTTTACAGCCGACCAAAGGCGAGATTTATTATGACGGCATAGAGATTGACACATTGGGCGCAGCGTGGCGCGATGTGTTTGGTTATCTGCCGCAGGAGTTCGGATTTTATCCGGAGTTCACGGTAAAAAATTATCTGGAATACATGGCAGCACTCAAAGGGCTGACGAAAACAGATACAAAAAAGCGCATCAATGATTTGCTGGAGCTGTTAACGCTGTCTGAGGTGAAAAACAAAAAGATTGCCAAGCTGTCCGGCGGCATGAAGCGCCGAGTTGGCATTGCACAGGCGCTGCTCAATGAGCCGGAGGTATTGTTTTTGGACGAGCCGACCAGTGGACTGGACCCAGGAGAGCGCGTGCGTTTCCGGAATTTGCTGTCGGAATTTGCCCATGACCGCATTGTGCTGATTTCGACGCATATTGTGTCGGATGTCGAGTATATCGCAACGCAAAATGCTGTCATGAAAGATGGTTCGATTATTGCGTCCGGAACGACGGAACAACTGGTACAGCAGATGGATGGAAAGGTTTGGAATGCGAGGATCCGACCGGAAGAGGTGTCACGGTGGGAGCAACAGCTATGCGTTGTCAGCCTGCGCAATGAGGAAGACGGCAGTATTTCCATTCGCTATTTGGCAGAGAAACCGGAAGTTCCGCAGTCTCAAAATATAGAGCCGCGTCTGGAAGATTTGTATTTGTGGCTGTTTCCGCACACAGAAAGAGAGGGGTAACTGATGCGATTATTGCAATTGGAACTTAAACGTACGGTAAGTTCTCGTGCGACAAGATGCATTTTGGTGTTGGCATTGGTGCTGTCGCTCGTGATGGCATGGCTGCCGGTGTCATATGTCAGACTGTATTCATCAGAGGGGTCTGAAATCACCGGTTTACGGGCTGTGCAGGAGATCAAACAACTGGCTGCGCCATATAGCGGTGAAGTAACAACGGAAAAGATGCAAAAAGCCCTTGCGGAGTATCAAGGAGCAGTAAAACAATATGGAGATGTCAACAGCGAAGATTTTCCGATAGATGTCTATTATCACAAAATTTTTCCAGAAGCTCCGTTGGTCAGGCGGCTGATTGAGATCAATGCTGATGCACAGGGACTCGCGCCGGAGGCCACACAGCTGACAAATCAAGATGCCAAGAACTTTTACAAACAGTGTGAAACGCATATTGGCGATTTGATGAATTTGGAGCAGCATGACCATCCGGAGGCACAGGAACAGGCAAAACAGATGTACAGCAAAGTATCGCAGCCGTTTTACTATTATCCGGGATATAGGATGGATGCGTTGGAATATGTTGGGATGTATGTTTTTCTGTTGGTATTTTTGTGCACACTGATTGCCGCGCCGACCTTTTCTGCGGAGTATCAGACCGGTGCGGATGATATTTTGCGCTGCACGAAACATGGCCGCAAGAGACTGGCGGTAACAAAAATCACGGCAGCAATGCTGATTTTTATTGCGGTATTTGCCGTGTGCATGACGATTTTTACCGTACTGTCCAATTCTCTGTTTGGCTGGGAATGCAGAAAAACATCCCTGCAAGTGATTCAGTCGGCGGCAACTCTGTTTTCCGGAACAGTCGGAGAGGCGCAAAATGCCGTTACGGCCATGGGACTTGTGACGCTGCTTGCTGTCAGCAGTTTTACCTTGTTTGTGTCCAGCGTCAGTCGCTCTAATGTCAGAGCGCTGGGCATTTCATTGGTATTTTTGCTTGCGCCGTCTTTGCTGTATATGTTCGGCGGAGGTAATTTGACCGCGTGGATTGCCCGTATTTTACCGGCTGGTGGTGTTGGTATGAATAATAGCTATACCTATACGATATACAATTTTGAATTTTTGCATCTTGGCAAGACGATCAGCGTTTGGCCGGCGCATGTGATGCTGGTGTGTGAGCTTGTGGCAATCCCTTTGTTTTTATTTCTGACGGTACGGTGTTATCAGAAACATATTGCCAAATAACCTGCGTTGCAATGCCATCGGGAATGCTTTATAATGAGCATATAACTGATTATCTGCAAACGCGGCAAAGGAGAAAATCATATGTTTCGAGAAATGAGAAGATATAAACAGGCGGTCACAGAGGAAACGTGTGCAGAGATTCTCAAAACGGAAAAACGAGGTGTTTTGTCTGTCATCGGTGATGAAGGCTATCCGTATGCAGTTCCACTGGATTTTTATTACGACGAAGGCGAACAGACGATTTATTTTCACTGTGCCAAGGTTGGTCATAAAATTGACGCAATTAAAGCCTGTGACAAAGTGTGCTTTACCACATGGAACACCGGTTTTCAGAAAGAAAATGACTGGGTATGGAATGTGACCAGTGTGATTGCATTTGGCAGAGCAGAGCTGGTCGCAGACGAAGCACAGACGAAAGAAAAAGTCCGCAAGCTGGCGATGAAATATTATCCGACGGAAGAAGAAGTCGATGCAGAGATGGAAAAAGCGATTGCCCGTGTGCAGCTTTTGGCGCTGCATATTGAGCATATGACAGGAAAATTGGTAAACGAAAGCTAAATCATTCAAAGGGGGAATACCATTGAAAAAGAAAATCCGATCTCTTGCCGTACTGCTCAGTGCAGCACTCCTGTTAGGCTGCGTTGGATGCGGAACAAATCCTGACACTGGCAGTGCTTCGCAAAATGCTCCGGACAAAACAGATGAAGTCCAGCGCATAGTCAGTGCGATGTCGCTGGAAGATAAGGTGGCACAGCTGTTTCTTGTCAAGCCGGAGGCAATTGTGGATATAGGTACTGCGACAGCGGCCGGAGAATCGACCAAACAGGCAATAGACAAAACGCCGGTCGGTGGATTTGTGTATTTCAGTGATAATTTGCAGTCTGAACAGCAGGTACAAGAGATGCTCAGCAATGTTCAGAAGTACAGCAAGGACAGAACCGGCCTGCCGGCGTTTCTCAGTGTCGATGAGGAAGGCGGCACCGTTGCCCGCGTAGCGGGGAGCGGTCGATTTGATGTGACCAATGTCGGAAATATGGCAGATATTGGCGCGTCAGGGGATGTACAACAGGCCAGACAGGCGGGAGAGACCATCGGTACCTATTTGTCGGAATTGGGATTTAATCTTGACTTTGCGCCGGATGCTGACGTGCTGACCAATCCGGAAAATACGGTAGTGAAAAAACGGTCATTTGGCAGTGATCCGCAAGTGGTATCAGATATGTCATTGGCAGTTGCACAGGGATTGGCACAGCATCAGATACACAGTGTGTACAAGCATTTTCCGGGACACGGCGCCACGGAAGGCGACACCCATAAGGGCTACGCATACACCAATAAGACACTGGATGAGCTCAAACAAAGTGAACTAGTTCCGTTTGCACAGGCGATTGAAAACGGGGCAGAGTTCATCATGGCGGCACATATTTCGGTGCCCAATATCACAAACGATGATACGCCGACTTCGCTGTCTAAAACCATGATTACCGATGTCTTGCGCGAGCAGATGGGCTATGATGGCATTGTCGTCACGGATGCTATGAATATGGGCGCTGTGACAGAACAGTATACTTCGGCACAGGCGGCCGTGAAAGCCTTGCAGGCAGGTGCTGATATCATACTCATGCCGGAAAACTTCCAGGAAGCCTATCAGGGCGTACTGGACGCTGTAAAAAGCGGTGAGCTGACAGAACAACAAATTGATACAGCGGTCACGCGCATTGTCAAAGTAAAAGTGAATATGTAACGTAAAAGCCCCGACAATTTGTCGGGGTTTTGTGTTATCGTTTGTTGGATCGTCTCCAGATGTGCTGTGCCTGTGCGGCACGAATTAACTGGTCGCGGAACATCGGATGCGCCAGAGAAATAATGGCTTCTGCCCGTTCCCATGTGGACTTGCCAATGAGATTGACGACACCGTATTCCGTAGCGAGATAGTAGACCTGCGAGCGAGGAGAGGTGATAATATCGCCGCCGAAGCGTGGAACAATGCGCGACTGTGGCATACCATTTCTGTCTGTGAACGTAGAACTCATGCAGATAAATGCCTTGCCGCCGCGGGAAGCGGAAGCGCCGGTCAAGAAGTCTAGCTGTCCGCCTGTGCCGCTGATTTGTCGTGTACCGGCGCTTTCGGAGGATACCTGACCGTATAGATCGACTTCCAGACAGCTGTTGATGGAAACCATGTTGTCAATGCGTCCAATCACTTCCGGATTGTTAACGTAGGACAGCGGATACACAGCGACGCTTGGATTTTCATCAATCCAGTCATACAGCTCATGTGAGCCGATTGCGACGCCTAAGACGCCCTTGCCGCGATTGATGGTCTTGTGCTTGTTGGTTAGCTTGCCTGCCTTGTACAGCTGTAAATAGGCGTCAGAACACAGCTCTGTGTGCATACCGAGGTCTTTGAGGTCGGATTCTGCGATTAAGTTGCCGAGCGCATGAGGAAGGCTGCCGATGCCGAGCTGGAGGGTCATGCCGTCAACCATATATGGCATCAAATTTGCCGCAATTTGCCGGTCAATGTCCGTGATTTTCGGTGCCGGAGATTCCGGAAATGGATCGTGATGCCCTTCAACCACGTAATCTACATCGGAAATATGGATGCATTCATCGTAGCCGCCGTACAGCTTGGGGAGATTCTCGTTGACTTCGAGAATGACAATATCTGCCTTGCGCAAAATCTGACCGGATACGCCGGTGGAAGTGGATAAATTGAAATATCCATGCCGATCCATTGGCGTGACGCACGCCATAGCGACGTTGACCGTCAAGAAATGCTTGTAATAATCCGAATTGAGGTGGAACACCATCGGAATATAATAACAGAGTCCGCGGTCGCACAGGCTGCGCTCATAGGCAGAACAGTGCCAGGAATGATAAATAAAATGCTCCTGTGACGGATCACATTCTACGACTTCTAGGGGGCCGAATACCAAATTGCCGCGGATTTTGACATCGGTTAATTCGTCGCGGCGGGCGGCTAACGCGCGGTCAAGCAAAATCGGTTTGCCCAAGCTGGTGGTATAATCAATCCAATCACCGCTTTTGACGACTTGTACGGCCTCCTCCGGTGTGCGCAGCTTGCGTTTGTATTCCTCTAAAACATTCATAAAGATGTCCTTCTTTCTGTCAGTCCGGTAGATAGCTCTCTCCGGTCAGTAAGTCATGCCAAGTAAATACGCCGTTTTCCCAGAGCATATAGCTGGGACGAGAGGCGTTCTTGGGGATAGAAACGGAACCGGGGTTCAAATACGTAAATGTTTCGTGTTCATGACAGCAGGGAATGTGGGTGTGTCCGCACAATAACACATCTCCGCTGCACAGTGCAGGCGGGTTCTGTTCGTTGTAGTGATGGCCGTGTGTGACGTATATCGTCTGGTCACCCAGCATCAATACGGCATAGTCTGCCAAAATCGGGAAATTCAACACCATTTGATCCACTTCTGTGTCGCAGTTGCCGCGCACGCACAGCAGTTTCTCCCGAATGCCATTGAGCATAGGAATGACATCTTTTGGTTCATAGCCCTTCGGCAGATCGTTTCGCGGACCGTGATACAATAAATCGCCGAGCAAAATAACACGATCCGGCTGTTCCTCTTCGATGCGGTCGAGCAGCCAGCCGCAGTAATACGAGGAACCATGAATATCTGATGCAATCAATACTTTCTTCAAAATAGCAAAACTCCTGTCTGATAATCCTTTTGTTGTACTTTATTGTACTGGATTTTGTCGAAATAGTAAAGCTGTGCATGAAAAATCCCCTTCCGAATTTCGGAAGGGGATTGTCATAACAAAGAAATTAGCCGAGCAGCATCGGAACCAGCTTCAGGAAGAAGCCAGCGGCAGCAGCGGAGCCAATAACACCGGCAACGTTCGGACCCATAGCGTGCATGAGCAGGAAGTTGGACGGATTTTCCTTCTGACCCTCGATCTGAGCGACACGAGCAGCCATCGGAACAGCGGATACACCGGCAGAACCGATCAACGGGTTGATCTTGCCCTTGGTAACCCAGCACATGATGTCGCCAAAGATGACGCCACCGAAGGTGGACAGAGTAAATGCAACCAGACCCAGGATGATGATAAAGATGGTCTGCTTGGTCAGGAAGGTGTTTGCAGCAGCGGTTGCGCCAACAGAAGTACCGAGCAGGATGGTAATGGTGTTCATCAGTGCATTCTGAACGGTATCAGACAGACGGTCGCATACGCCGGACTCGCGGAACAGGTTGCCCAGCATCAGCATACCGATCAGCGGAGCGGTATCCGGCAGAAGCAGGATAACGATGGTAGCAACAGCGATCGGGAAGATGATCTTCTCAGCCTTGGAAACTTCACGCAGCTGCGTCATCTTAATTTTGCGATCTTCTTTACGAGTAAACAGCTTCATAATCGGCGGCTGAATCATTGGAATCAACGCCATGTACGAGTACGCCGCAATAGCGATAGCGGACAGGTACTCCGGAGCCAGCTGAGAGGTTACCATGATAGCGGTCGGGCCGTCTGCACCACCGATAATACCGATAGCAGCAGCGACGTTTACCGGGAAATGGAAGATCAACAGAGCGCCGAGGAAAGCGGAAAAGATACCAAACTGAGCGGCAGCACCGAGCAGCAGGGAGGACGGACGGGCAATCAGCGGACCGAAGTCTGTCATTGCACCAACGCCCATAAAGATCAGCGGCGGATAAATATCGAATTTAACGCCATAATAGAAGTAGTTGAGCAGTCCGCCGTCCTGCATGATATTTGCGTTCGGCAGGTTTGCCAGCAACATACCGAATGCAATCGGAACAAGAAGGAGCGGCTCGAACTTCTTTGCGATGCCCAAATACAGAAGGACAAACGCGATGAGAATCATGATAAGGTTTCTCGGGTCGTTTGCAAACCCCGCGAAACCCGATTCTCCGAGAATTTTACCGAGAACGGTAGTGAAAGAAAATTCCATTGTCTGCGACCTCCGTTAAGAGATGGTGCACAGAACACTGCCGGTATCAACCGACGCGCCCTTGGATACGCATACGGAAGATACCGTACCATCCTTGCTGGCAAAAATCTCGTTTTCCATCTTCATGGCTTCCAGAATAAACAGGATGTCGCCGTTCTTTACGGTCTGACCCTGCTGGCAGCGAACGTCGAGGATGGTGCCCGGCATCGGGGAAGTGATCGGATCACCTGCGCCTGCCGGAGCGGCCGGAGCAGCAGCCGGAGCTGGAGCAGCAGCCGGTGCAGCGGCCGGAGCCGGAGCAGCAGCAACCGGAGCCGGTGCCGGAGCTTCGCCGATGTAAGCAGCGACAGCCTTGCCCTTTTCTACTTCAACTTCATACTGTTTGTCGTTGAGTGTTACGATATATTTCATGTTATTTTGTACCTCCAATTAAAGCGCCTGAATGCGTCTAAACTGCAATTCGTCCAGCGGAATGTCGGTCTCATCACTGATGATGGCCATAATGCATGCCGCGGTCTCTTCATCGACATCAATCAGCTGCAGCTTGCCGTCCCACGGCTTGGAAGGCTTTTCTTCTTCCTTTGCAGGAGCAGCCGGAGCTGGAGCCTGAGTAGCCGGAGCTGCGGATTCGTCTCCACCCTTATGGAACATTCTGTCGAAGAATGCAGAAATAGCCGGAAGGGTGCGTACAACAGCAGTGATGACTTTAATGACGACAATCAGGAAAAGCAGAAGGAGGAATACGGTTACGAAGCCACAAAGCGAAATCAGCAGGGCTTCACCTACACCAATGTTCATTGTCTGCCTCCTTAGTCAACCTTCTTGATGGAATATGTTACCTTGACGCCCTTGTGCTCCTCGCGGTACTGGAAGAACTTCTCAGCCTGCTGCGGGAATGCTACATAGGACAGAACATCCTCTTCGCTCTCGGCGATGCCTTCCAGCTTCTTGACAGCTTCCGGAATCTCCGGCTTCAGAGTCTCTGCATAACGGCCTTCCATCGGCTTGTTGCCTTCGCCCAGAACCTTGGTTACCAGTTCCGGATTGATCTCAGCCGGTGCCTTGCCGTACTCGCCGCGGATGTATGCGCGGATTTCCTTGGTGATGTTCTTGTAACGCTGGCCCATCAGGACGTTGTTAACAGCCTGAGAACCAACCATCTGGCTCAGCGGGGTAACGAGCGGCGGGTAACCCATGTCCTTACGAACATTCGGAACCTCAGCCAGAACCTCGTCCAGACGATCCAGAGCCTTCATATCGGTCAGGTTTGCAATCAGGTTGGACAGCATACCACCCGGAATCTTGTAGTGGAGGGCATTGGTGTTGACGTTCATAACGAACGGATTGATCTTGCCTTCCTTTACGTATTCCTTCTTGATCGGCTCGAAGAACTCGTTGACCTTACGCATCTCTGCGCGGTCCAGACCGGTCTCATAGCCCATCTGTACGAGCACATGATCCATAGCCTCGGTGCACGGCTGGGAAGTACCGCCTGCGAACGGAGAGATTGCACAGTCGATGACGTCAGCGCCAGCCTCAACAGCCTTCAGGTAGGTCATAGAGCCCAGACCGGTGGTAGCGTGGGTGTGCACAACGATTGGAATCTTCACCTCAGCCTTCAGAGCGGTGATGAGGTCGTATACTTCCTGCGGGCTCATAACGCCAGCCATGTCCTTGATGCACAGGGACTGGCAGCCAAGCTCTTCAATCTGCTTGCCGAGCTTTGCGTAGTTTTCCAGCGTGTGAACCGGGGACTGGGTGTAAGAAATGGTGCCCTGTGCTTCGCCGCCGGCCTTCAGGCATTCGTCAACCGCGGTCTCGATGTTGCGCATATCGTTGAGCGCGTCGAAAATACGGATGATGTCGATGCCGTTCTCGACGCTCTTGCGAACGAAAGCGCGAACGGTGTCGTCAGAGTAGTGCTTGTAACCCAGAATGTTCTGGCCACGCAGCAGCATCTGCAGCTTGGTGTCCGGCATAGCCTTGCGGATGGTGCGCAGACGCTCCCACGGATCTTCGTTCAGGTAACGAAGGCAGGAATCGAATGTAGCACCGCCCCAACACTCGACGGAGTGGTAACCAACCTTGTTCATGGTCTCCAGAATCGGCTTGAATTCCGACATCGGAAGACGAGTTGCGCACAGAGACTGGTTGGCGTCACGAAGGACGGTCTCTGTGATCTTCAGTTTTTTTGGCACAGTGTATCAGCTCCTTTAAGTAATTAAAGATAACGAAAATAAGTGGATGACGTTTTTGGGCGGAACATGATGCGGATCATAACGCCTCTTGCCGCGCAAATCAGGCCATCCAAACACTGTTATTATACATCAGAAATACACAGTATTGCAATGCAAAATTCGTATAATTACAGATATTTTGAACAGAAATTCGTAAAAAAAGCAAAGAAGCAAGAATGTGATAGTCAAAGTAGACAAAAATTGACAGATGAATCCGGCAAAATGCGCATTGACAAAGGAAAAACCATCCCCTTTCCGTGAAAAGGAGATGGTTTGTTACAAAAAAACATAAAATGTATCGTTATTCTGCGCTGCGGCAGGCGTTCTTCATAGAACGCACATAGTCTGCAACCGGCTGCACGCTGTCTCTGCCGTACTGCGCGATAAGCTTGACAATGGCAGAACCGACAATCGCACCGTCCGCCTGACGGCACATACTCTCTGCCTGTTCCGGTGTCGAGATGCCGAAGCCGACAGCACACGGAATGTCCTTTACCTCTTTGACGAGCTTGACCATGGCACCGATGTCTGTCGTGATCGACGAGCGGGTGCCCGTGACGCCGAGAGAAGAAACACAGTACAGGAAACCGTTTGCCTGCTCGGCAATCGCGCGAATGCGGTCATGCGAAGTCGGCGCAATCATGGAAATCTGAGCCAGACCGTATTTTTGGCAGAGCGGCTCGAATTCCTGCTTTTCCTCGAACGGAACATCCGGTACAATGATGCCGTTCATGCCGATTTCCGCAGCGGTCTGGAGAAAACGATCCGCACCGTAGGAAAAGATGACATTGGCATAGGTCATAAATACCATCGGAATGGAAACGGTTTTGCGCACACGGCGAACCATGTCGAAAATCTTGTCGGTAGTAGTGCCTGCGGACAGGGCGCGCAGGTTGGCGTCCTGAATAACCGGACCTTCGGCGGTCGGGTCAGAGAACGGGATGCCGAGCTCGATGAGATCTGCGCCAGCTTCTGCCATGGCACCAATCAGTTTTTCGGTGGTCTCTAAATCCGGATCACCGCAGGTCAAAAATGGAATAAACGCTTTGCCAGCTGCAAAAGCATCTGCAATCTTAGTCATGAAGATCCTCCCCTCTGTAACGTGCAATGGCTGCTACGTCCTTGTCGCCGCGGCCAGAGACATTGACAACAATGATCTGATCCGGAGACATCGTCGGCGCGAGCTTCTGCGCATACGCGATGGCATGTGCGGACTCAATCGCCGGAATAATGCCCTCTGTGCGGGACAGATACTCAAAGGCTTGTACAGCTTCTTCGTCGGTAATCGGCACATACTTGGCACGACCGGAGTCGAACAGCATGGCGTGCTCCGGTCCGATACCCGGATAATCCAGACCGGCAGAAATCGAGTAAACCGGTGCGATCTGACCGTATTCATCCTGGCAGAAGTACGACTTCATGCCGTGGAAAATGCCCAAGCGACCGGTGGACAGCGTAGCTGCGGTTTCCTTGGTGTCAATGCCGCGGCCGGCAGCCTCACAGCCGATCAGCTGAACGCTTTCATCTTCAATAAAGTTGTAGAAGGCGCCGATGGCATTGGAACCGCCGCCGACACAAGCGATGACAGCATCCGGCAGACGGCCTTCCTGCTCCAAAATCTGTTGTTTGATTTCCTTGGAAATCACAGCCTGAAAATCACGAACGATGGTTGGGAACGGATGCGGACCCATGACAGAGCCGAGAACATAATGGGTGTCCTCGATGCGGCTGACCCATTCGCGGAACGTCTCGGAAACGGCATCCTTCAGGGTTGCGGTGCCGCTGTCTACCGGATGCACCTTGGTGCCCAGCAGCTTCATGCGATAGACATTGAGTGCCTGACGCTCGGTGTCCAGACGACCCATATACACTTCACATTCCAAGCCGAGCAGAGCGGCAGCGGTTGCCGTTGCAACGCCGTGCTGACCGGCGCCGGTCTCTGCGATGACACGGGTTTTGCCCATTTTTTTGGCGAGCAGGCACTGTGCCAAAGCGTTGTTAATTTTGTGGGAGCCGGTATGGTTGAGATCCTCTCGCTTGAGATAAATTTTTGCGCCGCCCAGATCCTTAGTCATTTTGTCTGCATAGTACAGCAGAGACGGACGACCAACGTAATTCTTGAGCAGTTCTTCCAGCTCTGCATTGAACGCTGGATCATTTTTATAATAATTGTATGCTTCTTCCAGTTCCTGAATGGCATTCATCAGAGTTTCGGGGATATACTGTCCGCCGTGAATGCCGAATCTTCCTTTTGACATGTTAAATACTCCTTATTCTCTCAATCAGGGTACGAATTTTTTCGGGATCTTTGACGCGATCGGTTTCCACACCGCTGGAAATATCCATTGCATCCGGCTGCATCTTTGCAGCGTCGGAAATGTTGCTTTCACACAGGCCGCCTGCTAAGATAAACGGGCGTCCGATGTCTCGAACCAGCGTCCAGTCGAAGGTTTCGCCGGTGCCGTAGCCGTTGTCAAGCAAGATCATGTCGGCACTGCTGGCACGTGCCGCATCCAAATCATTAGCGGATCGAATGCGAAATGCCTTCCATACCGGTTTTCCGGTGCGCCGCTTGAGTTCGCAAATATACGCTTCGTCTTCTTGCCCGTGCAGCTGGGCAATGTCAATCACGCCTTGCTCCAGCAGAGCGGCAACCGTTTCCAGCGGCTGATTGACGGTTACACCGACAGCGGGAATGCTGTCGGATAATTGCGCGTGCAGCGCTTGAACCTGCTCTGGTGTGCAGTTTCGATGACTTTTGGGAAAGTTAATGATAAAACCGGCATAATCCGGCTGATATTGATTGACGGCTTCAATATCTGCTGGGCGGCTGAGGCCACAAATCTTTACTTTCATGGACGGGAACCTGCATTTCTCATCTCAGCGAGCAGAGCGGCTTTGTCCGGGGCACGCATGAGCACTTCGCCCATGAGTACGGCGTCTGCGCCGATGCTTCTCAAGTCTGCAACATCCTTGGCGCAAGACACACCAGATTCTGCCACGTATAAGCTCTCTGGCGGAATCAAATCGCGCAGACGGCTGGCGTTGGAAAAATCAACGGAGAAGTCTTTCAGATTGCGATTGTTGACGCCAATCACTCGAGCACCGGCGGCGACAGCGGATTGAATTTCCTTTGCGTCATGTGCTTCGACCAGCGCGGTAAGTCCCAATGTTTCGCAGATGCTGAGATACTGTTCGATGGTCTGGGTGTCCAAAATCGCACAGATTAACAGGACGGCATCGGCACCCATCAGCTTAGCTTGATAAATCTGATATTCGTCAACGGTAAAATCCTTGCGAATCATCGGTGTCTGTACCGCTGCGCGAATGTCGGTAAAGATCGCATCACTGCCGAGGAACCATTTGGGCTCTGTCAGACAAGAGATGCAGTCTGCTCCGGCTTGCTCATATTCTTTGGCAATATCCAGATACGGGAAATGCTCTGCGATGATGCCCTTGGAAGGAGAGGCCTTCTTGACTTCACAGATAAAGGATAAGCCGTCTCCGCGCAAGGCCTGTTCAAAGGCAAACGGCGTGCGGGGAGAAACCGCTTCGCAGCGCTCTTTGAGTTCATCTAACGGGTGTGCCTGCTTGTCAGCGAGCACACGCTGCCGTGCGTAAGCAGCAAGTTCATCTAATATCATGATCCGATCCTCTTACTTATTGGATGCAGCGATATAGGCTTCCAGAGTCTGCATGGCCTTACCGGAGTCAACCAGCTGTGCGGCCAGCTTTACGCCGTCAGCCAGCGTGTCTGCCTTGCCGGAGATATACAGAGCGGCACCGGCGTTCATCAGGACGATATTGCGTTTCGCGCCCTGTTCCTTGCCGGACAAAATATCGCGGGTGATCTGTGCATTTTCTTCACCTGTGCCGCCGACAATGTCGCTCTTGCTGCCGCGCGGGAAGCCGAAGTCCTCCGGCTGAATAGTGTAGGTCTTATATTCGCCGTTTGCAAATTCGCATACGGTAGTCGGTGCACTGATAGAAATTTCGTCCATGGTATCCTGACCGAATACGACCATGCCGCGCTCTACGCCGAGGCTGGACAGCACGTGAGCCATTGGCTCAACCAGATATTCGCCATAGACACCGAGTACCTGATAGCACGGTTTGCACGGATTGGTGATCGGGCCGAGAATATTAAAGATCGTGCGGAATCCAAGTTCCTTGCGGATCGCGCCGACATACTTCATAGATGTATGATACTTCTGTGCAAAGAAGAAGCACAGTCCGACGTCCTGCAGCTCTTTGACACAGGTCTCCGGTGTCTGGTTTAAGTTGACACCGAGAGCTTCCAGGCAATCAGCAGCACCGGATTTGGAGGAAGCGGCGCGGTTGCCGTGCTTGGCTACCGGCTGACCGCCTGCTGCGATGATAATGGAAGCGGTCGTTGAGATGTTGAACGAATTGGAACGGTCACCGCCGGTTCCAACGATTTCCAAGCATTTGAGATCGCCGGTATCTACCGGAATGGCGTGTTCGCGCATGGCAGCGGCGCAGCCGGAAATTTCGTCAATGGTTTCAAACTTTGCGCTCTTGGTAGAGAGAGCAGCGAGGAATGCGGCGTTTTGTGTCGGGGTCGATTTGCCGCTCATAATTTCATTCATGACCTGATAGGCTTCGTCATAGGTCAGATCTTCGCGGGTGACAATTTTTTCAATCGCTTCTTTAATCATAACGAGGACTCTCCTTTATATAGAATAGGTATGGCTTTCAGAGGGCGAGGAAGTTTTTCAACAAAACAGAACCCTGCGGGGTGAGAATAGATTCCGGATGGAACTGTAAGCCGAATACCTGTTTGTCTCTGTCCATGACTGCCATCACTTCACCGATAGAATCGGTAGATACGATTTTGAGCGTATCCGGCAGATTGGTGCCAATCAGAGAATGATACCGCGCAACGGCCATTTCATCTGCCAGACCGGCAAACAACGGACAGCTGTGATCCAGAGAGACGATGCTCTGTTTGCCGTGCATCAAGTGTTTGGCATGGGTGACTGTGCCGCCGTATACTTCACAGATTGCCTGATGACCGAGGCATACACCGAGAATCGGGATTTTTCCGGCGAATTCCCGAATCACATCTTCACAAATACCGGCATCGCACGGACGACCCGGGCCAGGGGAGAGGATGATGTGATCGGGATTCAGCTTGCGGATTTCGTCCAGCGTGATGCGGTCATTGCGGTACACGCGAATATCCGGTTCAATGGTGCCACACATCTGATATAAATTATAAGAAAAGCTGTCGTAATTATCAATGAGTAAAAGCATTGCAAAGCACCTCTCAATCTGCGTCCACTTCGGCGGCGCGTTCAATCGCAGCGATCACTGCGCCGGCCTTGTTTTGAGATTCCATGTATTCGTTTTCCGGTACGGAATCAGCGACGATGCCGCCGCCCGCCTGTACCGTGACTCTGCCGTTCTTTTTCACTGCCATACGAATGGCGATACAGGTATCCATGTTGCCGGTGAAATCGACATAACCGAGCGCGCCGCCATATACGCCGCGTGCACACGGCTCCAGCTCCTCAATGATTTCGCAAGCGCGAATCTTCGGTGCACCGGATAAGGTTCCGGCAGGGAGCAGGGTGGAGATGGCATCAAAGGCATCGAATTTCGGGAGAATATCGCCCTCGACAACAGAGGTGATATGCATGATGCGGGAGTATCGATGAATCATCTGATAGTCGGTTACTTCGACGGAACCAAATTTCGACAGCTTTCCGATGTCATTTCTGCCCAAATCTACGAGCATATTGTGCTCGGCAAGCTCCTTTTCATCCGACAACAGATCTTTTTCCAGTGCGAGATCTTCTTCCTTGTCTGCGCCGCGCGGACGGGAACCGGCAACCGGGAAGGTGGCCAGACGGCCATTTCTCAGACGAACCAAGGTTTCCGGAGAGGTGCTCATCAGCTCAATGTCATCCCGATGCAGATAAACCATGTATGGGGAAGGATTGGTGGTGCGCAGAACGCGATAAGCATCCAGCAGGCTGTCGGTATATGGTGTCTCAAACCGGCGGGAGAGAACGGCTTGGAAAATATCACCGTCTACAATATACTGCTTGGTTTTGTTGACGATGTCGCAATATTCTTCCTTAGTTACATTGCAGGTGAACTGCGGTTTGCAGTGCTTACGAGTGACCGGAAGCTGCATCGGCTCACGGATCAGACGGATCATTTTTTCGATCTCTGCGCGTGCCGTGCCGTAGTTTTCCAGTACGTTGTCGGTCGGCATGTTGACGATGACATCAATTTTTTGTGACAGATGGTCGTAAGCGACGACCTTGTCAAACAGCATCAGGTCGAAATCATCAACATCGCTAGAACGCAGATTCAGTGTCGGCTCTGCATAGCCAATCATGCGATATGCGTAATAGCCAACCAGACCGCCGGTGAATGGCGGGAAGCCTTCGATGCGCGGCGCCTTGTACTGTGCCATCAGCTTTCGGAGAATCTCGTTCGGCTGATCCGTTGTCACGCTCTCGCGGCGTCCGTCTGCATATTCCGTGGTGACGACGTGATCTTTACATACAATGTGTACGAGTGGGTCATATCCGAGGAACGAGTAGCGTCCCCAGCGCTCGCCGCCCTCTACGCTTTCCAGCAGGAAGTATCGGTTGGATACCTGCGCGATCTTTCGCAGCAGTGCGATTGGCGTGGTAACATCGGCGTAAATTTCGCGGCACAGCGGAATCATCGAATAGTCCGCTGCATATGCTTGAATTTCGGAAGAAGTAGGTTTCAGCATGGTTTATCGTCCTTTCTGAATGGATGCGGTGGGAAAAGGCAATAAAAAAAGCCTTCATCCCGAGCCAGCATCTCTGCTAGATCTCTGGGACAAAAGCTATCAGCTTCTGCGGTGCCACCCATATTGCCGATGTTCCGAAAAGAAATCGACCACTCATCGCACACCAACATGTGCGCTCCACGATAACGGCGGGAATCCGTCAGCGCCTACTTGCCGACACGGTGTTCAGGCTGCCCTCACGAGTCCATTCTGTATCATCCGTACCGCTGTAATCCCACCATCTACAGCTCTCTGTGCGTACTTCACGAAACGTACTTGTCTCGATCAACGGTTTTCAAATGTTGTATTAAAAGTACCACAGAAGTATCGCATTGTCAAGTGGGCGAACGGAAAATATTTTTTCTGCCGGAAAACTGGAAAATATTACTTTGTGTGATATAAAAACAAAAATCGAACTTTGCAAAGATACGAAAAAACACATTAAAAATGTTACAAAAGGTACATATGAACAAGAAAATTACATACTTTTACCATTTTTTTATTGAAAACATCAAAATGGTATGCTATAATCATATCAGCGTAAGGCACATATGGCGGGCAAAAACGGTGCGCGTAAGATGGAGAAGAGTTACCGCGCCGCTGTCGAAACCCTGCGACAGGGTCTGCATTTGCCTACTGTAGAGAAAGGTGGTAGACACACTATGAATTGTACCAAACTGATGGAAGAGATGGAAGTATACCTGAAGAGTGACCGCTGCAAGGACTTGAACGAAGCCAATGCACAGGATATTCACCACGCTCTTTCTAAAGCAATTATGGCACAGATTGCAACTCCGTGGAAGGAAAGCCAGAAGCTGCATAGAGAAGCACGACATGCATACTATATGTCTGCAGAATTTTTGATTGGCCGTGCGATCTATAACAATCTGCTTTGCCTTGGTATTTACGATGAGGTAGAAAAGCTGTTTAACGAGCGCGGTCTCAAGCTGTCCGACATGGAAGAAGTAGAAGATGCTTCTCTGGGCAACGGCGGTCTGGGTCGTCTGGCTGCATGTTTCCTGGATTCCGCAGCAACGCTGGATCTTCCGCTCGACGGCTACGGCATTCGTTATAAATATGGTCTGTTCAAGCAGTATATTCAGGACGGCTTCCAGAAGGAAACCGCTGATGACTGGGCCCGTTTCGGCGATCCGTGGAGCATCCGCGTTGATTCTGATGCTGTTCTCGTTCACTTTGCCGATCAGACCGTTCGTGCAGTACCGTATGACCTGCCGGTTATCGGCTACGGCACCAAGCACATCGGCAACCTGCGTCTGTGGCAGGCTGAGCCGCTGTCTTCCTTCGACTTCAATGAGTTCAACGATCAGCACTATGAAGCATCCGTTCGCGAGAAGAACCGCGCAGAGGATATTTCTCGTGTTCTGTACCCGAATGACTCGACGGATGAAGGCAAGAAGCTGCGCCTGAAGCAGCAGTACTTCTTCTGCTGCGCATCGCTGCAGGATATGATTAAGAACTACAAGCTGGTACACGGCAAAGACTTCTCGCACTTCGCAGACTTCAATGCTATCCAGCTGAACGATACCCATCCGGTTATCTCGATTCCGGAACTGATTCGTCAGCTGACCAGATATGAAGGCGTTAGCTTCGAGGATGCCCTCAATATCGCAAAGAAGACCTTTGCTTATACCAACCACACCATCCTGCCGGAAGCACTGGAGAAGTGGAACAAGCATCTGCTCATCGAGGTTGTTCCGGACATCTACGAAATCATCGAGAAGATCAACAACCGCTTCATTGACGAGCTGTATCAGCAAAAGCGCAACCCGGACTTCATTCAGGATGTCCAGATCATCAAGCATGATATGATTCACATGGCAAACCTGGCTATGTACGGTTCCAGCTATGTAAACGGTGTAGCTGCTATCCATACTGAGATTCTGAAGAAGAGCACCCTGCATTCCTTCTATGAGATGTGGCCGGAGCGCTTCCAGAACAAGACCAACGGTATCACCCAGCGTCGTTGGCTGGCAATGAACAACCGCGAGCTGTCTGCTATGATTACTCGCCTGCTTGGTTCGGACGATTGGGTAACCGATCTGCCGCAGCTCAAGAAGCTGGAGAAGTATGCAACCGATAAGAAGGTTCTCGACGAGTTCTGGGAGATCAAGCATAAGAAAAAGCATCAGCTGGGTCTGTTCATGCTCAAGCATGATGGCACCGCTCCGATCAAGGATTCCATCTATGACATCCAGATCAAGCGTCTGCACGAGTACAAGCGTCAGTTCCTGAACGCTCTGTCCATCCTGTATATCTACTACGGTTTGAAGGACGGTTCCATTCAGGATTTCCATCCGACCACCTTTATCTTCGGTGCAAAGGCTGCTCCGGGATATGTTCGTGCAAAGGGCATCATCAAGCTGATTAACGAAATTGCTCGTCTCGTAGAGAACGACGGTCAGGTTCGTGATAAGCTGCGCGTTATCTTCGTACAGAACTACAACGTATCCTATGCAGAGAAGCTGGTAGCAGCTGCAAATGTATCTGAGCAGATTTCTACTGCTGGTACCGAGGCTTCTGGTACCGGCAACATGAAGCTGATGCTCAATGGTGCTGTTACTCTGGGTACGCTGGATGGCGCAAACGTAGAGATCGCACAGGAAGCTGGCATGGAGAACGAGTACATCTTCGGTGCAACCGTTGATGAGATTGAGAAGGAAGAGCACAACAACTACATTCCGTATCACATCTACAACAACGATCCGAAGATCAAGCGCGTCATGGAAGCTCTCGTAAACGGCACATTGGACGATGGCGGCACCGGCATGTTCAAGGAGCTGTATGATTCCATCATCCACAACGTCGATTGGGGTCAGAGCCATCCGGATAAGTACTTCCTGATGTATGACTTCCAGAGCTATGTTGATACGAAGCTCAAGATCAACCGCGACTACAAGGATAAGTACGCATTCGCTGAGAAGTGCTGGAGAAATATCTGCAACGCAGGTAAGTTCAGCTCGGATCGTACCATCAAGGATTACGCGGATAACATTTGGCACATTGATCCGATTGAATTCGATTGATTGCTGACAATCAGATAAAACAGAAGGCGGCAGGATGTTTCCTGTCGCCTTTTTGCGTCCGGTTATAGATTTTTCTCGCCCCATGCCTTCATATAGTGCAATACAGAAAGAAAACTTTCTCCCAATTCTGTTAATGTGTATTCGACATGCGGAGGGACTTCGTGAAAGTCGTGTCGATGCAAAAATCCATCTGCCTCTAATTCGCGCAGCTGCTTGGTCAAAGAGGATTCCGTAATCTCGACCAAATGGCGGCGCAGGGCACCAAATCGGTGGACATCTTCTACGCCGATATAATATAAAATTTCCAGTTTCCACTTTCCGCCTAAAATCTTTTGCAGCGTAGACATGGTTTTGCACCGTTTTATTGCGGCATCACTTTTTCGCATGAGAAATCTCTCCTTTGTTTTTAGTATATCGCGCGGAAAAGAATTTGACAAGGTACTACAAAAAAGTACCGTACTGTTCAAATTTCGGTATTCTGTTATACTGAAAACATCAAAACACAGAGGAGTGAGTCAAATGCATTTTACGGGAACCATTTGGAGACCGCCATATGAAGCGGAGTCGCTGCTGCTGGAGGTGACGGCGGGATGTACCCATCACAAGTGCAAATTTTGCACGCTGTATGAGGATATTCCGTTTTCTTTCAAGATGTCTCCGATGCAGGACATAACAAGCGATTTGCTGGAAGTTCAGACTGCATATTATCATCCGATGGTGAATCAAACGATGAAGCTGACAGGACAACCACAGAGAGAAAGATTCAAACGAGCGTTTTTGACGGGAGCCAATCCATTTGTTTTGCAGACGGAGCGCTTACTGAAAATTGCTGCATGTATTTGTGAGTACATTCCCACAGTCAAAACAATCGGATGCTTTGCACGAATCACAGATATAGAACAAAAAACAGAGGAAGAATTGCTGGCATTGCGAAACGCAGGCTATACTGGTTTGACCATTGGCATGGAAACGGGAGATACGGACGCGCTGCAGTTTATGAACAAAGGCTACACGGCGCAGGATATTCTCGAACAGTGCAAGCGCTTAGATGCTGCTGATATTAGCTATGCGTTTTTCTATCTGACCGGAATTTCCGGCGCGGGGAAAGGAGCGCTTGGCGCAATACGAACGGCAGATATTTGCAACCAGCTGCACCCGAAGCTGATCGGAGCCAACATGCTGACGATTTATCCAAATTCCGAACTGTATCAAGAAATTCAGCGTGGAAATTGGAAGGAAGAACGTGAGGTGGAAAAATATCAGGAATTGCAGGTGCTGATAGAACGGTTGGACATTCCGGTACAATTTGCTGCGATGGGTGCGTCCAATGCCGTTCCTATGTACGGAAACCTGCCGCAAGATAAAGAAAAACTTCTTGTAACATTAAACCATATCATTACGCAGATTGGAGAAGAACAGCTGAGGGATTATCGAACACACCTTCGACATTTATAGAGCTTATGAAACGGATTTTACTTGTCGGTGCGTCTGTAAAGCACATGGATGATATGAAACGGTTCGTCTACAATGTATATGCAGAAAAACAGGTTGATTCAGCATATTCTGCTGAACAAGCACGCGGAATTTTGCAAAATAAGCGCTTCGATTTCGTGATAGTTGATATACCTTACGTGAATTCCTGGGAATATCAGATTACACATATGATGGATAAACAGACGAGCGCATTTATTCTCCTGCTTGTTCCACAAAAATTTTCGCTTTCCGTGCAGAATGCGCATATGTTAGGAATGATAATGGAAAAACCGATTTCCCGTGTGACATTTGTGGAGACGCTGCGTTTGATAGATTTGGTGCTTTCTCTGCAAAAAGAGAAGAAAGAACTGCAACAACGGTTATCGGATATTTGTATTGTCAGTCGAGCCAAGCGTTTGCTGATGGAAAGAGAACAGATGAGTGAATCGGAAGCCTATTTGTATATCAAAAATCAGGCAATGCATCGGCATCAAGCCAAAAGAGTCATTGCGCAAACGATTCTGCACCGTTATCAGATATGACAAAACCGCCCGAAAGGGCGGTTTTGTTTCGTATTACGGTTTACAAGTTCCGCAAGGGGAATAACCCTGTGAGATTAAATCTGAGCGTTTGCCGGTAAATGATTTCTTGTTTGCCGCGCTGATCTTATTGACACTGGAACAGCTTGGCTTGTGGAACTTCTTGGAATTGGTGTTCAAAATATACGTTCCGGTTGTTTCGCCGCTTGGCTGAGAAGGCGTAGAGGTTTGATAGCTGTCGCCGGTCACATAATCCACCACGATACCGGGCTGTACATTATAGCAGTATACGCAGAAGGTGATACCGGCACCGTTGTCCTCGACGGACTGTGCCTCCATCAGCACGCCGTTTGCCACCGCATCGTCTCCCTCGAATACCGGTGTAACGCGGTACAACACGTGGTTTTTGGTTTCTTTTACATAGTCTGCGACCATGTTTTCAAAATCCAACATACCTTGCACGTTGAGATAGCGTGTGCCGGTGATGAGGTTTAGCTTGTTCGCATTCTCCGCGGTCAATTGGTAACCGATCAGATGGCAGCGATTATATAAATACTTTCCGTCTACAATGTCATATTTTACCGAATGCCAACCGGTCGGTTTGACACTGCTGATGTCGCCGCGCGGTTCTGTCGGCATCAGATCAACACCAACATTGGCATATGCTTCATCACAGCGTCCCATCCAATCCAAATCACTATATCGCTCGAAAGAAACGGTTGTTTTGTCAGAGTTGGTGAAAAATGGCGTGTTGTTGTTGACAACGGCATAGGCTGATGTAGAGTAATCGGGCACATCGTCATAATGGAAGCCGGTGGGAGAAATCGCTGCCGGCTTATTTTCGATGCCTCCCGTGTAATTGGTCAGCATCGCGGCGGTTTCCGCGCGGATTGCATGGTCTAGCGGTTTTAAATATCGCTTTCCGTTAGAAGTAGAACCGGAGATAACACCGTTTTGCACTGCCCAGCGCATCGCGGTTGCTGCCCAGCTGTCTACACGGCTGCTATCAGCAAAGTCAGACAAGCTGCCATTGGTGTACGGCTTTCCGGCATCTGCATACAAGAACACAGCGATCTGTTCCCGGGTAACATTGACGTTAGGACTGAACGTTGTGGGAGAAGTGCCGCCCGTGATGCCGTTTTGACTTGCCCAAAGTACGGCATTGTAATACCAGTCTCCCGATTTTACATCGTAAAATGGATTGTTTTCGTTGACCGGTGGTCTGCCTGCGATGTTGTACAGGGTTTGAACAAATGCTGCGCGTGTCGTTGTGCCGCGTGGAACAAACGTCGTGTTGGACGTGCCGCTCATGTAACCTTTGTCAAATACAGTCTGTACGGCGTTGCAGTACCAATCAGAAGAACTGATGTCGGCAAAACGATGAGCAACTTTGGTCGGCGTATTCCATGCGAAAGCACCGGTACAAATCGTGCTTATCGTGAGAGCGGCTGTCAACAGACAAGCTCCCAATTTCTGCTTGATTTTTTTCAAAAGTATCTCTCCTTTTTTATTTCGATGCAGGAATATATATTTCTTCCGTGATGCGTTCATGGGAGTTTCCTGCAAAGTCTGTACGTTCTATCTGTGTCAAATGCGGTTGTGTCAGCGCAAGATCCAGACGAAAGTCTGTGGGATAGCTGCGATTCCAGCGATACAAAATAACGGCTTCGATGCGGGACTCGATCTCTGCCAGAGAACAGGTTTCAACAAAGCAGAAATCGCCAGCTGCCGCTTCGTGCAAAAACTGTTCGGACACAACGATTTGTGAAGCATGTTCCGCGGCAAACTGTCCGTAAGAATAGGCGTTCATCCATAGCCTCTTGTTGTGCGTGCGCTGCAAAATGCGTTTTCGCAGGACACAATCCTGACTTTGCCGCCGATGATTAAACAGCATACCGCCATGGTCATCAACGACACAGATGACAATCATGCCATCATCTCCTTTCGATTCGTATTGTAACATATGTTATACGAAAAAGCAAAATCGCTTCCCATAATCGGGAAGCGATACAATTAAGCAGGAAGCGTACGAACCGTAAAGAAAAAGGTAGTTCCTTTGCCGACTTCCGTCTGTACCCAGATGGTTTCATGCAATCCGCTGATAATTTCATTGGCGATGGCGAGTCCCAGCCCGCTGCCGGTCGGATTGTCCACTTCGCTTTTGTAAAAGCGTTCAAAAATATGCGGCAAATCGTCAGAGGAAATACCGCGCCCGGTGTCATTGACACGAATCGTTGCTTGACCGTATTTGGTCGTAGCGTTAAGCAGAATACTGCCGCCTTCTTCGACGAATTTGAGTGCATTATCCAGCAAAATTTCTAAAAGCTGTATAACACGATCGGGATCTGTATATAACTTGGGCAAATTCCAAATGCTTTTTTCAATCGAAAACAATAAACCTAGATCTTCACAGCGCGATACATAGCGGTCTTGAATCAGATTGAAAATTTCCTCCGGTTCAACATCTGTTTTGTGAAACGTAATGCGGCTGTCCTGTAATTTTGACAGTTCAATGATTTGCAAGACGGAGTGTTCCAGCAACCGAGATTCACGAGAAATAATACCGTAATAGCGGCTGAGCGTTGCTTCGTCATCGACTAAGCCTTCACTCAGTGTCTCTGTAATCGCCTGAATTGAGGCAATTGGCGTTTTCAATTCATGGCTGATATTTGCAATATATTGATGATAAATCGCCTCGACTGCTTCGCGGCTTTTGCGCTGCGTCAACACACTGTAAATCACAACAATGTACAGCAGCGTACACACCAGTGCATAGGAGACAAGGACAAAGGGAATATATTCTAAGGATTGCGTCAGATATACTTCTCCTAAAAATGTGTTGTCCCGAAAGACCGGAGCACCTGCCACGACAACAATCGCAAACGGCTGTGCGGAAAATGGCAGGGCATAGACAGAGCGCTGTTTGTCATAGTATTGCGAATATAAATCCGTGTATTTTTGAAAGGGAAACTGACGCTGTCCATAGTAGGTATGCAGGGGTTCTGTACCTGCTTCCGTCTGATAGAAAACGCTGCATGTCAAATATTGTTCTGGATTGGAAATGCTGCCGGTTTCAGAAATTTCCGTTGCGGCATTTTGTGCTAAGTCCCGCATGTCCATATGAATGCGGCACTGAAAGAAATAAATAGAAAACAAACCGACAAACAGCACAAGACAATAAAACAGCACAATTTGGACATAGCGTTCCGCTTTGTTGTCTGAAATCATGTGATGCCTCCAAGCCGATAACCGACGCCATAAATGGATTGAATGGCATAGTGAACATTTTCTGTCGGTAATTTTTTGCGGATGCGTTTGACAACGGCATCTACTGCACGTGTATCTCCATAATAATCATATCCCCAAACTGCCTTTAAAATTTGTTCTCGGTTGAGAACCTTTTGTGCATTGCGAATGAGATATGCAAGTAAATGCACTTCTTTGGCTGTCATGTCCAGTTTTTCACCATTGGACAACACGTCCATCGTGTCCAAATTGACGGACAATTCCTGATAGTGCAGGATATTTTGCTTCGGTGCATCCTCGGCAAGCCGTTGCGCTTTGGCAGAGCGTGACAGAATTTTTTTCACGCGGAGCGAGACTTCTCTCGGAGAGAATGGCTTGGTTACATAATCATCTCCGCCAAGTTCTAATCCGACAATGCGGTCGATTTCCTCACTGCGTGCGCTGAGAAAGATAATGGGAACTTCGCTCTCGCGCCGAATGGTGCGACATACTTCTGTGCCATTCATATTCGGCAGCATAATATCTAGGATAATTAAATCAATCTCATGTCGTTTCCATTCGGAAAGCACAGCCTCTCCGTCATAAACAGAAATGACGTGAATGCCTTCATCGTTGAGAAAACGAGTCAAACTTTCATGAACCGCTTCTTTGTCGTCACAGATCAGCACTGTGTAATCGTTCATCATAAACACCTTCATTCTTTGTGCAATATAAATAAGTGCGATCAAAACATCACCGTGGAAAATAAAAAATATCACAAAGATGGCGGATTTTTGTCATATTTCTGCCGCATTGTTTGTTTATACTATAGCTAATACAAAAAGTAACACGGAAACAAGAAAATTTGGATGACCGCCGGTCAATATGAAGTATACCAGATATTGACTCGGAGTGCAAGAAGTGTTGCAAAATGGAGAGGAGAATATATGATGAACGGAACAAAAGAGAAAGGAAAAGTAAGATGGCCTGTCATGTCAGTTACCATTATTTTGTTCGCCCTCATGCTTGTTGCCATTGTTGTGAATGCAGAAAAATTCTATGACATTCTAAACAACTTGGTTATGAACAACCTGATGTGGGGACTGGGATGGTTTACCTCCTTGGTATGTCTGCTGATGGTTATCGTATGTGTTGTATTTATGGTCACGCCATTGGGAAAGATCAAGCTCGGCGGACCAAACGCAAAACCGAAATTTACCTACTTACAGTGGTTCGGTATTTCTCTCTGTACGGGCATTGGCGCAGGCGTTGTATTCTGGGGCGCCGCAGAGCCGTTGCTGTTCACGATGGAGCCTGATCCGTCTACCGGATTGGTCGGCGGTTCCAATGCTTCATTGGTTTGGTCAATGGTACACTGTTTCCTGCAGTGGGGTTTTACACCGTATGCGACCTGTGTTGTGATGGGTGTTATCCTCGCCTATGTTATCCTCAATAAGGGAGAGCCGTTTAAGGCATCCGCTTGTTTGGTACCGATTTTTGGCAAAGATGCGGCAAATACCAAGTGGGCAACCGCATTTGATGCATGGTCTGCGTTTGCACTGACCGGTGCAGTGGCAGGCGGCTTGGGATATGGCGCGATGCAGCTGTCCGCAGGTGTCAAGGCATTCGCTGGTATTGAACCGTCTACGACGATGTATGTTGGCATTATTGCCTGCATGTTTGTCTTTTATAATTTGTCCGCAGTATCCGGCTTGAGAAACGGCATTACAATGCTGTCCAATCTGAACACGAGATTCTTCTTTGTTTTGTTAATCTTTGTGTTCTTGGCAGGCCCGACGGCATATATTTGCAACCTGTTCACTCACAGCCTTGGCAATTACATGAACGAGTTCTTCTCGGCAAGCCTGTACACGGCTCCGTTCGCAGATTCCGGCAATTGGCCGCAGAACTGGGATATGTACTGGTGGGTTGACTGGATGGCATACGCGCCGCTGCTCGGTTTGTTTATGGTTCGTGTTGGCTATGGCCGCACCCTTCGTGAATTTGTCCTGATTGAATGGGTATTCCCGGCACTGTTCGGCATCGTTTGGTTCTCTGTATTTGGCGGAACCATTCTCCATGCACAGTTGTTTGATGGCATTGATTTCTATAGCATTTATCTCAATGACGGCGCAGAAGCGTTGACGCTGTCCATGTTTAATGTCCTCCCGCTGAGCAAAATTGCAAAAATTGTCATGCTGATTATTATTACCATATCACTGGTAACGCAGTGTGATTCGATGGCAGTGACCCTGGCAGGCATGTCCATCGAGGGCTCGGACGATACGCATGAACCGCCGGTATGGCTCAAGCTGTTCTGGGGCATCGTATTTGCAGTCATTGCCATGGTATTTGTTGTACTCGGTGGCATTGGAGGCGTAAAGACGATTAAATCGTTCTGCGGCATCCCGCTTTGCTTCATGTGTCTGTTCATTCTGCTGGGCTTCCTCAAATATATGGCGAAGAGGCCGAGAAAGGCAAATGGCGAATACGAGTATGAACCGGAAGTGGCAGAAGCACCGGACAACGGCGAACCACCTGCGGATTTGGACTTCATCGACAAATTCTTTGCAAAGCTCGCTGGCGGAAAGAAAAAGCAGTAAGTGATCCATTTTTCATAAGATTTCCTGTCTTGCAGCAGCATTCCATCTTGGGATGCTGCTGCATTTTATGGAAAAAAACGGCATTGACGTTGCTGTGCGTCAATGGTATACTGAAGACAAGAAAACAAAAGAGGAGGCTATTTGTTATGAGTTTTATGGATATGGTATATAAGCGTGAGAGCTGCCGGTCGTATCAGGATAAGCCGGTTGCCCGTGAGCTGCTGACCAAAATTGTTGAGGCTGGCAGACTGGCACCGAGCGGATGCAATGCGCAGCCGTGGAAGTTCATCGTCATTGATGAGCCGGAGGCAAAGAAGAAAATGTGCGAAGCACTGGTTGTCGAGGGCGGCGCAACAGGCTGCCCGTGGAGAGAGTCCGCACCGGCATTTATTGCGCTGGTAGAGGAACATGCCAATGTCATGCCGGCTGTTTTGGATTACTACGGCGATTCGCAGCGATTTGCACAAGGCGACATCGGCATGGCTGCTATGAACATGATGTATGAAGCAGAAGATCTCGGTCTGGGTACCTGTGTGCTGGGTCTGAATGACCAGAAGAAGATGGAAGAGTCGTTTGGCATTCCAGCAGGACACACGGTTCGCATGGTTCTGGCTGTCGGATACAGCGCAGAGAACAAGGAACCGCGCAAGAAGGTTCGTAAGCCGCTGGAGGAAGTTTGCAGCTTCAATCAGTGGTAAAAAGATAAGAAAAAGCGTGATCGTTTCGATCACGCTTTTTTGTATGTACATAACAGACTTTGAGCAATTGCAGACAGCTTTTCGATGGTACATAAAATATCTTGTCGGGTCGTTTGTGGATTGATGGTGCACATGCGTAAAACCTTTTTATTGTGCAATTCGGTAGTAAAGATTTCTGCATATCCGCTGCTCGTCATTATTTGCGAGATTTGATTGTTGAGTGCATCGAGATGGGACGTGGAGACGACGGCGGGCGCATAGCGGAAATTCACAATGCCGAGTTGTGCCGGTGAGATGATTTCCCAATCTGGCAGATGCCGGATGGTATTCTCAGCAAGCTGCGCCAGTTCACAGCCATGGTCGATCACTTGCCCCAGCGCGTCTGTTCCCGAGGTTTGAACGGTCAACCAAAGCTTGAGACAGCGTGCTGGACGGGTTAGTTCTGGTCCCAAATCCCAAAATTCTATGCTGTTTTCTTCGGATTGTGCATCACGCAGATATTCCGGATGAGCGGCAAAGCTATGGACAAGCGCAGATTCATTGCGCACGAGCACCATGCTGCATCCATAGGTTTGCAGCATCCATTTGTGTGCATCCCAACTGATACTGTCAGAACATTCGATGCCGGAAAGTTTGCGCTTTTGTGTTGGAGAAAGCAGGGCAGAGGCGCCAAATGCACCGTCTACATGCATCCATAAGTCATATTTGCGGCATAAAGCCGCGATTTCTGGCAATGGATCGACACTGCCGGTATTCGTGGTGCCGACAGAGGCGACAATAGCAAATGGCTTTTTCTGTTGAGATAGATCGTCAACAATTGCCTGTGTACATTGGCAAATGTCCATGCGGAACGCTTCGTCGGTTGGAATGATACGAATTTGATCCGGCCGAAAACCAATAATTCGTAAGCCTTTAGAAACAGAAGCGTGCGTTTGATCGGAAACATAGATAACAGCACGGCTGCGTTCTTCATAGGTCAGCTTGCTGTCGCGGGCAGCAGTTAAAGCGGTTAAATTGGCGATGGAACCGCCGGAAACAAATAATCCGCCGCTTTCCGATGGATAGCCTGCCAAATCACACATCCAGCGGATGAGCTTTTTCTCAATGAGATATGCCGCTGGTGCATTGCTCTGACAGCTGTGATGCGGATTATATGCGTTAGTGAGAACATCTCCAGCCCAAGAAAGCGGAGTGGCAGTTGATGGAATGCAGGAAAAATAGCGCGGATGCTGCGCTAAAACAGTATTTGCATATATAGTCTGAAGCATTTCTTGATAGACTTCTGAAAAAGGGCGGCCGTCTGAAGAAATGGACTGTTTCTTTATTTGTGAGATATTTTCCTGTAATGCAGGTTGAAATACTGGTTTGGACGGCATTGTATCATAAAAATGAATCACTTCATGAACAAAATTTGTCATGTGCTGCTCAATGTCCTGCTGATAAAATTGCATATGTTTCCCTCTCAATCTTGATTTTGTGATATATCCATGCTATCATACGATTAACTATTTGTAAAATTCATAAATTTCATAGAAACGATGAAAAATATTGAATGGTGAAAATATGGAACTTCGGAATCTTATCACATTTGTACGTATTGCAGAGGTAAAAAATTTTTCAAAATCGGCACAGCTGCTGGGGTATTCACAGTCGGCGGTAACCATGCAGATCAAGCAGCTGGAACAGGAGCTGGGCAGGCAGCTGTTTGAGCGAATTGGCAAACAGGTAAAATTGACACAGGCGGGAGAACGACTGCTTCCGTATGCATTAGAGATTCTCAATACAGCGCAAAAAGCGCAAAGCATGGTTCGAGAAAACGAACAGATTACCGGACATTTACGCATTGGAACCTGCGAGTCCTATGTGATTGGCGTGCTGCCGCAGGCACTCGCGGCATTTCAACAGCAATGTCCAAACGTTGAGGTGCAGGTGCAAACAGGGTTGACAACGGATTTGTTTCATCGGTTGCGTCAAAATGATATTGATTTGCTGTTTTTTCTTGACCGAAAACTGTATTTTCCGGAATGGATCAAAGTGTTTGAACGACCGGAACATAGTTTTTTTGTTGCCTCTGCAAAATCAAAACTGGCAGATAAAACGCGTATTTCTACCGAACGATTGTTGCAAGAGCCATTGTTTTTGACAGAGAAAGGTATTAGTTATCGGTATGCGATGGAGCAGAAAATGGCAGAACAGGGATTTGCTCTGCATCCGTTTTTAGAGATTGGAAATACAGATGTTATCACACAATTTGTATTGCAAAATAAAGGAATCTCTTTTTTACCTAATTATGTTGTAGCACCGTATATACAAAACGGTACGTTGGTAAAGTTGGATACAGAGTGCCCGGAAATTACGATGTGGAGCCAATTGGTTTATCACAGAAATAAATATATTACACCGCAAATGGAAAAAATGATTGCAATTATGACACAAACAGGCAGCTGATGGATTTCAGCTGCCTGTTTGTGTAAAAATCAATGAATCGATCGTGCAAATCGCAAAAATGCCTGTTTACCTGCTTCATCTCGCTTGAACACGCTTGCGTGCTCCAATACCTGAGAGAACACGATGCCGACTTCCTTTTGCAGAATGTCCATGACGTTTTCCTTGGTGAAGGTATAGCGCGTTTTCAGCTCGTTTGCCCAAGCGGCATGCGATGCCGTGCGTTCGTCTGCGGTCAGATCCGCACCGGAAACCAGCGCATCTGCCACAGCGGCAAGTTCGGTTTTCAGTCGTGCCGGAAGAACGGCCAAGCCCATTACTTCAATCAGACCGATATTTTCTTTCTTGATGTGATGCAACTGCGCATGTGGGTGATACACGCCGAGCGGGTGTTCCTTGGTTGTGATATTGTTTCGCAAGACCAGATCCAACTCAAACTTGCCATCCCGCATTCGTGCGATTGGTGTAATCGTGTTGTGCGGTTCACCGTCAGTTTCGGCAAAGATAAAGGCGTCTTTGTCGGTATATCCACGCCATGCGGCGAGAATTTTGGATGCCAGTTCGACAAGCTGGTTATCATCAGTACTTCTCAGTCGAATGACAGACATCGGCCATTTGACAATGCCTGCTTCGATCTGTTCAAAGCCCT
>CAVAJF010000017.1:0-64029 GCA_963588905.1 Eggerthellaceae bacterium
TGAGTCCATGGCTGTTAAGGCTCGCCGCAAGGAAGCTGCAGCTAAGGCTAAGTAAAAAATACATAGTTTCTCTTCTGGATATAGCGCCTTCGCTCTCTCGGGCGAAGGCGCTTTTCGGTTAGAGAAGAAAGAGGGAAAATACATGAAAATCGTTGACAAAGGCGTATTAGATGCTTCATTTATGGACTTTTCCACGCCGTCAGAATTTGCTCGGTCGGCGCTGTATTATTGTCCGCAGTTTGGACACTTTTATTGTGAAAAGGGATATGATATTCAGAGAGAATATCTGGAACTTTACCTGCTCATGTACATTTGCAGCGGAACCATGACGATTGAGGTCAACGGTAAGAGTGTAACGGCGGGCAGCAATCAGATTGTGCTGATTGATTGCTACCAGAAGCATCGGTATTATTGCAATGGAGACACCGAATTTCTGTGGTTCCATTTTAATGGCAACAGCTGTGCACCGTATGTCAAATATTTGATTGATCGAAGCGGCATGGTGTATTTGGGAGAGGACTTTTTGCGTCTCAAACAGGTTTTTTTGCGCATTATCTCCGAAGCACAGTCCAATGTCGGCAATGAACACCGCATTTCACTGTATGTCAATCAGATTTTATGCCGCATGGCGGACAGCAAACAGCAGGTCAGCGCCATGAATGACTTGCTCCTTCCGGCTTTGGACTATATTCGTGTCGAATATGCCCATCCCATCAGTCTGGATGATTTGGCAGATTTGTGCAGCATCAGTAAGCCGCACTTGATTCGCTGCTTCAAAAAGTATTTGAATTGTACACCGCATGAATACTTGCTGTCGTATCGACTCAAACAGTCAAAGCAAATGCTGATCGGTTCACAAAGCTCCATCGAGCAGATTGCAGAGGTATGCGGCTTTAACAGTGCCTCGCATTTTACGCGCGCATTTCGCGGAGCAAACGGCATTACCCCATCGGAATTTCGCAGATTGCAGTTCTAATACGCTTGCTGTCTGGGTGGTTTCGTGTTACACTGATACCATAAGGCAGGAGAGGAGACGAGACCGATGGAACAGACATTTGAGCAGATGTCTCAGCAGTTTCTTGCTCAGGCAGTACAGCAATACGGAGAACCTTTTGTGATTCAGCGAGAAGTCACTTGCTGCGGGATCACATTTCCGATGACAGCGGGATATGTCAAACGAGATGGACGTCATTTTCTTGGCATCAAGAGCGATTTATCACAAGATGGTATGTGCGGAGAGACCTGTTATTTTCTGTGCTGTGAGACATTGACGCAGGAATCTTGGAAAACCTTGTGCGAAATATTTAGAAAGATACAGGACAGCACGGTTCCGGCAGATGATCCGGCCCATCTGTTTACATTGGTTAGTTTTGTCATCGAAACCAATCACGTTGATGCGGCGGTAAAGAAAAAAATTCGCCGTCTGCGCGATGAGCGCAATTATTCCGGCAGTCAGGGCGGATGGAGCAGCCTGCGCGTCTGCGTGCGGGAAGAAGCGTCGGACAGCTACTATTGTAACGGCATGGGAAAGGCAATTATGGAATGCTTGACGCGAGAGGAAATGCCGAAACCAAGAAAAAAGTTTTTGGGTATTTTCTAACTAGGAGGACAGAAGTATGAAAAAAGGGTATCACAGCACGCAGAGCAAGGCATTCAATACCATTCCACGGTCAGAATATTTGGGGGTTGTTTTAGGCTTTGCCATCGGTATGTTTTTGACCGGTGCCTTGCATTGGGACAATCGGATTTTAGAATTGGTCGGCGCCATTGCCGGTTTTGTTATCGGCTGGTGGATTGACGGAAAATATTATGCGGAAAAAGATATTCCGGCAGAACAGCTGGAAGCGGCAGAGGACAAAACGGAATAAGAAGATTACATCCGGTTCTCTTGAAACCGGATTTTTTCTTGTTGTTTCTATGCGAGTACGGTATAATAAAAAGAGATTGTACACCCTACTGGAATAGGAGAACGACTATGAGACTGAAAAAGGAAACCACGATGGTTCTCGCCGTGGACTATCAGGAAAAACTGATGCCGGCGATGCACAACAAGGATGCCTTTATCCCGCGCACCTGCCTGCTGCTCAAGGGCTTGAAGGCGCTGGATATTCCGATGATTGCATCGGAGCAGTATCCAAAGGGTCTTGGCTCGACGGTACCGGAAATTAAGGAAGTTATGGGCACTGTGCCGTATCTGCCAAAGACGACATTCAGCTGTATGGATGATGCGGGTCTGCGCACGGCTGTGGAAGCTACTGCGTGTGATACCGTCCTGCTGTGCGGCGCAGAACTGCATATCTGCGTGCTGCAAACCGCTATGGACTTGATTGAAATGGGCAAGAAGGTTGTTCTGGTCGAGGACTGTGTTGGATCTCGGACGGCGCATGATATGGAAATCGGTTTGATTCGTGCCCAGCAAGAAGGCGTTCTGCTGACCACAGCCGAGGCGGTTTTGTTTGAATTGTTAAAGAATGCCTCCGGCCCGGTATTCAAAACGATTTCTAAGCTGGTTAAGTGATTCCGTTCGTAAACAGAAATTTAACATACAATCTGTCCGTGTAAATTCTACTCAAATTTGTAACATCATGACAGCAAGAACAAGCAAAATTCCCGTAAAATCTGGCAGAAAACACATATACAAGCCAGACGAATGATGTTATAATGAACATCGTTAAGAAACAGATACTCTGATTTCTAAAGAGTTTTTTATATTTCATTTGAGGTGAATTACTATGCGTGACTGGTTAGTTGAACTTAGAAAAAGCAAGGGCCTGACTCAGGAAGTAACGGCTCAGAAGGCACATATTGCTCGTAGCTATTATACCCGCATTGAGCTGGGCGACTATCGCCTGCCGGTTGGCACAGCAATGCGCATTGCTGAAGCACTGGATTTTGACTGGGTTCGCTTCTACGAGACACCGGCTGACTCTAAGTAATTGATTTAAATCTGAAAGCGATACCGGAACGGCTTGCCGTTCCGGTATTTTTTATGTATATATGTGAATGTCTTTGAGCAAAAACAAAGAAAAATGCGACGGAAAAGAGGAAAATGTTGAAATACCTTGTTGTTCTGGGAGACGGCATGGCGGATGAGCCGATCCATGAATGGAATGGTGCAACGCCGCTGGAACATGCACATACGCCGGTGCTGGATGCGCTGGCACAGCAAGCGGAAATCGGGACGGTGCGAACGGTACCGGATGGGGTACCGGTTGGCAGTGATACCGCCAATCTTTCCCTTTTAGGGTATCCGCCCGAACGCTATTATACCGGGCGAGCCGCGCTGGAAGCGTTGGGACTTGGCGTTTGTATGGATAAAAATGACATTTTGCTGCGTGTGAACTTCGTTACGCTGCAAGAAAATAACAGTTCTTTTTTTTGCCGCGTTCTTCTCGATCACAGTGCAGACGAGATTTCAACGGATGAGGCAGCAATTTTGATGGATGTTGTCCGGCGTGAATTTCAAAATTCTGCATTTACGTTTTATACAGGAACAAGCTATCGGCATCTGCTGTGCTGGCATCATGGAGAACGGGTGCAGCTTGCCCAGCCGCATGACCATCTGGGAGAAGCCATTGGCGCATATCTGCCGAAACAGCCGGTTTTGCGCGAGCTGATGTACAGGAGCTATGCCCTGCTCAATCAACATCCCGTCAATCAGGCGCGGCAGGCATGCGGACTGCACAAAGCAAACGCCTTGTGGGTTTGGGGAGCGGGTACGCCTGCGCAGCTGCCATCTTTCAGAGAACGAACCGGAAAACGCGGTGTGATGATTTCTGCCACAGATTTGCTGTGCGGCATCGCAGTGGGAATTGGGCTGAATTATGTGCCGGTATCCGGTGCAGACGGCACGCTGCACACCAATTTCACGGGCAAGGCACTGGCGGCGGTACGAGCACTGCAAGAAGGTGCGGATTTTGCGTTTATCCACATAGAAGCACCGGACGAGATGGGACATCGCGGCGATGCACAGCGTAAAATGCAGGCCATCAGTCTCATTGACCGACAAGTGATCGGCACAGCGGTGCGGGAGCTGCGGGCGGCAGGAGAGGCATTTCGGCTGTTGGTCTTGCCGGATCATGCCACACCGGTACGGTGCCGGACACACACGAATACACCCGTACCATATTTATTGTATGACAGCACACAGCCAGCATTTCACCCGCACCAGCGGTATCATGAGAGAAGTGCCCAAACCGGCAGATTTTTTTCCACCGGTAGCGAGCTGCTGACGCACTTTTTACAGATATGAAAAAAGCGAGCTGATACGCTCGCTTTTTATCGTTACTTCTTATTGAGTTCGGTTTTGATTTTTGTGCTGGAGATTTCCGGCGTTCTCGGCAGATAGACGACTTCACAGCCTTCCTCTTCGAGAAAATCAAATTTTCCCTTCCAGTCATCGCCAATGACAAAGGTATCAACATGATATTCATGAACGTCAGATCGCTTCTGATCCCAGTTTTCTTCCGGAATGACCAGATCGACATAGCGAATGGCTTCTACCAACTGCTTGCGTTCTTCATACGAGAAATAGCATTTTTTGCCTTTTTCATTCCAGTTAAATTCATCCGTGGATACTGCCACAATCAGATAATCGCCCAGCGCCTTGGCACGGCGGAGCAGATTGATATGTCCGTAGTGGAGCAGATCGAAGGTTCCGTAGGTAATCACACGCTTCATAATAATAGTCCGTTTTCCTTTCTCTGCTGTTCATCTTTGCCTATTATAGCACACTCAATAGACGGAAAACAATAGAAGAATATAAAAAGGAAGACGCAGATTTCACAGAAACTGTTGCGCGCGTGCGAAATTGCACGTATAATAGAAAAAGATAGGGAAAACAGACAAAACTAGGAGGAATGCATCATGCAGTTTCGCTTTGCACATAATAATTTTAATGTAAAAAATCTGGAAGAATCGCTGGCGTTTTATGATAAGGCGCTGGGTTTAAAGGAAACCGGACGCATCGCGCCGGAGAGTGGCGACTTCATCATTGTATATTTGGGCGATGGTGTGACACCGCATCGGTTAGAGCTGACATGGATCAAAGAGCATCCGCAGGCATATAATCTCGGTGAGAATGAATTTCATCTCGCATTAGAAGTAGACGATTTCGAGGCGGCACATGCCAAGCATCAGGAAATGGGATGTATTTGCTTTGAAAATCCGGCAATGGGCATCTATTTTATCAATGATCCGGACAATTACTGGATCGAAATTGTTCCGGCAAAGTAAATCGGAGGAAAGCACATGGGATATGTCATTGTTACAGATTCCGTTTTAGACATTGAGGAACGTTTTTTACACCAGAATGGGATTTGCACTGTCCCGTTGAGCTTTACCATAGATGGATATGACACCGTAGAAGATGACTTCGGAAAGAACGTTTCGTTCTCGGATTTTTATCAGCGATTGCGCGAGGGAGCCGCTGTGACAACAGCACAGGCACCGCTGTCTGCATTTACCAGTGTGTTTGAAGGCATTTTGAAGTCCAGACGGGATGTTGTGTATCTTGGCTTTTCGTCGGCACTCAGCGGCAATTATCAGACCGGCTGTATGGCGAAAAAAGAGCTGGAAGGAAAATACGGCAACGAGATCTACTGTGTGGACACGCTGGCAGCGGCGGGAGGTCAAACCCTGCTGATTCGAGAAGCTGCCAAGCGCAAATCGGAAGGCTATACCGCAGAACAGTTGGTAGAATGGGCACAGGAATTCCGCAAGCATATTGTGCATTGGTTTACCGTAGAAGATCTGATGTATCTGCATCGCGGCGGCCGCGTGCCAAAGAGCTCTGCGGTCATGGGAACCTTGCTTTCTGTCAAGCCGGTCATGTATGTGTCAGACGAGGGAAAGCTGCTCGTGTGGAAAAAGGCACGCGGCAGAAAACGGGCACTGGAGATGCTGGCAAAGCAGCTAAATAAGCACATCCAAGAGGTCGGAAAGTATCCTGTGACCATCAGCCATGGTGACTGCCAGGAGGATGCGGAGTATCTCAAGGAATATATTCTTTCACACACGGCAGTCGAACAGGTGGAAATTCATATGCTGGATACAGTCATCGGTGCTCATGCCGGACCAGGGACGGTCGCTGTGTTCTGTTATGGAGACAAGCGGGGAGAATGAAACAGCAATGAACGTATACGATTTTGACCAGACCATTTATCACGGTGACAGCACGGTGGATTTTTATTTCTATTGTGTCAAGCACAGACCGCTGATGATATACAGCTGGCCGGGCACAGCGGTTGCCTTTGCTCTGTATCAGGCAAAAATCATCAATAAAACGCAGTTTAAACGGCAGATGTATCAGTTTTTGCGTGCTGTCGGCAATACCGAGAAGCTCGTCGAAGCATTTTGGGACAGCCATATCAAGAATATCAAGTCTTGGTACACGCAGGATACGCAGAGGGAAGATGATGTGATTATTTCTGCCTCGCCGGAATTTTTGCTGCGTCCCGCCTGCAAGCGGCTGGGCATTCAGCATTTGATGGCATCGCGCGTGGATCCGCACACGGGTGCGTATACCGGCATCAACTGCTGGGGAGAGGAAAAAGTCCGCCGATTCCGTGAGAAATTCGGAGACGCGCAGATTGAGACCTTTTATTCCGATTCTCTGTCGGATTCTCCGCTCGCCTATATCTCGCAAAAAGCGTGGATTGTCCGCGGGGATGAGCTGATTGCCTGGGATGAATGGGAACGCAAAAAGAAGAAAAAATAAGCAAATGCAAACCATGCTCTCTGTTTGATACAGAGAGCATGGTTTCTGGATAAATTTGTTATCACGGGTTGACAATGCGGATAAAATCTGGTATTCTGAACAAGGATTAGCAAGTGCTAATAAAATGGGCTGGACGATACCAGCCAATCTTTTTGGTTTGTGGTTAGCGATGACTAATACATGTTCCGCCACATACGCGGGAATACTGGACAGGGAGTGAATGACAATGAGACAGAAATTTGAGCAGCAGCTGGTGGATTTGTGTGCGCCGACGCTTGCCGGACTGAAGCCTGCCAATTTGTTCCGTTGCCCGGAATCACCGGAATTATTTCAATCCATTTGCGAGTGGAATGAAAAATTGAAGTCATTTGGCCTGCGTATCCGCGTGATGAAATGGTGCCACAAGACAAAGAGCTGTTTGATTTATGTGTGCCGATGGGACTGGATCTGCCGCGAAATCCAGCGGAAGGATGTCCGCGTCTTTTTACAGCAATGCGGCTATGATCTGTCGGGAGATATGGAATCAGTTATTTGTCAATTGGCACGGAGATTGTGCTTGAGAGCGGACTTTCCGCATGAAATCGGTATTTTTCTCGGCTATCCGCTGCGTGATGTCGTGGGATTTATCTGCAACAAAGGACAGAATTATTCCTGCAGCGGATGCTGGAAAAGTTATGGAGATGCCAAAGAGGCGCAACAGACCTTTGATTCCTATAAAAAATGCACCGCGTGCTATCAGCACATGTATGAGAAGGGCGTGCCGCTGATTCGGCTGATTGCTGCGGCATGAGAGTTGTGTATTTGAATCCTCCGCCATGACGGCGGAGGATTTTTTTGTGTGGAGAAAAAGTTACAAAGTGTTTACAAGAATGGGAAAGTATGATACGATGAGACCGTTTGGGAAAACGAATGGACATGCGATTTGTCAGAACATGGAGAGGAGATAAACATGAAACAGATGAAACGGCTGGGCGCAGGTGTGTTGGCGTCCGTGCTGACGGTTAGCATTCTGCAATCAATGGCGTTTGCTGTGGATGCAGCACTGGAGAAACAGAGAATTGCGGGCTTTACACAGGCGGGACAGGAGATTGGAGAGGTATCCTTTTCGCTTGGAGAGGATATAGACCAATTGACCGCGCAAATGCCGCAGACGGTTTCTGTGACAACAGAGGATGGCACACAACAGCAGCTTCCGGTCACGTGGACGACACAGGCGGATTACGTCAATACCGATGATTTTTACTACGCCTTTGTGCCGCAGTGGGATACCGATACATATGATGTTGCACCGAAGACAGACGTTCCGTATATTCTGGCACAGCGCACGGATATGACGGTGTCTGATACACAGGGCGTTCGCACAAAGAGTGCCAAGGCGTCCGGCGCGAATGCGACGGAGATTTTTCGGTTTCTGGTCAGCGATATGAGCTATTCTTCCGCGGCAGCCTGCGGTGTGCTCGCCAATATTCAGGCAGAATCTGATTTTAATCCGAACTGCTATGGCGATAAAGGCACAAGCTATGGCATTTGCCAGTGGCATAATTCTCGATTCACAGCGCTCAAAAACTGGTGTAAGCAAAACGGCTACGATTACACAACCCTGACCGGCCAGTTATATTATCTGAAAAAGGAATTGTCAGCCAACAATGATACCTATTTATATAATGGCAAGACCATCAACAATAAGATGCTGACCTATACGGCATCTGTGGACAACGCCTACAATGCAGGCTATTACTGGTGCTATACTTATGAGGTTCCGGCAAACCGCGAGAGCGTGGCAAAATCGCGCGGCAATGTGGCAAAAAATACCTATTGGCCGGAATTTGGCAGTAAAGCGAGCAATTCTGTCAGCTCCGTGTTCACGGATGTCAGCAGCTCGGCATGGTATCGCGATGCGGTACAGTTTGTTTATGACAAAAAGCTGATGAATGGCACCAGCAAGACGACATTTGATCCCAACATCGCGTTGACTCGTGCGATGATTGCACAGATTCTGTACGCTTATGCGGGAAGCCCATCGGTATCCGGTACTGTTCCTTTTCAGGATGTCCCGGCAAACGCATGGTACTATAACGCGGTTCGTTGGGCCTATCGGAACGGTGTCATGTCCGGCATGAGCAGCACAACATTTGCGCCGAATGAAGCATTGACGCATGAACAGCTGGCGGTTGTGCTGTATAACCACGCAGGCAGACCTGCTGGCGGCAGTATGCCGAATTACGCCGATGTAAAGCAGGTCAGCTCTTGGGCACAGGATGCCGTCAAGTGGGCAAACAGTAAGGGCCTGCTGGGGTATATTTCGCTCGAAGGGGCAAATGGCTATTATCCCCAGCGGTCAGCACTGCGCAGCGAGACGGCATATCATCTGTATAAATACCTTGGCTGACAGCCGGTTGTGTGGTATACTAATTGTAGATGTACATGCTACCGTGGAATGGAGGGATTTGTATGAATATTTGGCATGATATGCATCCGGATCTGATCCGAAAGGAAGAATATACCGTTTTCACGGCAAACAGCATGGGTTCTACGGCTGTATTGGCGTTTGAGGGCAGCACAGGCCTGCTGCAATTGGAGCACTTGAGTGATCCGTATGTTGCGGCACCGAATAACACAGGCTATCTGCCACGTACCTATACAGAAAATGGTATGCCGATTGAAACCGTGATTTTGTGTTCACGCCCGCTGCCGCCGATGACATTGGTGCGCTGCCGTCCGGTTGGACTGATTACCATCCATTTGGACGGAGACGAACAGCGAAAGATGCTGCTGTCTGCCGCCTGTGCCGATGAGTTTTGGAGTGCCTGCCTGACAGTAGAAGAAATTCCGACAGCAGACCGAAAAGCCCTGGTGCGGTATTTGCGCTACGACCAGCAGGTTGTTGGCAAACCGGCATCCTCTGTGGAATTTGACAATTTGGATGCAGCGGAGGCATATATTGAACAGTGCCAGCAGGAATATCTGATGCGATACTGCGGGGCAGTCAAATTAGAAGACAATGACTGATATAAGCCGGAGAGAGCGATCTCTCCGGCTTTTTGTCAGCTGTCGAAGTCTTCCAAAAAGGATGTCAGATCCTCCTCGGAATACAAGGGAAAGCCGCGTTTCATCAGGGCCTGGTCATATTCGCGCAGAGACGATAGGCGAATGTCCGTTACCGTGATGGCAGTGTCTGAGCCATACGGATAGATGGCAAGCGTGCCATTTTTTTGTGCGCGGACGAGATACAGCGGCGCATCTTCCTGCTGCTGTGCGGAAATAGCATTGGATGTGCCGGAGTTGGACGTTTTGACGATCTGCCACAGCAGCAGCCCCAATAAGACTGCACAGGTGACGGACAATACGGCGATTGTTTTTTTCATAAGCGTGTTCCCACCTATCCTTTTTCTGAAAAAGCAGAAGAATTCACCAAAAATCTTGTTTCATTTCTCACAGTTTTTCCGAAAATTTAAGGAATATACTGGCAGAATGGAACTTTGGGTAGATTTTTAGGTAAATTGTGGTATAATATGAACAACTATGTTTCAAATAGCCGTGAACGAAAACAGGAGGAAATCAACTTGGCAAACAAACGCAGGAAAAAAAGCAAGGCTGGCAAGATCGGCTTTGTTCTACTGACGTTGTTTTTGATCGGCATGACAACAGCGGCGATGTGCTTGGGGGCATTCGTCCTGTATTTGAATCTTGTCATCAAGCCAGAGGCAGATTTGGATGTAAACGGTCTGTCGATGAAGTTCAACAGCGTTATTTATTACAACGATGAAGATGGCCAGCAGCAAACCCTGCAAAAGCTCGCCAGTGAAGAAAATCGTGAATGGGTAAGTAAAGACAACATTCCGGACTACCTTTCCGAAGCATTTGTGTCCATTGAAGACCAGCGCTTCTATGACCACAAGGGCGTAGACTGGAAGCGAACTTTCGGTGCAGCGGTGCATTGGATTTTGCCGGGCGGCAACAGCTACGGCGGCTCGACGATTACCCAGCAGCTGGTCAAGAACATGACCGAGGATAATGACTATTCTGTTAAGCGCAAGGTCACAGAGATCATGCGTGCGCTGACGCTGGAAAAAAAGGTCAACGATAAAGACACCATTCTTGAGCTGTACATGAATATCATTTACTTTGGCAAGAATGCCTATGGTGTACAGACCGCATCCAAGACCTACTTCAATAAACCGGTAGATCAGCTGGATCTGGCGGAGTGTGCCCTGATTGCCGGTCTGACGCAGAATCCAGCAGCGTACAATCCGTTTAAGTATCCGGACGCCGCCAAGGAACGCCAGAAGGCTGTTCTGTACAAGATGTATGAACAGGGCTATATTTCCAAGAGCGAATACAATCAGGCAGTCAATGAACCGCTGAATTATCAGGAAAATACGTCGGGTCAGCAGCAGAAAAAGGCGTATTCGTATTTTACCGACATGGTTATCACCGATGTCATCAACGATTTAGAGAGCCAGCTCGGATATTCCGAGACCTATGCGCGCTCTCTTGTGACAAGCGGTGGATTGTCTATCTACGCTACCGTAGATAAGGATGTACAGGATACCATGGAGAGCGTCTTTGAGGACAGCAGCAATTTTCCAAGCATCTCAGAGGACGGTTCCAAACCGCAGGCGGCTATGATGGTTGTCGATCCGCAGACCGGACACATTCTCGGTGTCGTCGGCGGACGCGGCGAAAAGACCGAAAGCTTGGTGCTCAACCGCGCAACGCAGTCCAAGCGTTCGCCGGGTTCCTCGCTCAAACCGCTGGCAACATATGCACCGGCGCTGGATCAGGGACTCATTACACCGTATTCGGTGCTGACCGATATGCCGCTGTTTAACAATGACGGCAAGGCATGGCCGCGCAATGAAAACCGCACCTACGCAGGCCAAACGACGGTAATGCAGGCGGTTGCCGATTCGACCAATACGATTGCTGTCGGCGTCATGGACAAACTGACACCGCAGTCTGCATATAATTTCCTGACGGAGAAGCTCGGCTTTAAGTCGCTGAGCAAGAGTGATATTGACTATGCGCCGATGGCGCTGGGCGGTCTGACCGACGGTGTGACGGTGCGTGAGATGGCACAGGGCTATACCGCGCTGGCCAATTACGGTGAATATTCGACCGCTGTCAGCTACACCAAGGTAGTGGACGCAAACGGCGAGACAATTCTCTCCAATGAAGACAATAAGCCGACGCAGGTATTTGAAAATCCAGAATCTACGCCGTACTATGTCAACGATCTGTTGACCAACGCGGTGGAAAATGGTACAGGCAAGCTCGCGGCAATCAGTGGCATGGATGTAGCTGGTAAGACGGGTACGACGACTGACAATAAAGACCGTTGGTTCGCCGGTTACACGCCATACTATGTCGGTGTATGCTGGTTTGGTTACGATGAAGGCTATGGTCTGCCGTCGCTGCAGCCGAATCCGGCGGTTGCGCTGTGGGCAGATGTCATGGACGAGCTGCACGAAAACAAGGAAAGCAAACGCTTTAATCAGCCGAATGAAGATGACTTTGTTGAGGCAGAATATTGTCTGGACAGCGGTATGGCACCGAGCAAGGCCTGCTATGCTGATGTGCGCGGCAGCCGTGTGGCGACCGGCAAGTTCTATAAGGACGATGTGCCGACAGAGGAATGCACGATGCATAAATGGCGCACGCGCAGCCAGTCTTTGCTGGATTTGACACGTAAATTCCCGGTTAGCGTCACGGTAACCGATGAATACTACTGCTTCAGCGGAGACAATGAAGCAGTTGGCGAAGGACAGCGTGTTTCGAGTCCGAATGGACACTATTCCTTCCAGAGAACCAGCTCGTCCAGCAGTTCGAGCAGCTCCGGCAGCTCAAGCTACCGCAGACGCCGCCGCACGACGTCGGGGACGACCACGCGCGGGAACACCGACTCTGACACCAGCACGGATACAGAGACAGATAACGAATCGGGAATCTCCACGGAGTCCACAGAAACAGCGGAAAATGTTCGCAGACAGATTCAGGACTGGTGGGAAGATCAGGCTGGATAAAAAAGATTCGTCCGATTACACAATAAATGCATTGCATTGAGACGAAGAATATAGTATAATAATTTTGCATTGGGAAAACGATGTTCCGCATGGCTGCGCTAGCCGGGACGGTAGCGGTGTCCTGTACCTGCAATCCGCTATAGCAGGGGTGAATGCCTCCTTCGCGGGCTGTGTGTGTATTGTTTGACCTGTGCTGGAGGATGATGAAGATTCGGTCCTTCGCAACAGTGGACTGTGAACCATGTCAGGCGGGGAACCGAGCAGCATTAAGCAGAACCCATTGTGTGCCGCAGGAATGCCGAGTCCGAGTCCGAAAGCGCGGGTACCAGATATTTCGTATGGTTCAACGGGAGGGCGCGGTCATGCGGAGCATCGTTCCATGCAAGATGGAAGGAACTAAAACGGGCAATTTCGATTGCCCGTTTTTCCAACTTTGGGAGGGAATTGCATGTATCAGGCCTTGTACCGCAAATGGCGGCCGACGAAATTCGCTGATGTAGTCGGACAGCGGCATATCACAGATACGCTTCGTGCCCAGCTGGAAAGCGGACGCCTGTCCCATGCCTACCTGTTCACCGGAACGCGCGGCACCGGCAAGACGACCTGTGCGAAAATTTTGGCGCGGGCGGTCAACTGCACCAATTTGCAGGCGGGTGACCCGTGTGGTGAGTGTCCGTCGTGCCGCGGCATCATGGACGGCAGCATTTTGGATGTCGTTGAAATTGACGCAGCATCGAATAATGGCGTGGATAACATCCGTGACATTCGCGATGAAGTGCGGTACACACCGGCATCTGTCAAAAAGCGCGTGTACATTATCGATGAGGTACATATGCTGTCACAGGGTGCATTCAATGCGCTTCTCAAGACGTTGGAGGAACCGCCGGAGCACGTGCTGTTCATTCTCGCCACCACAGAAATCAATAAGGTACCGGCAACGATTTTGTCTCGCTGCCAGCGGTTTGATTTTCGCCGCATTGCGCCGCATGATATTGCCGTTCGCTTAAAAGAAATCGCGGAGGAAGAACAGATTCCTCTGACGGACAGCGGCGCACGGATGATTGCGCGCTTGGCGGATGGCGCCCTGCGTGATGCGCTGTCCATTCTCGACCGCGCCGCAGCGGGCAGCAGCGAACCGATTGATGAGGAACGAGTGGCTGCCGGTGTCGGTATTCTCGCAGGAGATACCGCTGTAGAGCTGATGCGGCATATTTTGTCCGGTGATTTGACCGCGGCTATGGGACAGCTTGGAGAGAGCTATACCGCGGGCAGAGAACTGGGAGCTGTGCTTGACCAGCTGCTCGGACTCATTCGAGATATGTTGCTCGTCAAGACGAGCAAAAGCGATATTTCCGCCCTGCTGTCTCCGGCCTATTCGTATCAGACCGTACAAGAACTATGCCAGCAGGTACCGGCTTCTCGTTTGCTTGCGTACACGAAGATTTTGCAGGAATCGCTGCTGCACATTCCTCATGCGGCAAACCGCCGAATAGAGGCGGAGCTGTGCGTGGTTCGGCTGTGTGAGCTGACGGCGGAAGACTATGATACGCTGAGCGGCAGAGTGGATGCGCTGGAAGAAAAGCTGGCGCATGGCATGGTAGCTGTAGCCCCTGCACCGCGGCAGGCGGTACCGGAGGACGGATTTCCATCCGATGCGGATGCTCCACCACCCGGAGACGATGACATGCCGCCCATGATGGGAGATCCGACAGTGCAGAAAAAGGCAGCGCCGCCCAAGAAATTGGAAAGCAGCCCGGAGTGGGATGCCATCACAAAGGCGACACAAGGCAACCTGCCGATGAGCAAATTTGCACAGCTGACCATGACAAAGGGCATTATCTCCGGCAAAGAGCTGTATGTGCTGTGTGATGATCCGTTTACCTGCGAGCTGTGCAATGAGAACGCAGTCAAACAGGCACTGACGCAGGCGGCGCAGCAGGTGACAGGACGAACTCTGCGGGTAAAAGTATTGGAAGAGAACAGCATCGGCACGCTTTCTACAAAGGCGAACCCTGTGGATGAAATCATTCGCAAAGCCGGTGAACTGAATATAGATGTTGAGATCAACGATTGAAAATAGGAGGAATCACAATGGCTAGAAAGTTTAATGGATATGGCAGAGGCGGCACCGGTATGGGCGGCGGCATGAACATGAGCGCCATGATTAAAAAGGCGCAGAAGATGCAGGAAGAGATGGTCAAGGCACAGGAAGAGCTGGGCAACAAGGAATACACCGCAACCGCAGGCGGCGGTGCGGTTACCGCAGTGGTCAAGGGCTCGAACAACTTGATTAGCCTCAAGCTGGACCCGGAAGCAGTAGATCCGGATGATGTAGAAATGCTTCAGGACCTCATCGTCACCGCGGTCAATCAGGCACTCAAGCAGGCAGACGAGGAGAGTGCAGCCATCATGAAGCAGGCAACCGGCGGCGGAATGCCGGGACTGTTTTAATCGTCCATGAATTATTTTGCACCATCAGTCGAGACGCTGATTGATGAATTTGCCAAGCTGCCCGGCATCGGGCGCAAGACCGCACAGCGATTGGCGTTTCATATTTTGAATTTGCCGAAAGAGGATGCGGATAAGCTCGCGCAGGCGATTACAGCGGCAAAGAGCACGATTCATCTGTGTCCGAAGTGTCAAAACCTGACAGATGAGGAGCTGTGTCCGATTTGCGCCGATCCGGCGCGGGATCACAAGACGATTTGCGTTGTGGCGGATCCGAAGGATGTGCTGGCGTTTGAAAAAACGCGCGAATATCAGGGCTTGTATCATGTCCTGCACGGCACAATTTCTCCGCTCAATCATGTCGGACCGGACGATTTGAGCATCCGTGAGCTGCTGCATCGTGTGGCAGAGGATGACATCGAAGAGGTCATTTTGGCGACCAATCCGGACACGGAGGGCGAAGCGACAGCGATGTATTTGGCGCGGCTGCTCAAGCCGTTTCACATTCGCGTCAGCCGCCTTGCCTATGGTATTCCGGTCGGTGGACAGCTGGAGTATATCGACGAAGTGACGCTTATGCGCGCACTGGACGGCAGACAAAACATCGAATAATCAAAAAGGCGAGCTGTTCATCAGTTCGCCTTTTTTGTCCAAGAATCTGACGAGATTATAGTAGGCAGATATTCCCATCTCGTGTTATAATTCCTAATATATCATGTAAAGCAAAGAAAGGAAGAAGATATGGGAAAAACATCTGCGATGCAGTCGATGTCAAAATCACATCGCTATTTGATGCGGGATATTTTTCTGGCGTATTTGGTGATGGGCATTTATCTGACACTGATTGGCTCGGCACTGCCTTCTATTAAGGAAGAATATCATATTAGCTATCAGGTTGGCGGCTGGATGATGTCTGCACAGCAAATTGGGTACCTTATCATGGGCATTGTGGTCAGCTTGGCGGCGAAAAAGCTCGGAGCAAAACAGACCTATCTGTTTTTTGGCGTGCTGGCGTTTGTCGGCTTGGCACTCATGACGGTGATCGGAAACCCTGTCGTTTTGATTTTTGCCATGCTGCTGACAGGCATTTGCAAGGGCAGCACGGCGAATATCGGCAATCAAATCACCAGCACGGTTTCCAACAATGACAGCAGCCTGCTCAATTTGGCGCAAGCGTTTTTTGCCATTGGTGCGTGCGCAGCACCGCTGATTGCCATGGTGTGCGGCGCATCTTGGCGCATGGCGTTTGGCATCACGATTGCCTTGGGTGTGGTATCTTTTGTGCATGGTCTGCGGACTGAAATTGGACCGGAAGCATTTAAGGTAGAAGAGACAGCGGGCAAACCCGATTTGAGATTCTTCAAAAAGAAGATTTTTTGGATTTGCTGTGTCTTGCTGCTGTGCTATTTGGCGTTTGAAGCCTCGGTAATGGGCTGGCTTGTGACCTTTTTCATTGATTCCGGTGCGGTCAATGCACAGATGGCGCAGCTGCTGGCGACAGCATTGTGGGGCGCTCTGCTCATCGGACGCTTTGCCAGCGCATGGTTTGCGACACGCTTTTCGCCGCAGCAGATGATTTGCGTGATGACAGTTGGAACAGCGATTTGTTTCTCTGTGATGATGTTCAGCCATTCGCTGATTCCGATGGCGATTGGCACGTTTGGCGTAGGTCTGTTTATGGCAGGAATGTACGGCACGACACTGGGCGGCAGTGATAATCTCATCGGACAGTATCCGATGTGCATGGGTATGTTTATTGTCATTCCGGGTGTTGGCTCTGCGGTGACGCAAAGCGCTATTGGTGCCGTGGCAGATCACATCGGTATTCGCGGCGGCATGTATGTGCTGTATGTTCTCGTCGCATTCATGCTGGCGGCAACTGTGCTGTTTATCGCGCATGGAAAGAAAAAATCATAAGCAAAAAGGGTACGCAGTGCAAACTGCGTACCCTTTTATGATGGATGTTATGGAAAAGTGGAAGGATTACTCAATCATAATCTTCTTGGATTCCGGCAGAACCTGCTGTGCTTTCGGCAACGTCAGCTCCAGAACACCGTCCTTGTAAGAAGCGGTAATGGCGTTTTCATCAATGCCGGAGACATCGAAGCTGCGGCGGAACGAGCCATAGCGGCGTTCGCGGCGGATATATTCGCCCTTGTCGTTCTTCTCGTCCTCGTTCTCGGTGTGCTGAGCGGTGATGGTCAAAATACCATCCTTGACATCCAGTTGAATGTCTTCCTTGTTAAAGCCCGGCAGCTCGGCTTCTAAGATGTACTTGTCATCTACTGCGCGGATGTCGGTGCGGAAGTCCGGCAGATCAACATTGCTGTTGCCGAAGAAGTTCTTTTCAAAGTTATCAAATGCGTCAAACCAATTGTGGTTGTTATAATCAAACGGTACCATGCCAAACATAATCAATCGTCCTTTCTATAGTCAATCTGTGTGTTGTTTTTTATTTGTAAATCATTGGCACTCTTACTAATGGAGTGCTAACAATGGGTAAAATCCTGCTGCATCTTTGTTGCCTTCTTTCTCGGGGAGCTTCCCTCTTTGGTGCTCCTCTCTTGAGTATTACTCAATCATAATCTTCTTAGATTCCGGCAGAACCTGCTGTGCTTTCGGCAGAGTCAGTTCCAGAACGCCGTCCTTATAAGAAGCAGTGATGGCGTTTTCATCAATGCCGGAGACATCAAAACTGCGGCGGAACGAGCCGTAACGGCGTTCGCGGCGGATATATTCGCCCTTATCGTTCTTCTCGTCCTCGTTCTCGGTGTGCTGGGCGGTAATGGTCAGAATACCATATCCTTGACATCCAGTTGAATGTCTTCCTTGTTAAAGCCCGGCAGTTCAGCTTCTAAGATGTACTTGCCATCTGCATCGCGAATATCGGTGCGGAAGTCCGGCACATCAACATTGCTGTTGCCGAAGAAGTTCTTTTCAAAATTATCAAATGCATCAAACCAATTGTGGTTGTTATAATCAAACGGTACCATGCCAAACATAATCAATCGTCCTTTCTATGGTCAAACCAGCGAGGTATTTTTATTTGTAAATTATTGGCACTCTCGCTATGTGAGTGCTAATGATGGGTAAAATCCTGCTGCATCTTTGTTGCCTTCTTTCTCGGGGGAGCTTCCCTCTTTGGTGCTCCTCTCTTGAACTGACTATAGTATAGGTCTCAGTTATGAAAAAAGATTACATATTTTGTGAACAAATTGTAAAGAATTAGCACTCTCAATATGAGAGTGCTAAAACAATGCGTTTAATCTATTAACCCTGCCATGCGCGTCATTTTCTTCATAAACAGATGATTGAATAAGGCAATCACGCGACCAACACCGAGAACGGCAACGACAGTTCCCAGACCGATGCCAATGAGCTGATGTGCGAAGATCAAACCAATACAGCAGGTCAGACAGATATTAAACAAATCAAAGCAGTTTTTTGTGAAGCCGACGGATTTGCCGATAAAATCCGAAATCGCCTGCACGATGCCGTCTCCGGGATTGGGGATGATGCGCATATTGAGCGACATAGCGGCGCCGATACCGGTACAGATGATACCAACCGCCAGAACGAGAAGCTGATAGCCAAAGCCTTCCAGTGCAGGAATCCAAGCGGAAAACAGATTCATAAATCGGGTAAATACCAAACTCAGCGGCAATTGCAGTAAATCCATGACGAGAAGCAGCTTGAGATTGCGGCGAATGACCGGAGCGCGGTCTGGATGCACGCGGTACCGATGGTTTAATGCCAGATGAATCAACAGTTCTACAAGGACAAAGATGGCATATAACAGAAAGGTCATATTGCCAAAGTTGCAATGGGTAATGGTAGAAATACTAAATGCGACAGAGATAATCGGTGAAACGCCAAGGCCGCATTTGGTGTTGAGAATAATTCCCAGTGCGAGAATCAATAGACCCGCAATATAAAAGAGAATTCTGGGAATCAGATGTTTGTTCATGGTTCGTCACTCACTTTCTTTTCTGATAAGTATTTTACATCTGATTTCGTTCTCCACGCAAGGCTTCCAGATACTTTTTTCGGTATTGAATCGGCGTTGTGCCGACAATGCGCGTAAATAGGGAGTTGAAATAGTTCGTGTTGTCGTAGCCGACCATCGTTGCAATGCGTGTGGCGGAGTGGTCGGTGGAAATGAGCAGGGTTTGAGCCATGCCGATGCGGCGGCGAATGGCATATTGAATCGGTGAATATCCCGTAGCATCTTTAAAGGTATGTGACAGATACGGCACACTGCATCCGAGTGCAGCGGCGATGTCTTCTAGTTTGAGCGGTTCTGTGTAGTGTGCGTCGATATATTCTTTGATGCGGCGGGTGAGCAGGGAAGCCGAACTGCGTATGATGCCGTCCTGCTGCGTGACGGGCATTTGAGCGGCCAACATGAGCAGGGAAATGCCGAGCGTCTGAGCAGTCAATTGTTCCGGCGGTGTGCCGTCATTCAGCGCGAGGATTTGTTCTGCGAGATTGCGCAAAAACGGGAACTGTGCCTGAGAGGCGCGAACATGCGGGCTGTCTGACGGAATACAATGATTGACCGGCAGGCCTTGGAATTGAACATGAGAAAAGCCGAAACAATACGTGCCGATTTCCACATCGGTATTGGATACCACTTCATGCAGCTCGCCGCAGTTATAATAGATGAGGTCGCCTTCCTGAATGAGATAGGAGAAGTTATTGACATTATAGGTGCCGAAGCCACGATAGCACAGGAGCAGCTCGCACATCGAGTCGTGCCCGTGCATGGGGCGGTCGTGCTTGGTCTTTCCGTAGTCCTGCCGATTGGCGTTGACGAGCACGGGAAGTGCACCGTCTTCAAACACCTGGTTGGAAATGGTCTGGATGTCTTTCATGCTTGTACTCCTTTTTTCATCAGGGAAACAACAAGATAGTGTAGTGTTCAAAAAAATGCTTTGAATTTTGTGCAAAATACCATGTAAATTTTTGCGGGAATCTACAAGATAATGAAGGCATTTCTTTGGAAATTTCGTATAATAGAATCATAACACAGGAACGACAAACCGTCAAAACAAGCTGGTGATACATACGCTGACAACAAGATTGTGAGGTTTTCACCAGACCGCGTGCGTATAGAAAAGGAGATTGTACCTATGAGCATGAACATTTGCGGCGCTCCGAGCTGCTGGGGCGTAGATGATCCGAAAAATCCGTATCTGCCGCCTTGGACCCGTGTGCTTTCCGAAGCAAGTCAGGCAGGCTATCGTGCGATTGAGCTTGGCCCTTGGGGCTACATTCCGAATGATGTCGATCTCGTGGCAGAAGAGCTGAATAAGAACGGTCTGGGTATCGTTGTCGGTACCATCTTCCACGATCTGGTGACACCGGAAAATCAGCCGAGCGTGCTCAAGGCTGTCGATGACATCTGCAAGCTGATTACCGATCCGAAGATGCCGAAGCTGCCGGTACATGAGGGACAGAAGTGGCCGACACCGTATCTGACGGTTATGGACTGGGGACATGACGAGCGCGACTTCAACGCAGGTCATTCCGATCGTGCACCGCGCATGGACGATGAGCAGTGGGCTGCTTTTGTCAAGAATGTCCGTGCTGTGTGCGACAGAGCGAACAGCTGGGGTGTGCGTCCGGTCATTCATCCGCACGCTGGCACCTATATCGAATTCGCAGATGAAATTGAGCGCATCACCAACGATATTCCGTATGATGTTTGCGGTCTGTGCCTGGATACCGGCCATCTGTACTACTCTGGCATGGATCCGGTAACGTATCTGAAGAAGTATCAGGACAAGCTGGATTATGTACACTTCAAGGATGTTGACCGCAAGGTATATGACGAAGTGATGGGCGAGCACATCCGCTTCTTTGATGGCTGCGGCAAGGGTGCTATGTGCCCGATCGGCACCGGCGCACTGGATTATCCGGCAATCAAGCAGGCTCTGGAAGACATTGGCTACAGCGGCTATATCACCATTGAGCAGGAGCGCGATCCGCGCAATTCCGACACGTCTCTGCGCGATGTCAAGCGCAGCGTAGATTACCTGAAGTCTGTCGGCTATCAGATCTAAGTTTGAAATTATCACAGAGAGTTTATAGAAGAAGTTTTTTAGGAGGAAATGACTATGATTAACGGTTCTAAGGTTTTGGATCATCCGATTCGCTGGGCTATGGTCGGCGGCGGCAAGGGCAGCCAGATTGGCTATATCCATCGTTCCGCAGCACTGCGCGACAACAACTTCCAGCTGGTAGCTGGTGCATTCGACATCAATCCGGAGCGCGGCATGGCGTTTGCCGCTGAGCTGGGCATTGATCCGGATCGCTGCTATCCGGACTACAAGACCATGTTCGAGAAGGAAGCACAGCGCGAGGACGGCATTGAGGCTGTTTCCATCGCTACCCCGAACAGCGTACACTATGAGGTGTGCAAGGCTGCTCTGGAAGCTGGCATCCATGTTGTTTGCGAGAAGCCGCTGTGCTTCAGCACCGAAGAGGGCGAAGAGCTGGTTGCTCTGGCTAAGAAGAAGCACCTGGTTGTCGGTGTGACCTATGGTTACTCCGGTCATCAGATGATTCAGCAGGCTCGCCAGATGATTAAGAACGGCGATCTGGGCGACATCCGTGTTATCAACATGTCCTTCGCATTCGGCGGCTATAACTACAAGATTGAAGAGACCAATGCCGCTGCTAAGTGGCGCTTTGACCCGAAGAAGGCAGGCCCGTCCTTTGCTATGGCAGACGTTGGCACCCATTGCCTGTACATCATTGAGGCAATGATTCCGGACATGAAGATTGATAAGGTTCTGTGCTCCAAGGATGCTTTCGTAGAAGGTCGTGAGCTGGAGGACAACGCTTTCACGCTGATGCGTCTGAACGCTTCCAACCATGTACAGGAGGGTGCAAAGGTTTACTGCTGGTCGTCCTCTATCAACTGCGGCGCACGCCATGGACATGTCATCCGTGTTGTTGGTTCCAAGGCTTCCATCGAGTGGGATGATGAGCGTCCGAACCAGATGACCTATGAAATCGAGGGTGAGCCGGTACGCCGTCTGGAGCGTGGCGCAGGCTACCTGTATGAGGAAGCTCGTGTAGAGGACCGCATCGGCGGCGGCCATGCAGAGGGTCTGTTCGAAGCATGGGCAAACCTGTACCGTCGTTTTGCTCTGGCTATCGAAGGCATGAGCAAGGGCGAAGCAGAGTACGGTGACTTCTGGTATCCGGACGTAGAAGCTGGTCTGGCTGGCGTCAAGTGGATTGAGAAGTGCGTAGAGTCCGCAAACAACGGCGAAGTTTGGGTTAAGTACTAAGCAATTTCCTTCTGTTCCATGATTTTGATATAGCAGGTGCCAGGCATCTGCGGAGAGAGTTAGAAAAAGTTCAAACTGTTAGTTTTCCCAAAAACGGTTTGGACGGGAGAAAGTGAGAATCCCCTGCTGGATCAATTTCCGGCAGGGGATTCGGCGTGTATTGGCTTGACAAGCGAGAGATAAAATAATACTATAATAACACAAAAGGTACACCGATAGATGGTGCGCCTTCATAAAGGATTTTTTAGAAAAATAACCGCTTTATGTTGGTAGCTGGGCGGTTATTTTCTTTTGCCTAGATATGTGGGCAGAGTACTATAAAATGTGATGAAAATCAACATGAATTACCAAAAAATCTCCTTGTATCACACACGATACAAGGAGATTTTTGCATCTGTTTACAATTCGCGTCCGCCCTCGATTTGACCGCGGATATTTTCCATCAATCGGTCGAGCATGGCGCTCATCTCGGCGCAGTTTTTGAGCTGGCGGGAGATTTCCTGATAGTCCTCGCTGTCCTCTAAGCCCTTCTTGTAGCGCAGCTTGTGCTCCAGACTTGCCCAAAAATCCATAGCTATCGTGCGCAGCTGAACTTCTACGCGCATTCGTCTCGTCTCATTGCGCAGAAAGATTGGCACTTCCACGATGAGATGCAGACTCCGGTAACCGTTTGGCTTTGGATTCTGGATATAGTCCTTTCGCTCGATAAGGGTAATATCATCCTGCCGCAGCAGGGCATCTGCCAGAGAATAAATATCCTCCGGAAACGAGCAGATGACGCGCACACCGGCGATGTCGTTGAGGTTTTCTTCTATCGCGCTTAAAGTCATCGGCAGATTGCGCCGCTGTAATTTTTCAAAAATGCTCTCTGGACTTTTGAGGCGTGTTTTGATGGATTCAATCGGGTTGTTCTCTCGATTTAACGATAATTGGACATCTAACACGCGAAATTTGGTCTCGATTTCCATAATCGCGCAGCGATAATAAGACATCAGCTGCTTAAACGGATCAAGAGACGGATCTGCCTGTGTCGGCGGTGTAGGGATTAACTGGGTACTCCATTCCGATTTATTCTCGGACATGATCTATCATTCCTATCTGTTTCTGTCAATTTTTGTTGTTTGTATTAGTATACTATTCTCGCGAGAATGCGTCAACGACAAACAAATGACCAAACTGTAACAAGACTGTAAATGTTTCCCTTACCCTAGAATGCCGAGATGCTCCAGCAAAATCTTACATCCGATGGCGATTAACACGATGCCGCCGATCATTTCCGCGCGGGATTTGTAGCGCGTGCCGAACACGTGGCCGATTTTGATACCAATCGCAGATAGCACAAAAGTAGTACATCCGATAAATGTCACTGCGGGCAAAATAGAGACCTGCAAAAAGGCAAAGGTGATGCCGACAGCCAGCGCGTCGATGCTCGTGGCGATGGCCAGCGGAAGCATGGTCAAAAATGAGAAAGAATCGTTGAGCTGCTCCGCTTCGCCGCGCGACTCTTTTATCATATTGGCACCGATCAGGGCGAGCAGAACAAAGGCGATCCAGTGGTCAATGCTCGTGATATATTGCTGGAACTGACTGCCGAGCAGATAGCCGATGAGCGGCATCAAAAACTGGAATCCGCCGAAGTACAAGCCGGCAGTACAGGCGTGCGAAAATTTTAGCTGCCGCACGGACAGCCCCTTACAGACGGACACGGCGAAGGCATCCATGGATAACCCGACCGCCAGGACAAATAAATCCAAAAAACTCATGTGCAAAACTCCTTTTGTTGAATGGATACGGAAAAATGGGGATTTTGTCGCAGAAAAAGGGCATAGAAAAAGACGAGTCCCTATCTGCGTCAAAAAAACAGATAAGTCTCGTCATTTAAAACAAAGCCAGAAGCTGTCGCTTCAGTATGTTGACTTAGTTACGCTGTGCGCTGACTACTCCCTTATATGAATGGTACGATACCACAAATCAGAACATGTGTCAAGTATCGGAAAAAAGCAGAAAAAATCAGATAGTTTTATGGTTTTCTTGTATAATTGGATATTGTCAATGGAAATTATTGATGGTATACTAAACATAGTATAAAAGACGCACTGCCAGTCTGAAGTAAAGCGGCAGCGCGCCGGCAAACAGCATTTCTTTATGATGATGGGAGCAAAGATGAATTACCGTAGAGATAAATTGGAACGGCTTGCCAGAGTTGCCCACCTTTATTATGAGGAAGACAAGACGCAAGGGGAAATTGCAGAACTCATGTGCGTTTCCCGCCCGCTGGTCAGCCGTATGCTCAATGAAGCACGAAACCTTGGCATTGTAGAAATTCGCGTGCATTCTCCTGCCCACAGCGCAGAATCGCTGGCAGAATGGATGTGCCGAACTTATGGTCTGCGCAGCAGCATGTTGGTCGCCGAGGAAGAATCGGATGATATTACCAATTACACCATGGCAAAACGCCTATTGACATATATAGAAGATCAAAAACCGACGGTTGTCGGTGTCGGATGGGGCACGGTGATTGGCATCGCGGCGAAGATGCTGGAGCGTGTGCCGGTACACCGCAATTCGATACAGACGCTTTGTCCGCTGCTCGGCAACTGCAATGTGCTGTCGCGGCAGTATCACTCGGATGAAAACGTCCGAATGCTTGCGGAAGCCTATGATGCGCAGCCGGTCTTTTTGCACGCGCCTGCCTACTATTCCAGTGAAGCGGATGCAAAAAGGATGCGCGAGACGCAGCAGTACAAAAACGTAGTCAGCCAGTGGGAAAAGCTGGACTTGGCTGTTGTCGAGATTCACGATGACTCGATTATCGACCGAACCGGGTATTTGTGTCAGGAAAAAGCGGTCGGTTATGCGGCAGGATACGGCGTCGATGCGGAAGGCCATGTCATTCCGCTGACGTACAGCATCATGCGTATTCCGCTGCATATGCTGGAACGATGCCGCCGCGTCATCGGCATTTGCGCAGCAGGCACGAGCGTACAGGCAGTCGATGGTATTTTGCGCTCCGGCCTCATCACAGATGTGCTGGCGCAGGATGCGATGGCGGAGCAGCTTTTACGGGAAACAGAGTAACACACAGCGATTCTTGTTCCGATGCAGGGACGGGAATCGCTGTTTTTTCTTTGCGTGCTGTGACGGAAAATAGTAAAATGATGGTAAGATGCTGTGGAAGGTTTGGGCGAGTTTGTGCCGGAAAATCCTTTAAATCCATGTTTTTTCTGCCTGAAACAATGAAAAAAGTGCAAGTGAAACGTTCCAAATAGTTGACAAATTTTTTGGTGCATGGTAAACTTATTGACAGATGAAACGAAATTTTTCAGCGGCATTCGGAACGAGCAGAATGGCTGCACTGGCTGATGACTTGGTTCGTAACAGGTTGTCAGCTTTTTTTCTCAAAAATAAGGAAAAGTTTTGGTTCAATTGAAGCGTTTTCTTCCAATCGGGAAGAAAAAAATCTGTTTCAGGAAAGGATAAAAATTATGCTTTATTCCGCAGAAGTGGAAAACATGTGTCCGGTTGCTAAGGGCGCATACCATGGTCCGGCTCCGATCCCGCAGGAGGGCAAGTGGACGCAGGCAATGGAAATCAAGGACATCAGTGGTTTGACCCACGGTGTCGGCTGGTGTGCTCCGGAGCAGGGCGCCTGTAAGCTGACCCTGAACGTCAAGGAAGGCATCATCGAGGAAGCTCTCGTTGAGACCATCGGATGTTCGGGTATGACCCACTCCGCAGCTATGGCATCTGAGATCCTGCCGGGCAAGACCCTGCTGGAAGCTCTGAACACTGACCTGGTATGTGACGCAATCAACGTAGCAATGCGTGAGCTGTTCCTCCAGATCGTATACGGCCGCACCCAGACCGCATTCTCCGAGAACGGCCTGCCGATCGGCGCTGGTCTGGAAGATCTGGGCAAGGGCCTGAGAAGCCAGGTAGGTACCATGTACGGCACCAAGGCTAAGGGCACTCGTTATCTGGAAATGGCAGAGGGCTATGTTACCCGTCTGGCTCTGGACAAGGACAATCTGGTTATTGGCTATGAGTTCATTCATCTGGGCAAGATGATGGAGCAGATCCGCAAGGGTGTTGAGCCGGCGGAGGCTATGGCTAAGAACACCAGCACCTACGGCCGCTTCGCTGAGGGTGTTAAGTTCATCGACCCGCGTGCAGAGTAAGGAGGACACAGTATCATGGCTTTGTTTGAAAGTTACGAAAGAAGAATTGACAAGATCAATGGCGTCCTCGCTGAGTACGGCATTTCCAGCGTAGAGGAATGTGCTGAAATCTGCAAGGAAAAGGGCATTGATCCGGCTGCAACCGTTCGTTCTGTACAGCCGATCGCATTTGAGAACGCTTGCTGGGCTTACACGGTAGGCGCTGCAATCGCAATCAAGAAGGGCGTAAAGTCCGCACCGGAGGCTGCTGAGGCAATCGGTATCGGCCTGCAGGCATTCTGCATCCCGGGTTCTGTTGCTGACGACCGTAAGGTTGGTCTGGGTCACGGCAATCTGGCAGCTATGCTGCTGCGCGAGGAGACCAAGTGCTTCGCATTCCTGGCAGGCCACGAGTCCTTCGCTGCTGCTGAGGGCGCTATCGGTCTGGCTCGTTCCGCGAACAAGGCTCGTAAGGAGCCGCTGCGCGTTATCCTGAACGGCCTGGGCAAGGACGCTGCACAGATCATCTCCCGTATCAACGGCTTTACTTATGTACAGACCAAGTTTGATTACTACACTGGCGAGCTGAACATCGTCAAGGAGATCGCTTACTCTGACGGCGAGCGCTCCAAGGTTCGCTGCTTCGGCGCAGACGACGTTCGTGAGGGCGTTGCTATCATGCACCACGAGAGCGTTGACGTTTCCATCACTGGTAACTCCACCAACCCGACTCGTTTCCAGCATCCGGTTGCAGGCACCTACAAGAAGGAATGCATCCAGCTGGGCAAGAAGTACTTCTCCGTTGCATCTGGCGGCGGCACTGGCCGTACCCTGCATCCGGACAACATGGCAGCAGGCCCGGCTTCTTACGGCATGACCGATACCATGGGTCGTATGCATTCTGATGCTCAGTTTGCAGGTTCTTCTTCTGTACCGGCTCACGTAGAGATGATGGGCTTCCTCGGCATGGGCAACAACCCGATGGTTGGCGCTTCCGTTGCTGTTGCAGTAGACGTAAACGCTGCACTGAATGGCTAATGTAAAACGGCGATTGATTCCCGTTTTAGCTGAAAACTGAAGAAGTAAGAGGCTTTCCGATACATGTCGGAAAGCCTCTTTTTCTATCATCAGAAGATATTTTTTCGTTTGCACAGGAAAATCAAACCTGCCACGACAAGCAAGCTGAACAAGATGACACCGGGATAGCCGTTTTGCAGTTCCGGCATGTTCTCGAAGTTCATGCCATACCAGCCGGTAATCAGTGTCAGAGGGAAGAATATGGTGGACAGAACCGTCAAAAACTTCATGTTTTCGTTCTGGCGGGAATCGACTTCTGTTTGATAGACATCGCGCACCTGCTGGGCATAGTCGAGCAGGTGAACCGTGCGGCTCATCAGACGATCGGCGCGATCGGAAACCGTGCCAAAGTATTTGAGTTGTTTTTTGGCAAAGAAATGATTTTCGTTTTCTTCCAGCGCTTTGCCCAGATCCATCATCTCGTCGTAGTATACACGCAGCGTCAGCAATTCACGGCGCAGAGGCAGAATTTTCTGCTCCACGCCGTCAATTTTACCGTCTAAAATTTTTTCTTCCAGCTGCATGAGCCGCCGCTCATACCGGTGCAGCATCGGCATATCGGTAGAGATACACTCTGCGAGAAAATTATACAGAAACAGCTCGCGCGTCGCGCCTTGATGGGTGCGCTGCCGCCGAATGCGTCCAATCATGCGCATGGAAAACTCATCGTCATCGAGGATGACAATGTGCTTTTGGTTGACGAAAAACAAAATGCGGTATCGGCTGCCCAAAATATCCAACAAGCGCGGGATATACAGCGTGCCATACAAACATTCCTGCTGCGCTTCCAGCTTGCATAAGTCGATAGAAGCGCGGTTGATCTCTCCGTCATATACCATATTTGCCAGCTGCATCGCGGCCTTTGCCTCTCGAAAATTGGATACGACAATGAGAGAATCTTCCGGTCTGCGCTCATGCGGCTCAATTTCTCGCAGGACTTCTCCCAAAGAGAACAGCTTCACTTTTTCTCCGCAGCTTTCTGTTCGCGGTCGTATGCCTGTTGGAAAAAGGTCTCCTGCGCATTGAGCTTGGGCTGGTCGTTGCGATTTCTGCGATAGACGCCGTCTGCGCCGAGATTCCAAGCCTGACAGTTGTCGTGAAGCATGATGTCAAAGGCGGACAGGATTTCTTCTTGCAGGGCTTTGTCTCGAATGGGCGCGGCGACCTCGACACGGCGCAGCGTGTTGCGCGTCATGAAGTCCGCGGAGGCGATGTAAATTTTCCGTGTTTCTCCCTTGCCAAAGATATAAATACGAGAATGCTCCAAGAATCTGCCGACAATGCTGACCACGCGGATATTTTCGGTTTTCTTCGGTACACCGGGGAGCAGGCAGCAAATGCCACGGACGACCATGTCGATTTTGACGCCCGCCTGTGATGCCTCCATGAGTCGATCCATGATTTTTTTATCTGTCAGCGAGTTGATTTTGATGCCGATATAGGCCTCTTTGCCGCGCTTGGCAAGAGTCATTTGCTCATCAATCATCTCCAGCACGCGATTTTGCAGGCAGTGCGGGGCGACGAGCAGAGGGCCGCTTTGCTTGAGCGTTTCACCCATGGCCAATGCCTGAAATACCTGTGCGGCATTGCGGCCGATTTCCTGATCGTATGTCAGAACGGAATAATCTGTGTACAGACGAGCGGTTTTTTCATTGTAATTGCCCGTGCCAATCTGGGTATAATATTCTGGCTGTCCGCTTTCGCCCATGCGTGTAATCAGGCACAGCTTGGAGTGGACTTTGTATCCGTTGAGACCATAAATCACCGTACAGCCAGCTTCTTCCAGTCTGCGCGACCATTCGATGTTGTTTTCCTCATCAAATCGCGCTTTCAGCTCGACGAGAACCAAGACATCCTTGCCATTTTCTGCCGCTTCGCACAGAGCCTCGACAACCTGACTGTCCTTGGCCACACGGTACAGTGTCATTTTCATAGAAACAACCTTCGGGTCGTTGGCTGCTTCGTGCAGCATACGCAGAAACGGCTTGATGCTTTCATATGGATACGAGAGCAGCTTGTCGCTCCGGCGTACCTGATCGAGAACAGGAATCTGACGCTGAATGCTCGCAGGCTGACGCGGCGAACGATGCGGATAGAACAGCGCGCTGTTGCCGCGCAGGGTATTTTGCAGCATGAACAGATAGGACAGATCCAGCGGCGTATTGTTCTTAAATACCGCATATTCTTCGGTTTCCAGATGCTTGCACAGCAGCTTGACAATGCGCTTGTCGAGAACACGGCTCATTTCCAGACGGATCGGAGCCAGACGGCGGCGCTTTTTCATCAGTCCGCTCATAAACTCTCGATAGTCCAAATCCTCATCATATAAAGCATCGGCGTCAATATCTGCATTTCTGGATACACGAATCAGAGATTTTGCCTTGATTTCATAATTCGGGAAAATCTTGGTGATGAAGTGCAGAATCAGCTCTTCGCTGAGCATATATGTCTTGGGGCGTTCGGAAACTTGTACCAGACGCGGCAAAGCACTGCTGGAACAAGCGACAATGCCCAAGCGTTCCTTTTTCTTGTTCGGCTTTTTGAGTACCGCTGCGGCATAAATTTCCTGATTGCGCAGGAAAGGGAAGGGCTGGCGCTTGTCTACAACGATTGGGGACAGCAGCGGTGCGACTTCTCGGTCAAAGAAGCCTTCTAGGTGCTTGCTTTCTTCCTCAGCAATGGTATGGAAATCGACAACGCGTACACCGGCATCTTCCAGCTCCATCATCAGTTCGGTAAAAATTTCATCTTTTCTGGTGTTCAAGCGGTGTACATCTTCAAAAATGCATTGAATTTGCTCCGCAGACGTCATATTGGTTTTGTTATCTCGAATTTCCTGGTCCGAATGCATCTGATCGACATGGGTACCGACGCGCACGCGGAAAAATTCGTCCAAATTGCTCTGATAAATCGACAGAAACGACAGACGCTCTGCCAGCGGCACATCTTTTCTCGCCGCTTCCTCTAATACACGTTCATTAAACTTCAGCCAAGACAGCTCTCTGTTGGCATATACCATTTCATGCATAAAATACGACCTCGTTCCTTAATATACCTCCCAGTCTAACGGCTGTATGTTTAATCTTATGTCATGCAAACGAAAAATCTTTGTAAAGTGGAGAGAATGATTTATATATCTTTCTAGCTCGACATGATTTTAGAAGTATGATACAATTATCGAGTCGGCTTCTTCCGCATGGAAGGAGGTGGATTCATGTCGTACATAGTATCACTTTGTATTTCTATCGTGGCAAATGTAACTAGCTATTACATTTGCAAGTGGATGGATAGAAAGTAAGCCCGACGCATCCCAAAAAAGAAAAACCCAGAGGCTGCCACCTCTGGGTTTTTCGCTCTTGCATGGACTCATGTCCATAGCATCACTTTAGCTTGGTTTATTATAGCACAGCTTTTGATACATGGCAAGTGAGAATGCTTGTTATTTTGCCTGCTTGGTATCAAACCGTGTTGCAACCATATGAACGATATACGGAATCAGGATAACCGGAATGGCCAAGTATGCCAGTGCGCTGTATGCTTTCTGAATCAGCGTCAGCAGACCGAATTGTGCGATGCCGAAATCGACAATGCAGCAGATGAGCGCGACGACGATCTGGCGGGAGGTAATTTTCTTGCCCTGCGTCTGCTGCGGGCGAGTCTTTTCCAAGCCGCTGCAAATGCGCTTTACCATGGCGGCTACCATATTTACTGCGGTAGATACTGCGCCGAGAATAATCAGAATAGAAATCAGCGGGGTCAAAACATGACTGCCGACACCGTTCTGTACCATGAACAGCGTAGGAACGCTCTGGTTTACAATATCCGGATTCGAGCAGACGGACAGCAGACCGAGAACAACCATGACCATGAGCAGCGCATTGATAATCCAGCCGATGCCCATGCTTTTGATCGCATCATTCGGCTTTTCAAAGGACTTGGCGTGCTGAACGAACACGGCGACATTGGCGAGCTGGAAGGTGCCGTACAGAAATGCGGCGTACAGTGCTTTGCCAAACGGCGCAGGCTGTGCAGTCATGGTGTGCATGGTCTGTGCAATGGCACCGGAACCTGCGATAATGTTCGGAATGTATACGATGAGCAGACCGGCGATGATGCAGATGGACAGAACCGAAGCGACCTTGCGCACGAGATCTGTGCCGAAAATAGCGACGATAAAGATAAATGCACCGATAATCAGCGTACACAGCAGATACGGCAGGCCGGTCAAGGTGCTCAGTGTAGCGCCGCCGGTTGCAAACGCAACGGCCGGAGCGACACACATGACGCACAGATACAATACCTCAAACAGATTGGAAAAAATCGGGGCAAACCTGCCGTAAAAAGCGTTGTTATATGACCGATAGTCGTATACTTCATGCTTGCGGGCGAAGCGCAGGCAGTAGGCAAAGAATACGGCGTTGTACAGCATGGCCAGCACCGGCATAATCAGACACCAGATGCCGTACTTGACATAATAGGTATAAATCTGTGCGCCGGAGGCGAAGCCGCCGCCGAAGTGTGTGGTAAACCATACGAAGGCAATGCCTAAGATAATGGAGCTTGTTTTTGCTTGTTTATTCATGACAATCGCGTCCTGCTCTTTCCTTTAATTTGTTCATGGCATCCGTAAGCATCTGCTTGGTGACAACATATGGGTAATGCGCCACATCCGACATGTGCGGGATGCGGTCTGTGCTTTCTTCCCACTGTTCTTCGGAGATTTCAATCTCTTCCAAAGAAACCGGCAGCTTGACGGCCTTGTTGAGCTGGTAAACCTTCTCAAATTCTTCGTCCTGTCCATCGACGAGCAGGGCGAGCAGAACGCCAAAACCGACAACCTCGCCGTGCAGGTGCTTTTCCTCAGTAATCGGATAATTGGTCAGCGCATAGAAAACAGCATGTGCCAGACCGCTGTTGTAATCCGGTGTGAAGTCCTTGGTCAGGAAAATAGAAGCAACGCCGGTTGTGACGATGATGGCCAGAATAATCTGCTCGACTTCATAAGAGGAAATGCCCTTCTGATGATCGGCAAAGCCCTTTGCACCGTAAGCGAGCAGCGGATCGCGACACATATGCGAGATGGCGACGCCGACAGCTGTGAAGTGCTCGAGACGCTCATCACGGGAAGAAATCGTCGCTTCATAGAATTTGGCGTAGGTATCGCCCATGCCTGCCCACATGTATCGGCACGGAGCCTTGGCAATGATTTCTGTGTCAATAAACGCGTGCATTGCCGGACGGACGAAGAAATTCGGCTTTAAAAAGGTGCCGTCCTCATTGTACATAATCGATACGGCGGTGCAGGCCGAGCAGTTGGAAGCGATGGTCGGGAATGTAAATACCGGCTTGTCATCCGTGATGCACAGGCACTTGACGGTGTCCAACGCCTTGCCGCCGCCGACACCGAACACCATATCCGCTTCGTGATAGATCGGCATGGCGCGCAGACGCTCAACATTTGCATAGGTGCAGTCCTTGCCGAACAGCTCGACACCGATGATTTCCAAATTGGTTTCATCGACAGCGGCGCGGATTTTGTTTAACGCTGCACCGAGTGCTTTTTCGCCGCCAATGACCAGAATGGTTTTGCCATACGATTCGCAGACCGGGCCAATCTTGTTATAAATGGTATTGCCGATGGAATAACTCGGCAGATGTACCTCGTAGTTTTCCAGTTTCATAATAATAGATACTCCCAACAATGATAAATTTGCAAATAAAAAAAGCCTTCATCCCACGTTCCGCATCTCTGCGAAATCTCTGGGACAAAAGCTATCAGCTTCTGCGGTGCCACCCATATTGCCGACATCAGAAAAAGAAATCGACCACTTACCACACACCAACATGTGCGTTCCACGATAACGGCGGGAGACCGTCAGCGCCTACTTGCCAAACGGCGTTCAGGCTGCCCTCACGAGTCCATTCGGCATCATCCGTACCACTGTAATCCCACTATCTACAGCTCTCTGTGCGTACTTCACGAAGCGTACTTGTCTCGATCAACGGTTTTTACTATGTTGTATTAAAAGTACCACACGAGCGCGATGTTGTCAAGTGGAGAACAGAAAATATTTTTTATATAAAATTTTAATATATCTTACATTCCAGACAGATATTTTACGAAAGAAACCGAGATTTACGAATATTTTACCGCTTGGCTGGCGCGGAGTTTACACGATGTGCGTAGAATAGAGGCTGTTGAACGAAACAAAATCTTATGATGACACGAATGAAAGGACTTCGATTATGAAAGCAATGAAGACACTCAAGCGTTTTGGCGCAATGTCCCTGGCAGGTATGCTGCTGATGGGCGCACTGGCAGGCTGCGGCAGCTCTAGCTCCGACACTAAGACAAATTCTGACGGTTCTACCGCAAGCGGCAACGTAAGCGGCGCTATTGATGTTGTATCCCGTGAGGACGGTTCTGGTACCCGCGGCGCATTTATCGAGCTGTTTGGTATTGAGACCAAGGACGCAAGCGGCAACAAGACCGACAACACCACGACCGATGCGATCATTGCCAACCAGACCGAAGTTATGATGCAGAATGTACAGGGTGATGAGAACGCTATCGGTTACGCATCTCTCGGTTCGATGAGTGATTCTGTCAAGGCTGTCAAGATTGACGGTGCAGAGGCAACCACGGACAACGTACTCAACGGTTCGTATAAAATCTCTCGTCCGTTTAACGTAGCAACCAAGAGCGACCTGAGCGCAGCGGCACAGGACTTCCTCAACTACATCCTGTCCGCCGATGGTCAGAAAATCATCTCTGATAACGGATACATTCCGGTAGATGACAAGGCTGCGGCATATCAGGCCGGCGATGCTTCCGGTGATGTCACAGTTGCCGGATCCTCTTCCGTAACACCGGTCATGGAAAAGCTGAAGGAAGCCTATGAGGGCGTCAACAAGAACGTCAAGGTAACCGTACAGGAATCCGATTCTACGACCGGTATGACCAGCGCAAGCGAAGGCACCTGCGACATCGGCATGGCATCTCGTGACCTGACGGATGAGGAAAAGCAGACGCTGACGCCGACGGAAATCGCACTGGACGGCATTGCAGTCATTGTCAATCCGAGCAATAGCATTGACAATCTGACCTCTGATCAGGTAAAGGGCATCTTTACCGGTGAGATTACCGACTGGGCTGACGTACAGTAATCAGAAATAGGATGACATGCAGCAACCTTCCGTCCGTCAAACGCCGGAGGGTTGTTGCTTGTCAAACGGATATACGCAACAAAGAGGGTTTCATTGTATGTTAAAACGACAAAAGATTATGGAGCGCGGCATGTCTTGGCTGTTCGCCTTGTGTGCTTGTATGTCCATTGTTGCCGTTGCACTGATTTGTGTGTTCCTGTTCGCCAACGGCATTCCGGCGATGAAGGAAATTGGCTTGTTCCAGTTTTTGCTGGGCACGGACTGGGCACCGAAGAATCAGCCGGCAAGTTATGGCATTCTGCCAATGATTGTTGGCAGTTTGTGCGTCACAGCAGGCGCCGTGATTATCGGTTTGCCGATTGGCTTGCTGACAGCAATTTATCTGTCTCGCTTCTGTCCGGAAAAGCTGCATAAGGTACTCGAACCGCTGGTTCAGCTGATGGCAGGCATTCCGTCTATTATTTATGGTTTCTTTGGTCTGGTTGTCATGGTGCCGCTGGCGCGCAACCTGCACGGCTGCACCGGTGTCAGTATGCTGACCGCTGCGGTACTGCTTGGCATTATGATTTTGCCGACCATTATCAATTTGAGTGAATCGGCACTCAATGCTGTCCCAAACAGCTATTATGAGGGCGCGCTGGCACTCGGTTCCACCCATGAGCACGCGACGTTTTTCGCTGTTCTTCCGGCTGCTAAATCGGGTATTTTGGCAGCAGCTGTGCTCGGCATCGGCAGAGCCATCGGCGAGACCATGGCTGTTATCATGGTAGCGGGCAATCAGGCGCGCATTCCGACCAGCATTCTGCGCGGTGTGCGCACGATGACCGCCAATATCGTACTGGAAATGGGCTATGCGACCGGTCTGCATCGGCAGGCATTGATTGCTACCGGCGTGGTACTGTTTGTATTTATTTTGATTATCAATATCACGTTTGCCATCATCAAAAAGAGAGGTGAGAAGATATGACTGGAAGCAGAGCGATGGAGATGCCGAGGGAGCATGTCCAGCGTAAAAATTCTTCTCCCAAGCCGACACAGACCATTCACTCGTTGGTTTTGCGTCTGCTCGTGTACGGCGCAGCTATCTTTACGTTTGCGGTTCTCGCATTTTTGATTGGTTATATTCTCATCAAGGGCATTCCGTATCTGACACCGGATCTGTTCTCCTGGACGTATACCTCGACAAACTGCTCGATGCTACCGTCCATTATCACAACGATTGAGATGACGCTGCTCTCGCTGCTCATTGCCATTCCGATCAGTGTGTTCACCGCGGTCTACTTGGTAGAGTACGCAAAGAAGGGCAACAAGCTGGTCGGTCTCATGCGTCTGACGGCAGAAACGCTGTCCGGCATTCCGTCTATTGTCTATGGCCTGTTCGGTATGCTGTTCTTCGTCACACAGCTGCATTGGAAGCTGTCGCTGCTGTCCGGTGCGATGACGCTGTCTATTATGGTGCTGCCGCTCATCATGCGAAGCACAGAAGAAGCGCTGCTTGCTGTGCCGGATATGTACCGTGAGGCGAGCTTTGGACTGGGCGCGGGCAGACTGCGCACCGTGTTCCGCATCGTGCTTCCGTCTGCGATGCCGGGTATTTTGGCGGGTATTATTTTGGCGGTCGGCCGTATCGTTGGCGAGACCGCAGCGCTGATTTATACCGCTGGCACAGCGACAGATATGGCAACCGGCCTGTTTTCTTCCGGCCGTACTTTGGCGGTACACATGTACTGCCTGTCCAGCGAGGGTCTGCACACGGATCAGGCATATGCAACAGCCGTTGTTTTGCTGCTGATTGTTCTGGCAATGAATACCATTTCCGCGCTCGTGGCACGGAAGCTGACGAAAAAGTAAGAGGAACTATCATTTATGAGTATGCATATGAAATACAAAATTCAGGACTTGAATCTGCATTATGGTCAGTTTCATGCCCTTAAGAACATCAATTTGGAGCTGCCGGAAAAGGAAATCACGGCGTTCATCGGCCCGTCCGGCTGTGGTAAATCCACGCTGCTCAAGACGCTCAACCGCATGAATGACTTGGTAGAGGGATGCAAGATTGACGGCACCGTTCTGCTGGATGGCGAGGACATCTTTGGCAATATGGACGTCAACGTCCTGCGCCGCCGCGTCGGCATGGTGTTCCAGAAGCCGAATCCGTTCCCGATGAGCATCTATGACAACATTGCGTTCGGCCCGCGCACCCACGGCATTCACAAGAAGGCTGTTCTCGATGAAATTGTCGAAAAGAGCCTGCGCAATGCGGCGATTTGGGATGAAGTCAAGGACAGACTGGACAAGAGCGCACTGGGCATGTCCGGCGGTCAGCAGCAGAGACTGTGCATCGCTCGTGCCCTGGCGATTGAGCCGGAAGTGCTGCTGATGGATGAGCCGACGTCGGCACTGGACCCGATTTCTACGATGAAGGTCGAGGATCTGGTACAGGATCTCAAGCAGGATTACACCATTGTGATGGTTACGCACAACATGCAGCAGGCGACTCGTGTTTCGGACAAAACGGCATTTTTTCTGCTGGGCGAAGTGGTAGAATTTAACGAGACCGCAGAGCTGTTCTCGATGCCGAAGGATCAGAGAACGGAAAATTACATCACCGGCAGATTCGGTTAAGGGGAGGACGACTATGCGAACCAAATATGACAAGCAGTTGACGGCACTGCACGATGAATTGATTGCCATGGGTGCTCTGTGTGAGGCGGCGATCCATCATGCGGTAGAAGCCCTGCGCACACGCGATGCGGAGCTGGCAAAGCGCACGATGGAAGGCGATAAGGAAATCGACCAGAAAGAGCGCGTCATTGAGAGCGCGTGCCTCAAGCTGCTGCTGGAACAGCAGCCGGTGGCGCGAGACCTGCGCGAAGTGTCCGCAGCCCTGAAGATGGTCACGGATCTGGAACGCATCGGCGATCTCGCGGATGACATTGCAGATGTCTCCCTGTTTTTGTGCGAGACACCGAACTATGCTGCGCCGGAACAGATCGACTATATGGTGGAAGCTGCGACAAAAATGGTGCATGATTCCATTGATGCCTTTGTTGCCAATGATCTGGCAAAGGCACACAGCGTCATGGAGTATGATGATGTGGTAGACCGTCTGTTCAATGAGGTGCGCACGGTACTGGTCAAGCGCATTCATGCATCCATGGACGATGCCGAGCAGGCCATGGATATTATGATGATTTCCAAGTATCTGGAGCGCATCGGTGACCATGCCGTCAACATTTCCGAGTGGGTAGAATTTTCTATCACGGGTACCTATAAAAATTCCCGCGTGCTGTGAGGCGGGGAGCATGAACATTTATGTGGTAGATGCAGATGAGAGCACACGCAGTATGCTGCTGTATGTATTAAGCGAACAGTCATATACGACAAACGGCTTTGAAAACGCGGAATCGTTTAAGGCTGCCATGCGCAAGCAGCTGCCCAATCTCATTTTGCTGGATCGGGCGATGCCGGAGGAGGATGGCTTGACCTTGCTCAAATGGCTCAAGTCTGACCGACGCACCGCGTCAGTGCCTGTGATTTTGCTCATGAATCAGGCGACAGAGATGGATAAAGTTCTTGGACTGGATCACGGTGCGGATGACTGTATCTCCAAGCCATTTGGTATTTTGGAGCTGCTGTCACGGATTCATGCGATTTTGCGGCGGACAGAGCAACGAACCGCGCCAAGCGACGAGACCCAGCGGGTATATCAGGACATTATCGTGTATCCGAATCGGCATTTGGTGACGCTGCATGGCAGAGAGGTTCATCTGACCAAGAAAGAATTTCGACTGCTGTGGTATTTGCTGGAAAATCGAGGACACGTGATGACGCGCGAACGAATCATGGAGTATGTGTGGGATGCAGATTTTGATGTAGAGACACGCACGATTGATATTCATATCAACACACTGCGCAAAAAGCTCAAAGATAACGGCTGCATGATCCAAACCATTCGCGGTGTCGGATATAAAATCAGCTGAGGAGAAAGACCTGGAAATATTCTGGGTCTTTTTGTCTATTTTACGTTGATTTTACGCAAAGATTGTTTTGGACTTTACATGCGCTTCGTATACTTAACCGTGATGAAACAAGAAGGTCTGTATATTATAGGAGGAAATTATGAATGAGATTATGACGACGGTCTTTGGCTTAGCCGGAGGCCTCGCGATGTTTCTGTTCGGTATGAACAGCATGAGCGACGCCCTGCAAAAGGCAGCGGGCGAGCGCATGAAGCAAATTTTAAGTTTTCTGACGAAAAATCCAATTATGGGCGCACTGGCAGGTGCACTAGTCACCGCCGTGCTGCAAAGCTCCTCGGCAACCACAGTTATGGTTATCGGCTTCGTCAGCGCCGGTCTGATGACGCTGCCGCAGGGCATTTCAGTCATTTTTGGCGCGAATATCGGCACGACGATGACCGCACAGCTGATGGCATTTAAAATCAGCGATTATATTTATCCGATTATCTTTATTGGCTTTATCGTGTACTTTATCGCCAAGAACGAGAAGGCAAAGAACATCGGCATGGTCATTTTCTCGTTTGGTCTGCTGTTTGAAGGCATTGAGATTATGGGTAGTGTCATGAAACCGCTCGCAGGCAGTGCCGTGTTCACGGATCTGATGGGTCGCGTCTCGGAGATTCCGGCACTCGGCGTACTGCTCGGTGCAGCGATGACGCTGGTTGTCCAGAGCTCTTCCGCAACGATTGCGGTTTTGCAGAACTTTGCCTCGCAGCCTGCCGCAGACGGCGTGACCAGTGTGATTGGTCTGGCGGGTGCGATTCCGATTCTGCTCGGTGACAACATCGGCACGACCATTACCGCTCTGCTGGCATCCATTGGTCAGTCCAAGGCTGCCAAGCGCACGGCAATTTCTCACAGTATCTTTAATATCTCCGGTTCGATTGTATTTGCCTGTCTGATTCGCCCATTTGCGGCATTTATCACCTATATTTCCCCGAAGGGCAACGAAATAGACGTCATTGCACGTCAGATTGCCAATGCACATACTTGCTTTAACATTGTCTGCACGCTGATTTGGCTGCCGCTGCTGCCGGTCATGATTAAAATTGTCACGACCATTATTCCGGGCAAGGACAAGCTGCCGCAGACCGACTGCAAGCCGAAGTTCCTCGATGAAAAGCTGCTGGATCAGCCGGTTGCAGCGATGTATCTGCTGTCGCAGGAGATTGGCCGCTGTGCGGATATGGCATCGGATATGCTGCGCACAGCAAAGGCTGCACTAGACGGCAAGGCAGAGGTTTTCCACAATTATGAAGTAGAGTCAAACAATGTACGCAATCTGAGAAATGACATCAATGAATACACGGCAAAACTGCTGTCCAGCGGTGTACTGACAGAAAACCAGTCGGAACAGACGGCGGGGCTGCTGTACGTCAGCAACAATATTGACCGTATGACAGAGTACAGCCAGAACGTCACGGAAATGGTACAGAAGATATACCAGACCGGAAAGAAGCTGTCCTCGTCGGCAGAGAAAGAGCTGGAAGAGTGCTACGATACCGCGCACGATTTGTTTGACCGCGCTGTGGATTCTGTGCGATACGGTGATACGAACATGGCACAGCAGGTGCTTGCGGATAAGAAAAAGATGCGCAAGGCACAAAAACGCTTCAACAAGGCACATATGGCTCGCGTCAAGGCAGGCAAGTGCGAAGCAAGCATGACCGCCGATTTCTCCGCGATTTTGTACGGATTAGAACGTATCGTAGACAACAGCGTGAATATTGCGGAGGAAACGATGGATAACATTCGTTTTGTGGAACTGGAGCCTGCACAGATGGAAGCACTGTCTGAACGCGGCATTCCGGTACCGGTTCCGGCGCAGTGAGGTGATTGCAATGAAATGCAAACGATTGCTGGGCATGGGATTGAGCATATACCTGCTGCTTGGTGGGCTGACTGCCTGCGGCGCAAAACAAACGGATACGCCGGATTTGTCTTCTCTCGGTGCGATGACGATTCTCGCTCGTGAGGATGGATCGGGTACCAAAGAAGAGTTTGAACATTTGGCAAATACGCAGGAAAAAGGTGCGACTGCCGAAGCAGCATCGACACAAGATATCGAAAAGACCATAGCCTCGAATAAAAATGCGATTGGCTATATCGCATATGGCTCCGCGAGCAGCGATGACAGTGTGCGTCTGCTGCGTATTGACGACGTAGCCCCGACACCGGAGACCATCAAGGACAATTCGTATCCGCTGTGCCGAAAATATTATCTGGCATATTCTGGCCAGCTGACACCGGTTGAACAGGACTTTTTGACGTATGTTTTGACGCAGGGACAGGAAACCGTGTCGCAGACCTATATTCCGGTGAAAAAAGTACAGACCTTTTTATCGGATAAATCGGCGGGAAACATTCAGATTGCCGGTTCTTCCTCGGCGGCACCGCTCGTGCAGACGCTGGCGGAGGAGTATATGCGCGTCAATCCGAACGCCAATATCACGGTGAAGGCGACCGACTCGTCGCGCGGCTTGACCGCAGCGATTCGCGGAGACTGTGATTTGGCCATGTCCTCGCGTTCGCTCAAGGATTATGAATCCGAGCTGCTGAGCACACAGGCGATTGCTTCGGATGCGATTGCCGTGGCAGTCAACGCAGACAATCCGCTGAACAATCTCTCGATGGATCAGCTGACGAAGATTTACGATGGTCAGTACAAGCAGTGGACGGATTTGAATCAATAAACGGCAAAGAAACAAAAATATCTTTGCATAACATAAAAATTATGGTATACTGAAACCAAGCTGGAAATTACTTATATTTTCACAACATACCGTTCCGGCAATAAATACTGTTTGAGGATACAGAGGGGTATTGCACGTGCGGTGCGCTGCTCCTTTTTGCTGGAAAGAAAGGAATTACCTATATGGATCGTTTAAGACAGAAAAGTGGATTTATCTGCGATATGGATGGTGTCATCTATCACGGCAACCGGATTCTGCCGGGCGTGCGGGAATTTGTCGATTGGCTGCAAAAAGAGAACAAGCACTTTTTGTTCCTGACAAACTCCAACCATTCGACGCCGCGTGAATTGCAGCAGAAGCTGGCGCGCATGGGACTGGATGTCGATGAGTCGCATTTTTATACCAGTGCACTGGCAACGGCGCATTTTTTGAAGCTGCAGGCACCGGGATGCAGCGCGTATGCTGTCGGTGACCATGGCTTGCAGAATGCTCTGTTTGCCGCAGGCATCACGATTAACGATGTTGATCCGGATTACGTGGTTATTGGTGAGTCGCAGTCGTTCAGCTATGATAATATTGTCAATGCGGTTCGCCTCGTCAACAAGGGTGCCAAGCTCATCGGCACCAATTCAGATTTGACCGGCCCGACCGAAAACGGCATTGTGCCGGGCTGCCGCGCCCTCATTTCTCCGATTGAGATGGCGACCGGTAAGAAGGCATACTTTGTCGGCAAGCCGAATCCGCTCATGATGCGCACGGGTCTGCGCCTGCTCGGCGTGCATTCGGAAGACGCCGTCATGATCGGTGACCGCATGGACACCGATATTGTCGCTGGCATTGAGTCGGGTCTGGACACCGTGCTGGTACTGTCCGGCGTCACGAGCCGCGAGGACATTGCCAACTATCCGTACAGTCCGCGTCTGGTGCTCAACGGCGTTGGAGATATTCCGGCGTTTGCGGAAGCAGAATAACGAAAAAAAGATACAGAAAAGCCTGAATCTCTTGCATAACATGGAGATTCGGGCTTTTTGTCTTATTTTTGTTCTAAATACTGTAAAAGTTCTTCTTTTGTCACAGCTTCTGATACATTCAGCCTTCCCAGTGCATATAAGCTGGTTGGATCTCTTTGTACCACGCGATTTACTTTCTTGCTATTTGTTGTGAACGTAATCGCATAGCCTAGTTGATGCACGATTTGTTCTGTGTACGGAGTGTACGCTCCTTTCGGATAGGCGAGGACATATAATGTCTTGCCTGTATGTTTACGATATTCCTTCTGATACGCTTGGGAATCTGCATATAGATCTTGTTGGTATTGTCGGTTTGATTCCGTTGCCAGCGGCAAAATGCTTTCTCTGACTGGATGCTGCCTCTCGAATTGAGCGGATTGATGCATATCATAGGTGTGTGATTGTACATCAATCAGTCCGGAATCCATCATTTCTGCCGCCTGCGCATAGGAAAAATGCGGATGAATCGGCTGGTTGGTATTTTTGTACGTCGTGTGCCCAACATAGCTGCCGATTGCAAATATTGTTGCTTTCATGTGGTATTTTTTCAGCAACGGATACGCAATGGTATAATTGCTCTCGTATCCATCATCAAATGTAATACATACAGGCTTGTCCGGCAGATCTTTGCCTTGATACACAAAATCCACGAGCTGTTTCATGGAAATCGGTTTGTACTGTTGTTCTTGAAGCAGTCGAAGATCCCGTTCAAATGTATCCGATGTAAGAAACCATGGATTTTCAGCGGTATCGGAAAGGTGATGAAACATCAGAACCGGAACAGTCACTTTGGTTTGTTTTTGAAGGCTTGTATGGAATATGTCGTTATTTGCTGCAAGAACGGTAGATGTGTTTTTTTCTTGCGACAAGTGAAAACAGTAGCCGCAGATTATTAAAAAACATAGAATGATACTTACACAAAAATATTTTTTCACGATATTACAGCATCCTTTTTTGGCACAGATAGCAAGAAGCAACTGCTCCCACAGCAGCTGCTTCTCTTTTCCGTTATATTATTTTATCTCTCTTGTAAATTTCTATCTAAAAGATACCTGTTTTTTCATCATTTTACAAGTCTATATGCAGACTTGGTTGCTTTTCATTCGAGATTGGTATTCAGAGGAATCAGTACATCACAGATAAAATTATTTTGCACTTCGTTAAATGTAATTTCTCCATGATACTGATCTACAATTTTTTTGATGTTTCTTACACCAAATCCATGGCTCTTTTTATCGGATTTGGATGTCTGCAAATTTGGATTTTCTGACAAAGTAGAACTTACAATAGAGTTTTGAACGCAAATATATGCATATTCTGTCTGGCGAGCAATTCGAATCTGAATAATTTTTTCTTCGGAATGAATTGCTGCTTCTATTGCGTTGTCCATCAAATTTCCTAATAGCACACAAATGTCATTTTGAGACAGCGGCAACATGGGATACGTAATAAATACAACACATTGAATCCCATTTTCTTTTGCTATCGCAATCTTCGTGTTTAAAATGGCATCTAATACACTGTTGTTCGTAAAGACAAGTAAGGAATCTTTTTGTCTTTGCTCTTGAAGTAAATCTTGCACATAAGTTTGAATTTCATCGTCTTTATGCGTTGCAGCCAACTGTTCTATACAATATAGATGATTCTTTAGGTCATGCCGCATGCTCTGCATCTCTTCGTACATGTGTCTCGTTTCATAGCTCGTATTTTGCACACAATCATACTGTAATTTTAATAGCTGATATTCTTGCTTCACGCGATTATCGTTGCTGATCTGTCTGAAAAAAATGTATACTAATAACTCTATAAATCCGAACAATAATGTAATAAATACAACAATTTTTGTGTTATTCGTATTCCGAAATGCCAATGTCCATAAAAAATACAGTGCTACGATAGAAAAGAATGGAACAAAAAATAAAAGAATACAGTTTGATAGGGTTAAATTGGCTTTTGTTTTCCAGTGCAGTGCAATATAGGTGAACCATAGAAGCAATATCTGTGCTAACAATGTAAGTGCAATTCTGTAGATAGAGAATGTTTCAAGCAAATGAGAAGTGCTCTTTCCACCAATGAGACCTACTAAGGATACTCCAACAATTGCCGAAATTGCAACCAACGCCATAACAAATACGGACAAGAATGCCTTCTCTTTTTTTGTGCCATTCAGCATTTGAACACAAAAGATATAATTAAAACAAACTGAAAGCAATGTACTTGTAATTTCTAGAGGAATAAGTAAAGAAGGGATAGCAATTGCGGCACTTGAAATTGTCATCCAGAAGAAGAGTTCATCGTAATGGTTCTTTTTTTCTTTCCGAAATCCAAGATAACGAATCAAAAAGTTATAAATAATTGCAACTTGTAATACATCAATAAATAATTCCCAAGCAATATTCATAGATTCGTACTCCGTGTATACGCCATAAATTGTAGCAAGACATCTTTTCTTCTGTTTCGTGCAATAGGAATGACTTCTCCCGATATGAGCGTTAATGTATTCTTACCGATTGTAGAAATGTATCTGCAATTCACCAAATATCCTACATGAGCACGCACAAAATAAAATGCAGATAATTCTTTCTCGATTTCTCCGATTGGCGCTTTGAATGTATGCGATGTCGAAGTGGTATATATCGTCACATAATGATTATTGTTTTCAAAATAACGAATATCTTTCACAAAAACAGAGAAGTGTTGTCTTTCTGCTTCAAAATGGAAAACGTGCTTTTTAGAGCGTACATAGGCAACGAGTTTTTCTATCATAGATGATACTTGTGCCAAGTCGGATTTTTGCAGAAACCAAAACGGATGATAAGAAAAGGACTCAAAAACCAGATGATCTTTGCATGAAACAAAAATTAAAATGGGTGAAACTTTCATTTTCTCCAGTGCTTCAGCGACATGAAATCCGGTCATGTCTGGCATATCAATATCCAAAAATATTGCGTCTGGTTCTGCAATTTCTACATTTTCAAGCAGTTCTTTTCCGGAAGCAAACGGCAACAGCTTAGCTTGTATATTTCGTTTGTCTAATTCGTTTTTTATCAGCTCTGTAATTGTATCTAGAAATATGGTATCATCATCGCAAAACAGAAAAGTCATGGTATCATTCCTCGTTTTATTTTTATCTAATTGCTATGATACAGTATACCATATCGCTTATATAAAAAGAAGTCGCTATAAAAGCGACTTCTTTTGAAAATTTAACAGGTTTATGACACGGCGATATTTCGTCTGAGCACGGCAAAGGTGCCGTTTTCATCCTCGAATTCGCTGTACGGTTCAAAATCGTTGTGCCGGTAGAAGTTGACCGCGTGCGGCTTGTACTGCGCCGGTGTAGCTTCCAGTACGCGCTTGCCCAAGCGGCGATACAGACACACGGCGTGTGTGATGAGTTGCGGGCCGAAGCCGAAGCCGCGGAATTTTTCCAAAATGCATGTGCCGCCCATCTTGCCGACCGGAGATTCCGCCGGGTAGGCTTGGGTGTTCATGCAGATCAGACCGCCGATTTCTCGATCAACCATGCCAAAGGCAACTGCCTCAGGGTGAATCTCTTGGAATCCGCGCAGACGCGCTTCGATTTGCTCGTCGGTCAGCGGAACCTTGCGGTAGGAGTCCGTCTCGTGGAACATGGAGAGACACAGCTGCTTGTCTGTCGGGTCATCCCAGTTGACGGCGCGGAACCACATCTGCGGCGATGCCGGAACATCCTTGTCATCACTCCACTTGAGCGAAGCAAAGGTGGAAAGCTCCTGCGGCAGGTGAGAATTGTCATTGCGGTAGGGAACCTCGATGCTGCCGTCCTCGTGGAAAATCATTTTGGCAACACAAGTGTTGTCGCCCCAGCCGACCTGCATCATGTCCTCGGCGCGCAGTCCCAGCGCGAGCGTCAAAATACCGCGAATGGCAGAGCCGTGGCACACAAGCGCAATGGTGTTTCCGGCTTGTTCCTGTGCAATGCTGCGCATTTCTGCCAGTGCACGCGCACCGGCTTCCATAATCGTCTCGCCGTGCGGCGGACGGCAATCCCACGGGTGCGTGCACCAAGTATTGTACAATTCCGGATAATCAATTGGCAGCTTTGCCCATGCTTCGTCCTCCCAGTCGCCCATGTAAATCTCGCGCAGAGCAGGACGTTCGATCACCGTCAGCTTGTGCGGGCGGGCAATGGCCATGGCGGTGAATCGAGCGCGCCACAGATCACTGGAGTACACGGCGTCCAGATAGGTATCAGCAAAGCGCTTGCCGACGACTTCTGCCTGCTCTAAGCCGCGTTGGGTGAGCATACTGTCATAATGTCCGTGGCAGCGGCGGCCTAAATTGCCCTCCGCTTCCGCATGACGGACGAGGTAAATGGTTGTACTCATAGACGCAGTGCTCCTGTCAGCTCGGTGACCGACTTGATGCCGTGATTGTCGCAGAACTCGTCCAGCTCATGCACAGCCTTTACCGGTGCCATGGGATCTGCGAAGCAAGCAGTGCCGATAGCGACAGCATCTGCGCCTGCGAGCATCATCTCGACAATGTCACGGCCGGTGCGGATACCACCCATGCCGATAATCGGGACATCGACAGCTTGATGTACCTGATACACCATGCGAACGGCAACCGGGAACACTGCTGGACCCGACAGACCGCCCATGATGTTGGACAGGATCGGGCGGCGGGACTCCACATCAATACGCATACCGAGCAGGGTGTTGATGAGCGACAGTGCATCGGCGCCGGCAGAGACAGCGGCGCGGGCAATTTCTGCGATGTCTGTAACATTTGGGGTCAGCTTGACAATCAGCGGCTTCTTTGCCACTGCCTTGGCGGCGGAAACCACTTCTTCGACCATTTTCGGCTGGGTGCCGAAGGTCAGACCGCCGCACTTGACGTTCGGGCAGGAGATATTCATCTCAATCAGATCAATGTCTGCATCCGAGATTTTTTCCACAATGCCGACGTATTCTTCTACGCTGTGGCCGGAGACATTGGCGATAATTTTGGTGTCAAACTGGCGCAGATACGGAATTTCTTCCTGAATAAAGCGGTCAACACCTGGATTCTGCAAGCCAACACAGTTTAAGATACCCATCGGGGTTTCTGCGATGCGCGGTGCCGGATTGCCGAGCTGCTCTTCCGGCGTCAGACCCTTGGCGCCGACGCCGCCCAGCTCTCCGAGATCATAAAAGTTTGCATATTCATGACCGAAACCGAAGGTGCCGGAAGCGGTCGTCACGGGGTTTTTCAGCTCAACCCCACAAAAATTAACATGAAGATCAGCCATTACCACTGCACCTCCTTGGAATCAAATACCGGACCGTCCTTGCAGACATGACCATAGCGCGTGCTGCCGTCCTTATTTTTGAGCGAGCAGACGCAGACGAGACATGCGCCGATACCGCAGCCCATGCGCTCTTCCATGGATACCTGACACGGAATGCCCTTTGCCTCGGCAATATCTGCCAGTGCGTGCAGCATCGGCTTCGGGCCGCAGGCACAAACCGAGGTGAACTCGTCCAGATGTTCTTTCAAAACGTCGGACACAAAGCCGTGGATGCCATACGAGCCGTCATCAGTTGCCGTGTATACGGTGCCGACAGCCTGAAAATCCTCTTCGAGAATAACCGCGTCTTTATTGCGGAAACCGAGGATTGCCGTAGGCTGTGCGCCGCCCGCGCGTGCTGCCTGCATGGTTTGGAGCATTGGCGGAACGCCGATGCCGCCGCCGATAAATACTGGGCGGTCGCCGAGTCTCGTCAAGTCAAAGCCGTTGCCGACAGGGCCGAGAATATCCAGTGTATCGCCGGTCTTGCGCTGGGACAGCCATTTGGTGCCTTCGCCCTTGACAACAAAGACGATTTTCAGCGTTTCCTCGTGTGCCTGACAAATCGAGATTGGACGGCGCAGCAAATTGGCATCGCCGCAGGCGATATGAACAAACTGTCCGGGTTTTGCCAAAGCGACAATCTTCGGCGCATGAATCGTGAGCGCGAAAATATTGCGGCTCAGCGTCTGATTGTCCCGAACGGTGCAGATTTCCTGTATGGACATGGAACAAACCTCCTGTGAGTTGATTTTTCGTTTCTTTCTTTTATTTTACATGATTTTTTTCCGAAAGAAAACCCCTGCCGGATGAAAATCCGACAGGGGAAACAATCCTCAGCAAAATGTCTTGGCAATGATGGTTGCGACCTGCTCGCGAGTGCTGTTGGTGTGCGGAGACAGCAACAATTTGTTGCCGTTTCGGATACCGGAAATAATGCCGTTGGAGACTGCCCAGTTCATCGCAGGGCGTGCCCAGCTCGATACCTGATTGGCATCTGCAAAATATTTCTTGACCAGAGTATCCGAGACGTTCGGACTGCCGCAATAGTGATACAGCATGACGATGAGCTGCTCACGGGTAATCGCGTCATTAGGCTTAAATTCGTTTTTGCTTACACCGGAAGTAATGCGCTGCTGGTATGCCCATGTGACAGCCTGATGATACCACGTGGAGGAAGACACATCACGGAACGGCGTTTGACCGGAAACCGCAGGTCTTCCTGCCAGTGCGTACAAAACCTGCACACTTTCTGCGCGCGTTAAGGTTTTATATGGCTGGAAGGTGTCACCGCTGGTGCCGCGCATATAGTTGGCGCTGTATACCTGCTCAATATATGGCGTAGACCATCTGGAAGCGGACACATCGGTAAAAATACGCGATACCGACTGATCGACATAATCTTCAAATTGTGCCATCGTGGTAGAGCGATGCATACGATAGCGGGGAATGGTATAGAACGCATCGGAAATCTTCCAGCGATTACCGCCTGCACAGATGCCAAAATGATAATATTTGGCTGCGATAGACAGAGTGGTGTTGGTGTAACCGCCCTCCGGATACGTGAGAGCAAACGGACTTTTGCCGGTGATTTCACGGATTTGCCGCTGCGATTCCTTCATCTCATATTCCTGCTGTGATGCACTCAGCTTTGTCATATTCGCATGAGAGAGAGAATGGCTCTGGATCGAAACAATGCCGCTGTCTGACAGCTCTTTGATTTGTTCGCGCGTCATCATGTGCTGTCTGTCCAGACCATTTGGAAACACGAAAAATGTCGCCTTCATGCCAAATTCCTTGAGCATAGGATAGACCGTCGTGTAATTGTCTGCATAGCCGTCGTCAAACGTTAGCAGAACCGGCTTGGGATACCGCTCTAAGTGGTCTAAATCCTCAAAGGTGATGGTCTGATAGCCGTGATCTTTGAGATATTGCAGCTGCTGGCGAAATACAGAGGGAGAGGTAAACATTTCTCGGCTGCCCCAAATGTCATCGGAAATCAAATGATACATGAGGACAGGAACCGAACGCTTTCTTTGAATGTCTGATTTTTTCAGCCCGTAAGACTGCTGGATACTGTCAGATACGGAGAATTGAGCAGAATCCGGCGCAGGATTTTCTGTGGTTTCCAGAGCAAACGCAGACGCAGAGAGCAGGACACTGGCAGACAGCAAAACAGAGGCTGAACGCAGGAACTTTCGATTATCCATACTCATGCCTCCTTGTAATCGATAGAAGCGCGAGAGATACGATGTTCTTTGCCGATCTGCGCCACAGCGAGATGACGCGGGTCTTTTTGATAAAGCGCGAGATCTGCCAAAGAATCGAACTTGACAACAAGAACGGCATTGAAATCATTGGCTTCATTACAGCTTTCATAGGCTTTGATGTATCGGATCTGCGGAATAACGCCGTCTAGTGCGTTGAGACCGTCAATAAACTGACGTCTCAGATCATCTGAGCCATCATCGAATTTCCACATAGCAACGTGTGTAATCATGATCAAACTTCCTTTCCCCAATGGGTTAGTTGTACAGTACAAACTTAGTGTACCATGAAACCGCAGTCGGAACAATGGGAAAAAACATTAAGAAATATTAAGATTTTCAAAAGGGGCTAGGGATATTCGAGAAAGTGAGGGGATATAGCAGTTTCTTCCAGCTGTTTTGACAGAATAAAAAATATCCCGACCGGCTTTGCAGATCGGGGAGTTGCGTATAAATCATATTGACATTATTTCGGTGACAATGTATAATAAAAATGTGGAAACCAGACGGTTGCCACGTGAAATAGTCATACTTTAGTTATTGAGAGTTGGCGCTCTCAACACAAATGAGTGAGCTATCTGTTAGAGGCAGACGGCTCACTTTTTTTTCATGGTGATGATCTTTACAATCAAATCAATCACAGCGAGAAGCAATCCTGCCGCACCGATACTGATGCTCAGCAGTTCATAAAGTGTCGTATGTATCACCTCCGGCGAGAAGATTTCCCGCAAGAGCTGTATACAAGCCTCCATTCCGCTCTGGCGGGATGACAGGCAACCGTCTTTTACCGTTCCGATATGAAAAATCGGTGGTTTCCACGCAGAATATTGTAAATGGATTGCCAAGTTCTGTCAAGTTTGGCACAAAAAATATCCCGACCTGCTTTGCAGATCGGGATATTTTGCTTTTGCGCTTAGTTGTTGCGGTTTCCGAACAGGCGGAGCAGGTACAGGAACAAATTGATGAAGTCCAAGTACAGCTGCAATGCCGACATAATGGATGCCTTTTGCAGAAGCTCCGGATTGCTGGAATAGTACGCGTAGTTTCTGCGAATCATCTGGGTGTCATAGGCAGTAAAGCCAAGGAAGATGACAATGCCGACCAGACACATACCGGTGTTCATGCCCGGAATAAAGATAGACAGAATCATCATAGCGATGAGTGCCACCAGACCAAACATCAGAACCGGCCCGATGCGGGACAAATCTGCCTTGGTCACATAACCGTAAATTGCCATGACGCCGAAATACAAAGAGGTCATCGCAAAGACAACAATCAGAGATTCCAAGCTGTAAACCGCCAAAATCGTGCTGAATGTCACGGCATTGAGCAGTGCATAAACAAAGAACAGCATTCGAGCCGTTGCAACCGGAATCTTGTGCAGGCGGGCGGAAAAATAAATGACCACACCCAATTCGACCAGTGCCAGTACAAACGGCAGCAAACCGTTCATTGCGGTGCACAGCGGAATATAAAATCCGGTAAAATAGATTGCCGCCGCAGCGACAAAGGTTGTCAAAAGTCCAAGGAACATCCAGCCGTATGTTTTGGCCGTGTAGGAGGCGATGGAGTCGCGGCTTTCGCCGAACGACGAATAGTCATAGCCCTGATTCATATGGACCCTCCTTTCCAAATCATCTGTTTTGATGTGATGTATATTATACTGCATTTGGCAAGAAATGTACAGAAAGTTCGTGAAACAATTCTGTATACTTTTTGTGAACAAAGGTTTACAATAAAGGACAGGATTTTGTGTGTATAGAAACGGGTATCCAATCGGTGTGACAGAAGGTGAGTGCTGCACAATGAAAAACAGAACAATGGACGCCAAGCGTATCGTGAGCCGATATGGTTCCCTGCGCACGCTGCTCGTCGTTGAGGGTCTGCTTGTCGGTATATTTGCCGGTCTAGTCACGTCCTTCTATCGGTATCTGCTCGACCGCGCGGATGACATTCGCAATGCGGCGATCAGCTTTTGCAGCGGAAATCCGATGCGTATGCTGGGGTGGTTTGGCGTACTGGTCGTGCTGGCTGTGCTGGTGACCTTGCTGCTCAAATGGGAGCCAATGATTTCCGGCTCCGGTATTCCGCAGGTGGAAGCGGAATTGATGGGATATATTCGGCCATGCTGGTGGCGCGTGATTTTGGGCAAGGTTGCGGCAGGCTTTTTGTGCATTGTCGGTGGTTTGTCGCTCGGCAGAGAAGGCCCATCCGTACAGCTCGGCGGCATGGCGGGCAAGGGAATCTCGCGCGGACTCAAACGATTCCGCCTAGAAGAGCATTTTCTCATTACCTGCGGTGCGTCTGCCGGACTTTCCGCGGCATTTAATGCGCCGCTCGCCGGTGTTATGTTCGCACTGGAGGAAATTCATAAGAATTTCTCTGCGATGGTGCTGTTGTCGTGCATGGCGGCCTCTCTTGTGGCAGATTATATCTCCAGCGGTTTGTTTGGCATGGAGCCGGTATTTACCTTCCAGTTTGCCGGTATGATCCCGTTGCGCGGCTATGCGTATATTTTGATTCTGGGCGTACTGTGCGGGGTGCTCGGTGCGGTACATAATGCGGGAATGCTTGGCGCACAGACCTTATACAAAAAACTGGGCTTTTTGCCGCAGGTGTGCCGCATTCTTATTCCGTTTTTGATTGCCGGTGTACTTGGCTTTATCATGCCGGAACTGCTCGGCGGCGGTCATCATATGGTGTCTATGTTGTATGTCGAAAATCCGCAGTTTGGCTTGCTCGTCACGATTGTTGTCGTGAAGTTTTTGTTTTCTGCCGCTAGCTTTGGCTCGTCCGCACCGGGCGGCACGCTGGTCCCGCTGCTCGTGCTCGGCGCATTTATCGGCGGCGCATACGGCAGTGCCGTTGTGGATTGGTTCGGTTTTGACCGCGATTTTGCGACCAATCTCGTTATCATTGCGATGGCGGCGTTTTTTGCGGCAATCGTCCGCGCGCCGGTGACCGGTATTGTGCTGATTTCCGAACTGACTGGCAGCTTTTCTCATTTGCTGTCGCTGTCTACAGCGGCACTTGTCGCATATGTTGTCGCAGAGGCGCTGCGCAGCAAGCCGTTCTTTGAGCATTTGACCGAGCGTTTTTTGGAAGGTCAAAAGGGAAAAGTCATTGTCAAAGGCACGGCAAAAAAATCCATCATTACCTCTGTCATTGAAGAGGGAAGTGAAGCGGATAACTGCATGATTCAGGATTTGGGCTTGCCGTCCTCGTGCTTGGTTGTATCTGTGACCCGCGGTGCAGAGGAGTTAATTCCGCGCGGCAAATTAAAGCTTAAAGCGGGCGATACGCTAGCGACTATGGTCAGTGAACGCGATTTGGCAGCGATGGAATCGGTACTCAAGCACAAAGTGACCTTTGAGGAGACATAATATGCATGTAACACATTCGTTTGGGGCGTGGTTTGATGCGCAGTCCCGTGTGTTGATTTTGGGTACGATGCCATCTCCCAAGTCGCGGGAAGCAGGATTTTATTATGCGCATCCACAAAACCGCTTTTGGCGGGTTCTGCCGATGCTGTATGGAGAACAACCGCTGGTCGGAGATATTCCCAAGCAAAAAGAATTTCTCACGCGGCACCACATTGCGCTGTGGGATGTGCTGGACAGCTGTGATATAGAGGGCGCATCCGATGCATCCATCCGCAATCCGGTTCCGAATCACATGCGTGATATTCTCGACCATGCACCGATTGAAGCGATCTTTTGCACGGGACAGAAAGCGGGTGCGCTGTACAAGCGGTATTGTCAGAAAGAATGCGGTATACAGGCACAAGTGCTGCCGTCTACGTCTCCGGCGAACTGCGCCGTCAAGCTGGAACAATTATTGGAGCGCTATGCTGTCATTCGACAAATCACAGATAGGAGTAACAAAACAAATTTATGATTCATACGATTCTTTGGGCGATTTATTTTATTTTGTATTTGATTATCGTATCCCCAATGCGGGCATATTATGCACATCAAATCAAAAAAGGCAATAGAGAAAAGGTACAAGCGGGGATTGACCGCATGGTACATAATTGGGCGCACCGTCTGCTGTGGGCAGCCGGTGCAAAGGTCATTGTAGATGGCAAAGAAAACATTCCACAGGGAACGGCAGTATTTGTGTCCAATCACCAGAGTGATTTTGATATTCCGGTCATTTTGGCGTGTGTCGGTCAGCCGCGTGCTCTGATGGCAAAGGTTTCTCTGGCAAAAGTGCCGGGGCTGCGCTCGTGGATGGATCTGCTGCAATGTGTGTATGTCGATCGTGAGGACGAAAAGCAGGCGGTGCGCGCGTTGATGGATGCGACGCGATTGGTCAAGAGCGGCGTTTCTATGACGATTTTTCCGGAGGGAACCCGCAGCAAAGGCGGTCCGGTCAAGGAATTTAAGGGCGGCGCCTTTCGTGCGGCAACTAGCGCAAAGGTACCAGTCGTACCGGTCACAATTGATGGTTCGTTCCATTTGCTGGAGGAACGCTACCGCATTCATTCCGGTACGGTGCATGTCACGATTCACAAGCCGATTGAAACAGCCGGTATGAGCCGACAGGAAGTGCGTGAGCTGCCGGAGCGTGTGCGCGAAGAGGTCTTGTCTGTGATGGACGAAAAATATCGCGGAGAAGGAGAATAAACCATGAAAGAAACGACAGAATATCGCTATGATACGCAGCTTCTCATTGAGGGCGAAAATTTGGATGAGGACGCGATTAACGATTATTTTACAGAGCATTTTCAAGGTGACTGCCTGCTGGCAGTTGGAGATGAGGAATTGATTAAGATTCATTTCCATACCAATGAACCGTGGAAGGTGCTGGAATATTGTCGTTCGCTCGGTGAAATTTTCGATATTGTTGTTGAGGATATGGACCGTCAGTCGAGAGGATTAAAAGGATAACAAACGAAAACTGCCTGCCGGAGCAATTCGGCGAGCAGTTTTTTTTGTTTCTTTTGAAAAAAGTGTTGACAAAGGCAGAAAGCTGTGTTAATATAAACAAGTCGCTGAGAGATGCGGCGGATGAATGAGACGCGGTACGCTGGTGTAGCTCAGTTGGTAGAGCAGCTGATTTGTAATCAGCAGGTCGGGGGTTCAAGTCCGTCCACCAGCTCCACGATTTTAAGAAGTAAATATGGGAGGTTTCCCGAGTGGCCAAAGGGGGCAGACTGTAAATCTGTTGTCAACGACTTCGGTGGTTCGAATCCACCACCTCCCACCAAGAGACAGAGTATCGAAAGGTGCTCTGTTTTTCTTTTACTCTCAAGATTTAGAATAGGAGCAATGGATTCGAAAGCCGGCTCTTGGCAACATGCTGGATGCATGTTGCAACCGGCGTGGCTTTTCCGCAGAAAAGCGAATCCACCACCTCCCACCAAGAGACAGAGTATCGAAAGGTACTCTGTTTTTTCTTTTACTTTCAAGATTTAGAAAAAAGCCTTCCTCTTTGAGGAAGGTGGCACGGCGTAAGCCGTGACGGAAGGAGCAGCACGCGAACAAGTCTGTATCAGATTTCCTCTGATTCGTCAGGGCTAGCTGGTTGCTCCCTCAGTCTTGCCGCGAAGCGGCAATCCAGCTCCCTCACGAGGGAGCCTAGCCCTCTCTGTCGCTGCGCGACATCTCTCCCAAAGGGAGAGACAAGTTTAGCCTGTGCGTAAGAGAAAAGCCTTCCTCGTGGAGGAAGGCTGAGCGTATCTATTTTCTAGTATCCTTTTGGCAAATGGCGCAGCTGCTTTTCCAGCCAGCGGCTAATATCGCCGTACACCTGCTCTTTGTTCAGTTCATTGAGCACTTCGTGGCGGCTGCCTTTATAAAAAATGACATCGACATCCTGACAACCGGCGGCGCGATACGTAGCCGCGATTTTGCGCACACCCATGCCGTAATTACCGGTTGGGTCAGCATCTCCGGATAAAAACAGGATCGGCATATTTGCCGGTGTTTTTTTTATGCTTTGCATTCGATTGCAGTTTTGTTCCAGATAGAACAAATCGCGGAAACCCGCTGCTGTGAGAATAAAATTACACTTGGCATCCGATTGATACAGCGATACCACAGAGCGATCGCGCGTCAGCCAATCAAAGGGAGACTGACAGTTCGGAATGCGGGAATTATATCTGCCAAATACCAAATTATTCAGCATACAGCTGCGGTATAATGGGCCGTGCGTGCGGATGGCGGAATTCGCAAGCTGAATCGCAAGTGGTGTCACGGTGTGCGGAGCGGGAGAGCCGCTCAAAATACAACCGTCAATTTTCTGGCCGTATCGCGCGAGATATAAGCGGGCAACCATGGAACCCATAGAATGTCCGAATAAAAAATAGGGCAGATGCGGCCATTGCCGTTTGATTTTGTCCGTCAAGGTTGCGACATCATCAATGAGCACACTCCAGCCGTGATGATGACCGAAAAAGCCCAAGGTGCCGGAAGGCGGAACCGAGGAGCCATGTCCTAAATGGTCATTGCCGCAGACAATATAACCGAGGGAGCAGAGATATTTGGCAAAAGCAGTGTAGCGCGTGAAATATTCACACATGCCATGGCTGATCTGCACAATGCCGCGCAGTTCTACACCGACAGGGCGAAAGACATAGTACGATATTTTGGCATCTCCACCAGCGGCACTGGGATACATATTCTGGGTAAAACGAACATCCATTCCAACGATCTCCCTTCCTGCGTGTATATCCTTATCATAGCATATTCTCGACGAAAGGTACGTGCGAAAAACAAAAATTTACAAATGATTTAAAAAGTACAAGGCGTTGGAAAAATATGCTCTGGCTATTGCAACAGACGGGACATATGAGTATAATAAGAGAAACAAGGATTTTTTCATGTATTGTGTAGGAAGGAGCGAGACAAATGGCTATGGAAGAGCAGGAGGGCATCATCACCCTGACAAACGAAAACGGCGAAGAAGTCGAATACCAACTCATTGACTCGATTACTTACGAGAATGCAGAATACGTCGTACTGCTGCCGGTGGACGAAGAAGACTGCGAGGTTGTCATTCTTGCCGTAGAGGCGGACGACGATGAGATGGAAAACTATGTCACTGTAGATGACGAGGACATCCTCGAAGGTGTGTATGAAATCTTCAAGGAGCGGTTTGCAGACCAGCTGGATTTTGCAGACTGATACAAACACAGACAGAAAAAGAACCTTTCGCACAAAAAACGAAAGGTTCTTTTTGTTTTGTCTGCACATCAATTTCGATACTTAGAACGCAGAGCCAAATAGACCACATGGACAACAGCTGCCGTGAGTGCGCTCACGAGACACAATTTGCGGGTGTATAACAGAAAAACACCCTCCGATGCGGCGAAAAACAGCACAAGCAGAGCGGCGGCGCACACGATGCCGATCAGCGTACTGATGCGCATGAGGACAAACAAGCCGCGAAATGCCGGCAGCTTTTCGCGTACGGCACCAAACGTCAGCTTTTTCCAGACAGGCAGGGCGGCATAAATCTCCCACACCTGCGGATTGCTCGACCGCTGGACGAGCTGCCATTGGTATAACAGCGGGATGATTTCGTTCAAAAAGAGAAAGATAAGCAGAGATTCCAGCAAAGTTTTCATGAGGCATCCTCCGGTTTGGTGTTGACGACATTCCAGTCAATCGGCGTCATGCCGTGGTCATACAGGAATTGATTGGCCTGAGAAAAATGTCCACAGCCAAAGAATCCACGATAGGCAGACAGCGGAGACGGATGCGCACATTCCAAAATCAAATGCTGCGGTTTGTGAATCAGCTCTTTTTTCTTGCGGGCGTTCGAGCCCCACAACAGAAAGACCATTGGTTGTTCGCGCTCACCGAGCAGAGAGATAATATGATCCGTGAGAATTTCCCAGCCCTTGCCCTTGTGTGAATTTGGCTGCCCCTCCCGAACCGTCAGAACCGTGTTGAGCAGTAAAACACCTTCCCGCGCCCACGGCACCAGACAGCCGGAAGCGGGAGGAAACATGCCAATGTCATCGTGCAGCTCTTTGAAAATATTTTGCAGTGACGGCGGCATCGGAACACCGGCGCGCACGGAAAAACACATGCCGTGAGCCTGTCCAAAGCCATGATACGGGTCTTGACCTAAAATAACTACTTTGACATCGGAATATGACGTATATTTTAATGCGTTGAAAATATCTTTCATCGGCGGATAAATGCGCTGGGACTGATATTCCTGTTTGAGAAAGTCTCGAAGCTGAAGATAATAGTCCTTTTCAAATTCTTCTGCGAGCAGCGCATCCCATTCGTTACCAATTTGAACCATAGTGACAGAATCCTTTCCTGTTTCTTATTATGCATTATAGCATAGGAGGACAGCAAAGTAAAATTGAGAGAAAAAATATCAAAAAATGAAAATAGATGAATGCAATTTCTGGAAAAATAGGATATACTGTTTTTACCAGTATACATTGTAGAGGATAGAGAAATGGAAGAATTAAAAAAGTTATTCAAAGAACATTATCAATTGACAGATGATGTTTTTCTTCAGGAATTTGTAGACAGTCTTACGTTTCGGCATGTAGACAAGAACGACGTTATCATTAAAGAAGGCGAAGTACAGACGGAAATCTATTTTCTCATTGAAGGAGCCGTGCGTGGTTTTTACTTTGATGAAAAAGGAAATGAGATAACCGATTGTTTTGTCTACCAGCCAGGAGAGTGCATTGCAAGTGATGAACCCATGGATTCTGCTGCAACGATTTCCGAAGATGCTCTGCTACCATGCGAGCTTGCGGCACTGCCGATTCACAAAATTTATGAATGGCTGTCCATCTATCCGGATGTCACAAAGATATACATTGCCTGCCTGAGCCAGTGCCTCAGACAGCATCGAGAGCACAAAATCGCGTTGTCGCGGTACTGTGCAGAAAATCGGTATCGCTGGATGAAGCGAACGTATCCGGAATTAATTCCTATGGTAAAGAAAAAGTATATTGCATCGTTTCTCAACATTACACAGCAGACTATGAGCAGCCTGCGCAAACGAGAAAAAGAAGAACAGTCGGGGACAACACCGGATGCAGAGCATCCGGATGTTGATGAATGATATATCAGCATTCTGGGGAAAGAGCAGTTCGGAAGAGCTGCTCTTTTTTGGTGCTGGTTAAACTGAATTTGTAACCGAATTGTAGTTGCTTTTTCTGACAGAGCAGGCTATACTATGTGTACTAATCATGATAGTACACATAGAAAGGAGGCACGGCATGATTCATTTGGATTTTCATGACCCACGGCCGATTTACGAGCAGATTGTCGAGCAATTCGAGATGCTCATTGCGCGCGGCGCATTGGCGGCGGATGAGAAAATTCCCAGTGTGCGGCAATTGTCTGTCGAGCTTTCGCTCAACCCGAATACGGTGCAAAAAGCATACAGTGAGCTGCTCGGTCGCGGAGAGATCTATTCGGTTCGCGGAAAGGGAAACTTTGTATCCGGCAATCAAGCCTGTATCCAGAGCAGAAAGCTGGAGCAAATTCGAGGAGAGATACTTGCTCTGCTCAAACAGGCAAAGGATTTTGGCGTAACCGGTGAACAGCTGTGTGCGCTTCTGACATCGCTGATGGAGGTGGAACAACTATGATCCAAGCACAGGGCGTGACCAAACGGTTTGGCAAGAATCTGGCGTTGGACAACGTGACCGCAGAAATTAAAACCGGTTCGATTTATGGCCTGATTGGCTCGAATGGCGCGGGAAAATCGACATTTTTACGCATTTTGGCGGGCATTTTGCAGCCGGATGCGGGCAGTATACAGATTGACGGTGCGGGAGTCTATGAAAATACGGCACTCAAACAGAAATGCTTTATGATTTCTGATGAACAGTATTTTTTCTCCGGCGCGACACCGCGCGATATGAAGGATTATTACAAGAGCATTTATCCATACTTTGATGAAAATCGTTATCGCAGTCTGATGAGTAATTTTGGACTGGATGAGAAACGAAAGCTGCGCACGTTCTCCAAGGGCATGAAAAAGCAGGTCTCTGTGATTTGTGCGGCATCGTCCGGCGCAGATTATCTGTTTTGCGATGAGACGTTTGACGGATTGGACCCGGTGGCGCGGCAGGCAGTGAAGGCGATTTTTGCCGGAGATGTGGCGGAATTCAGCGCAACACCGGTCATTGCCTCGCACAATCTGCGGGAACTAGAAGATTTTTGCGACTGCATCGGCTTGCTGCATCGCGGCGGCATTTTGTTCTCCCGCGATTTGGATGATATGAAGCTGAGTATTCAAAAGGTACAATTTATTCCGGATTTGACGCCGGAAGAGCAGATGCTCGAAGGATTAGAGGTTCTTGGCAGACAAAACAGCGGCCGGATGATTACCGCGACAATTCGCGGCAGCCGAGAAAACGTCGAAGCAGCGATTCGGCGCGGAGAACCGATTTATTATGAGATGCTTCCGCTGTCGCTGGAAGAAATCTTTTTGGCAGAAACGGAGGTACAGGGCTATGACGCGAAAAAACTCATCCTGTAAGCTGCGAACGTTGGTGTTTACTTGCAGCGTGCGGCAGGCGCCGCTGTATGCGATTGCCTTTTTGGCGATGCTGATTTTCCAGCCGGTGTATACGCTGCTGGATATTCGTTCCCGCACGCGCTTTAGTGATATGAGCGATGCGGATGTTTATAACAGCATCATGAAAGATTTGCATGATGCTTTGATTGCTAATTTCCCGACGGCGGGACTGCTGCTGATTTTAGCGCTTATCGCGGGTATCAGTGTGTTCCGGTATCTGCATGTGAAGAATCAGACCGACTTCTTCCATGCGCTGCCGATTCGGCGCGGGCAGCTGTTTGCCTCGCATGTGCTGACGGGTATTCTGGCTGTGATTCCGGCGTATATTGTCGGCGTGCTGCTGTCGTGTGCAGTCATTGCGGCGCACGGCTACGGCGAGATTCTTTCGGTACAAGAGATTTTACTCAGCATTCTGTTGCACAGCACGGGATTTTTGCTCGTGTATGCGGTTGCGGTGCTGTCCGCCATTGTGTGCGGCAATACCTTGGTGTCGATTCTCGTGTGTGCGTGGTTCCAGTTTGGCATTCTCGTGGGCTGGGCGGCGCTGGATTCGGTGCTGTATATTTTAATGCCGGCGAGAACGCACGGCGCAGCGATTTCCCTATGGTCGAGTCCGGCAGTTGCTGTCTTTCAACTGCTTGACAACCTTTCTAATAAAGCTCCGTATATGCAGCTCGGAAAACAGGCGGCAGATTGCTTGATTGCAGTTATTGTGATTTTTGCTTTGGCATATTTTCTCAATCATATCCGCGCGAGCGAAAATACCGGCATGTCTCTGGCATTTCCGGTGTTGCAGCTGCCATTTAAGGTGTATATGATGTCTGTCGTCGGTATGTTTGGCGGCCTGTTCTTTGAGAATATGGCGGGCAGCTGGGGCATGTTGTTTGTCGGTATGGCAATCGGCATCTTCTTAACGGCGTGTATTGTGGAAATTGTCTATGATATGGATTTTCACAGCTTGTTCCATCACTGGAAGGGTACCATGATCTATGCCGCGGCAGTCGTTGTCGTGATGGGCGTTCTGGGATTTGATGCGTTTGGATGGAACAGCAAACTGCCGGATCGCTCGGAAATTGTCTCAGCACAGCTGATTTCTGACCATGCGGAGTGGGCGTGCACAAATAATACATGGAATAAAAGCTGGGATTATGCAGACTTCGATCACGTCGTGATGAGCAGTATTTCTTACGAGCCGCAAACGTATAACATCGTGTACGGCAGGGAAACAGATCCGGATCAATTGCTGGACATTGCGGATATTCAGCCGCTCAAGGAATCGAAGAATATTGACCGCGTGTATGCATCCGCGCAGCTCGGCGCACAGGCGATGAAGCACGGACGCAGTCGAATTACGGACGACCTCAACGAGCATGGCGAGTACGGTGACAATCTGTATGCGACCTATTTGGTCCGGTTCCAGCTGGCAAACGGCAAGACCTTTGAGCGGCAATATGCGATGCCGGTGGATACAAAGGAGCTGACAGACAATGCAGATGCCGTGCGGTATACCAAGGAATATCTGTCCACAAACACACCGGAAGCTATTGCGCAGAGTAAAAAGGATTTGGCTAAAATCATAGATGTGTATGGCTGCAAGGGAAAGTACACAGACAGCAAACATATTACCAACAAGCAGGCGATTGGTGCCGTGTTGGATATGCTGCAAAAGGAGTCGTTGCAGAGAGACAAGACCTATATCGACAGCCATGCACCGGAATATTATCTGTGTGTGAGAGGCGGAAGAGAAGAGTGGATAGAAGAAAACATATCGAATTATGAACCGAATGTCGATGCAAGCGGCGACGATATGATTGTCATTCCGGTTTACGGCTATGAAACGCAAACCATTGCACTCCTCAGCAAGTATGTCGATGCTATGCCGAAAACACTCAGTGTAGACAATATTGCAAAAATTTCTGTTGCCAAGTATATCATAGATGATGGCCCGCAGGAGTTTAAAGATTATACGCAGACAGCAGATATTGCAAAGCTGATTCCGGCTGTTATTCCGATTGATCTGGAAAATTGCCTAGACAAAGCAGTTTTCCATCAGGCAATAGAAAATTATCGATTCACAACCGTTTATATGAAGGACGGACAGACCGTTGCGTGCGACTGTTATTTGGATAGAACAGGAGGATTGGTATCATGAACTTTATCATTGGCGGCTCGGACGGCCCAACTGCGGTTGCGGTGTCCTCGAATTCCAATTTACTGTGGACGGATTTTATTCCGGTGCTTTTGATTCTGGCGGGCGGCGTGCTGCTGCTCGTGCTGATTCACCTGCTGTATGAGAGATACCGCAATCGGTAAAAAATAGAAAAACTGGGCAGCACCTGCGGGAATTCGCGGGTGCTGTTCGACGTTTCGACAGGAAATGAGAGAAAAATTCCTGATTTTGAAGGAAAAAATGAAGAAAATACAGCAAAATTTTTTGTCAAGACTTTACAAATAGTTATAAAATCAGTATACTATAAATACTAGCTGTATCAAAATTTTGGTGCAGGGGTTTAGATCAGAGATGGAGCAAGCATACATGGCAAGTGACTTTTCCCGTACTTTGGCGCTGTTGCGCCGCGAAAAGAGAATAAGCCAGCGGACTGCCGCAGGAGACCTTCAGGTCTCGCAGGCACTGCTCAGCCATTACGAAAATGGGCTTCGGGAACCGGGGCTCAGCTTTGTTGTGCGCGCTGCGGACTACTATGGTGTGTCCTGTGACTATTTGCTGGGTCGCAGTCTGTCTCGTGAGGGCGGCATAGCGGCCAATCCTGTACCGGCAAATGCGGAAGAAGTAGAAGTAGATGCCGAGCTGGCTCGCAAGCAAAAGCTGATTACCGACTCTGCACAGATTTTGTTGGATGCGGCGGCAAAGTCCGGTTCGCGTCAGCTGCTCAATGAACTGACGATGTATTTGTCTGCGGTAGAGTATAAGCTGTTCCGGTATCTGTATGCGGCAGACGATGCCAATCCGGAAGAGGCATTTCGCACCAAGGAAGCACGCTTTGATGCACTGTGTGATGCGCGCATGAAGCTGACGGAGCTGCGCATTCAGTGTGCGGCGCAGGGCGGCGGTGCATTGGGTCTTGCAGAAGAAGAAGCCAAGCTGCCGAGCTTGTCGCTGGCGAATCTGCCGGCAGCCTATCCGGAACACGCAGAATCCTTGCTGCAGGTTTTGCAGAATGTATCGGATTCCATCGAAGAATTTGACGGCACGACGAAAAAGAAAAAATAATTTATAAAAAGTGTTGACAAAGAGAGAAAGGTATGTTAATATAAACAAGTCGCTGAGAGATGCGGCGGATGAATGAGACGCGGTACGC
>CAVAJF010000018.1:0-8520 GCA_963588905.1 Eggerthellaceae bacterium
GTTCCTGTCCACGCCATCCAAGCTCGCGGAATCGGTGCTGTTTTATTTGCATCGTTGCGGTCGGTTCGTCTGTACGACGGAGTACAATATCACGCGGAAAAATTTTAACAACTATCTGATTTTGTACGTCGAGCAGGGAAGTATGCACGTGGAAAACGAGGGGAGAGCGTACACGGCACATCAGGGAGACATTGGAATCATTAACTGCCATATCCCGCATTCGTACATATCATTGGAGCCGAACACCGTCTTTACGTGGATCCATTTCAGCGGCAGCAACACCCAGCAGTTCTATCAGCACATTGTCGAGCGGCATCAGGCGGTATTTGCTATTACGCAAAACAGTGTGGCGTATCGAGACCTGCACAAGATCATTGACCTGCACCGGAAAATCGAAGAGGACGGCGGCGAGATCGTGCCGGAGGATCAGATTTCCGGTTATATTCACAATATTTTGTGCGCGATGCTGTTTGCGGCGGCGGAGCGCGGACATAGCGTAAACCCATCTCGCAATCCGAGCATCGAGCAGTCCATCCGCTACATTCGGGAGCACTATGCCGAGCCGATTGAGGTCAATGAGATTGCGGACGCCGTCAATCTGAGCCGCTATCATTTCAGCAGATTGTTCAAACAGGAGGTCGGCTACTCACCGCACGAATACCTTGTTTTGGTGCGCATCAACCGCGCCAAGGATCTTCTCAAGAGCACGGATTTTTCAATTGCAGAGATCGCGGAGCGCGTTGGATATGAATATTCGACGAGTTTCAACTCAGTTTTTCTGCGAAAAGTCGGCGTAACGCCGAAAAAATTCCGCGACATGCGCATTTGACGCCCTACCTATATAGCGCGTGCAAAAAATGCGTGCAGCAGCACAAATAAACAGTTTTTGAGCACGGAGCATTCTTGTCGAAAAGAATGTTCCGTTTTATAATGGGCGCAAAGAAAAGCAAATGTTCGTTGGAAAAAAGCTGTGAAAGAAAGAGGAGATTATGAACAAATGAGCCGAAAAGAAAAAGTGCTCGCTCCAGGCACACTGAGCTGGGGCACACGCATTGCATATGGCTGCGGCGACGCGGCGTGCAACGTCGTGTTCGGTATGGTCAACACCCTGCTGACGCTGTTCTATACGGACTATGTCGGCGTTTCGGTCGCTACCATCGGTCTGGTTATGCTGCTGTCCCGAATCTTCGATGGTTCTTCCGACATCATCATGGGATTCATCGTGGACAAGACGCATTCCAAGTGGGGCAAGGGCCGTCCGTGGCTGCTGTGGATGGCAGTTCCGTATGCACTGAGTGCCATCTCGCTGTTTACGGTTCCGCAGACCAGCGAATCGCTGCAGTTCTGGTACATCTTCGTATCCTATAACCTGTGCACCACCGTCATTTACACCGCCATCAACGTACCGTATGGCACGCTGGCTGTCCGCATGACCCGCTCTTCCGATGAGCGCAGCATGTTGTCGGTTATGCGTCTGGTTATCGCTCGTCTGGGGCAGATTGTCACGGTTGTCAGCACCATGCCGCTGGTCAAGCTGCTGGGCGACACCCAGGCATCCTGGATCAGGGTTATCACGCTGTGGTCGATCATCGCTTGCGGCCTGCTGCTGTTCTGCTTCTTCCGCTGCAAGGAGACCGTATGTGTAGAGGAGAAGGTCACCGAGAAGAAAAAGACCCCGCTGGGCAAGTCTCTGCTCGCGCTGGTCAAGAACCAGTATTTCTGGGCGGTTCTGTTCCTGTTCGCACTGGAAAACATTCACTCGCAGGTTGTCGGCATCGTTTTGCCGTACTACTGCAAGTACCTGTTCCACAACGACAGCTGGATGTACAGCGCGTTGTACTTCGCAGAAATCGGCGTCATTGTCGTCGTTTCGCTCATCTGCCCGACGCTGCTCAAGCGCGTCTCCAAGAGAAATCTCGCGCTCGCAGGTGCTCTGTTTGCCTGTGTTTCGCACCTGCTGTTCCTGCTCAATCCGTATAGCTTCGGCTGGATCGCCTTCACGACCGTCCTGCGCGCCATCGGTGAAGCACCGGCGTATGCGCTGCTGTTCAGCATGATCGCGGATGCCGTCGAGTTCGGTCAGTGGAAAACACACATGCGTCAGGAGAGCTTGGTTCTCGGATGCAGCTCCATGGGATACAAGGTTGGCACCGGTGTTGCCAGCGCCATCGTCAGCGGCCTGCTGATGCTGTCTGGTTACATCAGCTCGACAGCGGGCGGCGTCGCACAGCCGGACAGCGCACTGAGCATGATTTTCTGGATTTATGTTATCGCTCCGCTGCTGGTTTGGGGTCTCATCTCCCTGCTGCTGGCACTGTACAAGCTGGACAACAAGATGCCGAAGATTCTCGCAGACCTGCAAGAACGCGAGAAAAACGGCGCTCTCTAATCTGTATTTTATACAAAAGACCTCGGAACTTTTTCCGAGGTCTTTTCGCGTCTTTGCACCAAAAGCACAGCACAAATGAGTATTTTTGCGGCACAATCGCATGTTGCTCCGACAAACAATGCGTGGTATGATAAATACACAAAAGAGAGAACTCTTTTGTAGCGAGAAACTGCCGCCTGTGCCACACCGATACACAGGGAACTGCGTCCGCCGGAACGGATGCGGCGTGTCGGGCACGGGGCAACGTACCATTTTCTCTCTTTCCTAATTTCTTAGCAAAACACAGCTATGGTTTTGCCAAAACTCTCTCCAAGAAAGACCGCCTGCGGGCGGTCTTTCTATGTTAGGAAACCGAGGGTGGTCTTTTCAAACAAGGAAAGTTGTGCTACAATGAAAAACACTTTAGAGAAAGCAAGATGGATGGGGAGAAACGAGTAAAAGCTGTCATGAAGATTACAATTCGGAAAATTGCAGAACAGGCGGAGGTGTCCCGCGGCACGGTAGATAAGGTACTGCATCACCGGCCCGGCGTCAGCGAAAGTGTTCGTTTACGCGTGCAGGCGGTGATTGACCAACATCAGTATCAGCCGAGAAAATATGAAAAAAGAGAGAAAACAAAAGAAGAACAGCGCTTTGTCGCTGTCATTTTGCCGCGACTGGACAATGCCTTTTTTGCGAATATCCAGAAGGGCATGGCGGATGCCTGCGAACAGCAGCCGGAGTCTATTTTGCGGTTAGAATATTTTTACTGCGATCGCGCGGAGGAAATTCTGGCTATTTTTGACTATTTAGAGGAACGCGGCGTGGACGGCATCATTTTGCGCGGCATCCAGAGTCAGGAATTGTATGAAAAAATCAATGCGTTCATGCGCAACCAGATTCCGGTAATTTTTGTGGATGCCGATGTTCCCCATGCGCAGAGATTGTGCTTGATCGGGGAGGACAGCAATACCTCGGGACGTGTCGCGGCGTCGTTGCTGGCAAAGAGCATTGATGGAGAAGGACAGGTTGCCGTCATCAGCGGTATGCCGGACATCACCGCGCACAGAGAACGCCTGCGCGGATTTCAAGACGTGATTCAGGAGCGATTTCCGGCAATTCAAACGGTAGAAGTGATTTATTCCCGCGATCAGAGCGTAATTACTTATGAAAAGACGGTTGCCCTGCTGCAAAAATATCCGAAATTGCGCGGTATTTTCAGCACAGCCGGTTGTACGGGAGACATCGGACAGGCACTACTGGATCAGAAACAGACGCATATAAAGATTGTTGGCTACAATTTTACGCCGGATATTGCCGCCCTGATTCGGCGGGGCATTGTCGATTTTGCGATTGGACTGACACCGTATCGGCAGGGAGAATGCGCGGTGCGCATTATGGCGGAATTTTTCCGGTGGGGACGCAAGCCAAGCTCTGATTTTATTGAGATGCCGATTATTATCGGCGTGGATGAGAATATCGACCTGCTGGTCAAGAAACAGATGATCTAAAGACGAAGGAAAATACCGTGTGGCTGCAATGTATCGCTGACCACACGGTATTTTCTTCTCTTTTATCTACGTGCCTTTGGTTGCTAAGTGAGATTTGTTGTACGTTTTGCGCAAAAAAATGGGAAAGAAAAGACGTGCCTTTTATGGCACGTTCAGGGGCACGAAAGGCATCTCGTTGGGATGGGAGAGGATTTATGATATTCTGCATAAAAAGGAAACATCGATTTTGTACGATTCTTCCAAAAAATATTCTCGTTTTTTCTGCGAATAGAAACAAACAGCACGTTTGCGTATAATAAAAGCACAAACAAACAGTTGCCGTGCAATAAAAAGGCACGAAGAGAGAAAGGATGTTTCTTGATGAAGAAGATTAGAATTGGCCTGATTGGCGCAGGATTTATGGGACGCACACATGCGGCTGCCTATCATTCGGTACGAAATGTGTTCGGAGATGACGTTGTACCGGAACTGGTTGCTGTGGCAGATGTGTTTGAGGACAATGCGAAGGCACTGGCAGAAAAGTATGGTTTTTCTCGTTGGACAACCGACTGGAAGGAAATCGTCTCTGCGGATGATATTGACATGGTGGATATCACGACACCGAACAAGCAGCATTGCCCGATTGCGGTAGAGGCTGCCAAGCATGGCAAGCATGTATACTGCGAAAAGCCGTTATCCATGAATGCACAAGAGGCAGTAGACGCAACCAAGGTTGTAGAAGAAGCAGGTATCGTTACTTCTGTCGGCTTTAACTATATCTGGAACCCGATTCAGCAGTATGTAAAGGAACTGATTGCCTCCGGTGAGCTGGGAACCGTTGTTAACTTCCGTGGCATGTACGATCAGGACTATTATAACGATCCGGAACAGAAGCACGAATGGCGTATGTTCAAGTCTGCATCGGCTTCCGGCGCGCTAGGTGATCTGGCAAGTCACACTATCAGCCTGTCTCAGTACCTGATTGGTGATATTCAGTCTGTTTGCGGCATGACACAGATTATCGTACCGGAGCGTCCGGATCCGAAGGATCCGAGCAAGATGCTGCCGGTAGAAAACGACGATCTGGTACAGTTTATGTATACCTATAAGAACGGCGCTTGCGGCACAATCTTTTCTAATCGTCTGGCTGCTGGCCGCAAGATGTCTCTGGGCTATGAGATTCAGATGACAGAGGGCTGCATTGTGTACAATCAGGAGCGCCAGAACGAAGTACAGATTTATCGTCACAGCGGCGACAAGAGAGAGCGCGGCTTTAAGACCGTCCTGATTGCTCCGGGTCACGGTGATTATGACAAGTTCTTCGGCGGTGCTGGCATTTGCATCGGCTATGCAGACCAGAAGACAATTGAAATTTATCACACCCTGAAGTGCGTGGCAGAAAACAAGCCGTTTGCGATTGATTTTGCATTTGGAACAAAGGTTATGAAGGTTATTGATGCTGTTCTGGAATCCGCAGAGACACATCAGTGGGTTGACATTCAGTAAGGAGAGCGAACAATGAAAATTGGTATTGTTTCGGATTGCCTGGGCAATCAGTCATTTGAAGAACTGCTCAAGACCTGCCAAAAGCTGGGCATCGAGCAGGTAGAGCTGGGCTGCGGCAACTGGTCGAGTGCGCCGCATGTCGATTTGGATGGTCTGCTGGAAAGCGAGACCAAGCGCGACGAGATGAAGGGTATGCTGAAAGATTATGGCATCTCTATCTCTGCATTCAACTGCTCCGGCAATCCGCTCGCCCCGGGCGAATGGGGTGAGCGCGAGGACGCCGTGACACGCAAAACCTTCCAGCTCAGCGAATATTTTGGACTGGACAAGGTTGTTATGATGTCAGGTCTGCCTGGCGGCGGCCCGGATGACAAGTTCCCGAACTGGGTGGTCACTTCTTGGCCGCCGGAAACTCAGACCATTCTCAATTATCAGTGGAACGAAGTAGCGATTCCGTACTGGAAGCAGATCACCAAGGTTGCCAATGCGCATGGCGTGACGCGTCTGGCTCTGGAGCCGCACGGCTGTCAGCTCGTGCACGATGTAGAAAACTTCTACCGTCTGCGTGAGGCGTGCGGCGGAGACGAGACGATTGGTTTCAACCTTGATCCTTCTCATCTGTTCTGGATGGGTGCCGACCCGATTGCCGTCGCTCGCGCATTGGGCGATGCGATTTATCACGTGCATGTCAAGGACGTCCGCATCGAAAAGCCGGCACAGACCAATACCCTGCTGGACGGCAAGGGCGTACTGGAATATGCTAAGCGCTCCTGGAACTTCGCCATCCCGGGCTACGGCCATGACGAACGCTGGTGGAGAGAATTCCTTGTCACTCTCAAGATGATGGGCTATGACGGCGTTCTGTCCATTGAGCACGAGGACTACACAATGGATACGCTGCTTGCACTGGGCAAGACAACCCGATTGTTGAAAGACAATATGGTATAAAAGGGAAGGTGAGAAAATAAATGCGTGAAGATACAGGCATTCAGGTTGCCGGAGACGTAAAAGTCTCCATGCGAGAAAAAATTTCGTATGGCCTTGGCGATACCGCGTGTAATATCGTCTATGGTCTGGCAACCAGTATTTTAACCTTCTTCTATACCGATTATATTGGCATTTCTGTCGGCGTTATCGGTCTGATTATCTTGATTTCTCGTGTCTTTGACGGCGCGTCCGATGTCATCATGGGTCTGATCGTAGACCGCACCAAGTCGAAGTACGGCAAGGCAAGACCGTGGGTTTTATGGATGAGCATTCCGTATGCCGTGGGCTGTATCCTGTTGTTCACAGTACCTGCGGGCGCTAGTGGGATCGTAAAGACTATTTATGTCTTTATTACCTATAACTTTATCCAGACGATCTGTTATACGGCGCTGAATCTGCCGTATTCTTCGTTGGCATCGCTGATGACCCGCAACCAGCAGGAGCGCGGCGTCATCAATGCAATCCGTATGGGACTTTCCCCGTTTGGCCGCATCCTGGCAACGGCGGCTACCTTGCCGCTGGTCAAGCTGCTGGGTGATGACCAGAGAGCATGGATTATCGCAGCAACGATTTACGCTGTGATTGCCTTGGTTCTGCTGCTCATCTGCTTCTTTAACACCAAGGAGCGCGTACAGTTTGAAACCCAAAAAGATTCCAAGGTTCCGATTGGAACCAGCTTAAAGGCTCTGTTCAAAAACAAGTACTGGGCACTGGGTCTGCTGCTGTGGGGAATGCTGTCGGTTTATCAGACATTGTCCGGTACGAGTCTGAGCTATTACAGCAAATATATTCTCAACAACAGCCTGCTGACCAGCCCGATTTATGTTGCTGAGCTGGCTCCGATGATTGTCGCAATCTTTTTTGTTCCGATTGCACTGAAAAAGTGCAGCAAGCGTAATTTAGCCCTCTTGGGTGCACTTGTCTGCATTGTCGCACAGCTGGTACTCATGATTAACGCAGAAAGCTATGCAATTGCGATGGTTTCCGCTGTCCTGCGCGGCATTGGTGAAGCACCGCTCATGGGCGTCATCTTCTCGTTCATCGCGGACGCCGTGGAATACGGCCAGTGGAAAACGCACTTGCGCTTGGAAGGCCTGATTTACAGTGCCGCATCGGTTGGTTCCAAATTGGGCGGCGGCCTGACCAGTGCCGCATTCGGCGGCATTCTCTCCGCTGCTGGCTATGACGGCTTGGCAGCTGTACAGAGCGCTTCCGCCGTTCATGCCATTTACTTACTGTATGTCGTAGGCCCTATCGTTGTGTGGGGCGTTACCGCAGTCCTGCTGTGCTTCCATCACCTGGAAAAGCAGTATCCGACAATTATGAAGGAACTGTCTGCACGAGAAGCACGCGGCGAACTATAAATAACTATACCTCATATATCTCAACTCTCTCCAAGAAAGACCGCCTGCGGGCGGTCTTTTTGGTCTCTCCCGAAAAACAGGGCGCGATCTTTTCAAAAAGAGAAATTTGTGCTACAATGAAAAACACTTTAGAGAAAATAGCTTTGAGAGGGGATTTATCCAAAGGAGGCTTGCGTGTGATGAAAGAGGAAAAGATTAAAAATTCCAATGAGTTGGAGTTCGCTGTGTTTTGCATTGAAAATGTAGCGGCAAAGCTGGGTGTGAATGCAGCACTTGTTTATCAGGCATTTACGGAAAAAAGCGATATTTTGAACGGCTATATCGTGCCGGAATACGAAGTGCTGCACACGCAAAGCCGGGAATATATCGTAAATGATCTTCTCAATGTGATGAGAGAAAGAGGTGTGGAAGTGTGATTCTCTATCATGGCTCTTTACAAAGCATTGACTCTGCTGCGTTTTGAAGGGAGTGAGACACTATGACAGCCAATCCGATTTTACTTCAAAAAAAATATAGCCGTGTCATTGCGCGCTTTGCTGAACAGCAGGGGCTTTCACTGGACGCGGCATTGGCTTTCTTTTATCATTCCCAAGTATATCAGCTGATCCGCGATGGTGTTTCGGATATGCATTGCATGAGTGATGCGTATCTGGCAGATGAATTGGAACAGGAATATGTCAGTAATGCGACAACTCCTAGATAAAACCAGTCTCTCTCGAAAGGTTATATAAAAAGGTAAGTTCCGCACCGTAGAGGTGCGGACAGAATCCTGGACTAAGTTGCTATTCCTAGACTTCGTCTATAC
>CAVAJF010000019.1:0-124841 GCA_963588905.1 Eggerthellaceae bacterium
ATTCTTGCTCTTGTCAGTTCTCCAAAGAATCCCATGATTCGTTCCTCCCTATATAATGCGATGTGATTTCTTACTTTTACTTACCAAACATATGAATAACGGCCTGGTCAATCTTATTCTTGCGAAGCTCCTTGACATAAGCATCGGCCATCTGATTGAATGAATGTTTCACGATTGACTCACCTCCAACATTCGTAATCGTGTGTGCGCCTTAGAAATGACGCTTGTTTATTTGGAGCTTTCAATTTACTCCTCAGACTTTCGTCTGTTTTGGCTTCCGGATGTCTTTCCTTTAGCTTGCCTATATCATACACACTTTCTCGCAATCGCGCAATCTTAATTCTCAACAAACTATACAATTTTTTATATTTTGTTTTGTGCATTTTAACCATTTCCAGTTTTTCTCGTTATTTAATTCACACAATTGGCACTTCGTGTTTTTGTGCGTTTTAACCCAAACCTTTTCCTGTCAAGCAATCGCAAATTTGCGATATGAAAATGGAAACATACAAAAAAATCCCTGCTTGCAGAGATGATGCAGCAGGGATGACGGCTTTTCCGTCACTTTGTAATTGTCACGTGAGGATACGCAAATTCAATGTTTTCCGCATCAAATCGGTTTTTAACTGACCGATTCAGTGCAAATTTTAGTGCCGTCGCGTTCGTTTGATCCGCCGCCCACAGCCATGCACGCAGAATAACCGCCGAATCTGCAAGTTCAACAACTTCAACTTTCACTTCCGGTTGCGTCAATTTTTCTTCCGGTGTTCTGACGTCCAAATGCAGGGGCTGCCGCATGACTTCATCACGCAAAATCTCAATGGCTTTCTCCATATCGCTCTCATAGGTGATACCTACGTTAAACAATTCACAAATGCGTTTGTCGGCGTAATTGGCGTTCTCAATGACCGCGCTGTTAATCGTGCCGTTCGGAATGATAATGCGCTTGTTTTCCGGTGTGCGAATCGCCGTATGGCGCAGCGTGATCTCTTCAATCACACCGGAGACATTGGAATCGACGTACCGCACGAAGTCACCGATGATAAACGGCTTGAAAAACAGAATCATCACGCCGCCCGCGACATTGCCCAGCGTGTCCTGTGCGGCAAAGCCGACAACCACAGCGACAATGCTGCCGGATGCCAACAGTGCTGTCAGCGAATCGGATGCTCCCGGAATACTCGACACGACAACGACGCCGCCGATAAAATAAATGCCAACGATAATCACGTATCGCGCAAAGGACAGCAGGGTCACATCGGTATTTCCCGTCGCCAGCATGGCCTCCTTGGTACGCCGAAACATGTGATTGACAATACGCACCAGCCAAAGCATGACGAGAATAGTAATGATAATAAACAGCAGCCGCCCAAACCACGACGGCAGATGCATCATCGACGTGACCGACTGCACGCTCCGAATGACGTCATTGGTCGCATCGTTGGTCGCTTCCATCGCGCTGTCGGTTGTAAAGGCACCGGAGCCAGCCGCCGTTTTCAGCGCTCGAAAAATCATAGATGTTCTCCTTTCCACAAAGAAAAAACGACAGGCAGTGATGGTCGCTGCCTGCCGTTTTACTTGGCTTGCTTTTACTTCAACTCGTCCAGCATAGACTGAACCAGCTTCTCTACATATGCCTGTGCCTCTTCCGGAGCGACATCCTCACGCAGAGACTTATCGCGCTTGGATACCTCAACACAGCCGCGCTTGATGGTCTTTGGGCTGACAATGACACGTACCGGCACGCCGAGCAGATCGGCATCCGAGAACATGTTGCCTGCGCTGACCTTGCGGTCATCATACAGTACCTCTACGCCAGCTGCCTGCAGGTTATTGTACAGCGCATCTGCCGTCTCTCGTACCTGCGGATCGGTTGCCTTGATGGCGCAGATGTGTACCTGCCACGGAGCAATGCTCATCGGCCAGATCGGGCCGTAGTCATCATGCTTTGCCTCGCATACCGATGCACACAGACGGCCAACACCGATGCCGTAGCAGCCCATAATCGGGTAATGCGGCTTGCCATCCTGACCGATATAGGTCATTTCCATGGACTTGGTATACTTGGTGCCGAGCTGGAAGATGTTGCCGACCTCAATGCCGCGGCTGATGCGAATCGACTTCTTGCCGCAGCACGGGCAGGTTGCACCCTCATAAGTCTTGGCAAAATCGGCAATCGGTGCATCCGGCGTATCGCGCTTGACGTTATAGCCGGTGTAATGATAATCCTCTTCGTTTGCGCCGCAAACCGAGCTGTTCAGGGCAGCCAGAGACTTATCAATTACAAAGGATACGCCTTCCGGCAGACCAACCGGTCCGATAAATCCAGCGACAATGCCGCTCTCTGCGGTGATTTCAGCCGGATGAATCTCTTCGCCAAGGAAATTGCGCAGCTTGGTCTCATTGACCTCCAGATCGCCGCGAATAAAGGCAATGACATACTCATCGGTCAGGTTCTTCTGGTAGACAACAGCCTTACACGATGCATTTGCCGGTGCGTGCAGGAACTCACAGACAGCCTCAATGGTCTTGGTGCCCGGTGTGTGTACCTTCTCCAGCGGAGCCTCTGTGGTTTCCGGTGCATCTACGATGCAGTCGGCAGCTTCCATATTGGAGCTGTAGCCGCACGCATCGCACAGCACGATGGTGTCCTCACCACAGTCGGTCAGCAGCATAAACTCATGCGATACGCTGCCGCCCATCATACCGGAGTCAGACTTTACTGCAATAACTTCCGGCACACCGGCACGGCGATAGATATTGACATATGCCTGATAGCACTTTTCATAGTATGCTTCCAAATCTTCCTGCGAAGTATGGAACGAATACGCATCCTTCATCGTGAACTCACGGACACGAATCAGGCCGCCGCGGGCGCGCGGCTCATCGCGGAACTTAGTCTGGATCTGATAGATCATAAACGGATACTGCGAATACGACTGTGCCGTACCGCGTGCCAGATGGACAGCTGCCTCTTCGTGCGTCATGCCCAGAACAACCGGCTGACCGCTTCTGTCCTTAAACCGAGCCATCTCGCTGCCGATGGATTCATAGCGGCCGGATTCATGCCACAGAGATGCCGGCATAACAACCGGGAACATGACTTCCTGTCCGTCAATCTTGTCCATCTCATCGCGGATGATGTTCTCAATCTTCTTGCAGATACGCTTGGTCGGCATAAACAGGGAGTAAATGCCGGTGGTCAGCTGCTTCATATAGCCGCCACGGATCATGAGCTTGTGGCTGTCTAACTGGCAATCCGCCGGAGTTTCCTTAAAGCGGGCGCCGAGCATACTGCTCATCTTCATATGAATATCTTTCCTTTCTGTATGCACCTTTTCGCCCCTTCCGCATACGCTGAAGCATCAGTACATGCCGGAGGTGCTTTTTATGCAGTCTATTTTCTATGTCCGTCCCTCTGCACAGGAACTCGTAGAGACCCATGTGACGCTGCGCGAGCCGGATCGTCCTGTACTCCTCGGCACAGTCACAGATGACGGCGGCAAGCCGATTTCCGATGCTCTCGCCGTCTTATATGCGTCCGGCGGTGTCGAGCCAGACAGAGTTGCCGGTGTCAGCTATACCGATGCGCAGGGACGTTTTCTCTTCGGGCCGTTAGAGCCTGGTGTGCTGTACGAAATTCGCATTCAAGCCAATACCCAGCTGCACCGTGTGCTCGAACAGCCCGAAGAATAACTTTTTTTACTTCTTAGCCTTGGTAGAAACAACCTCTGCCAGCTGTGCCTCGAACTCCTCAAAGCTCATGGCACCCAGATCACCATCTGCACGCTGACGCGGGGATACCGTGTTGTTTTCCAGATCCTTATCGCCGACAATCAGCAAATACGGAATGCGCTCGTTGCGGCCCTCGCGAATCTTGTAGCCCAGCTTTTCCGAACGATGGTCTACGGTTGCGCGATAGCCCTTCTTGAGCAGCTTCTTGCCGATTTCATCCGCATAGTCTGCGGCGCGGTCGGTTACCGGCAGGACACGTACCTGCTCCGGTGCCATCCAAGTCGGCAGAGAACCTGCGTACTTCTCAATCAGGTATGCCAGCGTGCGCTCATAGCAGCCCAGAGAGGTTCTGTGAATGATGTACGGCAGCTTCTTCTGGCCGTCTGCATCCGTGTAATACATGCCAAAGCGCTGTGCCAGCAGCATATCAATCTGGATGGTAACCAGCGTGTCTTCCTTGCCGTGTACGTTGTGGTACTGAATGTCCAACTTCGGGCCATAGAAGGCAGCCTCATCAATGCCAACTTCATACGGCACGCCCAGATCGTCGAGAATCTGTGCCATCGTAGCCTGTGCTTCTTCCCACTGCTCTGCGGTGCCCTCGTACTTGTTGTTCGGATTTGCCGGATCCCACTGCGAGAAGCGGAACGAGCAATCCTCCCACAGACCAACGGTATCCAGCATGTAATGTGCCAGATCCAAGCAGTCCTTAAACTCTTCTTCCAGCTGATCCGGACGAACCACGTTGTGACCCTCAGAGATGGTGAACTGACGAACACGAATCAGGCCGTGCATCTCGCCGGAATCCTCGTTGCGGAACAGTGTCGAAGTCTCGCCCAGGCGCATCGGCAGATCGCGGTACGAACGCGCGCGGTTCAGATAAACCTGATACTGGAACGGGCAGGTCATCGGACGCAGAGCCAGACACTCCTTCTCTTCATCATACGGATCGCCGATGATGAACATACCGTCCAGATAATGATCCCAGTGACCGGAAATGCGGAAGAATTCGCGCTTTGCCATCAGCGGAGTCTTGGTCAGCAGATAGCCATGCTCCTGCTCGACGTCTTCTACCCAGCGCTGCAGCAGCTGAATGACACGAGCACCCTTCGGCAGCATAACCGGCAGGCCCTGACCCAGCGTTTCAACCGTGGTGAAATATTCCAGTTCACGACCCAGCTTGTTGTGGTCGCGCTTCTTTGCCTCTTCTACCGCTGCCAGATACTCGTCCAGCATGGTCTTTTTCGGGAATGCCGTGCCGTAGATACGCTGGAGCATCTTGTTGTGCTCATCGCCGCGCCAGTATGCGCCGGTGCAAGAGGTCAGCTTGAACGCCTTGACCTTAGATGTATCGGTACAGTGCGGGCCTGCGCACAGGTCGGTAAAATCTCCCTGATGATACAGCGTAATCAGCTCGCCCTCCGGCAGATCCTCAATCAGCTCTACCTTATACGGCTCGTTCTTTTCGCGGAACAGGTTCAGGGCATCCTCGCGGGAAACCTCCTCGCGGATCATCGGAATGCCCTGCTTGACGATCTTCTTCATCTCCGCCTCGATCTTTTCCAGATCCTCCGGTGTGAAGTTGTGATCGGAATCAATATCATAATAGAATCCGTTGTCAATAGCCGGGCCAATTGCCAGCTTGACATCCGGATACAGGTGCTTGACTGCCTGCGCCAGAACATGCGAAGCGGTGTGACGCAGCGTCCACTTGCCCATGTCATCGTCAAAGGTCAGGACGCTCATCGTGCAGTCCTTCTCCAGCGGGGTTTTCAGGTCAACGGTCTTTCCGTCCACCTCTGCTGCCAGTGCGGCGCGCGCCAGACCAGCAGAAATCTGCTTGGCAACATCCAGACAGGTAGCACCATCCTCGACCTGCATGATGGTTCCGTCTTTCAGGGTAATGTTAATCATAACAATCCATTTCCTTTCTTTGGGGCAAAAAAACAACTCCCGCCCCTAAAATGTTGTCAGGGGTGAGAGCTAACGGTTCCCACGGTTCCACCCTGCTTGCATTTGTGACAGCTCGCCAAAAATGCCGCTCGGTTATCTGATAACGCGGATAAGACGCCGCAGGATACTGGTTGTTTCCCCTGCGGAGCTCCGGGACGGTAACAGGAATCCAATGTGCCGCGGAAACTTTCAGCTTATAATTTCCACTCTCTGGTGCGCGATTGTCGGGACTCCTGCGTTCCCTTCTCTGCTTGTTTTTTCGATTTGTCCTTATTTTACAACGCGCCGGAACGCTTGTCAACCAACACTTTGTACAAAAGCGGTAAGATCTTTTACGCACCAGACAGCATGGTCTCGCCATCCGAGACCAAAAGATGAACCGCTTGTTCCTGAATCTGTATTTCTACGCATTGTCCTGCGTGGCCGGTCAGCAGCAGGCCCGCCAGCGGGTCTGTCACACACCGCGCGACCTCATCGCGGACAGCTCGCGCGCCGCGTTTGGCATCGACCACGCCGAGCCGCTGTTCGGCATCCGGTGACCAGCAAAGGCGCGTGCCGCGCGCTTCGCAGCGCAGAGCGAGCTTTTGCAGCTCCTGTGCCGCGATGGCGGCGCAGTCGTGTGCTGTCAAGCCGGAAAAGACGATCAAGTCATCCAATCGCGCCGCCAGCTCCGGCTGCAAAATGCGGCGCGCTTCTTCCTCTGCCCGCTGCTGTTTCAGATGCTGTGCGCCAAATCCGACCGCACGCCCCTGCTGTCCGCTTCCCAAATTGGAGGTCAACAAAATGACGGCGTGGCGAAAGTCCGCACTCCTGCCCTCGGAATCGGTCAATCTGCCGTCCTCCAGCAGACGCAGCAGCAAACGCAGCACATCCGGATGCGCTTTTTCCACCTCATCAAACAGCACGACCGAACGCGGATGTCTGCGTATTTTTTCCGTCAGCTGTCCGCCTTCTCCGTATCCTTTGTAGCCGGGCGGTGCACCGATGAGGCGAGAGACATCATGTGGCTGCTGATACTCCGACAAATCAATGCGAATCAAGCCCTCTCTCCCGAACAAGACCCGCGACAGTGCCAAGCTCACAGAGGTCTTTCCCACGCCGGTCGGCCCTGTCAGCAGCAGCGCTGCCACTGGGCGCGCGGTATCCCGCAGACCGGCGCTGCCGCGTCGTACAGCACGGCAAATTTTTGCAATGGCCTGTTCCTGTCCGATCACCGTTTTCCTAAGCTCCTGCTCCAATCGCATGAGCTTCTTCGCCGCATCTCCCTCTTCTGCCGCGCGGAAGCCGTCAAACCGATAGGCCATCCGCGCAATCTCTCGCGCCGTCACCTGCGTGCCGCCTTCCAAATGCACCGCAGCACACGCTTCATCCAGCAAATCAATCGCTTTGTCCGGCAAATGCCGTTCCGGGTGAATGCGCACGGAGATGCTTACCGCCGCTTCCAACGCATCCGGTGCAATGCACACCTGATGGTGCTGTTCATATTTCTTTGCAATGCCGCGCAAGATGGTCTCTGTCTCCTGCTCATTGGGTTCCGCAACGCGAATCTTTTGAAACCGACGTTCCAGCGCCGCATCCTTCTCAATGGTCTTGTGATATTCTTCCGCCGTCGTCGTACCAATCAGTCGAATCTCTCCGCGCGCCAACGCCGGTTTGAGCAGATTGGATGCGTCAATCGCGCCCTCTGCGGAGCCTGCTCCCACCAGCGTGTGCACCTCATCAATAAAGGCAATGACGTCTTTGGACGCGCGCAATTCCCGCACAATATTTTTGAGCCGTTCTTCAAATTCACCGCGGTATTTCGTGCCGGAAATCAGACTCGCCATGTCCAAGGAGACAATCCGTGCATGACGCAGCTCCTCCGGCACATTGCCGTCTGCAATCGCCTGCGCCAGTGCCTCTGCCACCGCTGTCTTTCCTACGCCCGGATCGCCCAGCAGCACCGGATTGTTTTTGGTGCGCCGCTGCAAAATGGTCATCAGACGAAATAATTCTTTTTCCCTGCCAATCACGGGGTCCAATCGGCCTGTCCGCGCCAGCTCCGTGAGGTCTGTCGCATACCGATCCAGTGTCGCCGTCGCCGCCGGACGCGCAGATGCCCGTCTGGTGTGCAGCTCCTGTGTGAGAGACATACCGGTCTGCCGTTCCAAAGCCGGAATATCCGCCCGCATTCGTTCGAGAATCCGATGGCCCATACAACTGCGAAAGCGAATGAGTGCACACAGCAAATGCCGCTCATCTGCGGGACCGCCGCTCGCCGCTCCCACCGCCTGTCCCAGAACCAGCCGCAATTCCGGACTGATGTGCCGCGGCCGCCGCATAGGAAAGCGGCTGCCCGTCAGCCTTGCGGTATAATAAAAGCTCTTCCATCCGCCCGCGCCGGCATCCGCCAGCAATTTGGACGCGGTGCCGCCCGCAGAAGCACTGAGCCCCAGCAGCAGATGCTCTGTCCCCACGGTATCCTGTCCCAAAATGCCTGCACGGCGCACGGATGCCGCCAATGCCCTTCTGGCATTTTTGTCAAATGGTCCTTGAAATTCCATGTTCCTCCCTCACTTTCCACAATCTCTTTTTTCATTTTTACCCGTTCCTTCCATTTTTAGACGCTGCCGATAGATTTTTTCTGTTACCCCATGTCACTTTGCGTTTGGATATGGTATACTATAAAAGATATATGATAAGAATCCGGCACAAACCTTCTTGTTTGTTTCTATCGTGTTAATTTTTTTGTGCGCAATAGGCGGTTTGCATCAATGTGAACAAGTTTTTAACGCAAATTTTAACGCATTTTTTGCACAATTTAGTTGCTATTCCGCGTTTTGGCGCGTATAATGCGTTTTGGCAAAGGAAAATGAATAAAATTCATTTTTCCAGATACATACAGAAACAAATAATAAGGAGGTTTTATTGTGACTACACCACAAATCGCTGCTGTTGTCATCTTCTTGGCAGTCATTATCGCTATTATGACAGAGAAGGTTCATCGTGCAGTCGCTGCAACTGCTGGTGCTGTCCTTCTGCTCCTGATCGGCATCCTGAATGTGGATTCCGCCGTCAGCTATATCGACTTCAACACGGTCGGTGTCCTGATCGGTATGATGCTGTTCGTGGCAGTTGTGAAAAATTCCGGCATTTTTGAATTCATTGCCATTAAATCAGCCAAAATTGCAAAGGGTGACCCTTGGCGCATCATGGTGCTGTTTGTCATCATCACTGCGGTTCTCTCCGCGTTCCTTGACAACGTAACCACCGTCCTGCTGATCGGCCCGATGACCATCGCCATCACACAGATTCTGGAAATCAATCCGGTTCCGTTCCTGATGACGCAGATCATGGCATCCAATATCGGCGGTACCGCCACCCTCATCGGTGACCCTCCGAACATCATGATTGGTTCTGCGGCAGGCCTTTCCTTCGTAGACTTTATTGAGAACACCGGTGTTGTTGTCATTCTGATTCTCATTGTCATGATCGTCTGTTTCCGTCTGATGTATGGCAAGCAGCTGGTTGCAGACGCAGAGAAGACCAAGCTCATCATGGAGCTGGACGAAAGCAAGACCATCAAGGATCATTCCCTGATGGTGAAGAGCCTCGTGCTCATCGCTCTCGTTGTCGTCGGCTTTGTTATGCACAGCACGCTGGGCATCGAGTCCTGTGTCGTTGCACTGACCGCTGCCGCTGTCATGCTGATTATCGGCAAGCAGGATGCAGAGGAGATTATCGCCAACGTTGAGTGGTCCACGATTGTGTTCTTCATCGGTCTGTTTATCGTCGTCGGCGGTATGCAGGAAACCGGCGTCATCAATATGCTGGCACAGGCTCTGATGGATGTCACCCACGGCGATGTTTTCATCACCATGCTGCTGCTCCTGTGGCTGTCCGCGATTTTCTCCGCTTTCCTCGACAACATTCCGTTTGTTGCGACTCTGATTCCGATGATTATCACAATGGGTCAGAGCGGCGCAGATATTACCCCGCTGTGGTGGGCAATCTCGCTGGGTGCATGTTTGGGCGGCAACGGCTCTCTGATTGGTGCTTCCGCAAACGTCGTTTTGTCCGGCATCAGCAACAAGAACGGCTATCCGATCACCTTTATGAGCTACTTGAAGGTCGGCTTCCCGCTCATGATTCTTTCTATCATTATCTCCACCGGCTTCCTGCTCATCCGTTATTGAGAGCTTTGAAAACCGCTGGTATCCCGCCGCATCCTGCGGCAGAATGGAGTGTATTTCATGAACGCCAATTCTATCTCCGGTGATATGATTAACTTCCGCCTCCGTCAGCTGGGCGCAACTTCCATCCGCGAAGTCAACAGCATCATGCACATTGTGCGCTTCCAGCTGGAAAACGGATTTGAGGTAGCTTACGTCTTTAACATCACCAAAAACAACAAATATTTTCTGCAGCGTATGCGTCCGTATGCGCTGGCACACGGCAAGATGGCTGACGCAGAGTCCATCGTCGAATTTATCACGCAGGACATCGCCAAGTTCCGTCAGGCACAGCGAAGCAGCAACTTCCATACGTTCATCGAGACAGCAAGCCTCATGAACACGTTGACCGCCAAGCTGGAGGACATGTTCCTCAACCACAATGTAGACGGCAAGCTGCTGACCAACTTCAATCACTGCATCCAGAACGATTGTGATTATATTGATGCCTTGGTCGACAATTCTAAGCCGCTGTAACCGAAATTTCCGTTTTCTCTATAAACAGACCTGTCTTTTTTTGGCAGGTCTGTTTCTTTTTGTTTTTTCGTCTTTTGTACAAATTCCGCGTTTAAATTCCGCTAACTTTCTTCCATTTTTCCATTTTCCGTGTTTCTTTTCCGCTAATTTCCGCCTTGATTTTACGAAATAAAGCATGTATAATGGCAACGATGAAAAACTAGACATGTGTCGGTCTATTTTTTCAAACATTTTGTTCAAAAATGTATCATAAAAGAAAGAAGGTGGCTGGTTTGTCTTATACATTCCTGCTGGTTCTGGCAGTTATCCTGCTCTCAACAAAGGTTCTGGGCCTCGCGTCCGGCAAAGTCAATATGCCGCAGGTCGTCGGTGCATTGCTCGCCGGTCTGATCCTCGGCCCATCTATTCTCAATGTGGTGTCTGTTGACAACACGATTTCTGTCATCTCAGAGCTCGGTGTTATCATGCTGATGTTCTCCGCCGGTCTGGAAACCGATCTGGCTGAGCTGAAGAAAACAGGTCTTGCCTCATTCGTCATCGCACTCGCCGGTGTCGTTCTGCCGCTTGTGTGCGGCGCCGGACTCTATCTGTTTTGGTTCCGCGGAGAGGCTGATCCGCAGGCGACGCTCAAGGCAGTATTTGTCGGTGTCATTCTGACCGCCACCTCTGTTTCTATCACTGTCGAGACGCTCAAAGAAATGGGCAAGCTCAAAGGACGCGTCGGCACAGCGATTCTAGGTGCCGCTGTCATCGACGATATTCTCGGCATTATCGCCCTGACGATCGTATCCAGCTTTACCGATCCGGATATTCAGATTCACACGGTTTTGCTGAAAATTGTTCTGTTTTTCGTCTTTATCGCTGTTGTTGGCTTCTTTGTGTACAAGTATTTTGCACACCTCAACAATGCGTTCAACGAAAAAATGCATCGCCGCGTTGCGATTTACGGTCTGGCATTCTGCCTGCTTCTGTCGTTTGCCTCTGAGCAGTTCTTCGGCGTGGCAGACATTACCGGTGCATATTTTGCCGGTCTGCTGCTGTGTAATCTGCCGAGCGTGCGCGCCTATGTGAGCCGGAAGATTGAAATCTGTGCGTATATGCTGTTCTCTCCGGTGTTCTTTGCCAGTGTCGGTCTAAAAACCGATTTGCGCGGTCTGTCGCTTTCGCTGCTCGTCTTTGCCATCTTGCTGCTCGCCATTGCCATTTTGTCCAAAATCATTGGCTGCGGCCTCAGCGCAAAGCTGTTCCACTTCAGCAACACCGAAGCGCTTTCCGTTGGTATCGGCATGGTATCGCGCGGTGAAGTTGCTCTGATCGTTGCCCAGAAGGGCGCTGCATTTGGCTTAGTGCCGGATTCCCTATTTGGACCGGTCATTCTGGTGGTTATTGTCACCACACTGATTACCCCGATTCTGCTCAAACTCGTCATGGGACGAAAGCCAGCGTAATATTCTAAAATACTACAAATCCGCAGAGAATGATTTCTCTGCGGATTTCTTTTTTGCCGGTTTTGTCATGGATTACGGCAATAATGCCTTCCATCGGCTGAGGGCTAATTGTGCCTCCTTATACGCCTTATCTGCGGTCTGTGTGCCCGCTTTGACACCCAAAATCGCTGCATCTGCCGGAAGGACATATCCGTATGTTTGCCATCGCTGCATCGCCTGACTGTACGCCGTTTGATACTGGGATGCCTGATACCGTTTCACAGACAGCTCATAGCTCCGATCTGCATTGTATTGATCCGTCTTTGCCTGTGCCAAATCGGTTCGCAAATCGGCCATGCTGTTCCAATAATCTTGCGATGCCTGCGCAATTTCTGTACTGCTTGTGCTGTGCGCCGCCTGTTCCTGTTTGAGCCGCTGTGCAGACAAGGCATTCAAATTGCTGCGCAAACTGTTGTCTCTGGCAATGCGAGAGGATTCTGCGTATCCGCTTGTCGGCGCGGCATACACGCCGCCGCTGTTTAATCCGACTGCCGCCAGCTTTTCCTCCTGCCCCAATGCAGAAATACGTGCGGCGTTCTGTGCCTGCGTCACACTGTCTCGATATGTCGATTGAATCTGACTCAAATTGGCCCGCAGTCTGCGCTGACTTTCCGCCTGCGCGGTTTCAAATGCATTGCGTCTGCTGTCTTCCACAGCACGATACAATCCGTCTATATCCAAAGCCATTGCTTCACCTCCTCTATCTCCGTCTCGCCGTATGTCTCACGCTATATCGAATGGTCAACCCCAATAAACCAAACGGTTCCTCGTTTTCTTCGTTCTTGGCAATGAGCTGAAATTGCCATGCGTGCCGCACGCGCCTTCGCACATCGACCGGCACAGCCGTCGGTGCAGAGCGAAAAGAAAAGCGAGAAAAATCCAACCCAGCAAAGGAAAATTGAGAAAATGCCACGCGCTGCACGCACCGCATCAGGCTGTCTGTGCGATACCAAATCTCCGCACCGGAACTGCCATACGGCATCAGTCTGGGCTGGCTGTACATCACCGTCTTGGTTCTGCTGGCTTCCCGCAACGGCAAAAGCGGTGTCGCCCAATGCGCGGCAATCGCAGCACCGTCATCCGAGTAGGCGTGCGGATCATCGGTGTGACAAAAGCGGCACACCCGTCCATCTTCTGTGCCGAACCATAAATACCCATCCGTATCGGTATCCGGCAAAAAGCACTGTGCCGGAATATTTTCCCAATAATACCATTCCGGTATGCCGCCCGTCATCTGTCTGCTGTCCGCCACATAACAATGGTTGTTGACTGCGAGATAGTATTTTCCATCCCACACGCAGGCCGTCGCCTGTGTCAAATCCTCTCGGCAAAGCTTGGGATCGATGCGCTGGGATACACCGGAAATGGTTCGATATTCCGTGACATAGGTGCCATAAATTCCCATCACGCCATATGGAGAGAGATAATACGGTGTTCCCGCCAGCACATCCATGGCATATGAGCTGACGGCACCGGCAGCTTCCGCTCCCTGCCGCAGTTGATACGCCGGTTTGTTGTTTTCATCCAAAGAAAATGTGCGCAAATACTGCCTGGCGTCCTGGCCATCCGCTTTGAGAACAATCTGCGTGTCATATTGTCGGACATATCCCATAATTGCAGAAGCATCCGAGCCGATGCGCGTATAGCCGGTATCGGGGAAATAGCTCGGATCATACAGTCCCGACTGCCAATCCCAATTGGGTTGATGGGGATTTCCAGACACAAACGCACGGGTGTCATTCTGACCGCCAAACAGACCGCAAACGCGGCATTTGTTAATATCCGGCTGATTTTTCACAGTTTTGGAAAAGGTAATGACAACATTGGCAAGTCCACCGGCATCCGGCGGTGCCTGCGTCAAGGTCACTTTACCGGCATAGGCATCCACCCATTTGACGGTATAGCCCGAACAGGTCACGGAATCCACATCAATATCTTGACAGTCCAGTTGAAATTCCGTACTTTTTCCGTCCCCGACAAAGGTATTGATGCGCTTCGGCGTCAGCAAATTGACCGCTTCAAAGCTGGTTCCTCCGCCACTCGGCGGACTTCCTATGGTTGTCGTCGGAACAAATGCCTGTTCTCGAACCGGCTGTACGGTTTCTCCATCGTAAACGAGATAGGTCTTGCCGTCCAGCAGCCAAAGCTTTCCGTTCATCAAAAAAGACACCGAGCGTGCGGAATTCATATCGTCATATATCTTTTGCGTTGTATGATCTGCTTTCAACCGCCACAGCTCGCTTCCCGCATGACACAGGATCTCTTCGCCCAGTCGATGCAGGCCATAGATACTGCCGGCAAATCGCGCGCGGGTCTGGTATCCGGTGCGCTTGACCGGAAAATATGTCTCGTCCGCAATCATATTGCAGGCGTCCGGCGAGCGGGACAAATCGGTTTTCGTCGGATGATTGGCGAAATCCACACCGGCAAACCGCTCAATCGTCAACTCCTGTCTCGCCGCTGTCTCAGAAAATTGATAGGCATTGCTCATACATCAGTTCCCAAAATCGGCGTCTGCACACACGGCGCATAATACGCGGCGCGGCGTTCATATTCCTCCATCAGCCAGTTAAACTTTGTGTGGTCATCCTCTTCAATCAGCATGGCCGCCAATCCATACGGAAAACACTCCTGCACGAAGCATTCCTCATATGGAATTTCGTCCTCTAAACTGTCGAGAGCAGCCGCAGGACGCAACGCGCTCCATTCAGTTGTATCTGCCGTCAATCGCTGCTGTTCATACACGCGGTCACGCAGCAGCTGATTGATGCACCCGAGGGCAAACGGCCGAAGTGCTTCCGCATCCTCCGTTTCCAAACCATTGAGAATCATCGCCTGTTCAAACAGGTCATTTCCGGTCATATGCAAACCTCCTTTCTTCTTGAGCGGCGGGCGCATTGCTGCGCCCGCCTGTGCAAGATCGTAATCAACAAGCCTTATCTGCTACATCCGAGGTGAATTTTCCCTCTGCAAATGCCACCACACGGAAGGTTGCTCCGGAGGTCATTGTCACCGCAGAGGTATATACCTTGGCGCTGTCCGAATAGCGCGGATCTGTGCCATCCACCGTATACCGCATCTCGTCCGCACCGCTCGGCTTGGTTGCTGTCACAGATAAGGAGCTGATAGCGAGAATCGGCGCTGTCAGCTTGCTGCTCTTCTGTACCAGAACATATACGCCCTTGCTCTTCGCACCGAGCACAAACGCATCATAATAATGGCGTCCCTCAATGAGCGCGCCGGACACGCCAACCGGATCGTTATGCACCTTAGCATCCGAGATCTTGTACGGCATCAGCACGGAATTCTTGTGTGTGATGATGAAATAGCAGCCCGTCGGCATATAGCTCTTCGGCACACGGACAATGTTGAGACCGGAAATTTCTCCGCAAATGCCCTTGCCAATTGCCTTGACACCGAGACCTTCCAAGCCGGTAAATTCCGGAGACAGACGAATCATTTTATACACTTCTGCCGTCACATAAATATACCGATCACCGTCCGGTACCAGATTGTCATCCAGCGTCTGCGCACCGGTGGAAATCAGCTCGACAATGGTATCCTTTGTCGGCGCATTGTCCGTGGTGGCAATGGTTCCCGCCATCTTGGCAAACTGCTTGAGCGCGTATTTATCTGCCGCAGGCGTGGACTGCTCGTTAATCTGCAAGCGCAGCATGTCGGCAGCCTTTTTACTCATGTTCTGATCCAGATAATTGCCCTTATCAATGGTCAAGGTAAACGCTTTGTCCTGCGTCATTTTGAGTTCCTGCACAATGTCCTGCATTTCCGTCACGGTACCATAGCGGGACATGCCCTCACGGGTGTAATCGACTTCCGGCACAGTCACCGGTGTATACACTTTCAGCGTCTTGACACCGGTCAGGTCAAAGGTCGTCGAGGTCTTTCCCTTGACGAAAGAGCCAGCGGTGAATACTTCTGCAATTTGACTGGAATATTTTGTCGCGAGATTGACAGCCATATACAATTACCTCCTTAGCCTTTTCCCATCAGAGCGAGAATGATGGGATCTGTGATGTTGTTTTCTCCATCCGAACGGGCGGAACCGACATCCATTCGGCGGTTATCCGCATTTTTGCGCAGCTGTTCCAGCTCTTCGTGCAGCTTGCGAATCTCATACGCACGATATGCACCCAGCAGATCACCGGAACGATTTGCCTCGTCCCACACTTCCGGCGGAATATCCTGTGCGTTGATGTCCGGATAGGCGGACAAAAACGACTGATAGACATTGGGCTGTGCGAACTGCCCGCGCATGGCACCTGTCATCTGCGCTGGCATTCCTTCGCTCTGGCCGTTCTTTGCCGCATCATTGGCGCGGGATAACCCCTGCTCGGCAGCGGTGATGAGCTGCTCCAAGGTCAGCTCCAGTGTCTGTCCGTCCACCGTGACGGCATACGTCTGTTCTGTGCCCTGCGGCGGCTGCTGATCGGCCGCCTGCGGCATCTGTTTGTTGTTTACTTGCATAGAAACACTCCTTTTTACTGCTGGGATGCCTGTGCATCTCCAGCTTGTTTTGTCTTTGCAGATGGATGAATCTCCGGCAGCTGTCCACTGTCCTTCTGTTCCTTGAGCGCACGAAGCAGGCGGGACTTGCCGCGAATCTGATTATCCGGAATATTTTCCACATACAGAACAGGATCTGTGATAATGCCCTGTGCGAGCAAATTATCGTTGGTGACGGTCTGCATGGTCTCTGACCAATACGCAGAAGAGCCGACTTCTACATTGAGTTCCAGCGTCAAGGTGTCGAGGCGGCTGAAATCCACATGCTGGATCTGTTCTTCTCCGGCGTCATCGGTCAAGCAGACGGTGCGAACGCCGTAATGTACGCGCATCAGATCGACAAAAATACGCACACAATCCTCGACAAAGCGGTAAAATTCCATCTTTACCAATTCGAGCGGCGCAATGGTCGCCTGCTGTACGGTGACAATAGCCGATGTATTTTCCGGCTTGACATTGCCAAGCGCTGTATCCGAGGCACCCATCAGCTCCATGGTGTCGCGCTTCATCTGTTCCAGCAGCGTCATGACCTGTTGCGAAATTTCCGGCGCCTGAAATGCCGTGACAATGGCCTCATTTGGGTTGCCGCGCATACCAATGGCCTTGCCAATGTCCGAGGAATACCCGGACGGAAACCGTGTCACATCATAGATAATCTTCGGAAACGCCACATGCTTGATGCACTGCACATACATTGAGTACAGCTTGTTAATCGCAATCTGATTGGGAATCGCTTCGGTGATCGGCGATTCTCCATGATAGCAATTCTTGACCTTCATCCACGACATATACGCCACCGGATACATGCGATACGGCGTGAGCGTTTCTTTCATAATCACCGTATTCTGGGTGCACTTGTAAAAGGAAATTCCCTGTTCCGTGCGCTGCATCCGAAGCAGCACCGTGACCATGTTGTCGGAATCATCCGTCTGCGCATCATACTGCGGCTCCAGCAAGCTGTCCGGTCGGATGCTCTCCGCCTCGCTCTTGCTCAAGCCGCGGCGCATCGCTTCCTGCCGCACACTGTCCACCGAACGGCGCATGGACAAAATGATATACGGCTGCCGCTGGACATCATCCACCGCGGGATTGCCGAAAAAGACATCCGTGTTCTCAATCAAATCCACTTCAATATCTCCGGCAACGCCCTGACCGCTCTCCTTGTCCGGATCAAATCGAATGTAAAAGCAGCTGTCTCCGTCTACGCAGGCATTGCGCAGCATATATCGGTTTTTGCTCTTGACACCGGCGCGTTCAATGACTGATGCCACAGAGCGATCAATGACTTTTTGCATGTATTCTCCGTCCGGTACCGACTGAAACGGCTGTGTTGTCACAGAAATATCATCGGATACCAGCATCGAAATAAACAGATTTACCACGCGGCGCAGCACATTAAAGATCAGCGGGTCAAGCGTTGTGACGTTGAGGCCTTCCCATTGTCTGCCAACAAAAAAATTCTCATTGGTCTTGACGCGATCATACAAATCAATGCGGTTGTTGTAATCCACACCGCGTTGATATTCCCGCCAAACCTGTTCAGGAATCAGCATCGTTTGTCTCCTTCTCTGCCGGTCCGGTGTACGCAAGCAGCGCTGCGATGTCACGGCTCAGCGCGTCCTCAGCAGCCGTCTGCGCGATTTCGTTCTCCGGCTTTTTTCGTTTTCTATACGGCAATTTGATGCCGCGCGCTGCCCATACGCCGCACACAAAGCACAGCAAACTGTACAGGCAGCAAATGATATACTCCATTGCTATCTCTCCTCATCGTTGATAGGTCAAAAAGGCACCGATTTCTCTGTCATATGTGCCCGGCTCCCAGTCCATTCCCTCCGGCCGAATGGTTCCGGCAAAGTAGCGCAGGGCATCCGGCGCATGGGTCAGCTCATGCGGGGTATTCGCCGTATCATTGGGATTTTTGGGATCTGCCGCGAGCATCGGCAGCGTGCGGATGAGATTTTTACACGCCGGACTGATTTTCAGCCGTGCCGTTTGCACGCCCTGTTCATCGGAATACGGGCGCAGATACTCTTTGACGGCGTACCATCCCGGAATGCGTTCGCCCATAGCCTTGTCAAAAAACAAGCCATGCTCGGCAAAAATATCCACTGCCGACCGGCCGGTCTCCTGTCTGCGGTTGAACAAATCCGGCGGTGCAAGCCGTTGAAATATGTGCTCCTCTCCGCTTTCCGCCCGATAAATGGCCTCTGCAGCTTGAGAAATAATCAGCCCCGATTGATAAACCTCCCGATACACCCACGCAGTGCCATCCGGTGCCAGGGCAATCCACAGTGCGGCGAGCATGTCCAAGCCGTAGTCAATCGCCAGATACCTGCGCCACCAATTGGGAATCGGCGGCGGGCTGGCAATATGAATGTCCGGGGAGAACTCTTCAAAATACTGTCCTTCAAACAGATCCCATCTGCCGTACAGCAGTGCTTTTTTGCTGCGTGCATCGAGCAGCTGCAGGCGTTCCACGTAGCCCGGATCACTGCGCATCAAAAACGTGTTGTCTTGGACTTTTGCGGGAAGAAACAGCTTTCCATCTTTTTCTTCGCCCGGTGTCAACACATCAATGTATCGGCTCTTGACCCAGCTGTGCCCCACGCCGCCTGGATTGGTCGATGCCTTGACCTGTTTTGGGTACCCATTGGTTCCGCGGATACGCGACAGCAGATAGGTAAACTGAAACTCGGTAAAGTGCGTCAGTTCATCAAATCGAATGACATCGTATTCTGCGCTTTGATATTTTGTCACATCGTTTTCACTGTCACAAAATCCAAATTCAATGCGTGATTTGTTGCGAAACGTCCACAAATGATTGCTTTCCCCATAGGTTCCCCATTGCTTTGGGTACAGCGTCAGAGAGACCTGAATCAGAGAACGCTTCAGCTCCGGAAAAGTACGGCGCAGGATGAGCTGGCGCGATGCCGGATACTTCATGGCAAAAATCAGCGCATCAATGAGCTGCGCATAGCTTTTTCCACCGCCCGCCGCGCCGCCAAACAGCGTTTCCCGCGCGGTAGAGCGAATGAATTCCAGCTGTCTGCGCGTCACGGAAAGCTCCATTTACTCCACCACCCGCAGCGTCAGCTCAAATTTTTCTTCCGTTTTTTCCAATTGTTCCGGTGTCAGCAATTGACCTTTGCCGACCGTTCGTTCGAGAATTTCTTTTGCAACGCCTGCGCGCGCCGTACCGCTGAGCGTTTCATCCTCCAGCATACTGCACAGGCATTGCGCCGCTTCCGGAGAGTGTTCACACAGAATCTCACGCACCTGATCGCTGTGTGTTTTCTTTCGTCTGCGGCGGCTGGTTCTTTGCGCCATAGGCATTCCTCCTTTGCGTTGTTTTTTGCAGTTCACGATCTATATAATACAAACTGCCGTGTGTCTGTCCACATCAATTTCTTGCAAACCTGTGGATAACTGCGCGAAATCGCAGGTTTTTTGTCACTTTTTCAAAAAAATAAAAAAATTTTCTTTTCCTGTTGACAAACGCCTTGTATTATTGTATAGTTGTATTAACAACCTAGTACAGTAATTCAAAATCTTATCCAGGAGGTATCTTATGCAGTGGAATTTATCTGATGACCGCCCCATCTACTTGCAGCTCATGGAAACGATCACGGCGGCAATCGCCTCTGGCACGCTGGCAGCGGGCAGCCGTCTCCCCTCGGTTCGTGAACTGGCAGCGGAAGCGGGCGTCAATCCAAACACCATGCAGCGCGCGCTGGCGGAGCTGGAACGGGAAGGCCTGCTGTATTCGCAGCGAACCGCCGGACGCTTCGTCACCGATCAAAGCGAGCAAATCACACAAAAACGAAAGGAAATCGCTATGGAACAGATTCGCATCTTTCTCTCCTCTATGCAGGACATGGGATATACATCCGAACAGACCTTGCAGCTGATCCAACAGGCGATGAAGGAGGGTAATTCATGAACGAACCGATTTTACAATGCACCGGCTTATGCAAAAATTACGGTCAAAAGACCGCCTTGGACAATGTGACGTTTTCTCTGGAACGCGGCCGCATCATCGGCTTGCTCGGCCCAAACGGCAGCGGCAAAACGACACTCATCAAACTGGCAAACGGACTGCTCACGCCGTCATCCGGTGAAATCCGCATTGCGGGCAATGTGCCGGGCGCGGAAACCCATGCTATCGTGTCCTATCTGCCGGAGCGAACCTATTTCAGCGATTGGATGACCGCAGACGATCTGCTCAATTTCTTTCAGGATTTTTATTCCGATTTCAACATCAACAAGGCTGCGGATATGCTGACACATTTAGGCATTCAGCCGACAGACACGCTCAAGAGCATGTCCAAGGGCACCAAGGAGAAAATTCAGCTCGTTGTGGTCATGAGCCGCGAAGCCGATTTGTATTTGCTCGACGAGCCAATCGGCGGTGTCGATCCAGCAGCACGAGATTATATTCTCAACACGATTTTGACCAATTACAATGAAAACAGCACCGTTCTGATTTCTACCCACTTGATTTCCGACATTGAAAAGGTTCTCGACGAGGTTATCTTCCTCAATAAGGGACAGTTGGTTCTGCAAAAAACCGTCGATGACATTCGTGCGGAATATGGCAAATCCGTCGATGATCTGTTTCGGGAGGTATTCGCATGTTAAGCAAGCTCATGTATCATGAATTTAAGGCGACGCGCCGGGTTTTCTTTCCGGCTTATGGCATCGTGCTCGCGCTCGCTGTTATCAGCTCCATATTTATGATTTTATCCAACAGTCTGCAGCGTCTTGCCGTTCCTCTGACTCTCCTGTTGGTCGCCTACGGCTTATCGCTGTTTGCCGTCGGTGTTCTGTCCTTCGTCTATATGATCGTGCGATTTTATAAAAATCTGCTGTGTGACGAAGGCTATCTGATGTTCACGCTCCCGGCAACACCGGCACAGCTGATCTGGTCGAAATGCATTGTTTCTACCATCTGGATGGTCGTTTCCACGATTTTGTGCATCGTTACTCTCGGCATCTTACTCATTCCACTGATGCTCGGAACGTTTTCTACCGCTGATGCCAGCTTCTGGAATACCATTCACTTGGGATTCCAGTACATCGCGCAGACCTGCGGTATCCATGCGATCACTTTCCCCATCCTGTTGATTGTCCTCGGTATTGTGTATATCGCCAACAGCTGTATGCATATTTACGCCTGCCTGGCAGTCGGCGGACTGTTTAACAAGCATCGCCTTGGCGCAGCGGTCATCGCATTTATCGTGTTCGCCATCGCATGGAACATCATTCTAACCGCGCTTCTCTCTGTTAGCTCGAAGATCACCCATGTATTCAGCTGGGATCCGTTTTCTTACTCAGCATTTACCAACGGCCTGAGTGCTTCCTATCTCTTTATCATTGGTTCCATCGTCGTTGTCATCGTGTGTATGCTGGTGAATTTCTGCATCACAAATTATCTCTTCAAGCGTCATCTCAATTTACAGTAATCCAACAATCCTTCTATACCTGCGGCAGCCTGACCATCACATTTGATCGTCGGGCTGTCGTTTTTTCTGTACAATGCCATGTCAAATATGATAAAATAAAAGATAGAAAGAGAAAAAGGAGGGATTGGCCATGCGATGCCCTTACTGTGGTGTCAATTATACAGATGGAGAGCGGAAATGTCCGATTTGCGGCAAACGTGTCCCGCAAAATGCCTCAGGCAAAAAGAAACCGATTGATTTCGGTATCTCGCATGAATCCAAAGAAACCGATTACACTGCCAAATCAACGGAACGGAAGCAAACCTATCGAGAACATTCTGCCGGTTTTGCAGATATTCCCAAACATACCGAAAAACAATCGTCTGAAGCCGCTTGGCAGCGCGCTGCCAACGGAGAACATTCCCACGGCAATCCGCTTGAACCCAAGAAAAAGAGCGGTTGCGGCACGGGCTGTTTCATTGTCATTATTGTTTTTATCGTCATCAGTATTCTAGGCTCTATGGCACTAGAATTTACAACGAACAGTTGGAATGACGTAGAAGATTTCTTTGATTCGGTGGCAGAATCTACCGACGATTCGTACACTGATGACGCCTATCAGCCGGCAGATGTACCGACCATTCTCAATGGCAATTGGATGAACAGCAAAGCTTCGCTTTCACTGACCTTTGATAACGGTGTGATTTCTTGGAAAAATGCAGACGGCAGCTTCACAACCGATTCTCCCACGCTGTATCAGCTCAATCTGACGGAAGATAACATCGGTGACTATCTCTCAGAAGATTTCCAGAGCAAATATCCGTTGGATCAATACACCTATTATGATTTAACCTGCTGGGGCAATACCGATCCGGATGAGGATGACGAACAGTATATTGAACTCCTTCTGTTTATCCCTAAAGATGCCACGCAATTGTATTCGTTCGATTATTACGACTATGATACCTACAAGACGGACACGATGACCAAGAGCGGCACCCGCTCTAAGCAAACCGCTGACCCGTCTGAAATCCCCGCAGAACAATCCACATAAGCATAAAAAATCGCTCGCACAAAAGTACGAGCGATTTTTTGTTGATATATAACGCGCAAACCAAACTTGCCTCTCCCTTCGGGAGAGATGTCGCGCAGCGACAGAGAGGGCTGGCTCCCTCATTGAGGGAGCTGGATTGCCGCTTTGCGGCAAGACTGAGGGAGCAGACAACTAACCCTGACGAATCGGATTAACTCTCATTCAGACCTGTTCGCATAACTTCTCAGATTTTCCCTGATACGAATTGGTTAGCGTCTTGCCCTCTCAGTCATTTGCCATGCAAATGCCAGCTCTCCCAGAGGGAGAGCCAAGAAGCCGGTGCGGACTTTTTCTTATTTCCCCGGCAGGTATTCCTCTTCCACTCTCTGCACGCTGCGGCACTTTCCGGTGCTCTCGTCAATGTCAAACACTGCGCCCTGCAGCACGCAGACACCGTCAGCCGGTTCAAAACGGCTGGTGAGATCCCCGCGGAACATCGCGATGGATTGCTCTTTCCGTATACCGAGCACGGACCATTTCGGCCCCGTCATGCCGAGATCTGTGATATATCCGGTTCCTTTTGGGTTTACCCGCGCATCGGCTGTCGGCACGTGCGTATGTGTGCCATAAACAGCAGAAACACGTCCATCCAGATAAAAGCCCATTGCGAGTTTTTCCGATGTTGCCGATGCGTGCATCTCACACACCGCGATGTCATACCGGCCTTCCTGCTCCCGCAAAATGCGGTCTGCGCGCAAAAACGGATTGTCCGGACCATACTGCATATCACAGCGTCCAATCAGTTCAAATACCAATACCCGCCAGCCGCTGCTGCTCTCGTAAATGCCAAAGCCTTCTCCTGGAGACTGCGGCGCGAGATTGGCGGGACGAAGGATATACCGATTATCCTCTAAATAACTGACGATATTCTGTTTGCGATACGTGTGATTGCCCAGCGTAATCACATCGGCACCGGCGTCAAAAATTGCATCTGCCTGCTTCGGCGTGATACCCACGCCGCTGGCATTTTCTCCATTGACAATCGTGAAGTCCGCACCGACCTGTTTTTTGATGCGGCGCAGCAAACGCTCTACGGTTTGCAGTCCCGGCTGAGATACCACATCTCCTACCGTCAATAGTTTCATGATTTTCTCCCTCTAAACAAAAGGGCGGCACAGAATCTCTCTATGCCGCCCCTCTTCAATTCCTACTTAGTCAAACAGCGGGGAAACAGAAGATTCCTCGTAAATACGTGCAATGGCTTCCGTGAATACCGGAGCAACCTGCAGCAGCTCAATTTTATCGCTGCGCTTTTCTGCCGGCAGCGGAATGGTGTCGAGCAGGGTCAGCTTCTTGATCGGGCTTTCTTCCAGACGCTGGATAGCCGGACCGGACAGAACTCCGTGCGATGCGCAAGCATATACTTCCTTCGCGCCGCCGATGTTAATCAGCGCTTCTGCTGCATGGCACAGGGTGCCAGCGGTATCAATCAAGTCATCACTCAGGATGCAGGTCTTGCCCTTGACATCACCGATGATGTTCATAACCTCGGAAACGTTCGCACGCGGACGACGCTTGTCGATAATCGCCAGACGGTAATCCAGCTTCTCGCAGAACTTACGGCAGCGAGTAACGGAGCCGAGATCCGGAGAAATAATCATCACATCGTCACGGCCGCGGCCAAACTTACCGGCAATGTACGGAATCAGGACGGAAGCGCCCATCAGGTTGTCCACCGGAATATCGAAGAAGCCCTGCAGCTGCTGTGCGTGCAGATCCATCGTCAGTACGCGGTCAGCGCCGGCAGCGGTGATGATGTCAGCAACCAGCTTGGCAGAAATCGGATCACGAGCCTTGGACTTTCTGTCCTGACGTGCGTAGCCGAAATACGGGATAACGGCAGTAATACGACCTGCGGATGCACGCTTGCATGCATCAATCATAACGAGCAATTCCATCAGGTTGTCGTTGACCGGATTGCAGGTAGACTGGATGAGGAATACATCCGAACCGCGAACCGTCTCCGAGATGGAAACAGAAACCTCGCCGTCTGCGAAGTGACCGACAGTACACTTTGCCAGCGGCAGTCCCAGTGCAGATGCAATCTGCATAGCCAGTGCGGGATGCGAATTGCCCGCAAGAATCTTAATGTTTTTTCCGTGAGATATCATGATGGATTATCCTCCTGCATCCTGAAAAATTTACCGAAAACGCCCCGCGCTTCGGTTCCAGCTTCTGAACTCAATCGAACCAAGTATCTATATTTTTTGTTTTTAATCTTTCTGTCCGTGCATCCGGCGGCGGCGGTCATTCCAGCCTTCCTTGTTTTCCTGTCGTGCACGAGCAACAGCCATGGCACCGTCCGGCACGTTCTTGGTTACCGTTGTGCCTGCGGCAGTCAGGACACGATCGCCCAGCTCAACCGGTGCCACCAGATTGGTGTTGCAGCCGATAAAGCAGTCGTCGCCGATTACCGTCTTGCTCTTGACATAGCCGTCATAGTTGACAACGACCGTACCACAGCCAAAGTTGACGCGCTCACCGACTTCCGCATCGCCGATATAGGTCAAATGGGAAACCTTGGTGCCGTTTCCGATATGAGCCTTTTTCAGCTCGACAAAGTCGCCGATACGGGTATGGTCTCCAACCTCGCAGCCCGGACGGATATATGCGAACGGGCCGACCGTTGCATGAGCACCGACCTTGCTCTCATAGACCTGCGACGAATTGACGCTGGTCTCATCGCCAATAGACGCGCAGTCGAGAATGGTGTTCGGGCCAATGGTGCATCCGCAGCCAACCCAGCTTCCCGGCTTAATCATCGACCCCGGCAGAATCGTCGTACCGTAACCGATCTTTGTATACGGGGAAACATAGGTATATTCCGGATCAAGCATGTTAATGCCCTTATCCATCAGAGCAGCATTGATGCGGCGCTGCATAATCTTCTGCGCACAATACGCATCATAGGCTGTATATACAGCAACATGTGCTTCTGTGCGGCAGGATTCCGTCTTTGCACTGATGCTCTCGGCAATCCGGATGGATTCGGTCAAAGACATCGGATGGCTGTCCAAAATTTCCTTGAGCACCGGCTTCTGGAACACAGCGCAATGCCAAGTATCCGCCATCGCGCCGCACGTCAACATGCTGACCGCATTCTTAGACTGTCGGTGCATACGAATAACGCGCTCGTACTCTTCCTGTTCCACATCCGGCATCGGTGTGGACAGAATCATAACATCTCCGTCGAGCTTCTCCGCAGCTGCGCACAGCATCTCGGTAAAGTCTGCGTCATCCGGGCATACAATGGACGGAACGCCTTCCAGCTCGGCCTCGCTCTCCTGACGAACATAGATCAGATCGCATACATCAGGCAATGCGTCTGCCACCATTCGTCCGACCGGGGAAAAGAGAATTTCTCTCTGTGCAGGGTATTTTCCATCCCTGCCCCGTCTGCCGCCGAGCAAAATTGTATTCAATTTCTCACAAGACATGAATAGGCTATCCTTTCTTCAATCGGGACCGTCAAAAAGGGCAGACAGTCCCCACGAAAATACTTAATCTTATTATACTATGTTCTTGAAAAAAAAACATCATAAAATATACAAAATTTCGCGGAATTCTTTCCCCTTGCACTATTACATTTGTCACGATATAATAGAGATACCGCGATTTGGCACTTGTTGCCGAACCAGAACTGCACATTTTTCCCATGATACAGCACATTTGTGAAATTTGCGCAGGATTTTTCTTCGGAGGAAATTATGTCTCTCTCATCTCTGATCCCCGCTGGCGGGGACTTTTGTGTCTTACGCGCCGACATCGTTGACACGCTTTTGACCTGCGGCGACGGCGACAGCGCGTTGGTATATCTCTATCTCGTCCGCAAAGGACAAGCCTTTAATGAGCGCGAAGCGATGCGAGACCTGCATTTGACGCGCGACCGCTATGACCGCGCGGTGCACACCCTCACCAACCTGCGTCTCGTTCACACTCCAAACGAACCTGTTGCGCAGGAGCGTCCATCCGCGCCGCCGCACTATTCCCCAGCGGAAATGCGGGCGCGCCGTGACGACGATCACCGCTTTGCCTCTGTCTGTCAGACGGCAGAAATCGTGCTCGGACGCCCACTGACCGAATCGCATCTGCGCACACTCATGAATGTATATGATTATCTCGGTCTGCCCGCAGATGTCATCATTGATCTGCTGACCTATCTGCACCGCAGCAAGGGAACTATCTCGCGCCATGACATCGAAGCGCAGGCATATCTCTGGGCAGATATGGGAATTTTTACCGCCGATGCGGCCGCCGCCTTTCTCGCTCAGCGCGAGCAGGAAAAGCCATTGATGGATGACATGCTGCGCGCCTTGGACATGGCGGGCCGAGACCCTGCGCCAGATGAATACCGCTATTTATCCCGATTTATTCGGCGCGGTTTTGGCGCAGACGCCGTCAAAATTGCCAAGGACCGCATGTATGACCGCTTGGGAAAATTCAGCTGGAAATATCTCAACGGCATCCTAGAAAACTGGCACAAGAAGGGTCTGCACACTGCAGAGGAAATCACTGCGGTGGAACCGAATCTGCGCCAGCCGATTGCGAACAAGCAGCCGCAAAACCCATCGCAGCCGACCAACAATGGAAATCTTGCCGACTGGGAGCGTGACTGGCTCGCAGAATTCCACGCAATGACAAAGGAGGACAACGCGCATGGCGTATGATAAAGCATTGATTTCTTCGATTCTCCGTCAGTTAGAGCAGCAGCACGACCGCTGCGAAGCAGAAGCGGAGAGCCGCCGCTATCAATTGACGATGGATATTCCGCGCTTGGCAGAAATCGACCGCGAGCTGCGCGGTACGGCGGCAAAAGCCATGCGTATCGCCTTTGAATCCAACAACACCGACGCCGCAATCGAACAGCTGAAACAGCGCAATCTCGCTTTACAGGCAGAAAAGCGGCAGCTATTGCTGGACAACGGCTATCCGGCAGATTATCTTGCTGTCACGGTCAGCTGTCCGATTTGCCGAGACACCGGCTATGACGGCAATCGCCTGTGCACCTGTGTCAAACGCCGCGCGGCAGAATTGCAAAAGCAAAATCTGTCCACGCTGCTGCCCGTTGACAAGGAAACCTTTTCGACGTTTCGTCTGGACTATTACAGCTCTCAGCCGGACAGCCGATTCGGCCTTTCTCCCCGTCAAATGGCGCAGGCAAATTTACAGCGATGCCACAGCTTTGCCGAGCATTTCGGCTCTTCCTATGAAAATCTGCTGTTGTTTGGTTCTGCCGGTCTCGGCAAGACCTTTTTATCCTCCTGCATCGCCCGCACAGTCACCGAGCGCGGTTTTTCCGTCACCTATGACACGGCGATTTCCATTTTCGACCAATACAATTCCGTCAAATTCCGCACCGGCGACCCATCTGCCGCGTCCCATGCTGTCGAACGCTTCCGCCATGCAGACCTTCTCATCGTCGATGACCTCGGAACCGAGATGCCCAGCGCATTTCACATTTCCTGTCTGTACGATCTCATCAGCAGACGTCTCATGAGCCGAAAGCCGACGATTCTCAGCACCAATCTTCTGCCGGCAGAGCTGGAAAGCCGCTATTCGCAGGCGATTGCCTCACGTATTCTCGGTGAATTCACACAATTGCGCTTCATCGGCAGCGATATTCGCCGCATCCGCAAGCAGCAGCGGCTCTAAGTCTCGCATCTTCTGGAATTTTTTTGCAAACCATAACACAAAAACGTAACAATGCTTTTACTGTTTGTTCACAACTTCCGCTGTCGAATACGGTATACTATGAGCATGGAACGAGGGAGTGAAAACACCTCGTCCATACAAAAGATATGCCGGTATCTTTGAATTTCTCTTACCCCCTTTTTATTTTGTGAAACGTATGCGAAAGCAAAGCAGTCATCCAATCGGATGGCTGTTTTGTTTTTTGCCTTTTTATTTGCAATGCCACAGAAACCTGATATAATACGAAAGAGAAGACAATGGTGTTCTTTTGTTTTTTGTAAATTTGGGAGGTCTTTCCATGCCGAATATTATCCACGCCGCAGATCTTCATATCGGCGCAAAATTTGAATTTCTTCCGCCGGAGAGTGCCGCGCAAGCCATTCGCTTGCAGCTGACTGCCCTCAAGGCGCTTGTCCAACAAGCCGCATCCAGTGCCGCTGATGCCCTGCTCATTGCCGGAGATCTGTTCGATTCTCCAGAGGTACGCCCACAAATTTCGTCTGTGGTATTTTCTATTTTATCCAAGTGCCCGTGTCCGATCTTTCTCTCTCCGGGCAATCATGATTACTATCACGCAGCCTCTCCGTATGCCACACAGCCGCTCCCGCCCAATCTGCACGTGTTTACTTCGCGTACCCTGACCCCTGTCGCGCTTGCGGACGGCAATACCATCATTTGGGGCGCCGCTTTTCAGGACAACAAAGCATCTATCCCGCTGGATGCGAAGCTCGATCCATTCAAGCTGAATATCTGTCTGGTACATGGAGAATTGGGCGGAAACAGCGGCTACAACTCGATTTCGGAAAGCTCTGTCATCAGCAGCCGCTTTGATTACATAGCGCTGGGACATAACCACCGATTCAGCGGCGTATTCCGCATCGGTGAGACTGCCCTGAGCTGTCCGGGCTGCTTTTCTGCCACAGCAACCAACGAAACCGGTGTAAAGGGCTATCTGGCAGGCAAGATTGATAAGGGCATCGCTGCCCTGACGCTGCATCCGTCCGGCACAGCCGAATTTGAAGATGTTTCGTTATCCGTTTCCGGCTTGTCCGATGACACCGCACTGGCAGAAGCGCTTCTGCCGCTGCTGCCGACACCGGCAGAGCGCATTTGTCTGACCGTTCATCTGACCGGCACGCGCATGTATGAGCCAAACCTGTCTGCGCTGTCGCGTTCCCTGCATCAGACCTTCTTACATGCGCAGGTTTTGGATGAATCCGCCGCCATGCAGGATCCATACCGTTACAAAGATGAAGACGGTCTGCGCGGTACAGTAACACGCGATTTCATGCACCGCATTGCGGAAAACAGCCACGATGAACAGGCATATGCCAAGCTGTCTCTGGCACTGGAATATGCACTCGCCGCGCTGGAAGGCCGAGATCCAGAATAATATTAAGCTGACGCAAAACAAGGCTAAGAAGCTCCTGCTTCCTAGCCTTGTTTTTTTATGCATTCTTTAGTTGTTCCCACATCTGTGTCATCGTCTTGTGACACACAGGATGCACGAAATGCGGGGCAATCTGTGCCATCGGTCGGAGAACAAAATCTCGCTTGGCAATCTCCGGATGCGGAATCGTCAAAACTTCATCCGAGAAAATCTCTTCGTCATAAAACAAAATATCCAAATCCAGCGTGCGCGGTCCCCAATGAATTTCGCGCGTGCGATGGGCTGCCTGCTCGATCTCATGCAGACGGTCAAGCAGTTCATGCGGCGGCAACAGCGTCTTTAAGCACAGAACAGCATTGAGAAAGTCATCCTGCTCGACGCCGCCATACGGCTTGGTCACGATATAATCCGACACCCGCCCAATACGCATGGTTTCATCATTTGACAAGGCCTGTACCGCACCATCTAAATAGCCCTTGCTGTCTCCGATATTGGAGCCGAGCGCGATATACGCGGTATGCCATCCTCGTTCGATGCAGACCGACGCCGTCTTGAGCGGTAGACCAATCGGCGCCCACGGCTTTTCAATCTCCAGCACGATGCTGTCGAGCAGCGGAAGGGTTTGCAGCAGATGCGCACACAGCTTTTCCGCCGCCGTTTCCAGCAGCTGGAAGGTGTTTTGTGTCAAAAATGCCTGTATTTCCGCACAAACGGCACCATAATCCATGGATTGCGTCAAGTCATCCGTTAAACCGGCACGGCGCAGACTAGTGCGCAGGGCCGCATTGATGACAAATTTCTGGCCAAGCCGATTTTCCTCCGGAAAAACACCGTGATGGGCAAAGACTTCCAGCTGCTTGATGCGGATTTCATCCATTCGCGTTTCCTCCGGATTTCAAAATCGCCTCTGTCATATCCACCGCGCGGCGATTTGCCAACACATTGTGCACACGCACAAACATACAGCCCTTCATCACGCCCAGTACCGTCGTCGCCAGCGTTCCCTCTTCGCGCTGATCCTTCGGCAAATCCAGCGTTAAGCCAATCATCGACTTGCGCGAGGTGCCGAGCAAAATCGGATACCCCAGCTCATGCAGCATTTCTACGTGATTGGTCAGAATCAGGTTGTGCTCCAGCGTTTTGCCGAAGCCAATGCCCGGATCGAGAATAATATTTTCGTCCGCAATGCCTGCCTGCTTGGCAAGACGCACACAGTCGCGCAAATCATCCAACACATCCGGCAGATAATCGGTATATACCGCTTCTTTGCGGTTGTGCATCAAACAGCACGGCACGTTTGCCTTTGCAATGACAGACGCCATGTTTGGGTCATATTTTAAGCCCCAAATATCATTGACGAGATCTGCCCCCGCCTGCAATGCAGCCTCTGCGACCGCGCTCTTATAGGTATCCACAGATACCGGAATATCAAAATTCTTCTTGACTGCTTCAATGACCGGTGCCACGCGAGAGATTTCTTCGTCATCCGGCAGCAGCGTATATCCCGGGCGCGTCGATTCGCCGCCGATGTCCAAAATATCCGCGCCATCGTTTATCATGTCTTCTGCGTGCTTGAGTGCCGCATCCATCGAGTTCCATTTTCCGCCATCAGAAAAGGAATCCGGCGTCACATTCAGAATACCCATCACATATGTGCGACCGGTCGTATCAAACTGTTTTCCGCCAATAATCATAATATAAACCTCTTTTATAATAAAATCGTATGGTTTTTTCTGTGCTCCGGCCAATAGCAGGTATCGCTTGCCGGACAGGCAAAGCACATCCGGCTCGCATCATCCGCCTCGCAGAGAAGCTGCGCCAGCGCATAGGCAGCATCTCCTTTGCGGTGCTTGCCGACGGCCTGCAAAATCGCCTGTTTTTCCGCTTCGTCAAAAGCTGTATCGCGTAAAATCTCTCGTGCCGTGTGAATGCCTGCCGCCGCATGATCCTCTCCGGTCACATACTGCTGCAAGCGGCCAATATCATGCAGCAGTGCCGCCGCATAAATGACATCGCGTGGCAAATCTAACTGTCGGTCAACTGCCAGCAAAGACGCAATGCGCGCCACATCCAGCAAATGCGGCAAGCCATGCCTGCAATAGATGCGCTCGCGTTCCAGCTCTTCTATTTTTTGCAGGCTGTCCCGGAACAACGGATGCGACATTATCGCCTGTATGCGCTGCATCGTTCGTATCATGTCTGTTCCTCCACTGCTTCGCGCAGCTCATGCAGCCACGAGAGCGAACCGAATGCGAGAATCGGTGTCTGATCCCCCGCCGCCTGTTTGGCGAGCTGCCAAGCCTGTGCCGGACTATCCGCCGGTGTGACATCCCCGCAGAACTGCCGCAGGCAATCCGCCAGTGCCTGTGCGGACAACGCGCGCGGATTGTTCGGCGTGACGGTAAAAATCTTTTTTGCCAGCGGTGCCATCAAGTGTCCGACTTCCGTGAAGTCTTTATCCGCCAGCACACCGACAATTTCTATGATATTGCCCGCCTTCCAGCGGCGCAGTGCTTCTTGACGCAGCTGCCGCGCCGCATTGGGATTGTGCGCACCATCAATTACTAAAACCGGTGCGTCACAAATCTGTTCCATTCTTCCCTTCCAGCTGGTATGCTGCAAGCCCTCTCGGATTTGCTGTTCGGTAACCGGAAACTGTGTAAGGCTTTGTACGGTCGCAATCGCCGTTGCTGCATTTTTTGCTTGTACAGCGCCGGAAAGTCTCACGGTAACATCTCGCATTTCTCTATAGTCAAATGTCACAGAGCGTTCATCTGCTCGTGTGACAGAAACGTCCTGTACAACGGTCAGCGGGCTGTTTTGCTGCTGACAAATTGTGCGGATTTCCTGTTCGACCTCCTGCGCCTGTCCTTGCAGGACGGCGGGTGTATGCGGTTTCACGATACCGCCTTTGGCGCAGGCAATTTCCTGTATGGTACTGCCCAAGAATTTCATATGATCCATGCCGATGGACGTCAACACGCTGACTGCGGTTGTCGATAGAATATTCGTCGCGTCATCTCTTCCGCCCATGCCGCATTCTACGACAGCAATCTCGCATTGCTTCTGCGCCATCCAGGCAAACGCCAATACTGTCTCCATCTCAAACGCAGTCGGAATCGGCTCTCCGGCTTCCTGCATGGCCTGACAGCACGCGATGAGCTTTGTCATCCACACTGCATACTCCTGCTCAGAAATCATCTCGCCGTTGACGCACCAGCACTCTCTCGGCGCAAACACAGCCGGTGAAGAATATGTACCGACGCGATACCCTGCCGCCCGCAGAATCGAGGCAATACAGGTCAGCGTAGAGCCTTTGCCATTGGTGCCTGCGATATGCACAACCGGATAGCGATTTTGCGGATTGCCCAATCGAGCCAGCAAATGCTGCATCGGTTCCAGCCCCAACACGATACCCTTTTGTGCGGTCAAGCCTGCGATGTACTCCCGCGCCTGCTGATATGGCATGGCACGACGGCGCAGAGTCAAAAAGGTATATGGAATCTCTCCCTCGACATCCTGTGTTTCCGTGCACACAAACGCCTGTTTGTCCCACTGCGGAAACCGAGTGTCCCCGACATACTCTCGATGAATTTCTGTCAGATACAGAACATCTGCCAGCGGCAGGGCTTCCCGATACAGCTGTGCGCCGCCGCAGATAAAGACATCGCGTCCGGCGGCCTGTTCTAATGCTGCGCCAAGGCTGGGCACCGTGACACAGTGCGGCGCAGCAAAATGCTTCGTCTTAGATACAACAATGGTCTCTCTGCCCGGCAGCGGAACGCCGATTTCCTCATACGTCCGTCTGCCCATGATAATGACATGCCCCATCGTGAGATCCCGAAAGCGATGCTTTTCCTCCGGAATATCCCAAGGGATGCGCCCATCCCGTCCGATGATTCTATTTTGTGCAAATGCGGCGATCAGCGCAAGCATAGCATTCTCTCCCGTCCATTTTTTCCTAGGAGTATAGCATACCATATTTTCCGTCATCTGACAAACAGCCTGCCGCACGAATTTCGATGTTTTAGATGGGAAAATTCCAAAATATGTAGTATACTGGTACAAAAGAAGGAGAAATTGTTATGCTGATTTATCTTTCGCTGATTGAAGAAGATGCCGAGAGAGAAAAATTTGAGATTTTATATGATGCATACCGCAATCTGATGTTTTACATTGCCAACGAGATCTTGGGTGACACGCAGGATTCCGAGGATGTTGTGCACCAGTCTTTTTTGAAGATTATCGGGATTTTGGACAAAATTTCTCAGCCCAAGTGTCCCCAAACGCGGGCGCTCGTCGTTACTATAGTCAGAAGGACGGCAATTGACCTGTACCGTTCGCGCAAGCGCAAGCCGTTTATTCCGCTGTGCGAGGACATCCCACACACGCATCCGATGCCGGAACCGGACGCGCTAACCGAAGGCTCTGCCATTGCGCACGCCATCGCCTCTCTGCCCGACCGATACCGCGAGCTGCTGCTGCTCAAATACGACACCGGATATTCCGAAAAGGAAATTGCCCAGCTGCTCGGTATGACCGAAGCCAATGTCAAAAAGACCATCCAACGAGCAAAAGCCAAACTGCAAACCCTTTTGGACGAAATGGAGGCGGACGTATGAAGCTGACAGATGAACTGCTCGAACAGCACGCTGCGGAAGCCCGTGATCTGTGGCTGTCCACGCTGCCGCAGCAGGAGGAAGTCCCGCCGCACAAATTCTCGCGCCGGTTTGAACGGAAGATGCGGCGGCTCCGCGCGGAACAGCGCCGCTCCCCGCGCATGAATCGCGTCGTACATGTTCTGCGCTATGTCGCCGCCTGTGCAGCTGTTGTTCTGTGTATCGGCGGCACCGCCTACGCTTACCGCATCGGCGTGATTGATACGATTATTCAGGTGTTCCGCGAATACACATCCATCACCTATTCCTCCGATACCGCCGCCGAGGATGCAGAGTTCCCAGAAAGCACCTTCGGCTATATTCCAGAGGGTATGGTACGGAATGAAGATGAGTGCATGGAGGAAAAAGGTTATCTTAGATCGACTTCGTATAAAGGGAACAATCATACCCAATTTTATCTTGATGAAATGATAGTTGCTGAAGAAAGCAATGACATTCAAACAATCGATACTGAAAATGCCGTAGTTAAGCACTTTACCATTCATAATGAGCAAGCTATATCTTCCGAAAAGGAGGAAACTGTTATTATTGTCTGGACACATAGAAATGTCTCTTATACACTTATTACCTATTATTTATCCTACGATGAAGCATTAAAGATTGCCGAAGGTATCGAACAAAAATAAATTTTAAAATTTTTTAAATTATGTGTCCCCATTCGCACCTCTTAATTCGTTACTATGTGTAGAACGATTTAGGAGGTGCTTTTATTATGAAATTAAAAGCAGTAAAATTCATCTCATTTTGTTGTACACTTATGTGTTTGTCCTGTATGGTTGTTCCATCTGCTATTGCAGTGGATTCTTCTTCAGCCGGTACAATCGTACCCTTTTACACTCTAATCAAATCTTCTCGTTGTTCGCTCACTATCGACAGCAATGGTTCTGCTCGCGTATCTGAAGTTTTAACCACATCATCTAATTCAGCTTCCTCTAGCATCAGTTTAAAACTGACAAAAAAATCCGGCACTTCTTGGAAAACAGTGAATAGTTGGTCAAGTTCTCAAACCGGCATCAAACATATTCTTTCTAAAACAACAACAGTTTCTAAAGGTACTTACCGCGCAGTTGCTACTATTACCGTCCGAGCTAACGGCTCGTCTGAATCTCGCACTGCATATTCCAGCATAGCCACCTATTGATGCAGTTCTCTCAATCTTTGTCTATATTATACAATTTTTAATGCAAATTGTTATTCATTGTATATATTGATTTTTCTTTTAAGATATGTAATACTATAGTCACAGAAAACAAGCGAACAATCTTAAATACATATACCAGTTCGTATTTTTGCATTTTAACTTGTTTTATGTAATTTATTTTACTCACGTTTTATGACGAAAGGAGCGCGAAATGAAAAGTATTTGGAAACGATTAGCAAGTGGAATTCTTGCCATTCTAACCCTCGCATCAGTATCAGCTTTTGCAATTGATACGAAATCTACCGAAGATACCGCTGCAAGTGCTACTCCTGCACCTGAAATGATCTCTCTTGATTCTCTCAATATCCAAAGATACTCTAACGATATTGATACAAGCAGTTCAGATATCGAGGTTTCCGTAGACGATCTAGAAGATGGCGGCATTACAATCGCTATGTATCTAGACACAAATGGTCAACCCATCTACAAGCAGGTCACTGAAACTACTGTGGTACCATACGCAACTTCTGTTGCTACTTTCCATGTAGGACTAAAAACAAATTCTAAAGGAAAAAAATATCTGTATTGGAACGCTAGTGGTCCATCCATTTCTAAAGTGAAAGCATATATTGCTTGTAAATCTACAGATTTAAAAACTCAATATTATGGTACATCCGTTAGCAATTCTTACAGCGGTGTGAACTTTGTTCAAAGTGCAACTTCATCTTTTTCTATTCCTAGCAAAGTTACTAAAGTCCGTGTAGGCTGGACATCCGCTGCTGTTACTACAAGTCAAGGTTCGTTTGCAATTCCAACTGCGTTTACCACAGTTAAAGTTTCTTAATATTGTAAGTCAATGACTTATTAAACTTTAATCCAAATTCAGAAATCCCTGTCCTAAATAAAGACAGGGATTTCTAAACAATTTCAATTATGCTATGAGAGGTAGTTTCTATGAAAAAATGGATCTATATTTCCGCTTGTCTTACCATCTCTGCTGTGCTTCTCACAGGCTGCGGAAATAATCAAGTCTCTACAGATGAAATTAAAGCTGCTATTCAAGAATCTATTCCAACTATCAGCCAGTTGTCAGATGGTCCGACTAGCATTACATTCAAAAATGATAATGACGAGACTATAAACTATACCGTTACTGAGGAAGATGACCAGATTAAGGTCTCTGATGAAAACGGAAAAACCATATGCACTTTTTCTGTCAACGATTTTAGTAAGTAATCTCTATATTCTCAGGAACTTAGACATGCATTTAAGCTGAGATCATTAGTCAATCTATTATGCTTCATGCAACCCAATAAATCTCTCTGTCCCCAGATGCTCCGGTGTCTGGGGATGCCTGTTTCTTAATAATTCTAAAGATTCCCAAAAAGGTCTTTTCTTTCCAGCACAATTTTGTTACAATATATAATACAATAAAGAGAGTGGGTGATTTTATGTTTACCTGGAAAGAGCTATTGTGCTCACTGATATTCGCTCTGATTCTCACGGAAATTACCTACCTGTTACGGAAGAAACTTCTCGCAAAGGGAAAAAATATTTTCCCACTTATCTTTATCATCGCCGTTGTCTTATTTACACTGATGAATGTTATTTTACGCGCACTCTAACGTACGAAAAAAGAGGTAGTATATATGTCAATCGAACTTCTAGTCCAACTTATCAATCTCATTCTTTTGGTTTTTATTGCAATGATTATCTGGTTCGGATATAAAGCTTTGTGTAAATATCTAAAGAATAAATAAGGAGGGATTCCTATGTTGAAAAGAAACCGCGTATCTATGATGATCTGTCTGGCATTTTGTGCCGTTCTGCTTACCGCCTGCGGACAGCCCAAGACCGCAGAGCAGAAAGATCCCACGTTAGAAGTTGTCAGCCCAAAGGTCGCAGAAGCAACTCTCATGGAGGCCAGCACGGATGAAGATGCCGTCCAGTCTCTGCGAGACAACTACGACAGCTCCACGCAGCAGCTTGTGCAGTATACCTACTATGTGATTCCGAAAGACTTGCCGGAAACGCGGGTAGCCTTTGGTTTTATCGCCGTGACAACCAGAGAGGATAATCCTACCTTCCAGTACATCTCTAAGCCATATGGAAAATTGGATGATTCGCCGGAAAATTACAAGTTTGACGCAGCTGCACTGAGCGCTAGTATTAGCGGAGACCAAACCGTTCAGCTTGCCTGCGATGGCACGGTAGAAAAATACAAGAATGCTTCCGACAAGGACGAGGCAAATAATCCGCCGGAGGCTCGCGCCACTGCCGAAGTCAACACGGTGATTGACATGAGCAAAACACCGCCGACAAAATAACGCTGTGTTTTGACAATTGTCCCAATTTGTTTTATGATACTCTTGTTATAGAAAGGACATTGTATCATGAACACACTTACACAACTCATGCAGTATTTGGGCTATGCCTCGGCATTTGCTTTTATCGCTCCTGCGATTATCCTTTGCAGCATTGCCCGTCTGGGACTCATCAAAGGCAAGCTGAATATCATCCCGGATGTTATCACGCATATCTTGCTTTTAATCGGTCTCGGTACCGGATTGTTTTTTCAAGTCGCACTCGTCAACCTGACAGACAACGCCTATCCCATTTGGCTGTATGTCTATGCCGCGTCTTTGATTATCAGCGCAGTGCTCAGCATGGTTCATCTCATCATGTATCGCAAATTATCACAATTGCGTCAATAAGCCATTGTCTATCCCCGAACGGAACGTCGTTCGGGGATATTTTTTTCATTGCATTCCCCCGCACTTTGTCGTATACTGAAAACAGTCAAATATGACACAACGAAATCAAAGGAGGATTTCCCTATGAACGCAAAAGAATGCATCCGCGGCCGCCGCAGCATCCGTCATTACAAGGACACACCGGTACCGCATGAGGTTCTGGAAGAAGTTATTGCTGACGCAGCCTATGCGCCGTCTTGGAAAAATACGCAGATCTCCCGTTATATCGTCGTAGAGGGCAGAGAAGCCATTGATAAGCTGGCAGCAGAGTATGCGCCGTTCAATGCAAAGACCGTTTCCACCGCACCGATGCTTATCGTGCAGACCTTTATCAAGAATCGTTCCGGCTATGAGCGCGACGGTTCGTTTACCACTGACCGCGGTGAAGGCTGGCAGATGTATGATGCCGGCATTGCCGCACAGACGCTGTGCCTGTCCGCACACGACCATGGTCTCGGCACCGTCATCATGGGTATCTTCCATCGCCATGAGCTGGAGAAGTATCTGAACATTCCGGAAGACCAGGAAATCGCTGCTCTGATTGCCATCGGTTATCCGAACGAGGAGCCAAAGGCACCGCGCCGCAAGGATGTAGAAACTCTGCTCTCTTACGCAGACTAATTTCTCCGTACATACAGCAAAAACGCAGTCCATCACGGACTGCGTTTTTTGTCATTTCTCGTTTTTGGCAACATTTCTGTTGCTATGTTTTCAGAAATCAGTATCCAATCTTTCCGCCGAGCAGCTCATCATGCTTGACCCACTCCTCGACATCAATGACGTCATAGTTGTCATTGTCCCGACGAATCACCACTTTGCTGATTCCGGCATTGATAATCTGCCGCTTGCACATCGGACAGGAATCCGCATCGCGCATGATTTCGCCGGTCTGTGCATCGCGTCCCACAAGATACAGCGTCGAGCCAATCATCTCCTCGCGGGATGCCGCGATAATGGCATTGGCCTCCGCATGAATGGCACGGCACAGCTCATACTGTGTACCGCGCGGCACATTGCGCTGCTGCCGAATGCAGTAATTTAAGTCGATGCAATTGGCGCGTCCACGCGGTGCGCCATTGTATCCCGTCGAAATAATGACGTCATTTTTTACAATGACAGCGCCAAAGCTGCGGCGCAGGCAGGTACTGCGCTCCAGCGCAACCTGTGCCATATCAAGATAATAATTCTGTTTATCGCGCCGAACCATGATACGCGCCTCCTAATTAGTTCAGAAAATCCTTCAGCTTCTTCGAGCGGCTCGGATGGCGCAGCTTACGCAGTGCCTTTGCCTCGATCTGACGAATACGCTCACGGGTTACATTGAATTCCTTGCCGACTTCTTCCAGCGTGCGGGTACGGCCGTCCTCAATGCCAAAGCGCAGGCGCAGAACCTTTTCCTCACGCGGTGTCAGCGTCTTGAGCACTTCTACCAGCTGCTCCTTGAGCAGGGTAAACGAAGCAGCTTCTGCCGGTTCCAGAGCATCGTCATCCGGAATAAAATCGCCCAGATGGCTGTCTTCCTCTTCACCGATTGGTGTCTCGAGGGATACCGGCTCCTGTGCAATCTTGAGGATTTCACGCACGCGCTCAACCGGCATATTCATCTCTTCTGCGATTTCCTCCGGCTGCGGGTCATGACCCAGCTCCTGCAGCAGCTGACGGGAAACGCGAATGACCTTGTTAATGGTCTCTACCATGTGTACCGGAATACGAATGGTACGTGCCTGGTCAGCAATCGCACGGGTAATGGCCTGACGAATCCACCACGTTGCATATGTGGAGAACTTAAAGCCCTTGGTGCAGTCGAATTTCTCTACTGCCTTGAGCAGACCCAAGTTGCCTTCCTGAATCAGATCGAGGAACAGCATACCGCGGCCGACATATCGCTTCGCAATGGAAACAACCAGTCGCAGGTTTGCCTCAGACAGACGCTTCTTTGCATTTTCGCCGCCGCGAATTGCCTTGCGCAGTGCCTGATATTCCTTCTCGTCGATGGTTTCGCCGTTGCGCTGACGCTCGTCCAGCTCCTTGATTTTTTCCTTGGCTTCCATGCCGGCCTGCATCTTCTTTGCCAGCTCGACTTCTTCGTCCGGCGTCAGCAGGTCAACCTTGCCGATCTCCTTTAAGTACATACGCACCGGATCGTCAATCGCGAAGCCTTCTGCGAGAGATTCGGTGTCCTCCAATTCTTCCTTGGTAACTTCCTCTACAGCGTCCTCAGAAAACTCCTCTTCGGATTCTGTCGGAGCTGCCAGAACCTCAGCACCCTGCAATTCAATGCCAGCCTTCTCCAGCTCTTCATACAGTCTATCCAGCTCATCCGACTCCATGTCGATGGACTCCAGCGCATCAGACATTTCCTTCAGGGTGAGCTTGCCTTTCTTCTTGCCCAAAGCGATAAGCTCCTTGATGGCTGTCTGCTTTTTTACATCCATGTCCTGTGTCATTCTTTAAGCCTCCAAATAAATTTAATCATGTATTGCGGTATTATCCTGCAAAGCCCTTATTTTTGCGCTGCATCTGCGCTTTTTTGAGCAGTGGATCTTCTTGCGTGTCAGTCTGCGTCTCACGCATCAGCTTTTGCTCCTGAATGATTTCGGTGTAATCCTCCAGTGCCTGCTGTCTGCGGTCAATGGGAATCTCTATCCGCAATGCCGATGCCAGAAGGTCTATCTCCCTCGGTTCCAGTCTGCTCTCTAAAGCCGGAACAGAAATCGTGCGCCCGCTGTTATACAGCGCCGAACAAAGACCGTATATTTTGCCCAGCTCCGGGGAAGAAAAATCATCCGGCGTCAAAATCTGCCGCATCTGTTCCATCAGAGAGGTATCTGCGAATAAAAGAGACAAAATTCCCTCTTCTGCGCGCGCAGAACGTACATTGTCAAAATGCATCGTCCGATCCTTCGGCTGTACGGCCTGTGCAGGTGTGCGCACCTCTCGGTGCATCTTTCGTTTTGCCTGCGAACGCAGACGAATCTTCGCCTGCTTGACTTCCTGCCGAAAAGCTTCCGGCGTCACACCAGCCAGCTTGGCTGTCGATGTCGTGTACACATCCTGTTCTACTTCGCTGTCCAGCATCGCGATAATGCCTGCGGCTTCGCGCAGAAACAAAATTCGCTGGTCATCCTCGGTAAAGTCATATTTATCCTTTGCCGATTCAATGCGATAGCGCACATCATTGTCCGACCGCTCAATGAGCTTACGGAATGCATCCGGCCCTTTCGCCTTGATAAATTCATCCGGATCTTTCGCTCCCGGAATCTTTAATATCTTGACGCGAATGCCTGTTTTTTTCAAAATATCAATGGCTCGCTGTGCCGCCGACTGTCCGGCGGTATCTGCATCATAGCAGACGATGACGGTTTTCGTGTGCCGCGACAACAGCCGCGCCTGTTCTTCTGTCAGGGAGGTTCCCAGAGAAGCTACCGCGCTGTCAAACCCTGCCTGATGCAGCGCGATGACATCCATATAGCCCTCCGCGAGCAAGAAATACTCACTTTTTGTTTTTTTCGCCCGATTCATCGCAAACAAATTGCGCCGTTTGTTAAATACAATGGTCTCCGGTGAATTGAGATACTTCGGCTTGCTGTCATCCATGACGCGCCCGCCGAATGCAATGACATCGCCGCGCATGTCAATAATCGGGAACATCACGCGATTGCGAAACTTATCAAAATATGTACCTCGTTCGCTGCGTGTGATCAAACCGGCGGCTTCTAACTCTTCTTTGGTAAATCCCTTCTGCGTCATCGCATCAAGCAAGGCGTGAAAGGAATCCGGCGCATAGCCTAGGCCGAAATTGTTCATGGTTTTTTTGCTCAATCTGCGCTTTTGGAAATATTCTAATGCCCGTGCCCCCTGCGGACTGTACAGCTGTGCATAGAAGAAACGCGCAGCTTCCGTCAAGGCTTGCAGCGACCGTTCGCGCAAATGCCGCGTCCGCGGGCTGCTTCCTGTCTCCGGCACTTCCATATTATATTCCTTGGCGAGAAACTGAACGGCATCCGGAAAATCCAGCCCTTCCGCATCCATAATAAAGCGAATGGGGCCGCCGCCCTTGCCGCAGCCGAAGCAGTAAAACATCTGCTTGTCCGGTGCCACAGAAAACGACGGCGTTTTCTCATTGTGAAACGGACACAGTCCAAAATAGTTGCTGCCCTTCTTTTTCAAAGAGACATAGCGTGACACAATATCTACAATATCGCATCTGGCATTCAGTTCATCGAGAAATCGTTCATCAATAGCCAATCAACTGCCGCCTTTCCACACAGAAATCATCTGATGTCACAGTTCTGCCGCGTCTGGCAGATTGTGTACATAAATAAATACCCAATGTCTTTGCAAAACCCTCTTTTTTTCTGAAAAAAATTTCAGTTTTTTCAAAAAAGTTTTTTGCCTGTCATCTGATGCGTCTGCCCATAAATTGTGTGTCCATGATTTCCATGTCCACCTTGGCACTTGTCGCATCGCGCAGCGCCTCTTCCAGCGCCGCTGTTCCGTCCTCCGGCAAGGTCACCGTCAGTGTGACGTCCGCAGCATAATCGGTCTCTTCGATCTTGCAATTGTGCTCCGGCAAAAGATTCTGCACCGTACCCAGCAGCGAATAGGGACAGGTAATGAGCACGATGGCATACCGATTGACTTCATTGACGCCCGCGTTTTCCAGCGCAAGCTGTGTACTCTTGGTATACGCTCGCACCAGTCCGCCCGTGCCGAGCAGCACACCGCCGAAATAGCGTGTCACAACACACAAAACATTGGTCAGACCTTCTCGGCGCAGAACATCCAGCATCGGCATTCCCGCCGTACCCTGCGGTTCTCCGTCATCGGAATAGCGCATATAATTGCCTTCTCGGATAATATACGCATAGCAATGATGGCGCGCATCCCGATACTTTGCCTTGACTTCATTGAGGGTTTCAACCGCCTGTTCCTGCGATTCTACAAAGTACAAATCCCCGATGAATTTGGATTTTCTGTCCTCATACCGGCCTTCACCGTATCCTGCCGGTACCAGATAGCTCTCAGCCATCCTGCACCTCGTATTCCTTGAGCTGACCATACAGCTTATCATCGCATTCTATATCAACTACTGTGCCTGCCGCGTCATAATCTGTCGCAAACACCGCTGCTTCCTTGTGAATGACATCGAGCAGATAGCCATCCGCATACGGAATGCACAGCTTGACGCGATGTTTTCCCTTGCTAAGTGCCTTTTCCATCGCCGCAAGCAGCTCATCCAAGCCGCGCTTGCGCTTTGCCGAAATCGCAACGACATTTTCGCCGGATGGAATCAAATCCGGATTTTCACACAAATCCGCTTTATTGCAGACAAGCAGCTGCGGAATCTGCTGTGCGCCGAGCTGCGCGATAACTTTTTCTACGGTCTCCGCCTGTTCGCGCCAATCCTCACGCGACACATCGACAACATGCAGAAGCAGATCCGCATATTCCAGCTCTTCCAGCGTCGCCTTAAACGCAGACACCAGATGATGCGGCAGCTTGCGGATAAATCCAACGGTATCGGACAGCAGCACTTCCTGTGTTTCGGAAATGCGCAGCTTGCGCGTGGTCGGATCAAGCGTATCGAACAGTCTGTTGTTTGCCTCAATGCCTGCATCCGTCAGTGCATTGAGCAGGGTAGATTTTCCGGCATTGGTATAGCCGACAATGGCAACGAGCGGCAGCTCTGCCTTTTGTCTCTGTCTGCGCTGCACGGCACGCACGCGCCGAACATCCTTGAGGTCGCGGCGCAGCTTGTCAATGCGCTGTCGGATGTGTCGGCGGTCGGTCTCCAGCTTGGTCTCGCCAGGGCCTCTCGTGCCGATGCCGCCGCCCAGACGCGACATGCTCTTGCCCATACCGGACAGGCGTGGCAAAATATACTGATACTGTGCCAGCTCAACCTGCAATTTACCCTCGCCGGTGCGCGCGCGCTGAGCAAAAATATCCAAGATCAAGGCGCTTCGATCCAGCACTGTTCGTCCGGTCGCCTCTTCCAGCACGCGCATCTGCGACGGAGAAAGCTCATTGTCAAAGACAATCAGCGTCGCATCATTGTCCCTCGCCAGCTCGACAAGCTCCTGCAACTTGCCCTCACCGATAAAGGTATGGGCATCCGGTGCGTTTCGTGTCTGTAACATTTTGCCGACACATTCGCCTCCAGCGGTCTCCAAAAGAGCCTCCAGCTCATCCAGCGTTTCCCAGCTTGCGTCCTCATCCTCCTGAAAGACCAATGCGTGCAAACCGACAAGCACGGCGCGTTCTGTCTCCATTTCGTCCAGCATCCAGTTTTCCACTGCCTGTCCCTCCTTTCAAATATAAAGCAAAAACCCGTCCAAAATGGACGGGTTTATAATCACTTCTTGAAAAATTACTTGTCAAGATTGAATCTTCTCTTGAAGCGGTCAACACGTCCGCCGGTATCAACGAGCTTCTGCTTGCCGGTAAAGAACGGGTGGCACTTGGAGCAGATTTCTACCGAGATATTCTCCTTAGTGGAAGCGGTCTCATATACAGCACCACAAGCGCAACGAATGGTTGTCGGTACGTACTTCGGATGGATTCCTTCCTTCATTTTTGATTCACCTCTTTCCGCCAAAGCCTTACAGTCATAAAATCATAATATCACAACGACCTAATAAATGCAAGCACTTTTTTTATTTCGCGGTGTATTTTTATTAAAATCACGCTTGAAACACGGTTCCGTCCGTATTTCCTCAAGGATTATATCATAGCCCGCCAGGGAATGCAAGTATTTTCTCACAGTTTGAGCCAAATTGTCTGACGACTGCTGAGGAAGTACAGCGCACAGCCTGTGACCGGCTTGCCGAACACAGTTTCCGCTGCGCGCTTATACGCGGACAGCTGCGCGCGATACGTCTCCGCCCGCTGCGCGGCAAACCGCTTGGATACGCGATCCGTCTTGAAGTCAATGACCGTCAATCCCTCCTCGGTCTCCAACAGGCAGTCAATGACGCCCTGCATGAGCAGCTGTTCCTCCTCAAATCCCTTCGCCTCTTCATAATATTCCTGCGCCGGAACCAGAATAGAGAATTTAAACTCCCGCCGAACCGTCGCTTGCCCAAACTGTGCGTACAAATCCGAGGCAAAAAATGCTTCGATTTGTCTCAAGTCAATGGCATCTGCCTGTTCCGGGCTGAGAATGCGCTTATCGCGCAGGCGCGCTAGTTCTTGTGTTCGCCCTTCTGCGGTCTCACACAATGCAAAATTACAGAACTGCAAAAACAAGTGGTGCGCCGTGCCGATTTCAGACGGCGTCAGACCTCGCGCTTCCCGCTCAAAGAACGGACGACGCAGCTCGGTCTGCTGTTTTGGCGGCGTCGTCTGCTCACTGGCTTCTTGCGCCTGAAACGATGCGGTGATGGCAGTTGCCGTCAGCTTAGACGGCAGGTCACGCAGAGCATCCGCCGCATACGGTTTGAGCTCCGGCGCCTGTATTTCCTCCTGCTCTACAAACTGCCCGTTGTCCTGCTCTGTTTGCTCGTCATCCTGTCTCTGATACGGAACGACGCGAACCGTAAAACAATCCGGCGCATTAGAATCCAGCGCAGGCAATCGGTGCAGCAGCTCGCGCAGCGGCAGCGCCTGCGGATGCCGAAGCAGCGGAACCGCCATCCACAGCGCATATTGATTGGCACCGGACAACGCATACGGTGGAATCGGATCCAGCACAGAAATCGCCGACCATTTTTCCAGCTTGCTCTGCACGTCACGCATGGCAGCTGTACAGATAAGCTTTTCTTTTGCTCGTGTCAGCGCAACATACAAAACGCGCAGTTCTTCGCTGACCATTTCCCTTCGCAGCACGCTCGCCATAGCCAAACGATCCAGTCCATCATACTGTATCCCGCGCTGCACATCTCGGCACCGCATACTGATTCCCATGTGCGGATGCAGCAGCACCGGCTTGTGCAGATCCATTTCGTTAAACCGCTTGGTACAGTTCGCCAATAGCACAATCGGAAATTCCAAGCCCTTGGATTTATGAATGGTCATAATGCGCACCATATCCCCGGTGCGTTCCGCCTCCGGCGCCGAAACCTCACTGCCTGCCTCGCGTAATTCCCGGATATAGCGCACAAAGGCAAACAGACCGCGGCTTCCGCCGCGCTCGAAGCTGCCCGCCAGCTCAATCAACGCCGTGATATGATTCTGCCGCGCTCTGCCGTTCGGCATGGCGCCAAACACGCCCATCGCGCCGGTTTGATCCACGATGTGCCACAACAGCTGATGCACCGGCAAATCAGACGCCAGCACACGCAGCTCTTGCAGCTGCTCCAAAAATGCCTGTGCCTTTGGCATCGTCTGCGCCGCCGCTGTCAGTGCGTAATAATAGGTGTTATCCATATCGCACAAGCGGATTTCCGCCAGTTCTTCCTCTGTAAACCCACCAATCGGTGAATTGAGTGCCGCCAGCAGTGGTACATCCTGTTGCGGATTATCTACGATTTCCAGCCAGGATACCAGGGTCAAAATTTCCGGCGTGCCGAATATATCCTCTGATGCATCCGCGCCCGCCGGAATGCCGCGGGAGAGCAGTTCCTGCTGAAAGACACCGGCTTTATTTTTTACGGAACGCAACAAAATCACAAAATCTTCCGGTCTGCATGGGCGCAGCTGTCCGGTCTGTTTATCCGTCACACGGAACCCCGTGTCCAGCATCTCCCGCACGCGACTGGCGCAGTATGCCGCTTCCTGTCGAATGGTCTCCGGCGCATCCTCGTCCTCCGATTTGGTCTCCAACACACAAAATTCCGTGCGGTAGTCATCGGTGCCCTGCGGAAACGATGCGCCCACGTGCAGGGCCTCTCTGTCCGTGTAGGTCAAATCGCCCAAGTCCTCACTCATCAGCGCAGAGAACAGATAATTCACGCTGTCCAGCACCTCTGGGCGAGAGCGGAAGTTTTTGGACAGCACCACGCGCCGCGGCGCATCGTCAAACACCTGCTCTACATCGCGGTACGCCTGATATTTATGCAGAAAAATATCTGGATTGGCAAGGCGGAAACGATAAATGCTCTGTTTAACATCGCCAACCATAAAGATATTTTTTTCGTCATCGCTGACCGCACGGAAAATCGCGTCCTGCACGGCATTGGTGTCCTGATACTCATCGACCATGATTTCGGAAAAATGCATCTCACGCGCAAGCTGCGTCGGCGCATCATTCTCATCGACAAGCAGCTGCACCGCAAAGTGCTCCAAATCATTAAAGTCCACGACACCGCGCCGCAATTTTTCTGCCTGATAGGCGTCCATAAACAGCTGCACCGTATCACACAGCGCGCAGACCGCCGGTGCCATCATGCGCATATCTTCCCGCACCTCTTGCTCTGTGACACACAGGACTTTTTCTGCCATCTCCTTGACGATCGTTTTCCAGCTGTTGCGCCGATCCTTGAGCGCATCGAGAAAGGCTTTGTCCTCATAGCCGCGAATGGCAGGAAGCCGTTTGAACGTACTGCGAATCTGCGCACACAGCTGCACGGCAGCATCCCATGCGCCATCTTTCACCAATATCAGCAGATTTTCCGCCTGCTGCTTATCCTGCGCAAAAACCGGTTCATATTTATCCTGCAAAACGTCCGCGCCCTGCATCTCATCCAGCGCATCATCCAGCACCGCGATGCCATACGCAATGCGGCTCTCGGCTTCCCGCAGCAGAGCCATGCCCCAATCGGTATCGGCGAGGCGATCAAATTTCCGCACAAACTTCTGTCGGTACTGCTCCAATTCTCTTTTTGGCTTGGGAGAGGCCTGCAAGTTGTGAAAGGTCTCCAGCACAAGGGTTGCCAGCTGTTTGTCATCTCGTCCGCCGCTGACCGCTTCTACCAGAGCAGAAAATCCCTCGCTGTCCACAGCATACTGCGCTTCGAGCACCTCTTCCAGCACATCATTTTGCATGACCGTTTGTTCGCTGTCATCCGCTGTGCGAAACTCCGGCGGCAGCCCCAGCTCATGAAAATGCTCCTTGACCAAACTCATACAAAACGCATGAACCGTGGTAATTTTGGCGCGGTGCACGAGCATGAGCTGACGGCGCAGGCGCAGATTCTGCGGCTGTTTTGCCGCCAAATCCGTCAGAGCATCCGCTATCTTGCCGCGCATTTCGCTCGCTGCCGCCTTGGTAAACGTCACAATGAGAAAAGAATCCACATCACAGGGATTTTCTGGATCTGTCACGCGGTCGAGGACGCGCTGAACCAGTACCGCCGTCTTGCCGGAGCCTGCCGCCGCAGATACCAGCAGCGTACCGCCCCGATTGTCTATTGCCTGCCGCTGTTCATCGGTCCATGAAACGCCCATGCTTTTTGTCTCCCTTCTCTTCTTCCTCAATACTCTGCCAGAACTCCTCTGCCGGAATCTTTTTGATCTTGTGCGGGGTGTCTCCCAGCTGTGCATCAAAGCGGCAAATTGCACGATACGGACACCACGCACAGGTGTCCTCTGTCGGGCCACGGCGCACCGGCTTGGCATCCATACTGCCGTGCATCAGCTCGCGCCCCATCTCTCCCAGCACGCGGCGAATATGTCTGCTCAGCTTGCCCAGCTTTTCCATGCTCGCCAAATTGGACAGGCTGCTCTTATTCGGCTTATCTCCCGACGCCAGATACCCCAGCGGCAAAAATGTTGCATCTTTTTCGATGTCGTGCTCCATCGCATCAATGACCGCCTTTTCATCCAGCAGCAGACCGGAACGGCGCAGCTGCTTTTTGCGCATGGCATCCAGCTCCGCTTCCTCTGCATCTCGCTTGGCATCGACAATCACCTGTTTAGCAGGAACATACAAGGCTCCCGCCGGAACAATGCGGTCAATGTGCTGCGCGAGCTTCTCTTGATAGTGCTGCAATCCCTGCTTTTCGATGGCAAACAAATACAGAAGCAGCTGGATATTGAGTCCATACCACAGATCAGACAGCTCAAACTTTTTCGTGCCGCTCTTATAATCCAAGACGCGGATATATAAGGTACCGTCCTGCACATAGCCGTCCACGCGGTCAACCTTTCCGTTCACTTCCAACTGCCCGTCCTCGCTGCGAATGAGAATGGGCGGCAAATCGCCCTGCCAGGAAAAATCCAGCTCAAAATCCATCGGCCGAAAATCCGATTGCGCCATTTCCTCTAATAAATTATCTAAAATATCCTCTGTCATGTGCAGCAGGCGGCGGAACAAATGCCGAAATCGCGCGGAATACTGTTCCAATCCGCCGAGCTGCGTCTCGACATAAATTGTCGTCCATCGCCGCGCCAGCTTGTGCACCGTTTCCGTATCCGGCAACTGATCCGGATACTGCTCTCGCACCTGTTTGAGCGTATGCTCCAGCACAAAATGTAAAAAGGTGCCGGTTTCCGGTGCATCGAAGGACGCACGCCGGCGTTCCTTTGCCCGCAGTCCATAGCGCAAAAAATACGCATACTGGCAGCGATAAAATGCATCGACGCGAGAGGCCGTCATGCGCAGCTTTTTTCCGTACAGCTGATGGACAACCTCTGCATTGTGCAGCGGCCCGCGCGCGGAGCGTTCTATCGGCTGAATGGGGACTGACTGCGCACGCAGTGCCGCCTGTGCCGCCGGAGAACGATCTCTGGCGGCACCGCAGCACGCCAAATCAAAGCGCGGACGCTCTGCCTCCAGTCGATAGCTCTGTTCCAATTCCTTCTCTTTGGTTTCCGGCAAATCACGCAGCAGTTGCCGCAGCGCACCAATCAAAAACGACGGACGTTTATCTCCATCCGCGCCCACCGTGCTCCAAGACAGCAGCAAATCCTGTGATGCCGATGCCAGCACGCGATACAGCGCCGCTTGCTCCTGTTCCATGCGGTCTTCGCTGGTTTCCAATTCCACTTCCAAGCCGAGCAGTTGGGAGCGTTCACTGTCAGACAAGATGCCGCCGGTCTCTCCAACAGAAGGCAGCACGCCGTCATTGACACCGAGCACCAGCAAATGCGGAATACCGGTTTTGCATACGCGATCAATCGAACCGCAGGTCACGCGATCCAAAGACACCGGAATGGTACCGACATCATATTCCGTCAGCACCAAACCGAGCATGGTGACAAACGCGTCGGTCTCCATTTCCGTGTCGCCCTGCACCCACGCGAACTGCTCCATCGCCTGCATGAGAATCTCCCACAGCTGCCGATATTCCTCTGCGGTCTGCAATCGACCGGCTTCTTCATGCAGCTGTGCCCGCGCGGCAATGCTGTCCGGCGCGCCAATCCGCTCCAAAAACGCGTACAGCGCCTGTGCATACTGCGAGGCCGTGTGTGCCTGTTCCAAATCCTGCTGTAAGGCCTGCAAGGGCTGCACCGCCTTCTCGCGCAGCACATTGAGCGTTGCGAGCTTTTCCCGCGCTTTTTCATCCAATTCGCCGCCAAAGCTGTCGGGATGTCCGACAAATGGCTGCAGCCACTTGCTGCCGCGAATGCGCCGAAACAGCACGTAATTTTCCAACAAATCGCACTCTTCGGCAGTCAGTCCGGCAAAGCCTGTTTTCAGATAGGCAAAAATGTCCTCATACCGCCAGCCATTTGCCACGGTGTGCAGGGCTGAACCGACCAGTGCCAGCACGGGCTTTTGCAAAATATCATGCTTTTCGCTCAAAAAGATCGGGATTTGATAGCGTTCAAACACCAATTCCAGCACCGGCGCATACGCATCAAAATTTCTCGCCGTCACGACAATATCCCGCCGCCGCGCATCGGTTTCACGCAGCAATTTTCGGATATATGCCGCTGCAAATTCACATTCCGAGAACAGATTGCCCGCTTCGTGCAGATGTATGCTGCTCTTATCGCTGTCAAACTGCTGTGTTCCCGCGCACAAACCATAGGCCTCTGCCAGCTGCAAATCATGCGGCCGCGGCATCACCATCTGTTCCATGCGTCGGATGTCCAACGGCTCTCCGCAGGCACTGGCCAATCGCTTGAGTCGTGTCATGGCGTGCATTGTTTCCGGAAACTGTTCCGGCTGGCGAAGGTCACCGGTCAGTGCGATGGTTATCGGCACATGCCGCCGAAGCAGTGCCGCGAGAATCTCCAATTCCTGTTTATTGAACTGATCGAACCGGTCTAAATACAGCTCTGCGTCATCAAAAATTGTGCAATCAGGCAGTCTCTGGGCAATTTTTGTCATCTGATCGCGCGGATCCGGCAAATCTTCCTGTGTCATGCTTTCATATACCGCACCGATTTGTCCCAGATCGCGCAGCTTTTCCGCCAGATGTCCCTCGGCCTCTGCCGAAGCATCCAGCAGCTGTTCCGGCGAAATGCCATTGGTCTTCATCTCATCTATGACTTGCAGCAAATCGCGCAGGACATCCGGCCGGCGAATAGCGCCGCTGTATACATCTAAAGCATCAGACGCTCGGCGCACCGCCTCATATAATACGAGCAATCGTCCCGCCGGTGTCAGTCCAACCTCTGCCAAGCCGCCCGCCTCCGCAAAGACACGATTGGCAATGCGCCGAAAGGTCAGCACTTCCGCAAAGCGCGCTCCGCGATTGTCGGTTGCCGCCGCAAGCATCCGCTCATATTCATGTGATGCCAATTCCGGCACAATCAAAATTTGTCGTTTGCCGCTGGTCTCCCGCGCAGCGATGCGCCGCAGAATCTCGGTCGTCTTGCCGGTTCCTGCACGCCCTATCATCAGCTCCATGCCGTATTCCTCCCGTGATATTTCCTGAGCTTTTAGTATACCAGCAAACAACGAAAAAAGACAGCCGATTTCTCGACTGTCTCTAAAAAATTTGGAGCGGATGACGAGGCTCGAACTCGCTACCTCCACCTTGGCAAGGTGGCGCTCTACCAGATGAGCTACATCCGCATATTGTTGGTGCCTCCGGGCGGAATCGAACCACCGACACGGGGATTTTCAGTCCCCTGCTCTACCGACTGAGCTACAGAGGCGAATCGTCTTTCTGCTGCGCTATCGCAACAAAAAGAGTATTCAAAACGCTTTTTTAGGTGTTTCTCGTATCAAACACCGCACTCTCAAGTGCTTTTTTAGTATACCGTAGGAATTCGGAAATGTCAAGGAAAATTTTTAAATTATTTTTTGTTTTTTTCTGCGACATTTTCTTCTGGTATGATTTGGTCTTTTCGCGGGGATACTGATGGATACAAAGATTTCTCAAAACCAGGAGGCGAAACCATGCCGAATAAAGTAGAGATCTGCGGAATCAATACTTCCCGCCTAGAAGTGTTGTCCGCTGAGGAAACCGATGCCCTGCTGCGCCGCAGTGTCAAAGGAGACCGCGCTGCCCGCGACCGCTTGATTTCCTGCAATCTGCGGCTCGTCCTTCGCGTCATCCAGCGCTTTTCCGGGCGCGGAGAGAGCATGGATGATTTGTTTCAGGTCGGATGTATCGGTCTCATGAAATCCATCGATAATTTCAATGTCGAGTTAAACGTCCGATTTTCCACCTATGCGGTTCCGATGATTATCGGAGAAATCCGGCGATACCTGCGTGACAACAGTTCAATCCGCGTCTCCCGCTCCATGCGTGATACTGCCTATCGCGCCTTGCAGGCAAAAGAGGCGTTTGTCAACGCCAACCAGCGCGAGCCGACGATTGAAGAGCTGTCCCGCGCCATGCAGGTTCCGCGAGAGGATATTGTCTTTGCGCTGGATGCCATTCTCGATCCGGTGTCTTTATATGAGCCGGTATTCGAGAGCGGCGGCGATGCGGTCTACGTCATGGATCAGGTCGGAGACACCAAAAATACCGATGAGCACTGGCTGGAACAAATCGCGCTGAAAGAAGCCTTGCAGCAATTGTCTCCGCGAGAACAAAACATCCTGCGGATGCGCTTTTTCGAAGGCCGCACGCAAATGGAAGTTGCCAATGAAATCCATATTTCTCAGGCGCAGGTATCCCGCCTAGAAAAAAGCGCCCTTTCCCGCATCCGAAAACAAATTTAACTCTGTCCGTTTCGTCCTTGACAGATGATTTTCCCTCCGCTATCCTAAAGATAATCTTAGGAATCGGAGGGTATATTTTTATATGAAGCAAGCAATTGTTGTTGTCAGCTTCGGAACATCCGTTCCGGAGGCGATGCAAGCGATTGAAAACATCGAACGCACCGCCGAGCAGGTCTGCGGACAGCCGGTATACCGAGCCTTCACCTCACGAATCATTCGCAGCAAGCTGCTCAAACGCGATGGCGTCGATATTCCCGACCCACACACGCTGTTTGAACAGCTGTGCAAGCAGTACGAACGCATTACCTGTCTGACGACCCATGTTATTCCCGGCATCGAATACGAGCAGCTGTGCGCAGACGCCGCCTCGTTCCCGCAGGTGCACATCGCCCGCCCATTATTATGGTCAGAATCCGATTACGATACCTGTGTCCACGCGATCATGCAGCAGGTTCCGCCGTGTGCGCCGCACGAAGCACTGCTTCTGATGGGACACGGCACGGAGCACTTTGCCAATGCGGCATACTGTGAGCTAGAACACAAATTCCGCACCGCAGGTCACTCTCACGTGTACGTCGGTACTGTAGAAGGCTATCCCCAGTTGGACAGCATCATTCCGCAGCTGCAAGCCGCCAAAATCAAAAAGATTTGGCTTATGCCGTTCATGATTGTCGCCGGAGACCATGCCCGCAACGATCTTTCCGGAAACAGACCGGACAGCTGGAAAAGCCAGCTCGAAGCACTTGGTTTCGAGACCCAAACGATATTGACCGGGCTCGGCGAAATTCCGGAAATTGCGAAAAAATTCGCAGCGCATATTCAAGAGGTGTGACGATTCATGAGACGCAAATATAGCTTTTTACTATCTATCACACTTTTAGCGATATTGCTGTTGTCCGGCTGTTCTTCCGGTTCGTCTGACGCATCTTCTGCTCTTGTGTCAACAGACAGTATGCAGCTGATTGATTCCCAAACCGTATACCCCAATCCGCAAGACACCGCAGCCAAAGAGGACCGCGTCTATTACACCGTCGACGTGTATCAGGATACAGATCATACCATCCTCGTGCAAGCGGATTCTAATTTTAAGCTATTTGAGAAAACACAGTATACCGTTGATTTCGATCAGGCTATTGCAAAAACGGATATATCCATCAAATGGACAACGCTCATGGGAAGCACGGAACCCTCCCAAGACGATGAACTGGCAATTGCAGATATTTCCCTCTCACACAACGGAACCGTATTCAGCGAAAAGAAAATCAATTTTGTCACCAAAGCCATTGACATCGTTGTCGATACCATAGACAAAAATACGTAGAAAAAAGCCTGTATCCCAACGGAATACAGGCTTTTCTTGTGGTCCGAGTGACAGGAGTCGAACCTGCGGCATCCTGCTCCCAAAGCAGGCGCGCTACCATCTGCGCTACACCCGGATGTGAATTTGGTTTGTCAGTCACAATGTCTTGACATTTAATTAGTATACGCTATAATAAGAACATAGTCAAGAGCTTTTGACTAAATTTTTTGTGTGCATAAGCCATATGCGCCTATAAGGAGTAGAAATTATGAACAACACCGAAAAGACAATGGACAAAATCGTCGCTCTGTGCAAGGGACGCGGTTTCGTTTACAGCGGCTCCGAGATCTACGGCGGTCTTGCTAACACCTGGGATTACGGTCCGCTTGGTGTCGAATTCAAGAATAACGTCAAGAACGCTTGGAGAAAGAAGTTTGTACAGGAATCCCCGTACAATGTCGGTCTGGATTCCGCTATCCTGATGAACCCGATGACCTGGGTCGCTTCCGGCCATGTAGGCGGTTTCTCCGATCCGCTGATGGACTGCAAGGACTGCCACACCCGTCATCGTGCCGACCAGCTGATTGAAGACGCTACCGGCGAAAATCCGGCTGGCTGGAGCAACCAGCAGATGCGTGACTACATCGACGAGAAGCAGATCGCTTGTCCGAACTGCGGTGGTCATAACTTTACCGATATTCGTCAGTTCAACCTGATGTTCAAGACCTTCCAGGGTGTTACTGAAAACGCAAAGAACGAGCTGTACCTGCGTCCGGAGACCGCTCAGGGCATCTTCGTAAACTTCCAGAACGTACAGCGCACCACCCGCCGCAAGATCCCGTTTGGTGTTGCTCAGGTTGGCAAGTCCTTCCGTAACGAGATTACCCCGGGCAACTTCACCTTCCGTACCCGTGAGTTCGAGCAGATGGAGCTGGAGTTCTTCTGCAAGCCGGGCACCGATCTGGAGTGGTTTAAGTACTGGAAGGACACTTGCAAGAACTTCCTGCTCAGCCTTGGCATCAAAGAAGAGAACATGCGTCTGCGCGACCATGAGCAGGAAGAGCTGTCCCATTACTCCAATGCTACCACCGATATTGAGTTCCTGTTCCCGTTTGGCTGGGGCGAGCTGTGGGGCATCGCTGACCGCACCGACTTTGACCTGACCCAGCATCAGAAGACCTCCGGTGTTTCTATGGAATACTTCGATCAGGAAGCCGGCGAGAAGTACATCCCGTATGTTATCGAGCCGTCTCTGGGTGCTGACCGTGTTGCTCTGGCATTCCTGTGCGACGCATACGACGAGGAAGTCGTTGGTCAGGACAAGAAGGGCAAGGATGACGTTCGTGTCGTTCTGCGTCTGCATCCGGCTCTGGCACCGTACAAGGCTGCTGTTCTGCCGCTGTCCAAGAAGCTGCACGATCAGGCTATGCCGGTATACGAAGAGCTGTCCAAGCACTTCATGATTGACTATGACGAGGCTGGTTCCATCGGCAAGCGCTATCGCCGCGAGGATGAGATCGGCACGCCGCTCTGCATCACCGTTGACTTCGAGACCGAAACCGACGGCTGCGTAACCATCCGTGACCGCGACACCATGGAGCAGATTCGTCTGCCGATCGCCGAGGTCAAGGATTACATCGCAAAGAAGTGCGAATTCTAATCTGACAAACCAGAACATTCGAGAAAAGCTGTCCTGCGAGCAGGATGGCTTTTCTTTCGCTCGTTATGTAAAATATACTTGACATTCTATCGTATATAGCATATACTGCAAGTACAGAAAGACAGAAGGAGGGCAGTACATGAAAAATCTGCGGTTGAAGGCAGCACGTGCCGGAAAAGATCTCTCCCAGCAAGCACTGGCAGAGCTGGTCGGCGTCTCCCGCCAGACAATCAACGCCATTGAAAAGGGGGACTACAATCCAACCATTCGTTTGTGCATTGCCATTTGCAAAGCATTAGATAAAACTTTGGACGATTTATTTTGGGAGGTATGACCTATGAAAAGAAAAAATATCCATTTACTCCCCCCGATTGCTCTTGACGAGCGTCAGAAACAGCAGATGTACCAGATCGAACACCGTGGTTTCTGGTTTGCATATTTCGGCATTCTAGCCTTGCTGCTGTTGGAAGTCCTCACCAATACTCCCGGTATCATTGTCGGCTGCACGACGGTTCTGCTGCTCGCGCTGAGTGGATATACCGAATTTTGCTGCATTCGGCGCGGCTTGTGGGATTGGCGTCTCAAGCCAAATCCAAAAAATAATGCTCTGATGAGCATGATCGGCGCCATCTGTATCTTTGCTTTTACACTGCTGCTCTACACCAAAAACGGCTATTTTGTACATTCCCCCAAGCTGATGTGCTTGTGCGCGCTGATTGCCGCTTTCTTTACGTTTCTTCTGACCTTTGCTCTGTTGTCTGCCACCGCAAAAGCATGTACCAAACGCAACGAACAATTAGAAGAAGAATGTGAAGAGGATGAGGAATAATCTCATATTTTTCTGTTAAAATTTCCGCAACCATGCTATACTAAAGTTGTTTGACAGTAAATTTTTCACAGGAGGTTTCAACACCATGGAAAAGAAAATTCCTGTCCGCAGCGAAGCGGACCCGAAATATACCTGGGCACTGGAAGATGTCTATGCAAACAACGATTTGTGGAAGGCTGACTTGGAAAAAGCCCGCGCTCTGCCGGAACAGCTCGCTGCCTACAAAGGCCACCTGGGTGACAGCGCACAAAAATTATTGGAGTTTTTGCAGCTCGGTGATTCAATCAGCGTGTTATTTGACGCCCTGTATGGATACGCTCAGCGCAGAAGCGACGAAGACACCGCCAATTCTCTGTATCAGGGCATGACCTCGCAGGCAATGAGTGCTATGGTCGCTGTCGATGCGGCAAGCTCCTTTGAAACGCCGGAGCTTTTGGCCATTCCGGATGACACGCTGGAACAGTTCTACAAAGACGAACCGGCATTGGAAACCTATCGTCTGGCTTTAACTCGCATCCGCAACAAGCGCGCGCATATCCTGTCCGATGCAGAGGAAAAGCTGCTCGCTTCCGCCGGTGAAATGTCGCAGGCGCCGGACAGTGTCTATTCTGTTTTCGCCGATGCTGACTTGAAATTCCCGGCAGCAACCGACAAAGACGGCAAGTCCCATCCGGTCACCCATGGCACCTATATTCCGCTCATGCACAGCGCCGACCGCATTTTGCGCAAATCTGCATTTGAATCTCTGTACAGCGTATACGGTCAGTTCCGCAACACGGCCGCGGCTCTGCTCTCGGCGCAGGTCAAGCAGCTGAAGTTCTATGCCGATGCCCGCAAATATGATTCGACGTTACAGGCATCGCTGGATGGCAATTACGTGCCGACCGAAGTATACACCAATTTGATCTCTGCGGTACACGAAAATATGGCTCCGATGTATCGCTATGTCGATCTGCGCCGCAAGCTGCTCGGTGTCGATGAGCTGCACATGTACGATCTGTACACGCCGATTGTCAGCGATGTGGATGTCGATATTCCTTATGAAGAAGCCAAGCAGACTGTATACGACGCCCTCGCTTGTATGGGTGACGACTATCGTGCCATTCTCAAGGAAGGCTTTGACAACCGCTGGATTGATGTCTATGAAAACGTCGGCAAGTGCTCCGGCGCATATTCTGCCGGTCTGCGCAAGCATCCGTATGTTCTGCTGAATTATTCGGGCACACTGGACAGCATGTTTACGCTAGCACACGAAATGGGTCATGCGATTCATTCGTATCTGTCCAACAAGCATCAGCCGGTTGCTTATTCCAATTACAGCATCTTTGTCGCTGAAGTTGCCTCGACCTGCAACGAAGCATTGCTCATGCAGTATCTGCTCAAGACAACCAAGGACAAAAAGCGCCGTGCATATCTCATCAACTATTTCCTCGAACAGTTCCGCACAACACTGTATCGTCAGACCATGTTCGCAGAATTTGAGTTGGAGATCAACCGCCGCAATGAGCGCGGCGAGAGCCTGACGGCAGAATCTCTCAACGCGCTGTATCACGAGCTGAACCATCAGTATTTCGGCGACGGCATTGTCATCGACAAGGAAATTGATTTGGAGTGGGCACGCATCCCGCATTTCTATTACGACTATTATGTCTATCAGTATGCGACCGGCTACTCTGCTGCCATTGCTCTGTCTCGCCGCATTCTCAAGGAAGGCGCACCGGCAGTCAAGGACTATATCCAGTTCTTGTCCGGCGGTTGCTCGACCGACCCAATTTCTCTGCTGCGCGGTGCTGGTGTCGATATGGCATCGACCACCCCGATTCACGAAGCACTCCAGCTGTTCGATGAGTTAATCACAGAAATGGAACAGCTGATGGAGGAGTAAATCCTTTTTATTCACGCAAAACGCCCACCTGAACGCATCAGGCGGGCGTTTTTTTCATACCCATCTCATCATATCTTTTTTCATTCGTTTCATAATCCGCTTTTCCAAGCGAGAAATATACGACTGCGAAATGCCAAGCAAGTCAGCCACTTCTTTCTGTGTGTGTTCTTCTCCGTCCGTCAGGCCAAACCGCATACTGATGATGGTTTTCTCGCGTTCCGGCAGGCGATTGAGTGCCCGATGCAGCAGCTGGCGATCAACATCATCTTCCACCGGTCGAATGACACAGTCGGGTTCTGTGCCCAAAATATCCGACAGCAGCAGCTCATTGCCATCCCAATCTGTGCTCAGCGGTTCATCAAAAGACACTTCGGTTTTCTGACCGGAAACCTTGCGCAAATGCATCAAAATTTCATTTTCAATACAGCGCGAGGCATAGGTTGCCAACTTGGTTTTCTTCTCCAAATTGTACGTTTCAATGGCTTTAATCAGCCCAATCGTTCCAATTGAGACCAAATCTTCCATATGAATGCCGGTATTTTCAAATTTCCGCGCAATATACACAACAAGCCGCAAATTGTGTTCTATGAGCCGGTTTCGGCAAGTACGGTCTCCCTGCTGAAAGCCCTTCACTGCTGCCGCTTCTTCTTTTGCCGTGAGCGGCGGCGGCAAAACGATCGGGCTTCCAATGTAAAAAATCCCTTTTTCCGATGGAAATAATCCGATTCGGCACAAAATCTCCCGCAGCTTTTCCCAAATTCGCATACCCTTCTCCTTTCACGGTTCAATGAGTCCGTCAAATTCTCCGGAGCAAATATCCGCCACGGAAACAGCCACCAGACAGTCATATGCGCAGCCATCCGCCCGCACAACAGCGCGAGGACGAAAGCATGGCAGCAATCCCCCGCCGCCTACGCTGTGAAACGCAAGCAGCCGCCAGCCTGTCACGCCATTTCGCTGCGTCTGCTGCACCAGCTCGGCAGCATTGTCCTGTTTGAGTTTTCGCGGTACAAACCGCTGTTGCTCCGGCAAAATCCGAATCGCAGCGTCCCGCGTCAGCAGCAGCACGGGTTTCCCCGTCATCGGGTCCCGCAAGGTATTACCGCTGTCCACCAGCAAAAACACTTGTGACTGCTGTTCTCCACAGCAAATGCAAACCGATTCACCGCGCGGCCGCGTGTCCTTTGCCTGATTGCGAAAAACAAGACAGCTGAGACCATATGCCAGCAGTGCCGAAGCAAACAGCACTCGCCTCGATACCTGTGCAACAATCACGCCATCCTGCACAAGCGATGCGCCGCTCAGCTGTTCCAGTGCCGTTACTGCGCCGCCAAATACAAACGTAACAAGCAAAACCAGCAAGGTCTGCCGCACCAGCACGCGCACATTGTGAACGGAAAACGCCGTTGCTGTCATAACAATGCTGGACGCTATCCGCACGGGCAAGGCGGATAAAACCGGAACCATGACACATCCGCCGGCATACAACGCGCCAAATCCCGCCGCAAGGCTCAGCCTCCAAACCGCAGCCGGTCTGCCGCTCAGTGCGGATGCACAGCGCAGAATGCAATAATCCATCGCAAAATTCAGCACGAACAGCACATCCAGATACACCACGCGCATCCTCTCAGCCACCTCCGTGTATCCGTTAGTATATCAGGTGTCCGGCGCGGAAATCGGCGTTCCCTGTCCGCGGAGAAAAATTATTTTTCCGTTATTTTCAGTACAGTTTGATTTTATCCCCACACGCGAGAAGAACATTTTTCGATTTGTTTGATTCGCTTGCCTTCTGTCGTATAAATATCCACAACGACACGCACGCGATACTGATACTGAAACGCAGGCACATCCACAATTTGAGAGGCAACATGATCCGGTACTGTCCAAGATGCCTGTGTTTCCCACGCACTGCCGTCTTTGCTTTTTTGCAATTGAAGCTTTAGCACGCTCATGTATTCCGGCTGCAAGCCCACCATTGCACCGCAATAAATTTTTGACCCCATGACGCGAATCGTACAAAACACCTGCGTCATGCTCGGTGCAATCGGCTGGGCTTCTTGAAACGGTGTGACATCCGGCGGCGGCGCCTGTTTAATCGCTTTCTCATCAACACCCGCCTGCATGGCATCGCAAAATTCTTCCCATCGGCTCGTCTTATCGTTCGCCCATGCGGTACTGCCCAGTGTCCCCAACGCGAGAAGAAATGCCACACTTCGTTTGATTTTTCGTTTCATGCTATCTCCTCACCGTATCTGTTCGGCTGTTTTCAGCACATCTGTTGTATCGATGCCCCGCGCTGTCACACAATAGACCGACACCTGCTGGGTATCGCTCCAAGTCACCGTGGCCATATCCTCTTTTTCCGCCACCTGTGCCGTATTTCCGTGAATCGTGGTCTGAGAAACTTGTGCGCCGTCTGTATCGACAGAAACCGTCGTGGCAGCTCCCGTCACTTTGCGAATCGTCAAATACCGTCCATCAGACGCGGCAAAGGTATCTACAATCGTACTCTGCGTGCGCTCTTCTTTTTGAAACGACAGACCCTCCGGCAGCCAATTGACAGAAAAGCTCTGCACGACTGTCTCCGTGTACTCAGACGGCATCGTCTGGTTGTATCCATCTGAAAAGGAATAATCGGTTCCTGTTTCCGTGTTTCGTGTCACCAAATGCAGCACATTGTCTCGAAAGGTCGGAGAGGACGCAAACGCTGTCGCTGACACAATAACCAGCACACAGAACACAGCCGCAGAAACCCGCACCATATGCAGCATGGCTTTTCGCGCGTGTCGATGCCGTTTCTTTCGGAACTGCCTGCGAATAAACGCTTTCATGCGCCGGTCGGTATCTTCGGGAACGGGCAAACAAGTTCCCGCCTCTTTTTCTGCTTGATAGTCCGTCCAGATTTGCGCACTCTCGCGCTGCATGACCTCATTCATCAGCAGAGCAAATACCGTGTCTTCCAACTGTCCCTGTAATTGCTCGTGTCTGGTCATCACTGTTTCTCTCCTTCCTTTTTTGCCTGCTGCATCGCTTGGAGCGCATGTCTCCGCGCACGGGTCAACTTCATGCGCACACTCTTGGGCTGGCAGCCAATCTGCTTGGCAAGATATTCATCCGAATATCCCAACATATATTTTCCGCGCAGGAGCAATGCTTCTGCTTCCGGCATCTGCTGCAACACCTGCATCAGAAGCTCTGCATTTTCTCGTGCAATCAAAATTTCATCCATCGTCGGCGCGGTCGGCTCTTCCTCCGCAACCTCCCTTGCGTGGGCTTTGACTATATCTTCATGCTTCAAGGTATTGATGGCGACATTTCGCACGACCATGGCAATATATCCCGCCTGCACACAGCGTTTTTTACTGCGCAGAACATCCAACTTGTCCATGATGCGCAAAATACTCTCCTGCACAATATCCTCGCAGCTCATCCAGTTATTATTATATCGTCTGGCGACAGAAAACATCAACGCATGAAATTCTTCATACAGTTCGATGAGAAATTCTTGATCGTCCGGGTCTGATACGACCGAACAAATCCATGCAACCATATGTTTCTCCCTTCGTTTTATTTTCCTCTTTTATATTAAGACAAGAAACTCATGTATTTGCAACACTTTTTCAAAAAATATCCCCCGCCCTCATACGAGAGCGGGAGATAGACCCCCAGATTATGTTTCTTTCATTTCTCTAACGAATAACCACCCATTTCATTCCACAGCGGGAACGGGTTGACCTCATGCGGATCAATGCTTTCCGCGGCTTGGAGCGCATCAGAAAAGCTGTCGTATTCTGTGAAGAGCGTCTTCTGTTCGTATGCATCGAATGCCTGCATCTGCTCCTGCTGTTCTGCGCTATAGACACTTGCCGCAGACCGTCCTTTTGCACTGGATTTCTGCTCCGTTTCCTGCAAATCGGAAATCGCGTCCGATCCAAAGAAAAGATCTGCTTGTTCCATCGACCGCAACTTCCACTGTCCATCTTCTTTGACCATCGTTACATCTGCGGAAATTTGTCCCGTCGGTGCCGTCACTTCAATTTGACCCTCTTCATTTTCCTCTACCCAATTTCCCCATTCTACAAATACCACGTGCATCGTAGCAGATGTTCTATCTTCATTCAGTTTGATATTTTCTGCTGTACAGGATAAAACGCCACCATCCACCTTATAGTTCACGACATCCTTTGCACATTCTCTCAATACACGTTCATTCAGTTCCTTATAGTTTTCTCGAGACGGATTATCCAATGAATAATACGAATCTACTCCTGTATTGAACCGATCAATATAACCTTGAATCTGCTCATCGCTCAATTGGTCGGTTTTTCCGTTGTCCGATTCAAAATGTCCGATTTGCTGAAACATATTCTGTGAGCCGATAAACGCTTCCTTGATTGCTTCATCCTCGGAATCTGCATTTGCCCATAGTGTACTGCCAGCGATACAAGCGGTTAATGCAATGGCAGCAATGCCAAACTTAAAACCAGTTTTCATAACATTTCCCCTCCTGTTTAGTCCTTTAATTCAAATGCATATATTCTTGTATCATACTTCCTCGAGTTCGCTTTGTCTCGATTCCAAATAGCATGATAGCGATTTTTTGTATGTGCATTTATCAAATCACCTGTAACATTTTTTCCATCTTCTGTATCTTTAGACTTAGCATTATTAACAACATAAAGCGCACTATGTTCCATGATTCCATCGCCTGTCCAATCATAAAAAATTACGACTTTTCCTGTATTTTTTGCCGTAAGATTAGAGCTGTCATCAACATACGCATATGTCGGATATTGTCCGCTTGTTCCTTCTTTCGTCCAAGAACCTATATGTTTTGCTCCAGCATTATTTTTCAAGTAATTCTTTAATGCATTAGCATTAACCCATGCATCTGATCCATAAAACTTGCCAAGTTTCTTCGTTGTATACCAAACTTTACCTTGTTTCATTTTTCCAGAATACAGGCACTGCGAAACAAAATTTGCACAATCCTTATCTTTATAAAAGTGATAATCACCGCTCGGATTTAATGCCTTTTCATCCGAATACTTGATAGCACTCGTTCTATCATATGCAAACGTCTGTGTCATCAGGCAACCAATCGCACACACGAGACACATCATCCTTTTAACCCATTGTTTCATTATTCAAACTCCTTTCCATGCATTCGCACTACTTTTAATATCCACTATAATTTTTAATCACCTCCAGTTTTTCTAGCAATATCCATCTTTGTCTTTCTATACTATAAGACAGTTTAGCATTACATAATGCAACACATTTTTCGCAAATTTTCGAAAAATTTTTTCCGACTCCAACAGAATCGGGAATTTTGCCCTCCTGTTATCTCATAAACCAAAAAGCAGCCCATATCAAAGACGGAACACTCGCGGCAAGTATCGTTTTCAGGGTTCTCCCAATCCAAGCATCTGTATCCGGTCTGGTTGCCGCGTATTCTCCCAAGCACACCGCCGCCAGTTCCTGCAAAATAATGGGCAGCATCCCCTGCGCTGTGTAACTCACTGCAAGATTTTCCTGAGTAAATCGAACAGCCAATACAATCGCCGCAGCCATGCATACATACCCCACCGCATGAAATATTTTTCTGTCCGTCAATACTTTATCTTGTCTGCTCATGCTATGCTTCCCAGCTTGCGTCTCCTTTATATTTTTCTAACGAAGAACCGCCCATCTCATTCCACAGCGGGAACGGGTTGACCTCATACGGATCAATGCTTTCCGCGGCTTGGAGCGCCTCAGAAAAGCTGTCATATTCTGTGAAGTAGGTCTTTTGTTCGTATGCATCGAATACCTGCATCTGTTTTTGCTGCTCTTCATTAAATATAGATTTTCCTTTTTCACTGGCTTTCTGCTGTGCTTTCTGCAAATCAGTCATCGCATCCGCGCCGAAAAATGCTATCATGTCATCAATGGATTTTAATTTCCACTGTCCGTCTTCTTTTACCATGGTTACAGACATGGTATCTTGTTCTACTGGCGCAGTCACTTCAATTTGTCCGTATTCATTTCGTTCTACCGAATTTTCCCAATCTACCAATATAACATCCATCGTGGCGGATGTTCCATCCGTACTTAGTTTAATATTATTACAATCACAATCTAAAACGCCGCCATCTACTGTATACATAATTGTGTCCTTTGCATTTTTTCTCAGATACTGTTCATTGGTCTCCTTATATAGTTGTCTGCAACCATTATCCGAAGAGTAATACTTGTCCATCTCTGCGTTGAAATCATCAATATATCCCTGAATCTGTTCTTCGCTCAATTGGTCGGTCTTTCCGTTATCTGATTCAAAATGTCCGATCTGCTGAGCGATATTCTGCGAGCCGATAAACGCCTCCTTGATTGCTTCATCTTCGGAGTCTGCGTTTGCCCACATCGTGCTACCAGCGATACAAACGGTCAGCGCAATGGCTGCAATGCCAAACTTGAAACCAGTTTTCATGCGAAATTCCTCCTGTTTCCGTATTTCATGTAATCTTCATTTTGGTCTTTCTATACCATAAGACAATTTGACCCCGCACGATGCAACACATTTTCGCAAATTTGCAAAAAAAATTTCCCGACTCTCAAGAATCGGGAAATTTATTATCATTATATTTTTGTATCAACGTTATTCTGCTTCTTTTGCGCCTTCCGACTGCAAAATCAGTCCGATGCACTGCATAAACTGTCCAAAAGTGTCGGTCAGCTGCACCAGATACTCTCTGCCTTTTGGCGTGATACCGTAATACTGACGCTTTCTGCCATCCGGTGCCACGCGCTTTTTCAGCTCGTCAATATATTCAAATTTAACCATGCGGTAAATCACCGAGTACGGGAACACGATATGGAATTTTCCATTGCTGCGCCGTTTCAGCTCTTCCGGAATCTCACCGATGTACATCTCTCTCTCGTTGAGCAAAAACAGAACGAGCATTTCAGATACTGCCTTTTTGAGGTTTTCTTCTAATCCCTGCACGGAACCGCTGCGCTCCGGTGCATCTGTCATATTCGGCTGTCTTCCCATTTTGCCGCCTCCTCTTCATTGTTACTATTAGTATAACATATTTCATGTATTCCTGCAATAACAAAAATTTTAAACGGCAGATTTTTTGAGAATTATCCGAATCGTTTCAACGACAATACGATACGGCCCTTTTTGCTCTCTCCCAATATTTCCTCAACTTTGCCGCGTCCGGTACCGCGCAGTGTAATGCGGTCATGCGGCGCGATTTCCTTGTCTGTACGGATACATTCCTGCTGATTGACAAACACTTTTCCTGCACGGATTGCGTCCGCCGCTTTGGCGCGCGACATGCGAAACAGCGAAGCTGTGACCGCATCCAATCTCATCGAAGCGACGGTATCGCGCAGCATGGTGATCTTTTCTTCCGGCATGACCAAATCCGTCAGCGCAATTTCTTCTGTCTGTAAATGCTTGCGTCCCGCTTGGCTGTAATGCATCAGCAGATACGGCGCAATGTCCTTGAATACCAGAATATCCGCGCCGTGGTCACTCACCAAAATATCTCCGATGCCGTCGCGCCGCAGTCCCAACCCCATCAGAGATCCCAAATAATCTCGATGGGTCAGCGCATCATTTTTGCTCCGCAGACAGCGAATGGCTGTGATGGGACAATCCTCTCCCTCTGTCGGCACAGCGTCCATCCAGTCCGGCACAAAAAAGAGAATGCGGCGTTCCGCCTGCTCGTATCCGCCCCAGAAGATGCCATGTTCTCCCAAGCTGCGCAGCAGCCGATCTGCCAACGCCGCTTCATGCATATCTAAAAATTTGGTATACGTCAAATAGCATTTGTCACGGCAGGTCTCCGCCTTCTGCGCGATTTGCGTGAGCAAAATGCGTTCCTCCTGTGTGCGTGCGATGCTATGGATACTCTCGCTTGTGCTTGCCATATGTTTCCTCGTTTCTTCGACTGGATTTGTGAATTTTCCTGTTTCCAAGTAAAATCTATTGTACTGCGTCAAGATCTGTATTACAATAAGAAAAAGCGAAAAAAGACCCGAAAGGATGATTGGATGGTTCGAGATGACGTGCTTCGCACCTTGGAAGAACACCGCGGAGAGCTGATCTCCGGCGGCACATTGGCACGAGAATTAGGCGTTTCCCGCACGGCGATATGGAAGGCTGTTTCCTCTCTGCGCGAGATGGGGTTTCCGATTACCTCTACAGCCGGTGAGGGCTATCGCTTAGATGAAGCGAGTGACGCACTGTCGGAAGCCGGCATTGCCATGGAACTGACAACGCAATATGCCGCACGAAATCTCTGTGTGCTTTCCACTATCGATTCCACCAATAATTATCTCAAACAGCGGGCTGCTGATTTGCCAAACGGCTATGCCGCTGTCGCTGATTGTCAGACTGCCGGCCGCGGCAGATTGGGACGAAATTTTCTGTCTCCTTCCGGCAGCGGTATCTATATGAGTCTGCTCCTGCGCCCCAAAATTCCGCTGGAGCGCATTCATTTGCTGACCGTTGGCGCAGCGATTGCCGCCTGTGAAGCAATCGCAGAAACCGCTGATTTTACCCCAGACATCAAATGGGTCAATGACGTCCTCATGCATGGCAAAAAGCTATGCGGTATTTTGACAGAAGCATCTGTCGAAGCGGAAACCGGACAACTTTCCTATGCCATTGTCGGCATTGGCATCAATGTCCGCACCCCGGCAAGCGGTCTTGCGCCGGAAATCGCAGAGATTGCCGGTTGTCTGGAAGATTTTGCTCCGCATCCGGTGCGCCGCAATGCACTCGCGGCATCGTTCTTCAACCATATGGAATCATGCTGTGATCTCATTGCATCCGGACAGACCGAAGCACTCATTGACCGCTATCGTTCGTTTATTCACTTCCTCGGCCAGCCTATCACGGTCATTCGTTTCGACAAGCGCGAAGAGGCAATCGCTGTCGGTATTGATTCCAACGGGCATCTTATCATTGAGCAGAACGGACAGCGCAGCACATTGGTTGCCGGAGAAATCAGCATCCGGCTGCCGGATCAATTGCACTGACTCTCTGCTCTCCCCTATTTATCATCAAGGAGTTTTATTTTCATGAAAGATTGTATTATCATCGGAAAAGGCCCAGCAGGTCTCTCTGCTGCTCTGTATGTTCGACGCGCAGGCTATACCCCGCTTGTGATCGGTCGAGATTCCGGTGCTCTCGGTCAAAGCCACCGCATTGAAAATTATTTCGGTCTGGCAGAACCGGTCAGCGGCGATGAACTGTTCCGCCGCGGTCTAGTACAGGTCGAGCGGCTTGGCATTGAAGTCATCAGTGACGAAGTGGTCTCCATCCGTGAATCCAATGGATTTATCGTCAACACCTCCTCCGGCAACAGCTACACGGCACGTACCGTTCTGCTGGCAACCGGAAAACAGCGCATTGCCTCCAATCTGCACGCCGATCATCTCATCGGCTACGGTGTCAGCCATTGCGCCCAGTGTGACGGCTTTCTGATGCGCGGACGCTCGCTCGCTGTTGTCGGCAGCGGTGACCATGCCGTTGCCGAGTTGGAGCATTTGCGCCCGCTGACAGAACATCTTCGTCTTTTCACAAACGGTGCAACCATTACCACCAATAAGATTCCATCGGATATTCCCATTATCACGGAGCCAATCACAGAACTGCGCACGGATGATTTCGGTATGCTGTCCGGTGTACAGACCGAGAAGCAGCTGTATCCGATTGATGGTCTGTTCTTGGCGCAGGGTGTTGCTTCTGCGGCGGACTTTGCCGGACGCATGGGCGTCATCATAGACGGTTCAGACGTCAAGGTAGACCGCAGTTATCAGACCAATGTTCCCGGTCTGTTTGCCGCTGGCGACTGCGTCGGCGGTGTCCTGCAAATTGCCAAGGCTGTGGCAGACGGCGCCATCGCCGGACTCAACATCAGTGAGTTCCTGCGCAATACACCAAACCAAGAAGAAACACACGCATAACAAACAGCAGCGGCAGAGGATGCATCGTCCCCTGCCGCTGTTTTTTTATTTCTGCAATCGCCGCTTGACTTGCTCTAGCGCCTGCATCCAAATGTCATACCCGCCTTGCTGTGTGATATACCGATAGGCACTCTCATTGAGTCCGCCCTCGGTCGTATCATAGCACAGCTCGGCAACCGCAGCGCTGTTTGGTGCCTGCCGTGCCATCACGGACAGTGCTTCAAAAAACGACGTCATATAATCAACAGTGGCGCGATCTGTCATGCCGTTTTGTTTTCCCCACTCCGCCGCATGATGAATCAGCAAATAAAACGGACTCATGAGTGAAGTCAGCGTCAAGATTGTATTGAGCGCTTGCTCATCGCTCAGTTCAATCAATTGACCCAGCGGTGCAAACAGCTCTCGAATCTCTGCATCTGCCGGGCAATAGGCAATCGGGCCGATATGCATAGCGGCAAACGGCAGCGGCACCATGCGAATGGCTTTTGCCCTTGTTCCCGTCCAGCGGACAATGTCCTGCATCGGATGATCGCTGATTAGCGACAGAATTTTCTGCTCCGGTGCAAATTGCAGCTCCTGTAGAATCCGTTGGGTATCTCGCGGCAGCAGTGCCAAGATGATCCAGTCTTTTGCCCGGTCAAGCACCTCTTGGTTAGAGGCACACACGGTCACCTGTTCCGGAAATTGCTGTGCCAGCGCGGCTGCCTTTTGTGCATTGCGCGGCGAAAGATAGAAATGCAGCTTTTGCTTGGATGCATCATCCGTGCAAAAGCCTGTGACAAGGGCGGAAGAAATCTGTCCTGTTCCCAGAATACCCATTTGTATTGTCATGATATGTCTCCTCTCTTGTCACCAATTGAAACCAACTACAGTATAACATAAAAGCGCTGATACCGTCCACAGCAGACGGCATCAGCGCATCGTTTTTTATTTGGATAAAGCTAGCGAAATTTAAATTTCCATGATGACCGGAAGGATCATCGGGCTTCTCTTGGTCTTGCGATAGAGGAACTCAGACAGATCGTTTTTGACATTCGCCTTGATGGTCGTCCAATCGCGGACGTTATCATCCAAGCAGCGATCCAGCGCACGCTGAGAAATGCGGCGCAGCTCTTCCATGAGATCCTCTGCCTCCTTCACGTAAATGAAACCGCGGGAGACAATGTCCGGGCCTGCGATAACAATGCCGCTCTCGCTGTCCAAGGTCACAACGACAACGAGCAGGCCATCTTCGGACAGATGCTTTCTGTCGCGCAGAACAGCCGTACCGACATCACCGATACCCAGACCGTCAACCAGCACCTTGCCGGACGGAACCGGATTGGCAAGACGCGCAGACTTTGCGGTAATCTCTACCGGACGTCCGATGTCCGTGATGATGACACGGCGCGGATGCACGCCGGTCTGTACAGCCAACTCGCCATGGCGGCGCAGCATACGGTACTCACCGTGTACCGGAATAAAGTACTTCGGCTTAATCAGCGACAGCATCAGCTTCAGCTCTTCCTGACAAGCATGACCGGATACATGAATAATCGCGGAGCGGTCATAGACGACTTCTGCGCCCTTCTTGCTCAGCTCGTTAATCATCTTGGTGACCGATTTCTCGTTGCCCGGAATCGCAGACGCAGAAATAATGACCTTATCGCCCGCGCCAACGTCCACCTGTTTGTGGCTGGAGAACGCCATACGGTACAGCGCACTCATTGCCTCGCCCTGCGAACCGGTGCACAAAACAACGACCTTGCTCTTTGGATACCGGTTTACCTCAGCAATATCAATGAGTATATTCTTCGGCACATTGAGATACCCCAGTTCCAGCGCGACATTGGAGATGTTCTCCATGCTTCGACCGCAGATCGCAACCTTTCTGCCGTTGTGATGCGCAGCATCCACAACCTGCTGGATACGATAGATGTTGGAAGCAAACGTAGCGACGATAATGCGCTGATCGCAGCCCTTGAACTGCGCCTCAAACGTCTTGCCAACCTCCATCTCACTCGGTGTATAGCCCGGACGCTCGACATTTGTCGAATCACTCATCAGTGCGAGCACGCCCTTCTTGCCCAGCTCACCAAAGCGGGTCAGGTCAATCATCTCACCAGATACCGGTGTCGGGTCAATCTTAAAGTCACCGGTGTGGATAATCATGCCAAGCGGAGTGCGGATTGCCAGAGCGACGGCATCGGCAATCGAATGGTTGGTATGAATCAGCTCAATGTCGAAGCAGCCCAGCTTGATATGATCGCCCGCCTTGACGCAGTTGATCTTGACCTGCTTGGTCATGCGGTGTTCCTCAAACTTGGAGTTCAGGATGCCGGCAACCAGACGTGTGCAATAAACCGGTACATTCAGCTCCTTGAGCACATACGGCAGTGCGCCGATGTGGTCCTCATGGCCATGCGTGATGACAATGCCGCGCACCTTGTTCTTGTGCCGACGCAGATACGTGACATCCGGAATAACCAAGTCAACGCCCAGCAAATCATTGTCCGGAAACGCCATGCCGCAGTCAATGACAAAAATGTCCTGTCCATACTCGACAACTGTCATGTTCTTGCCGATCTCATTGAGTCCGCCCAACGGTATAATCTTCAGTTTTTCTTTCATAAATGCGTATCACTTTCCTTTACATGAACGCGCCCGCAGGTTGCATTGCCTCTGATACAGGCACAGCAAAACAGCGCACCGGCAACTTCCAGTTCCGCTTCATTCGGCAGCCTACCGCGCGAAATAAATTTCAATTTATCGTATTTGCTATTACTTTATCCTCAAACTGCTGTGGTCCACACACAACAGCCAAACGTCAAAAACTATTACATAGTATAGCACAGTTTCCGCTCAATGTACACCCATTTGGCGGTTTTCCAATTCACATCCCTGTCAATTTTTTCGACAGGATGGCTCGTTGGTTTGTAACCGTTCCGTGATTTTTGTAACCATTCGTCTCCGGTGTATTTTTGTTATTTTTCCGAATTTTTGCCGGTTTTATTGCCAAATTCACCAATTTTGCCAGTTTATTCTTGTTCAAAATGCCCGAAATTAAAAAAATATCCAAGAATTGTTTGACAAACGGCGGCTGTTCCTGTAAGATAGGTTACAGTTCAGTTACACAACCGTAACAAACGGTTACACGAACGTAACAAATTGATACCCCGCTGCTTCGGCAGCCCCGCGTAATAAAGGAGTTACTTACATGTTTCAGAAATTAAAGAGAAATCTTATTGTTGCCGCTACCGGCATTATTGTTACCGCATCCCTGACCGCTGGCGCATTCGCTGCATCTGCTACCGCTACCACCGACGTAAACATGCGTTCCGGCGCCGGCAACCGCTACAAGGTTGTTTCCGTTGTCGGAAAGGGTCAGACCGTAACCACCGCTGGCAAGACCGGCAGCTGGACCAAGGTCACCGCAGGCGGCAAGACCGGTTATGTACATAGCAAGTACCTGACCTCTGGCACTGTTTCCACGACCGCTGCTTCTTCCGCTTCTACCACAAGCACAGCAAGCACCACTGTATACGCTGTTTCCGCAGTAAACGTTCGCTCTGGCCCGAGCACCAGCTACAAGGTAGTCACCTCTATCAGCAAGGGACAGGTTGCTACCAAGACCGGCGTTTCCGGCAACTGGGCAAAGATTTCCGTCAACGGCAAGACCGGTTATGTATCTTCTAAGTACCTGACCACTACCAAGCCGTCTACTTCCCAGACCACAACCACACAGCCGACCACTAGCAACAGCAACAAGCAGCTGGTAGGCAACTTCAAGCTGACCTTCTACGCTGGCGACAGTACGACTGCTTCCGGCAGAACCCCGCGCGTCAACCACACGATCGCAGCAGATACCTCTGTTCTGCCGATGTACACCAAGGTTTACATCGAAGGTTGGGGCACCTACACCGTAGAGGATCGTGGCGGCGCCATCAAGGGCAAGCGCATTGACATCTTCGTAGCAAACAATTCCATTGCTAAGAAGAACGGCGTCAAGTACGCAAATGTTTACATCGTAAAGTAAACCAATTTTAGACAGCAAAAGACCGATGCATCGCGCATCGGTCTTTTTTGTTATTCTACTACCATGGCAAGAAAAACTGCCGGCTTATCTGAATTGTTTTTGCTGTAGTGCACGGCACCATCGCCGCACATCCAAGCATCTCCCGGATATACGGTATGTTCCTTGCCGTTATCCAGGATTGTCAGCTCTCCCTCCAGCATGTAACAGAACTCTGCATCCGGCTGATGGCCGTGCTCACCAATGGAACATCCCGGCTCCAGTGTAATCTTCGCACACATCTTGAATTTTCCGCAGGAATCCTCCGGTGCAATCAACGTGCGGCGGATGACATGACCGTCACCATCCCGCATGTGTTCGATGACATCTGTTTTTTGGTCGTCGTTTCGATTCAGCATGATTTTTTCATCCTTTCCTGTCTCGCAGCACAACAACAGTAATGCCGTTGTTGTGCCGGTCGATGTCGTGATCTTTTCGGAAATCCGGACACAGCTGCAACAGTCTCCGTGTTTCCTCCTCAAATATCGTCAGTCTTTCTCCGGGAACGAAAAAACACAGCTTGCCGCGTTTCTGATAGTCCGGCAATGCCTTGCGCAGTGCCACGCGAATTTTTCCGCCGTTTCCCGTCGAACCAAACCCATGAATAATTTTCAGGACACAGACGCCCTGTCTCTTTGCCAGCCGAAGCTCCAGCTCCAGCCGATCCATAGCCTGTTTGACCGTCGGTTTCTCGTCCTCCAGATTGATGAGACGTATTTGTTCCATACATTAGGTCGTTCCTTTCCGTGCCGACAGCGTAAGAAATGTCGCAAACAGCGGCAGCATATCTGCCTCTGCATCCTGACACAGACCATCAATCATGCGTTCCGGATGCCACTGTACCGCCATCACCGGCAAGGTATCGTGTTCGATGGCTTCAATCACGCCGTCCGCATCGCTGACCGCTGTGACATGCAGATTGGCTCCCAATGTCCGAATCGCCTGATGATGATAGCTATTGACGGCGAGTTTTTCTCCCAAAAGCGGGCGCAATCGTCCGCTCTCTGCGGTAATAATCGTATGAAGTGTGTTGTCATGTACATGCGCTGTCCCCAAATGGCGAAACAACGTACCGCCAAAAAAGACATCAATAACCTGCATCCCGCGGCAGATCCCAAATACCGGTTTTTTGTTTTCACAAAACCAGCGCATCAGCTCCCATTCCCGTTCATCTCTGTGCTGATCGACACTGGTATCCATCCCGGTCAAATGCTTTCCATAATACAGCGGATGAATATCTCCCCCGCCGGACAACACCAAGGCATCCATGCGCTGCGCCAGAATTCTTGCGTCTCCATAGCCCGCATCATGTACCGCCGTACAGCCCAATCGCGCCAATGCACGCGCGTACAGCTCACTCTGCGCAGTCTGTCGACTTCTCATGCCGGAGATGCTTCCGGCTGATACCAGTATAACAGTATTTTTCGTATTTTTCACCTCCTCAGCAGCAAATATTTCTCACGCGCTGCCCTTTCCAGCATGACATGAAAGCCCCGCGATGGAAGGCGAATTGAGGAGAAAGAAAAAATTTATTCTATTTGAAAACGCAAAAGCCTTCTGCCGAAGCAGAAGGCTTTTCTCTCTATTACGAATGCGGTTCTTTGACAATCCAGCCATTCGGGATATGCCGTCCCCGCTCGGAATTTGCCGCGGAAGAATGGGTAATAATTCGTCCGCGATAGTACATGACAGCAGACGAACCGCCATCCAAATTGCATGACTGATACGCGCCGTACTGATACAAAATATCCGCCAAATCACCGAGTGTAATGCCGACAGAATAGCTCGGCTGTCTGCCATCCACAATCGCCAGCAGCATGTCGCCGTTCTTTGTCTGCGCAATGACAGAGCGCGGCTGTAACCCCCAGCCGGAAGAGCCGCTGATGAGCTGTTCCCCGTTGACTACGAGCGCCGGACTGAACTGCATGGCGTCGCGCGCCTTGTCCGGCAGCGTATTGGAAATCGTAAGATGATCCTCTTCGTCCAAGCTAATCACCTTCATCGTCGTGTCCAAGGACTTTCGATATGTCTCCCGATTGGATAAAATCATGCCAAACGCTTCTCCGCCATTGCCCGTGCCGTCCGGATCGGAAAATCCACTGGCATTGATGCCGAGTACCGCGTCATTTCTCTCACAAATTTTGTCCAAATAACTGCCCGAAGTCCCGAGATTGGGTGCCGTTGCGAGCTGCACCTGACCGGAATCTTTGACAATCGCCATACGACCGGAATAACCGTCACCGGTCAGGCTCACAATGACAATGCCATTGTGGGTATCTATGGCGCAGACATCGTCGCCGTAAATGGTCTTGATGCCGGTTTCGTCCTTGTTATAGTCTGCCCGATCAATGAGCAAACAGCCATCTGCATCCAACAGATTTTCTCCTTTGTGCTTTTCCAAATAGGCCGTCAGAGAGTCTTGGTCGATTTCCGGATACATTTTTGCAAAATGCGTTTTTACTGTTTCCCATTTACCGATGGCATTTGCCTTGCTGGAGAATTCTTCTTCCTCTTTTCCCCAAGAAGAATTGTACTCTTCCTGCTGTACTTCGACCACAACACGCCCCTTCATCACGTCGTCAATGACCGATTGCGGGAGAAACCGCGTCGCCAGCCACTGATGATTCATGGTACCCATCGCCGTCTCAATATAGATGGTTCTCCATCGTTCAATCAATGGAATATTTGAAAATACCAGCACACAGTATACTGCCGCGAGAAGCACAGCTGCAATAAACCATCTGGTGATTCTTTGCGCCATACTGCGTTTTTTTCGGCTGCGACGCTTGCTGGCATGTTTTGCTTCACGCTTAGCCTGCTTCGGATTGTCAACGCGTTCTTCCTCTACAACCTTCCAGCCGGATTTTCCTGCATCTCTTTTTCCGCTCAAGAATGCGTATCCTCCTCTAAATTGTTACAAAATTTGTCTTATTATACCATATCTTTCGCCCCAGTCCTATAGACAAACACATAAAAAATTCTGAAGATATTGTGTCTGTCTGCAAATTCATGATAAAATATCGAAACTAGGAGGAATGCACCATGCAAATCATCACACAAAATAACAATCTGATTGTCACAAGCACCATTCCATTTTCTGCCCATCAGACCTTCACCTGCGGCCAATGCTTTCGCTGGAAAGAACAGCCGGACGGCAGCTATCTTGGCATCGTCCGCGGCGTACCCGCTCGCGTTGCCGATTCCCATGGTGCGCTGGTTCTTTCCTCTGATATGCAGCAGTATGAACAGCTCTGGCGCGCGTATTTTGACTGCGACACAGATTATGCCGCGATCTGCGACAGCTTTGCCGTCGATGCGTTTACCTCTGCCGCCGCAGCGTTTGGACGCGGCATCCGCATCCTGCGACAAGACCCTTGGGAAGCGCTGTGCACGTTTATCCTCTCTCAATGCAACAACATTCCGCGTATCACCGGTATTGTTGACCGATTGTGCACGCTGCTGGGCAAACCGATCGTATTCGAGGAGCAGACGCTGTACACGTTTCCGACACCCGAACAGCTGGCTGTTTGTACGAACGAAGATTTGGCACCTCTGCGGGCAGGCTACCGCACGCCATATCTGATTTCCGCCGCACAGGCTGTGTGCTCCGGCACGATTGATTTTTCTGCGCTGGAACAGCTGGATACCGACAGCGCGCGGCGCGAAATCATGCAGCTTCGCGGTGTGGGAAGAAAGGTTGCGGATTGCTTTTTGCTGTTTGGTCTGCACAAGCTGGACGCCTTTCCGGTGGACACTTGGATGAAAAAAGCCGCCGCATATTACAGCGGCGACATGAAGCAATTCATCAACAGCCCGTATGCGGGCGTGTATCAGCAATATTTCTTTTTTTATACCCGAGAGCATTATCAGTAATCAGTCATCTTCGTTTCGACTCTCGCACAGATACGTTGCTTCGAGGTCGGACAAATGTACTTTGACTGCCAGCGGATACTGCTCATATGCATGAGCAATGGCGAACGAGCCAGCCTTTGCCGTGTCATCAAATCCACCCATATGCCAGCGAATGGCAACTGCTTCCTCATTTTTCAGGCGCATAAATCGCTCGATGAGAAAGACAGACTTTTCGCCATGACCATACGGAAACCGGTCATTGATGGTATAATATGGAACCTTTTCCCACTGACCGTCCTCATTTTTTCGATTGCGATACGAGACCTCATAAAATCCCGCCTTGCAGATGTCATGCAGCAGCGTGCAAATCGCTACGCTCTCCGGATCATCCTCTCCCTCTACAAAGTGCTTTTTCATAAAGACCTTATAGACATTCAGGCTGTGCTCGACAAGACCGCCCTCATACGCCGAGTGAAACCGCGTCGATGCCGGTGCCGTAAAGAAATCCGAGCTGAGCAGCCATTCCAGCAGACGATCTGCACCGCGCCGCTTGATGTGCTGTGTATATTGATCGACAAAAATCTGTTTATAATCCAAACTCATATTACCACCTCAAATCCCGCCGCTGACAGGGCATTCTGTACCTGTTCCAGCGGTATTTTTTGTCCATATAATACAATCTGTCCACTGTCCAAGACAATATCTACCTTTTGCACCTGCGGAATGCGTTCCATGCGGCGGCGCACTTCGCGCGCACAGCATCCTGCACTCATGCCGCTGACCGTCAGTTCGATTCGGTCCTGATGTGCTCTCAGTTCATCAAAAATAGCTCTGAGCCGGTCACGGGTGTTATTTTCCGGTTCGTCTAAGACACGATTGAGCATTTCAGACAGGAAAAATCGAATTTCTCGACCGGAAACGCCCCACTGCTGCAAGTCATGTCCATTGACCGCCAAGTCCCGCCGCGTCAGGCAATTGTCCTGTTGCAGTGTTTCTTCCAGCAATTGTTCGGTTTGCAGCAGCTCGGTCTGATTGCGCGGTGTTGTTCCCTGTCCAATGCAATCCGCTTTTTTAATTGCCAACAGCTGCCGAAAAACCTGCTCGCCGTGCACCGCCAATTTGCGCCGGACACTGCGAGGCGTTTGTCCCAACGGCGTATCGTGATGCCGCACCAAGTACAGCAGCTGCTGTTCCATCTGTGCAGACAACCGCAAATGCTGAACAATTTGCCCGGCAACGACATACGACTGCGCCGGATGTCCATAAAAATGGCCGATTCCCTGTGCATCTACCGTAAATGTCTTTGGTTTGCCGCAGTCATGAAATAGCATCGCCAACCGCAGCAGCGGCTCCGGCCGAATCGCTTCCATGGCACGGACAGAGTGCTCCCATATATCATATTTATGATGCGGGTTGCGCTGGTTAAACCCAATCATCGGCGTGAGTTCCGGTAAAATTTCCGTCAAAATATCCGCAAACTCCATGCACACAGCACCGGCATACGCGCCGCAGACCAATTGCAGCAGCTCCGCCGTAATTCGTTCCGCAGAGACATGTATCAAGCGTTGTCTGTTATCGTGCAGGGCTTGTGCGGTGTGCGGTTCTACCGTATATCCTCTTGTCGCAGCAAATCGCAATGCCCGCAGAATCCGCAGGGCATCCTCCTGAAACCGCGTTTCCGCATCGCCGACACAGCGAATACATTTGTGTTTCAAATCCTCTTTTCCGCCAAACGGATCGCACAATCCGCGCCGAGGACTCCACGCCATCGCATTGACCGTGAAATCCCTCCGGGCAAGATCCTGTGTAATATCCGTCACAAACGCCACAGCATCCGGCCTGCGCCCGTCAGAATAGGCACCTTCTGTGCGGAATGTCGTGATTTCTATTGGTTCTCCGTCCAATACAATGGTCACGGTTCCATGCTTCAGACCGGTCTCAATCACCTGCAGATCGGAAAAAATCTGTTCCGTTTGCTCCGGTTTGGCTGCCGTACACAAATCATAGTCATGCGGCTTTCCGCCTGCCAGCCAGTCGCGCACTGCGCCGCCGACAATATAGCAGGCAAATCCCGCCTGTTCCAGCCGTTCCATGACCATGCCGATTTGCTTCGGCACAGAAAAATCCGTCGTGTTAATGGCGCCGCAGACCATTGTACGGCTTCCGTTGCAGCGGGTGCTTGGTGCCGTCCGGTTCTACAATTGTCGTGTTGTCCAGCTGTGCCTTGAGATTGGCACGATACTCGGCAATATATTCGTCGCGCAGCTGCTTCTGCTCGACCTTTTCCGCATCGGTCAAGCCCTCTGCCTTTGCCTTCTTCGCCAGCGCATTGATGCGCGCAATTTTCTCTTTTTCCATCGTTCTGCCTCCATCTATTCCAAATTCCTTTATCTTTTTATTATACTAACTTCGCGCAGGTGTGGCAAGTGCAAGTATCTCTTCATTTTTTGTATCAATGAAATCTTAAGGTTTCTTTATATTTAAATGATTGCAGTCTGCCTTCGATTGTGCTATCATGCAATTAAAATTTTATAACACATGTATCAGGTATCCATATGAATTACTTAACTTTCGATCCAAATATTCAGAACGCATTCATATCAATGGGCATATCAAATATCTGCTGTAATCGTACAGATTATTCTATCTTTCAACTAAAAGACAGAGCGGATAACTTTCTATCTCTTCTTGAATTTTCTCCATGTTCTGACTCCGTTGACATGAAAAACAACTTCTATCATACTCCTTTAACCATTCTATATAGTTATTGTCCTTTAGAAATATGTGGATTGTACGCAACGATATTCCATCTGAAAGACTACAATCTTCCTATATATATTACATCACCCGACAAAAAATTGAATGCGAATTTCATTAGTTACAGTGATTATCCTCCTAACGAAATTCTCTCTCAATTATCTAATAAAAAACAATTATCCAACGCTAGAAAACGAGACATATGCGATACTTGGAGACAGTTATTAGAAGAAAATAGGAATTTACGACTCTGGAAATCAAATACTCTTGTCAGTGCACCTGATGACTATTTCGATTCAGATATTCAAAACGTCCTGCAATTCAAAGCAAATTCTGATATGCTATTGTCTATCCAATCACGACTACGCAGTAAATACCATATCAGTCTAAATTCTCAATACATAGAATGGAGACTGATGAAAATCGGCATTCTATAACTCTTATCAGCCAACTAAGAATTTGATTTCTTCGTTGGCTTTTATCTTTTTCAGACTGCTTGACAGTAATTCCCTTATATGGTACGGTATTAGTATATTTTGTTGAAAACGCTTAAGTTTTTCCCACTAGAAAGGTAGGTTTTGTATAATGAGACCAGAAACTATGTGTATTCAAGCAGGTTACGAGCCGAAAAACGGCAGCCCGCGTGCCCTGCCAATTTACCAATCCACGACGTTCACCTTCGACTCCACAGAGCATGTCGGTGCGCTGTTCGACCTGACCGCAGGCGATGCGTTCTACACCCGTCTGGGCAATCCGACCATTGACTGTGTAGAAAAGAAAATTGCCGCGCTGGAAGGCGGCGTCGGCGCGCTGTGCACGAGCTCCGGACAGGCGGCTTCTATGCTCTCTGTCATGAACATCGCAAATGCTGGCGATCACATCATTGTGGCATCCGCTGTTTATGGTGGCACATTCAATCTGTTCGGCGTGACTCTCAAGAAATTCGGTGTCGATGTGACCTTTGTCGACGGCGATGCGCCGCTGGAGCAATTGCAGAAGGAAATTCGTCCGAACACCAAGGCTGTTTTCGGTGAGACCATCGCCAATCCGGCACTGCACGTGCTCGACATCGAAAAGTTCGCCGCTCTGGCACACAACAATGGTATTCCGCTCATCGTAGACAACACGTTTGCCACGCCAATCCTGTGCCGTCCGTTTGATTTCGGTGCAGATATTATCGTACATTCCACGACGAAATACATGGACGGTCATGCCGTGCAGATGGGCGGCGTCATTGTAGACAGCGGCAAATTCGATTGGGGCGCTTCCGGCAAGTTCCCGGGACTGACAGAGCCAGACGAGTCGTATCATGGTCTGCGCTACACAGAATCCTTCGGTGCTGCCGCTTACATCACCAAGGCGCGTGTACAGCTTATGCGCGACATGGGCACCTGTCAGACACCGATGGGCGCATTTTTGCTCGATCTCGGCTTACAGACCCTGCCGCTCCGCATTCGCCAGCACAGCAAAAACGCACTGGAAGTCGCGCAGTTCTTGGAGCAGCAGCCGGATGTGGAATTCATCAACTATCCGAATCTGCCGTCTGACAAGTACCATGCACTGGCGCAGAAATATCTGCCGGAGGGCACTGCCGGTGTCATCTCGTTCTCCATCAAGGGCGGTCGTGCCCGCGCGGCGAAATTTATCGACAGCCTGAAGATGATTTCGCTGGAGGTTCATGTCGCAGACATTCACAGCTGCATCCTGCATCCGGCAACGGCAACGCATCGCCAGCTCAGTGATGAGCAGCTGGTTGCCTGCGGCATCACGCCGGGTCTTGTGCGTCTGTCTGTCGGTCTGGAGCATGTCGATGACATTCTCGATGATCTCAAGCAGGCATTTGCCGCTATCGCACAATAAAACAGCATAAGAAAATGCCATCCGAGAAAATCGGATGGCATTTTTTATACCCTTGTGACGTATTCTGTCATCAATCAGCCGGTAAGACCCAGATACTGAGACAGCATACGGGCTGCCTGTGCACGAGTAGCTACGCCCTTCGGCTGCAGATACGGAACGCCGTTTACTGGAATACCATTGATGATATTGCGAGCATGGCACCAAATCACTGCATTCTTTGCCCAAGCGGAAACATCCTTAAAGTCTGGATGAATCGGCACAATCTCATTTACAATAGACGGGGCACCAGAAGCCTGATACAGAATGGTTGCAAACTCTTCACGAGTTACATCTTTGTTCGGACGGAAAGTGCCGTCTTCATAGCCGCCGATAACACCTCTCTGTGTTGCCCACTGTACAGCGTCATAGTACCAAGCATTCTTGTCTGTTACATCCTTGAATGCCGGTGCTGCGTTCTTGTTATACGACTTGTTGCTGGAACGATTGTACATGGTCTGTACTACCATTGCGCGGTTGAAACCGATTTCTGGTGCAAACTTGTCTGGAGCAACGCCAAACATGACATCGTTGTTATATACGTACTGCACACTCGGTGTATACCAAGCTTTTGCCGGAACATCCGTAAATACCTTAGATACCGCTGGCTTCAAAGATGCTTCCTCAGACTTAGATACCTCTGTTGTATCTGCTGCAAATGCAGCAACGGACAGCATTGCTGTCATGCATCCTGCCAGCAACAGACTTACCAATCTCTTTTTCATAAGAGCCACTCCTCTCAGCGTTTGGACAACGCTTATAATAAGTTATTTATATTATATAAAACTTAATCGTGTTTGTCAATTGATATGCCAAATTCTGGCTATCTTTTTATGCATCATGCGTCATGGAATATCAAAGAAGGCTTTGCCGTTCGCTGTCGTAATTTCTTCGACCTCCTGCACGGAAATCCCCTTAAAATTCGCAATTTGCTCTGCAACGCGATGGACAAACAGCGAGCTGTTGCGAATGCGGCCTTCTGCGAGCCGCTCCGGCTCCGGTGTCAGATACGGGCTGTCAGTCTCGATCATGATACGATCCATCGGGATTCCCTCGATGACGCGGCGCGCCTTTTTGGCTCTGCCGTAGGTAATCACGCCGGTAAACGACAAATTCCATCCCAACTTGAGAATCTCCTTCGCCATTTCCAGACTGCCGGAATAGCAGTGGTAGACACCCTTGAGGTCTGCATAGTCCTTCACGATCTCAAAGCAGTCCTCATGGGCATCTCGGTCATGAATAATGACCGGCAATTGCAGCTCTCGCGCCAGCTCCAATTGCTTGCGCAGCAGAAGCTTCTGCTGTTCGCGCGGTGGAGTGGTCTCCGGCGAACGCTTCTCCCAATAATAATCCAAGCCAATCTCTCCGATTGCCTTGACCTTTGGCTCTGCCGCCAGCGCGCGAATGGTGTCAATGTCTGCATCCGTGACGCCAACGCTGTACTCCGGATGAATGCCAACAGCGGCATACATAAAGTCATGGGTATGTGCCAGCTGTACCGCAGTTTTCGATGTCTCCACATCACAGCCCGGATTGAGAATCAGTCCGACGTTATGCTCCTGCATCGACGCGAGCAATTGCTCCCGATCCGCGTCAAACCAGCTGTCATCATAATGTGCATGGGTGTCAAACAGCATATCTGTTTTCCTTTCTTATTTGTTCAGGATACGCACCGCTGTTCCATAGGCAATGACCTCCGCAGCGCCCGCCATGACCTGTGACGAGCCATACCGCACACCGATGATGGCATCCGCGCCCAGCGCCTTTGCTTCATCCACCATGCGTTTCACGGCAATCTGCCGCGCTTCTTCCAGCATCTGCGTGTAGCCAACGATTTCTCCGCCGACCAGTGTTTTCATGCCCGCCATAAAGTCTTTTCCGACATTTTTGGTCTGAACGATGGTTCCCTTTACCATTCCCAATGCTTCAATCTCGGCATTCGGAATATACTCAATACTTAGCAGCTTCATCTTCTTCTCCTCCTTGAATCTCCTTGAGTCTGCTGCGCAGAGCGATCAGCACACCGACAATGATAACGAGCGGAATCCCGACGCCAATCCCCAATACGGGAAGCGGCATTTTTTCTTGGGTGTTTGCCCAGACTACCAGAGCCATCACCGCGAGCATCACGCAGATCATAAATACCGCACCAAGCACGGCGCCGTTTCTGCGCTTCTTCTTTACATCCGTCGTGTTGACATCCATAAAGCTGGTCCCCTCCTTTTCCAGACGCTCCATCCGTTCCAGACAAAGCTCCGCATCCAGAGATTGCAGAGAGGTGTTTTCCCGCATCAGCATCTCACAAAATTTCGCCATCTGATCGAGGTCACGCTTTTGCCGCTCGTACTGCATCATCTGCCGCGAAAGGCAGGTATCCAGACGAAGCGTTCCGGCAAACAGTGCCCGAATGTCTTCCAGCGGAATCGACAGCTTGCGCAGCAGGCGAATCTGCTGCAGTCTGCGGACATCCTCCATATGATACTCGCGGTATCCGTTATCTGCCCGCGCCACCTGCAGCAAACCCTGTTCCTCATAGAACCGAATGTTTTTGCGGGTGATGCCGACCAGCTCCTCTACCTGCTTGATCTTCATCGGAAATCCTCCCTGTGTTCTCTGTTTTCTTTGTTATACAGCTTCCACAAGGTGGAAGGTCAAGAGATTTGCGTAAAAAAAGAGAAAAAATTTGAGATACAGAAGGCTCGAAAATCCCACTGTGGAATCATCGAGCCTTCCTGTCATCCTTCCATCAGAAGGAATGTTTTGTTTATCTGATCTTGCAGCCAGACGGGATGCCGTCTGCAAAGACAACCTGTACGCCGTCCGGCGTATCTGCTGCCAGAATCATGCCCTGGCTCTCTACGCCGCGCAGCTTTGCCGGCTTCAGGTTGGAAACAACGATAACCGTCTTGCCGACCATGTCTTCCGGCTTATAGTACTCGGCAATGCCGGATACAATCTGACGCTTCTCTTCGCCCAGCTCAACCTGCAAGCACAGCAGCTTGTCCGACTTCTTCACCGGCTCACAGGACAGAATCTTCGCGGTCTTGAGCTCGACCTTGGCGAAATCGTCGATACCGATCATGACGCCTTCCAGATTCTTCTCCTCTTTCTTTGCTGCCTTTTCCGCCTTCTTGGCAGCCTTTTCTGCTGCCTTCTTCTGCTTTGCCATGCGATCTTCCAGGAACGCCAGCTCCTTGTTCATGTCAATACGCGGGAACAGAGCAGCACCCTTGTGCACGGTAACCGTCTGCGGCAGAGAACCATACACGCCAGCAGTCTCCCAGTTATATACCGATTCGTCTGCACCGATCTGCTCACGAATCTTCTCCGCAGAATCCGGCATGTACGGGGTCAGCAGAATGCCGCAAATGCGGATGGTCTCTAGCAGGTTATACATGACGCGAGCCAGACGCGGCTTGTTCGCCTCATCCTTTGCCAGTACCCACGGAGCCGTCTCATCAATGTACTTGTTTGCACGAGAGACAACCTTGAAGATCTCAATCAGACCATCCTGGAATGCGTAAGACTCCATGATGCCATCATACTTGTCGCGCAGAGCGGAAGCCATCGAAACCAGCTCATCATCCAGCGGATCTGCGGTCTGCTCTGCCGGGAGCGTGCCATCAAAGTACTTCTCGACCATGGATACGGTACGGGATACCAGATTGCCCAGATCGTTTGCCAGATCCGAGTTAATGCGGTTAATCAGTGCCTCATTGGAGAATGCACCATCGGAACCGAACGGGAATTCACGCATCAGGAAGTAACGCAGCGTATCTACGCCGTAACGCTCACACAGGAATACCGGATCGACAACATTGCCCTTGGACTTGGACATCTTGCCGCCGTCCAGCAGCAGCCAGCCATGGCCATAAATCTTCTTCGGCAACGGCAGATCCAGAGCCATCAGAATTGCCGGCCACAGAATCGAATGGAAACGCACGATTTCCTTGCCGATGAAATGAACGTCAGCCGGCCAGAACTTCTCAAAGTCGTTGTACTGCTCGTTCTCATAGCCCAGCGCCGTGATGTAGTTGGTCAGTGCATCAATCCATACATAAACGACATGCTTCGGGTCAGACAGCACCGGAACGCCCCAGTTGAAGCTGGTACGGGATACACAGGTATCCTCCAGGCCCGGCTTGATGAAGTTGTTGAGCATCTCATGCGCGCGGGAGGACGGCTCCAGCCAGTCCGGATGCTCCTCGTACAGCTTGATGATGCGGTCCTGGTACTTGGAAAGACGGAAGAAATATGCCTCTTCCTCTGCATCTACAACCTCACGGCCGCAGTCCGGGCACTTGCCGTCTACCAGCTGTGTCTCGGTCCAGAACGACTCACACGGCTTGCAGTACTTGCCCTTGTATACGGACTTGTAAATATCGCCCTGATTCTTCAAACGCTCGAAAATCTTCTGAACGGCTTCTTCGTGGTACGGATCTGTCGTGCGGATAAAGCGATCATTGGAAATATTCATCAGCTTCCACAGATCCTTGACGCCGCTTACAATCTTATCGACAAATTCCTTCGGCGTAACGCCAGCTTCCTTTGCCTTGTCCTCAATTTTCTGGCCATGCTCATCGGTACCGGTCAGGAACATGACATCATAGCCCTTCAGGCGCTTAAAGCGAGCCATGGTATCAGTCGCTACGGTACAGTAGCAATGACCGATGTGCAGGTTATCAGACGGGTAGTAAATCGGAGTAGTTATATAAAACGGTTTTTTCTCCAACGAAATCGCTCCTTTACTTCATACTATTTACTTATTATCATATACCAAAACAGGGCGTATCATCAAGTTCTTTTGATAAATTTCCTGTGTTTTACAAAAAAAATTCGCTGTGTACGCAAAAAAAGACACGGCAGAGCCGTGCTCTGTCGTGCTTTATGTTTTGTCATCTGTGCCGCTCTGCGGCGGACGACGCGAAACGCGGATTTCCACTCCGCGCACGCGGTCAAACAAATGATACAGAGCGAGCAAAAAATACGGACACACAACGATGAGCAGCAGTCCGCCGAAGACGACCGAAAGAATCAGCCAGAACAGAAAACTCAGCATCAGATAGAAAAATTCCGTTCGATGCCCGCGGCAGCTCTTGGCAGCCGTGCGCACAGCCCGCCAGCAGCTCATGTTCTGTCGCTCCGCCATCAGAGAATAGCCGCACTGATACGGCAGCAGCATCGCCGCATACCAAATACTCGCAACAATGACAATCTCTGCAAAAATCAAATAGCCGGTAGAATTGGGCAGTGCATACTGATACAGCGCCGCACCAGCCAGACAAATGCCCAGATAGGGAATCAGCCACAAAATCGCGTGCAGCAGCTGAATTAGCGCCATCCAAATCGACCGGATGTACAGGCGAATCGAGGTAAAGCACAGTAAAATGACAGATGCCTGTACCCGTGCGCCTGCCCGCCGCCATGCGCAGAACTGCGTCATGCCATAATACAGCGGCATCGTGATAAACAGCTGCGCCGCTGCATATGCCGCCAAGGCCTCAGCGAGTTGGGCATAGGTCAGCGTGTCGCGAATCGTCATCCCCGATGCGTCAAAGCAGACTATCTGCAAGGCAACGGAGATCAAAAACGCCGGTGCCAAAAACAGAAACGCCGCACCGAGCGTGGGCAGCAGCATCTGCATCAAGTCCTGTTTGGCAGCCGCCTTGCTGCCATATACATTGCTCAAACGCTGTTTTCTGCTGTCCATTTCATTCTCCCTGTGCGGCGTTTCTTTCATCCGTTTTTCTGTCTTATTTCAGCAGATATGCACTGCTGTTTACCTTTGTGGTTGTGGTCTTGCCATTCTCCGTCACTGTCTTGTACAGCGAAGCGTACTTGTATTTGCCGCTTGTGTAGCTCTTGCTGGAGAAGGAGATGGTCTTATCCGATGTCTTGGTGCCGTACAGCTGAACGGTCAGTGAACCGCCGCCGGAGCTTGCCACGATCTTAATCGGATACGGGGTGTCATTGACAAACTTGAAGTCCTTGCTGCCCCAATATACCGCTGCATCCTGCGAAATCGGTGTATACGAGATCTGGAACTGATGGTTATATCGTTCTGTTACGTCCAGATCTGCACGCAGCACTGCCATGTAAACCGTCGAGGATACCTGACAAACGCCGCCGCCCAGACCGTCTACCTCCGAACCGTTGGAGAAGATGATCGCAGAGCGATAGCCTCTCGATGCAGTTCTCTCACCGACAATATCGTTGTACGAGAACTCTTCGCCCGGATTTAAAATAGTTCCGTTGATCGCGCTGCACGCCAGACGAACGTTGGTGGTACGGCCAGCCTGACCGCCGTTATAATACGTGGTCGTGGATCCCAATACATCGCGGAACAGCAGCGGCTCCAAATCTGCCTTGGTAACCTGTGCCTTGGTCAGCTCAATCGGGATTGTATACGTCTGCTTGCTGGCATCACCGATAGCGGAGGAAATCGCACTCTCTTCCACCTTTACGCCGTCAACAGCTTCCTCGATGGTCTTGCCGTCCTTCTTGTTCACGGTCGCGTTTTTTGCCTCCGTGTTGACATCCTTGGCAATGGCTGCGGCATCCGGCTTGTTCTGATCCTTTTCCGTCGTCTCAATGGTGTACTTGTTGAGATCTACGTTTTCCACCTGCGCCGAAATATCCGAGACAACCTTGCTCGTATCAAACTCATTGCCCTGCTTGCCGGTGTCAACAATCAATTCCTTCTTGTCTTTGTCCACCTTCCAGCTCGGCTGTACCGGTTCATATGCCAAATCTTCTGCGATTTTGTCTACCTGTTTCTGTACTGCGCCGTCCTTCAGCGTAGCATTCAGCGAAATATCGCGTCCGCCAAACAGGCATCCCAGCACGGTAGAAATGCGCTGCACATATCCGCCCTCACGGCCCATCTGATACGCCTGCTGAGCAGATGCCTTGGCATCGACGGATTCTGCCACATCGGAGAGTTTGATCTCATAGGTCTTGTCTTCTCCGCTGACGGTGTCCTTGCCGTCCAGCTCTATGCTCTGCGCCAGTACAGTCTTCTGTACATCGCCGGAGATATAGCTTGCCGCTTCATCCTGCGTCATGCCGCTGAGCTTATAGGTATCTGCAACCTTGACGCCAGGGAAAACCTTGTCGTATGTATAGGTATACACACTCAGGGCAACCACGGCAACGACAACGACGCCCGCAATGATAGCGGCAATGCGCTTGCCCATGCCGCCGGACTTTTTCTTCTTGCGCGGCTTTCTGTCATTTCCAGAGCCGCCATCCGCCTGTGTCATCGGCTCAAACGGCTGTGTCTCTTCCTGTGTCGCGCGGCGCGGGCTTGCTTTCGGCTGTTCTGCCTCATCGTCAATCTTGACCGCTGCGATTTTCATCGTCTTGTCATCCGGTTCCTGTGCCTTTGACGCGTCTTCTGTCGGCGCAGTACTTGCCTCTGTTTCCTCGCCGCCGGTTACATTGACCGGAATCGCAGTCTCCCAACTGCCGTCTTTGTTTTTCTTCTTCATCTCAAAGGCCGCAGCATTCTCTGCGTCCTCTTCGCTGACAATCGGAAAGCCCTTTGTGCTTTCCTCTACACTATTTTCTCCCGGAGTTACTCCGGACTGCTTCTTATCATCCATGCAGTTCCATAACCTCCTGCCTATCTCTTCCATGAATCAACTGCGTATACGAAAATACATGCTCCAATCGACGCACAGCTGTACTATTATACCTATCATAGTGTATCGCACAGCAAAATGCAATTACAATTCCGAAACAATTTCGTGTCGTTTTGATTACTGCTTCGATAGCGGTGAAAAATCCTGTCGATTTATACGTTAAAGCGGAATTCGACAATGTCACCATCACGCATGATGTATTCCTTGCCTTCCGAGCGAACCAGACCCTTTTCCTTTGCTGCAACGAGAGAGCCACATGCCATCAGATCGTCAAACGAAACGACTTCTGCGCGAATAAAGCCGCGCTCGAAATCGGTATGAATCTTGCCGGCTGCCTGCGGTGCCTTGGTGCCCTTCTTGATCGTCCATGCGCGAACTTCCTTCGGACCTGCGGTCAGGAAGCTCATCAGACCAAGCAGGTCATAGCAGACGCGAATCAGACGATCCAGACCCGACTCTTCCAGACCCAGCTCAGACAGGAACAGCTCCTTTTCGTCGTCCTCTAGGCTGGCAATGTCCTGCTCCATCTGCGCACAGATCGGCAGTACCATCGAGCCCTCGTCCTCAGCAATCTTGCGAACCGCTGCCAGACGAGCATTTTCGGTCTCATCGCCGGTAAAGCCGTTTTCGTCTACGTTTGCCGCATAGATAACCGGCTTCGAGGTCAGCAGATCGACGGTATCAATCAATTCCTTCTGCTCTTCAAACTCCGGGAAGGTACGTGCGGTGTTGCCGCCCTCCAGATGGTCATACAGACGCTGGAACACTTCGATTTCTGCATTGTACTTCTTGTCGCCCTTTGCGAGCTTCTTAGAACGCTCGATGCGGCGCTCCAGCAGCTCCATATCCGACATAATCAGCTCCAAGTTGATGGTCTCAATATCGCGCTGCGGGTCGATGCTGCCCTCAACATGAATGATGTTCGGGTTATCAAAGCAGCGAACGACATGCACAATGGCATCTACTTCGCGGATATGGGACAGGAACTTGTTGCCCAGACCTTCGCCCTTGGATGCGCCGCGCACCAGACCGGCAATATCCACGAATTCTACGACAGCCGGAATGGTCTTCGGCGGGTGATACATCTCGGTCAGCTTATCCAGACGCTCGTCCGGTACGCTTACCATGCCGACATTCGGGTCAATGGTGCAGAACGGGTAGTTCGCCGACTCCGCGCCGGCATTTGTGATGGCATTGAACAGGGTGCTCTTTCCCACGTTCGGCAGGCCGACAATACCAATTTTCATGTGTTACGCTCCTTTAATCTATCCTGCGGGATGCTTTGGTCACCCCGGTTATTTTTTACATACTTTTATAGTATACACCTGTTTGAACCTTCTGACAAGCATCCTTGTGTAGTCAGTGTAACGGAATTCTCCCCTGATTTTCCGCCGAATTTTGGAATATGTCTGTGTGTACTTTTTGTGAAAAGCATTCTATAATAAACAGGAACAAAGATTACAATTCCGTTACAGCCATGTTGCGTAACGGTTGATTTTGGAGGAATCGCAATGCCTGCGCTTGTCTCTCATTTTATGTTTGCAGACTCCGCTCTGCACGAAGCTCAGCCCTATCTTGCAAAAGCCATTGAAGCGGCACCGCTCGCTTTTCGCTGGGGCGCACAGGGACCAGACATCTTATTTTTTTACCACCCACTCACCGAAAACAGCGTCAACCGCATCGGTCACCGTATGCACGAAGAGCGCATCGGCAGGATGTTTCAGGCACTGACCGCTGCCTGTTCCCGCAGCCACACGCCGGAGGCAACCGCTTATCTGCTCGGCTACTGCTGCCACTACATCTTAGACCGCTCGGCGCATCCGTTTGTGACGTACATCGCCAATTATCGCATTGACCCGCTGTATCCGCAGCTGTCGCTGTCGGCGCAGCACAATCTCTGCGAGTCCGAGCTTGACCGCGCGCTTATCTCCGCCGCACACAGCGGCAATCCCGCCGATTATCCGGCGCACATGATTTTGTCTTACGACAACAAGACAGCGAACTGTATCGGAACTGTTTTGTCTCATGCCATCTGGAACGTCTACGGAACCCGTGTGCCGGTTTCCGCCGTCAAAGCGTCGATGCGTTCCATGATCCATGTGCAGCACCTGCTGCACGACCGTTCCGGCCGCCGGCATACGGCGCTGTCTTGGCTGGAGCACCGACTGCACATCTCCGGAGATTTTTCCAGCTTAATTCGTCCGATGACCCCGATTGATGCCGACTGCACCAACCACAGCCATCAGCCGTGGATTGACGCCTCTATGCCGCACATGCGCCGCTATACCGATTATTTTCAGATTCTCAACAGCGCCCAGCGTCCTGCTGCCTGTCTGATGGAAACCTGTTATGACGCCGTGCAGACCGGCAAACCGCTTCCCAAGCATTTGTTTGGACTCAATTACATGGGTATGCCGGAGTAACGCAAAAAAATTCGAGAAAAAAGGCTGTTTTTCAGACGAAAAACAGCCTTTTTATTATGCTTCTGTTGCTTGTGGTGTTGGCGTTTCCGCTGGTTTCTCCTGCTTCGGCGGAAGCGGCGCAATGCGCAGCGCACGAGATACCATAACCAGCAGATATGCACCCGCCAGCAGATAGATCACGGCGCGGAACGTGACCGAGATACCAAAGTATCCCATGACGCCCAAATCGGAATTGGCGCGCAGCTTCCAAATCAGCAAGCCGCCCGCATTGGTGATTGCCAGAAAAATGGCAGCCCCCGCCGACACAAAGAATCGCGGTGCGGAGCCTTTGGAGAACAAAAATCCACTCATGCTGTAAAATGCCAGCATGACGGCGACAATCAGCACCAGCTGATACGTGTAGTCAGACAGCACCGGATTGGCACTGTTATCGTGATACACCATAATCAAATCCAAGCAGCCCCAAAACATCGGAACTGTGGTGTAAAATCCCGTCTTTTTGGACACCGGTTTATTGCTTCCCATTGCCAGCAGCAACAGGCAAACACCGGTAATCAGTCCCAATGCCCATGTAACCGCCGTCGCACAGACAATAATCATGCTCGGTGCAATGAGCTGATCGCCCATAATGGTTGATTCTTCCAGCAGCTGTCCCGGCAGATAAATCAGTCCGAAGACGGACACAACCGCCATACCGATGCCAAACAGCATACACAGGACGCGGCTGACACCGGAAAGATGAGAAAACAGCTGCTCATAGGCGTACTCCTGCCCGCCAAACCATTTTCGGCACAGCACAGCGGCTACGACAACCAGCGCAATGGCCAGCACGAGCAGAGCGGTTGACGGCAAATAGCCGTCAACCGGAAGCCCTGATTCACTTTCATAGCCATACAGCAGGCTCATGCCGCGCAGAACTGCGCCGCACACGCCCGCAATCAATACAAGAAACAGATAACTCTTATGTTGTTTCATGCAGCGTTTCGCCTACCCTTTTATTTTTACTCATTGCGGCCGCAGCACTTCTTGTACTTCTTGCCGCTGCCGCACGGGCACGGATCATTTCTGCCCGGCTTCTTGATTGCCTTGCGCGGTGTATTGGCAACGCTCTCCTCGCCCTCTGCACCGGATGCACCGGTCTCCCGAGCGACCTGTTCGCGCTTCGGCTCTTCGCCGTTCACACGAACGCGCACCGTATACATCATGCGAACAGTGTCCTCGCGGATCAATGCAATCATCTGGTCGTACATCTCCGAGCCTTCGCGCTTGTACTCGACAACCGGATCGCGCTGTGCATACGCGCGCAGACGAACGCCGTTTCGCAGTTCGGTCATAGCGTCGATGTGATCCATCCACTTTTCATCGACATTGCGCAGCAGAATCACGCGCTCCAGCTCACGCATAATGTTCGATGTGACTTCGTCTTCCTTTGCCTGATATACCGCATGGGCAATCTCTCGAGTCTCTTCGATGAGAGCCTCCGGCGCCATATCGTCCAGCTCTTCATTGGTAAACTGCAAGTCCTCCGGTGTCAGGAACAGACCCAGGAAGTGCTTGCGAATGTCCTCTACATCAGCCGGTTCCAGATAGCTCTTTTCACCGAGGACGCCGTGTACTGTCGTTTCAATGACGCTGTCTACCATGCTCAAAATGGATTCCTTGAGGTCTGCGCCGTCCAGAACGTCCTGACGCTGCTTGTAAATGACTTCGCGCTGGGTATTGAGCACATCATCATATTGCAGGACATTTTTACGAATCTGGAAGTTTCTCGACTCAACCTTCTTCTGTGCGCTCTCAATGGCACCGGACAGCATTTTCTGGTCAATCGGCGTGTCATCATCCATGCCCATCTTATCCAGCATACCCATGACTCGCTCCGAGCCGAACAGGCGCATCAAATCATCTTCCATGGAAATATAGAAGCTGGATTCACCCGGGTCGCCCTGACGACCGGCACGGCCGCGCAGCTGGTTATCAATACGGCGGGATTCATGGCGTTCTGTGCCGAGAATGTACAAGCCGCCTGCGGCACGCACGCGCTCGCCCTCTTCATCGGTCTGCTTCTTGAATTCTGCCAAATGACGCTGATATTCCTCGCGGGCGCGCAGGATTTCTTCGTCTTCTGTCTCGGCATAGCCGGTAGCTTCCGTGATAACGGCTTCATCAAAGCCTGCCTTGCGCAGCGCTGCGACAGCCATGTTCTCTGCATTGCCGCCGAGCACAATATCCGTACCACGGCCAGCCATGTTGGTGGCAATCGTAACTGCACCCAGACGGCCTGCCTGCGCGACAATCTCCGCCTCCTGCTCATGGAACTTTGCATTCAAGACATTGTGCGCGATGCCTTCCTTCTTGAGCAGCTTGGACAGCAGCTCACTCTTTTCAATAGATACCGTACCGACCAGAATCGGCTGACCCTTGGCATGGCACTCCTGAATCTTTGCAATCGCTGCGCGGAACTTGCCCGCTTCCGTGCGATAGACTGCATCCGGATTGTCCTTACGTGCAATCGGTTTATTGGTCGGAATCTCGATGACATCCAACTTATAAATCTCACGGAACTCGTCTTCCTCGGTCAGTGCCGTACCGGTCATACCGGACAGCTTGCCGTACATACGGAAGTAGTTCTGGAACGTAATCGTCGCCAACGTCTTGCTCTCGCGCTGTACCTTGACATGTTCCTTTGCCTCAATCGCCTGATGCAGACCTTCATTATAGCGTCTGCCGAACATCAGACGGCCGGTGTTTTCGTCAACAATAATGATCTCGCCGTCACGGATGACATAATCGACATCCAACTTCATGATGCCGTGGGCACGCAGCGCCTGATTGATGTGATGTGCCAGCGTCGAGTTTTCCGGATCTGCCAGATTTTCCACGCCGAAATACTGCTCGGCCTTTTTCTGACCAACCGGTGTCAGCACAGCGGTCTTTGCCTTTTCATCGACGACATAGTCTGCGCGCAGCTGTTCGAGAATCTGGCGGTCTTCGTCCGTCATCGGCTTTGCCTTTTCCGGATTTGCCTTGCGCTCCTCTTCTTCGATGCGCAGGCGCTCGCCCTCTTCCTCCAGATCCAGCTTGTCATCGGTTTCCTTGATGCGATAGCACTTCAGGCGATTGACAAAGCTCTCTGCGCGCTCGTACATGTCGGTAGACTTATCACCCTGACCGGAGATAATCAGCGGGGTACGCGCCTCATCAATCAAGATGGAGTCCACCTCATCGACGATGGCAAAGAAATGGCCGCGCTGTACCATGCGGTTTTTATAAATCGCCATGTTGTCACGCAGATAATCAAAACCAAACTCATTGTTGGTGCCATAGGTAATATCCGCATCGTACATCGGCTTGCGCTGATCCGGCGGAACGGCGTGAATGACCAATCCCACGGTCAAGCCGAGGAAGCGATAAACCTTGCCCATCCACTCACTATCTCGCTTTGCCAGATAGTCATTGACCGTGACAATATGCACGCCCTTGCCTGCGATCGCATTCAAATAAGCCGGCAGGGTTGCCACGAGGGTTTTGCCTTCACCGGTCTTCATCTCTGCGATACGGCCCTGATGCAGCACAATACCGCCGATAACCTGTACGCGATAATGACGCATACCGAGCACACGCCATGCCGCCTCTCGCATGGTAGCGAAGGCTTCCGGCAGCAGGTCGTCCAGCGTCTCGCCTTCCTGATAGCGTTTTCTAAATTCGTCGGTCTTGCCGCGAAGCTGTGCATCGGTCAGCTTCTTGTATTCCTCCTCCAGCGCATCAACCTTGTCCGCAATCGGACGGATGCGCTTGAGCTCATGGTCACTGTGTGTACCAAAAATCTTGTCTAAAAAACCCATGAATCAAGTTCCTCTCTAAAATCTGACCAGAAAAGTTTGTCTTTGCGCACTCGCCTAGCCATTCACTTTGCATTATAACACAAATCAGTAGTAAGAAAAACTAAATTTTTGTGAATAAACCGTATTTTGTCCTGCAACATAAAAAATTCTTTACTTCTCCCCCTGCTTTCACTATAATATAGAGTTAAGAATATATGATTTTTTATTTGTGAGGAGAATTTATTTTGGCACTCATCGAATTTGAAGAATACCGTCAGAAGCTGCACGATCTCAAGCCTGCCATTGAAGATTTGGGACAGGCATATGATTTGGAGCACGCTGCTGAAGAAGTAGAAGAACTGGAAAACCGCGCCTCGGAGCCGGGCTTCTGGGACGACATGGAAAAGTCTCAGAAAATTTTGCAGCGCACCAAGGCACTGAAAGACAAAATTGAAGGCTACCACACACTGTGCAGCCAGCAGGAAGATCTGCTGACCCTGTGCGATCTCGCCATCGAGATGGACGACGACTCCATGATTGACGAGCTGCGCGAAGGATACGATGCACTCAGCGATGAGCTGGAGCGCCGCAAGCTGGCTACCCTGCTGCTCGGCGAGTACGATGCCAACAATGCCATTTTGTCATTCCACGCCGGTGCAGGCGGCACCGAAGCGCAGGATTGGTGCGACATGCTGTACCGCATGTACACCCGTTGGGCAGAGCGTCACGGCTTCAGCTACAAGATTCTGGACTATCTGGAGGGTGATGATGCAGGCCTCAAGTCTGCTTCTATCCTGATTGAAGGCGAAAATGCATACGGCTTCCTCAAGAGTGAATCCGGCGTACATCGTCTGGTTCGTATCTCTCCGTTTGACTCGTCTGGACGCCGGCACACGTCGTTCTCCGCTGTCGAGGTCATGCCGGAAATTGACGACGACACAGAAGTCGAAATCCGTCCGGAGGACATCGACATGCAGGTATACCGTTCCTCCGGTGCAGGCGGCCAGCACATCAACAAGACCTCGTCTGCGGTTCGTCTGACGCATAAGCCGACCGGCATCGTTGTCAGCTGCCAGACCGAGCGAAGCCAGTTCCAGAACCGCGACAACTGTATGAAAATGCTGCGCGCCAAGCTGGTTGAAATCAAAGAGCGCGAGCATCTGGACAAGATCTCCGACATCAAGGGCGATCAGAAAAAGATCGAGTGGGGCAGCCAGATTCGTTCCTACGTCTTTATGCCGTACACCTTGGCAAAGGATACCCGCACAGGCTTTGAAAACAGCAACATTGACGCAGTGATGGACGGCGATATTGACGGCTTTATCAACGCCTATCTGACCGCACAGGCCACCGGCGAACTGGAGACCAAGTGACCGTGAGCAAGAAACGTGTATGGGGTATTGTGCTGGGTTTGCTGTGCATCGCAGTGATTGCTGTCTGCTGCATAGCAGGTGTCAGCAAATGGCGCGCCCATCAGGCAGAGCTTCAGCGCGAGCAACAGCGTCAGCAGCAGCTCACGCAGTATACCGAAGACCTGACAGATGCGTTTGACGACCTGTATCAGGCAGAAACCAATCTGTTTCAGAACATGGCGGCGCAGCGCATTGCCGGTGCAGACACCCGCACCACCTTGCAGTCGATGCTGGACGCGGCAGTCGCACCGATTGATGCGCTCGCCTCTGTCCAGGCACCGGACGAGCTGTCTGACGCGCAGAAGCATTTCCAAAAAGCGGCATCATCCTATCACACCATGTCAGATACGCTCTCAGACATGCTTCGTGATCCCACGGCAACCGATGCCGATGTGCAGCAGGCTTTTATCACCATGCTGCCGGATGCTGTCAATGCTTTGGACGAAGTCAAAGCGGGCATTTCGCTCTTGGCAGAAAATTCTGACATCACGCTTCCTGACAGCGCCAAGCAGTTAGAAACCGCGCTGGATTCTTTTTCCGGCGACAGCTTGAACTCTATTTTCAATGCAAAATAATCCCCGTTTGTCCCTTCTCCGCATGGAGAAGGGACTTTGTGTTTCTGCACAAATTTCCCACTGTTATTTTGTGTAAATCAATCATAATTTCACTGCCATTTTGTAACAATTTACCAAGTTGTTCAGGATAACAACAGACAAATCCAACAAAGCATTTTTCTTTGTCAAAACCGCCTATTGCATCCATAGAAGAAATGTGCGAAACTATTCGTGCACCAAAAAGGGGTGTATGGAAGGACAATTCCATATCTCGAGGATATTTCACATTTCTTCTAAAGGAGAAGATTCATAATGACTACTGCTACGTTTGATTTTATGGCTCCGGCCACCGGCAAATGCGTTCCGATTGAAGCTGTTCACCACAGCCTGAGCGACCGCACCCTCGGCGAGGGCATCGCTATTTTCCCGACCAACAACACCGTCGTTGCTCCGTGCAATGGCGTTATCACCCGCGTTTCCGACCACGCTGTCACTCTGTTCGACAGCGAGCACGACGTTGAACTGCTGCTCACCGCTGACATGGATGCGCAGCACCACGATTTCCGTCTGTATGTACAGGCTGGTCAGACAGTTACCACCGGCACGGAACTGTTCTCCTGCGATGTCGCAGCAATCAAGGCACAGGGCGGCTATGTTGATTTTTCCTGCATCGTAACCAACCTGCCGATTGAGGAAGTTTCCGTTTGCGCTGGCGATGTAGAGACCGGCAAGACCCGCATGTTCTCCTGCTCCTGCCCGATGGTATAAGCGCGTATAAAACGCAATCGTTTTGCAAACAATACAGGCACATCAGTTTCATACTGATGTGCCTTTTGTTATCCCCACAGAAAGGAGCTGCCTATGCAGGAACGCACCAAATGTCTAATTATCGGCACGTGCGCCGGTGCGGCAAATGGTTTTTTCGGCGCCGGTGGCGGGCTGTTTCTCGTCCCGTTGTTTACCGGTTGGCTTGGCATGGAGCAAAAGCAAGCCTTTGCCACTTCCGTTGCTGTCATCTTTCCCCTGTCCGCTGTCAGTGTTTTGATTTACCTGCGCAGCGGCAGTCTGCCTCTATCGTTTTCTGCGCCCTATCTGCTCGGCGGTGCCATCGGCGGATTGTTTTCCGGTCTGCTGTTTTCCCGCGTCTCTGTCCCGCTACTTCGCAAAGCATTTGCTCTGCTGCTCATTTGGGGCGGTATCCGCGCGGTGCTGTTGCTATGATGGGCGTTTTCATTGGTGCGATCACCGGTATCCTTTCCGGTTTTGGCATCGGTGGCGGCTCTTTGCTGATTTTGTGGCTGGCCATGATGGAACAGCTGCCGCAATACACCGCGGCGGGCATCAATTTGCTGTATTTTCTGTGCTGTGCACCCACGGCACTGGTTTCGCACATACGGCATCATTTGATCCAAAAGAAAATCGCCGGTTGGTGTATTCTCGCCGGATGTCTTGCCTCGCCGCTGGCTTCTGTCGCCGCCGGTTTATTGCCCATGGATTGGCTGCGCCGCGGATTTGGCATTCTGCTGCTCATTCTCGGTTTTCGAGAGTTATTTTCCCGTTCCGCCAAACAGTAGCATTTTTCGCACATGCGTGCTATACTGAGACTATTCTTTTTGAGAGGAGCTGGCTATATGGATCAAATCCAAATCCCTAATATAGATATTTTACTCATCATTGCTGTTGTTGTCGTTTTCATTCTCATCGTTCTCTATACACACAGAGAGCCGAAAATCCGTGTCGGCAAGAGCAATATCAGCGCCCAAGATTCCGCTTCTATTCTCAAACTCTTTTCCAATGACACCAAATGTTTTGATTTCCGCGTCAAAGAAGAAGCAAAACATGCTACCGTCGCTTTGCATACCTGTTTGAACCGCAAATGGGCAGAACCCATTCCACTTGCGGATTTTTCCGATTTAGAACCTGGAAAATATCGTCTAATTGTTCGCCGCGTCGGCACAATCATTGATATTTATCTGTGCAGCAATGCGGATTACGACCATGTATTACATATGTCCTACACTATGGCTCGGGAACATCTCGACGCTCTTTCCGCGTGCAGCTGCTTTGGACAATTTGAGCTTTCCAACTGCAAAGCCTCTATCGGAGACGAAAGCAATACACCGCTGTGGGTCATGCTCGGCCGAAAGCAGGGAAAACTCACAGTGACACAGGACTACCGGCATTCCGGCGGCAGCACTGGCTTTGCGATTATTCTTCAGTTTCGATGAAAAAGAGCCGCTTACGCGGCTCTTTTATTCTTTCTGTTCTAACGCTTCCAGCATCAGAGAAATTCCTCGTTCCACCAATTCCAATTGTTTTGGGGAAATATGCCGTAGTTTTTCCGTGAGATGATCTACAGCATTTTCACCTTCTTTTCCCATCAACAAAAAATCACTGGATGTGTGCAGCACTTGACATAGCTTAATCATTGTTGGCAATGACGCACCCACCACACCGCGTTCTAAATCTGAAATATATTGAACAGAAACATCAATCCGTTCGGCTAAATTTTCCTGCGTATATCGCATGGCTTCTCTGGCGGTTTTAACACGACTACCAATTTGAATATTCAGCTCTTTCTTCGCCTTCATCGCAATTACCGCCTTTCTTACTTTTATTGTAAGTAATGGTGGTAATTTTATTAACTAAGTGTTACTATTATATTTATAATAGTATTACCATTATAAATATAGTACGAGGAGCTGATAGCATGACATGTACATTCGCAGGTCACAGCAAATTACAAGGCGATTTTCATCTGCAAACTCTTCTATCAACATTAAGCCCTCTCATACTGCTGGATGATTCATTTACATTTTATGTCGGAGGAATGGGTGATTTTGACCGTTTGTGTGCCACGGCAGTTCGGCAATTAAAAACTTCTTATCCTCAAAAAGACATAGATTTAATTTTAGTCCTGCCCTATCAAACAAAACAGCTTCAACATGACCAAGATTATTTGCGTAAACAATATGATGATATTATCATCCCTGTTGAATTGCTTACTGTTCATCCAAAAGCAGCTATTCTCAAGCGAAATTTCTGGATGATTGACCGCTCTGATATTCTCTTGTCCTATGTATCACATAATTGGGGTGGTGCCTACAAAAGCAAGCAATACGCACAGAAAAAGAATATTTCCATTATCGAATTGTCCAAACAATCAATATAAAAGAACCAGCCAAATATCATGTTGACTGGTTCTGACAAGCTGTGTATACTATTCGAATACATCAGAAAAAGAAAATAACCGCCATGCTTCCTACACATTTGGCGATTATTTTCATATAAACACTAGATGAGAGGACACGCCGTCTATCGGTGTGCCTCTTTTTTATTATCATAGCATCCAAGCATGAGAAAGTCAATGAAAAAGAGCCGCATAAGCGGCTCTTTTCTGCTATTTATTCACCTTACAGTGCTGTCAGGTTCTTCAGCGAAATATCCATTGCCGGAGAAGCATAGGTCAGCGCACCGGAGGATACAAAATCCACACCGATGTCTGCAATTTCCAGCAGGCGCTCTGCGGTAACGTTACCGGAGCACTCGGTCTTTGCGCGGCCATCAATAATTTTAACAGCCTGACGCATGGTCTCATTATCCATGTTATCCAGCATGATAACATCTGCGCCGCATTCGGCAGCTTCTGTTACCTGCTCCAGCGTCTCACATTCTACTTCAACCTGCGTAACAAAAGACACATACTCTCGTGCCATCTGTACAGCCTTGGTGATCGAACCTGCTGCGCAAATGTGATTGTCCTTCATCATGACGCAATCGGACAGATTGTAGCGATGGTTGGTTGCGCCGCCGCAGCGTACTGCATACTTTTCAAAAATACGCAGACCCGGCGTTGTCTTTCTGGTATCCAGCAGCGTGGTGTGCTTGCCTTCCAGAATCTTTACCATCTTATTGGTGTTGGTCGCGATGCCGCTCATGCGCTGCAAGAAGTTCAGCGCAGTGCGCTCGCCGGTCAGCAGCGTGCGAATATCCGCATAGATTACGCCAATCAGCTGACCCTTCTTGACTTCATCGCCATCAGAACAGGTCGTTTCAAAATGAGCTTCCTCTTCCAGAATCTCAAATACTCGTGCAAATACATCCAGACCGCAAATAATGCCGTCCTGCTTACAAATCAGCTCTGCCTTGCCCAGCTGCGGCTGGCGCATAATGGCATTGGTGCTGACATCTTCACTGGTGACATCCTCGCGCAGAGCGGTGATGATCGCCGGATCCATATTAAGCATCATGGTCGAGCCACTGATCATAGAATGCTTCATCCTTTCTCTTAATAGCTTCAAGAACCGCTTTGCGGTTTTTCTCGTCGATGTCCGCATAGAATGTCGGATCGAACGGAATTTCATCGGTCGGCATCGGCTTGCCTGCCTCTACCGTCTCTGCAATGTGGTTTGCTGCGCGCTCAGCAAATACCAAGCTCTCCAGCAAAGAATTACTTGCCAGACGATTTCTGCCGTGTACACCATTGCAGCTGGTCTCACCGGCAGCATACAGACCGTCCATCGAGGTCTCACTGTCCGAATTGACCTTGATACCGCCCATAAAGTAATGCTGACCCGGTGTAACCGGAATCGGCTGCTTGGTCATATCGTAGCCCTCTTCCAGGCACTGACGATAGATGTTCGGGAAACGGTTGCGGACAAAATCCGGATCCAGATGGGTGACAGACAGCTCTACATACGGACGGCCGTCCTTTTCCATCTGCTTGCAGATAGCCTGCGATACCACATCGCGCGGCAGCAGCTCATTGACAAAGCGTTCGCCATCCTTATTATACAGATATGCGCCCTCGCCGCGAACCGATTCCGAAATCAGGAAGCTTCTGCCCGGCTTCGTGGTGTACAGCGTGGTCGGATGAATCTGAATATAGTTGATATGCTCCACCTCAATGTGATGGCGCATTGCAATTGCCAGCGCATCGCCGGTAATATGACGATAGTTCGTCGAGAACTGGAACAGACCGCCAATGCCGCCGGTTGCCAAGACAACCGCCTGTGTGCGAATCTCTTCCAGTGTGCCGTCTGCATTGCGGACGATGCCGCCCTTGCAGACATTCGCTTTTTCATCGCAAATAATATCAACCAGCGTGGTGTTTTCGCGGATCGTGATATTCTTGCGCTCTCTTGCGCGTGCCAGCAGCTTGCTGGTAATTTCCTGTCCCGTCAAATCTTCATGGAACAGAATACGGTTTTCCGAATGAGCACCCTCACGGGTAAATTCAAAGTTTCCGTCCTTATCACGCTGGAAGTCTACGCCGTAATCGACCAGCTCCTGCGCGATGTGCTGAGAAGAACGAATCATAATGTCTACGGATTCCTTGTTGTTCTCATAATGACCAGCCTTCATGGTGTCCTCGAAATAGCTGTCATAATCATCGTCATCCAGCAGCATACACATGCCGCCCTGTGCGAGGAAAGAATCCGCCTGATCCGCTTCGGACTTTGTAATCACCAAAACTTTGTATTTTTCGGGCAGCTGTAATGCGTTAAACAATCCGGCAGCACCGGTACCGACAACCAAAATGTCAGCAGTTTCCATATTCCGCTCCCCCTTACTTTCTTTCGGTATTCGTGAGCACACACACGTGCTCCGTCAGATGTTTCATTTCCAGTTTTCTCCCTATTGACATGCGGCATTTGCCGCACAAACTTTTTACATCTCAGTATACCATACTGAAATGCATCCTGCAAGGCAGTTCCCCGTCTTGCACAGACACTTTGTGAAATTTTTTACGATGCATTATGCATTTTCCAGAATCGGCGGCGCCGGATTGAAGTCTGGTCGATGCTTCGGATCCATCAGATATTGCTCTACCTTGTCAATGGTCGGCGCGCTGAAATATGCCGCGCCGCGCTTGGTGACGGACAGTGCCGAAGCATATGTCGCATATTTCAAAGCAATTTCCGGTTCCTTTCCGTACAGATATGCGGCCAAGAAATAGCCCTCAAAGACATCACCGGCGGCTGTGGAATCCACAACCGGAACCTTCAGCGATGCCTGATACATCTGGCGGGTACCATTCTTATAAAAAGCACCCTGCGAGCCCAGTGTAAACAGGAACTGAGAATCCGGATACATCTCTGACAGACGAATCAAAATATCTCCCGGCTGCACATAGCTTGTCATCGAACGGCCTTCAATCTCATTGAGGCAGAACATCGAGATTTTGGTCAAATCGCTGCGCAGCAATTCACGCGTACATGGCGACGGATTGAGCACAATAAACATCTTTTTCTCATATGCCGCATCAATGGCGTGCTGCAAACCAGAAATTTCATTCTGCAAAACGAGCACATCGCCTTCGCCATAGTCTGTCAGAACCTCATCAATATATGCTTCATCAATGGTTCGATTGGCACCGCCATAAATCATGATGGCATTCTGTCCAATCTCATCCACCTGAATGATCGCATGACCGGTGCGGCCTTCTGCCACACGTACCGCAGAGATGTCAATGCACAGCTGCTCTTTGAGCTTGTCCAGCATCTCCTTTCCATCCGAACCAATCTGACCGGCAAGCTGTACGTCCAGACCTGCACGAGCCAGCGTGACAGCCTGGTTCAAGCCCTTGCCGCCCGGGAACACTTCCATATGAGAAGCGCCCTGCGTTTCCTTCGGGGTCGTAATATGTCCAACATAATAGTTATAATCAATATTGATGGAACCCAAAACCAGTATTTTCATCGTTATCCGCCCTCCATTTTTTCATCATATAACATGCGGATGCAGGTTACTCATATTATAAGATGTTTCTAAGTGAAGCACAAGCATTTCCGCCGCATTTTCCTTCGGATATTTTCATCACAGCAAATTTTGCAAAAATCTGCGATAGATTTTTCAATATTTCAAGCAAATATCCTTGACTTTCTGTACACAAAACGATATGATAAAGAATACTGAAACGAAAGGATGGTCGGCGTCATGGCTGTACAAAAAAAAGGCACAAAGCAAATCACTGCCAACAAAAAAGCCAGACACGATTATTTCGTCGAAGAGGCTTATGAATGCGGCATTGAGCTGTTCGGCACAGAAGTAAAGTCGATTCGTCAGGGCACCGTAAGCCTGAAGGATTCGTACTGTATCTTCCGTGACGGCGAGATCTTTGTCAAGGGTATGCATGTCAGCCCGTATGAGATGGGAAACATCTTTAATAAAGACCCGCTGCGCGAGCGCAAGCTGCTCTTGCACAAAAAGGAAATCATGACACTGTTCGGCAAGACCAAGCAGCAGGGCTATTCCCTCATTCCGCTGTCTTTGTACTTCAAGAACGCGCGCGTCAAGGTAGAGCTGGGTCTGTGCAAGGGCAAAAAGCTGTATGACAAGCGCGAAGCGGCTGCTCAGCGCGATGCCAAGCGCGAAATCGAACGCGCCATGAAATCTCGCAGATAACGCTTCTTTGTTTCGTTCAGCACGAACTATCCGGGGACGTACCGGTTTCGACGGGGGCGTGGAATCTGGGATAGCGGGCCGCAGTGAGAATCTGCGTTAAAAGTCTCAAATGTCTAAATTTAACTGACAACAATTATTCTTTACAGGCAGCCTAATTAGGCGTGCCCGTTCTGCCTGAGAGTATCGCGGCTCGGGACAGAGCGTCATTTAGCGGTGAACGTGCGGCGGGTAAGCTTTGCCCCGCCCATGCATGATGAAGCTACCAACCCTGTAAGCCTGTCATTTGGCGTGCAGCAGCGGGAATTCTAATCAAATGACTGCGCCCGGAGAAGTCCTTGAGGAAGTACCTTCGGACAGGGGTTCGACTCCCCTCGTCTCCACCAGAATGAAGAAAGAGAGCTGTGAAAACAGCTCTCTTTTTGTATGCAATCATCTTGCCGTTTTGGGATTGTCTGTGCGTTCCAGCAGATAATCCACAGAAACATCGTGGAAGTCCGCCAGTCGGATGAGAATAACTGTCGGAATATCAATGTCCCCACGTTCATAGTTGCTGTACACTCGTTGACTGCACGACAAGATTTTTCCCATCTGTGTCTGTGTCAAATCTCGGTCTTCCCTCAGGTCGCGTATTCTTCTGTAAATCATATCATTGTCTCCTTTCCTGAGAGAATGATATGATTATAGTTTAGCGACTATTCCGCTATTGACTTTTAGCGAAAAATTCGCTAAACTGTGAGTAACTTAAGTCGAAATAAACCATATATTCACAAAATTTGGGAGGTATTACCTTGAAATTTAAAAGCAAAATCGGTATGGCTCTGGTTCTCACCGGAGTAATGGCAATTTCTTGCGGTTGCAGTCTGATTGATAACAGTGATAACAGTACTAATAACAACACTAATAACGGTACTAGCATAGGCGGCAGTGGTACAATAAGTGGTAGTATAGACAACAGCGACCATTCAGGAAATGATGCTACGCAAAATGCAACCGATGACTCGGACTCTTCTGAAGCAACCAAACAGACTTTAACCGAAGCACAGAGTGCCATTGATGAACAGAATTACGAAGATGCCATCACAACTCTGGAGACCGCGCTAAAAAAATCTCCGACAAACAAGGACTTGATTGCCAAGTACATCAACGCGGTCAAACTGCGTGTGAATGAATTGACCGGCAATAACGATTACGATACGGCACTTGCCGTATTACAGAGCGCCAAAAATCAACTCAAGAACAACGATGAGATTGACAAACTCTATGAGGAAACAAAGAAGCACAGTCCGGATAAGCTCTGCGACTTGACGATTACAGAACAGAACGACAGATACATTCCGATCACCGAGCAGAAAGTCATGCGTGATACCACTGGTATCACCTACGATCCTGGCAATCTTTTTATGCTGAAAACTTCTTATGGAGATTACAGCGGATATGCAAAATATCATCTGGGAGGAAAATACAAATCTCTTCAGTTGACATATGCTATCTCAACGGAAGATCCTGATAATATTGATCCGACTACTTTCACTGTTTTTGGTGATGGAGATAAGATTCTGTTTACTTCCGGCGAAATGACTCGCACAACGGAACCAACTTCTGTCGGTATTGATGTAACCGGTCAGAAATGGATCTATATCCGAGTATCAAGTGATTCCTCTTACAGTGTACCTGTTTTGATGATAAATCCATTACTGTTTGGGTAAAGCTGAAAGAAAGTTCTCATATGAAAACTAACGTCAAATTTTTCTTGAAATTGCTTGCTGGATGCTTAGATGATTTCACAGATGCATAAAGCTTAATTGCTACCATAAAAAAAGAAGCAGTCAATGATTGACTGCTTCTTTTCAGTTAAAGCTCCCTTCCCCATACTGTTCAAACAGGCGCACAATGCGCTGGCGCAGGAGCGGCTGTTTGCGCAGTTCCGGGTCGCGCTGCATGAGGGCATCTGCCGCGCATTTTGCCTGTTCCAGCAGGAGGGCATCTCCCGCCAGATCGGCAAATTTCATCGGCGGCAAGCCGTGCTGGCGCGTGCCAAAGAAATCGCCCGCGCCGCGCATTTCGAGATCTTTCTGTGCAATAGCAAAGCCATCGCTCGTGTGCACCAGCGTGCTCAATCGCTCTCGTGCATCTGCCCCTTTGTCCGCACCATAAAAGACGCAAAAGGACTGTCTGTTTCCACGTCCTACACGGCCGCGCAGCTGATGCAGCTGAGACATGCCAAAGCAGTCGGCATTTTCTACGACCATCAGCGTCGCATTGGGTACATTAACACCGACTTCAATCACCGTGGTAGAGACGAGAATATCCAATTTTCCATCGGCAAAATCGCGCATAATCTGTTCTTTTTCTGCGGTTTTCGTGCGCCCATGTACCAAGCCAATGCGCCGATGCGGCAAAACCGTTTTGAGCCGCTGCGCGGTCTGCTCGGCACTGTGCCGCCGCGTATCTGTCCCTTCACTGTCCTCGACAAGTGGGCACACAACATAAACCTGTCCACCCGCGGCGCATTGCTTGTCAATAAATCGGTCAATGCGCGGACGCGTTCGCTCTCCGACCGCATAGGTTTTGATTTTTTGCCGTCCCGGCGGGAGTTCATCGATGATGGAAACATCCAAATCGCCATAAATGAGCAAGGCCAATGTCCGTGGAATCGGCGTTGCAGACATGACGAGCAAATGGACATTTTCTCCCTTTTCCGTCAGCGCCGCCCGCTGATTGACACCAAATCGGTGCTGTTCATCGACAACGGCAACCGCCAAATCATGAAACTGAACCTGCTCACTGAGCACGGCGTGGGTGCCGATCATCACCGATAATTTGCCGGAAGAAATCTCGTCCACAATCTCTCGTTTTTCTTTTGCACGCATCGCACTGACCAGCAATCCGCAGGAAATGCCCAGCTTGTGCATCAGCGGTTCCAAGGTCTCCATATGCTGCCGCGCGAGCAGCTCCGTCGGAGCCATAATCACCGCTTGTTTTTCATTTTTTGCCGCCAAATAACACAGTGCCGCCGCAACCATGGTTTTGCCGGAACCGACATCGCCCTGCACCAATCGGCTGAGCGGCTTTCCCATCGCAATATCCATCGTGCACGCCTCAATCGCTCGCTGCTGTGCGCCTGTCAATGCAAACGGCAAGGCACGATAAAACTCTCGCAGACTCAAATCGCGCAGCTGGGTGCCTTTTTTGTCTGCCCGTCCGGCACGCAAAAACTGCATCCCGCAGGCGAGCAGAAACAGCTCTTCAAATACCATGCGTTTTCTCGCCCGCTGTGCCTGTTCCATCGTCTGCGGACGATGCATGGCATACAGAGCGGTTTTTAACGGCGGAAACTGCTGCTGTTCTCGAATATCCTGCGGCAAAAAATCCGGATAATCTGCCGGTAACGCACGCAGGGCAGCATCTGTAATTTTATACATATCCTTTTGGTGCAAGCCCGCTGTGAGCGGATACACCGGCAAAATGCGTCCGGTTTTCTCTCTGGCCTGTACCGGCTCAAATTCCGGCGCAATCATGACAAATTGTCTGCCCTCTGCCTGTACTTTTCCGTAAAACGCATATTCTTTTCCGACTTCCAGTGCCGACGAGGCATATTTATTATTAAAGAAGCGCAGAGACATCACGCCGGTCTCATCATAGATGCGGCAATTGGTGACATCCATACCCTTGCGGATATGCGCTGTTTGCGGCTGTGCGCCGACAATCGCATGAACACAGCATTTCTCTCCATCTGTCAGTTCAAAAATCGGTACCACAGCCGTGCGGTCTTCATAGCCGCGCGGATAGCACTGCACGGCATCTGCCAGCGTGTCTATGCCGATTTTATGCAGCAATTCCGCTTTTTTCGGGCCAATGCCACGCACAAATTGAACGGCATCTGTCAGTTTCATACCGCGTAATCCCGCATTACTTTGACAACCACACCGAGAATCCGTGCGTCATCGCCGGGAATCGGTGCATAGGCTTCATTTTCCGGCATCAGCCAAACATGTCCATCTTTCTTTTCCAGCCGCTTGCAGGTCGCTTCGTCTTCAATCACCGCAACGACAATCTGTCCCTGCTGGGCATAGCCTTGTCTGCGCACGACAATGACATCGCCATGCAAAATACCGGCGTCGATCATAGAATCGCCTTGAATATGCAGGGCGAAATAGCTGCCACTTCTGCCGTGCAAATCGACATGCAGGATTCCCTCCGCCTGTTCTACCGCCAAAATTGGCTGTCCGGCCGCAACCTTGCCCAGCAAAGGCACGGTAGATGTGCCCGTCTGTCCCGCCAGCTTGACGGTTCGCGTCTTGCCCTCGCTCTGTTCCAGATACCCCAACTCGCGCAAATGCTTGACATGGGCATGAACAGAGGACGGAGAACGCAGGCCAACCGCCGCGGCAATCTCCCGCACGGCAGGCGGGTATCCCTCGGATGCAGTATATTCTTGAATAAAGCGCAGGATCTGTTTCTGTTTTTCAGAGATCGGACGCATAAGCAGATCTTCCCTTCTTATCATTTCTATTTCTATTGTACCCAAGAGCCAGATAAAAAGCAAACGCATGTTTGGTTTTTATCAAAACATTTCGTAAATTTTTGAACGTTATCTTTAAAAGTGATGGATAGTCTATAATATTGCCCGTACAATTTCAAAATCCCCTTGTTCTAAACGTAAAAATAATATAAAATAAGATTGAGTAAATTTGCAAGAAAATAAGAATCTGCAACATGGATGATTCTATGTAAATGAGGTTGATTTAGAGGAGGAATAGTGATGACGATTAAAGCCGATCTCGGATTTATCAACATCGCGCCAGAGGTTTTGGCTGATATAGCTGGTTACGCAGCCATGAGCTGCTTCGGCGTCAAGGGAATGACCATTCGTTCTGTCTCGGACGGTATCTCGCATCTGCTGCGCAGAGAGAATATGTCCCGCGGCGTGCGCATCACAGAGGCAGAGGACGGCGGTGTCAATATTGATCTGCATCTTGCTGTCGAGCACGGTGTCAACATCGCAACCATCTGCCGGTCGATCATTAGCGAAGTCCGCTACAATGTCGAGAAGATGACGGGCGTTGACGTAAAGAATGTCGATATTTACGTGGACGCAATCCGTGCGGACTAAATAAGGAGGCAAAACGAATTGTCAAAACTGATAGACGGACAGTTGTTCTGTGCCATGATTATCGAGGGCGCCCTGTCCATTGAAGAAAAAAAAGACGAAGCAAACGAACTGAACGTTTTTCCGGTGCCGGACGGCGATACCGGCACCAATATGTCACTCACCATGGCATCTGCCAAAAACGAGATGTCCAAGCAGATCGGCAAGGAGATTGATCTGGCAACGGCAAGTAAGCTGACCGCTTCCGCCCTGCTGCGCGGTGCGCGCGGCAACTCCGGCGTTATCCTGTCTCTGCTGTTTCGCGGCATGTCCAAGCATCTCAAGACCTGCAAGGAAGCAAACGGCCAGGATTTGGCGCTTGCGCTGCAGGAAGGCGTACAGGCTGCATACAAGGCAGTTATGAAGCCGGCAGAGGGCACGATTTTGACCGTATCCCGTGTGGCAGCACAGCACGTGGTTGAGCTGTGCCAGTCCAATCCGGAAGCAAGCTGCGGCGATGTTCTGCGTGCAGCGCTGGAAAAGGGTCATGAAGCGCTGGCAGAGACCACCCATCAGAATCCGGTACTGGAAAAGGCCGGTGTTGTCGATGCCGGCGGCTTTGGTTTCCTGACTGTACTGGAAGGCATGAGCGATGCGTATAACGGCATCCACAAGGAGCGCAAGATTGCCCAGCCGGAACCGGAAGCAAAGAGCGGCGCAACATTCAGCGACATCAAGGACGAAGACATTACCTTCACCTACTGCACCGAGTTTATTGCCGAGCGCCGCGACAAGTCGCGCAATGTACAGCGTCTGCGCACCTTCCTCAACAGCATCGGTGACAGCTTGGTTGTCGTGGACGATGACGACATCATCAAGGTACATGTACACACCGATCAGCCGAACGAGGCTCTGGCTGCCGGACTGAAGTTTGGTCAGCTGCTCACGGTAAAGATTGAAAACATGCGTCAGCAGCACTCCGCAAAGATTGTAGAAGAAGCTGCCGGACTGGAAAGCAAGGCGCGCAAAATTGCAGAGCCGGAAAAGAAATACGGCTTTGTCTCTGTCGCTGCCGGTGACGGTTTGGTAAATGTCTTTAAGGATCTCGGCGTTGATGAAATGGTACAGGGCGGTCAGACCATGAATCCGTCCACCGATGACATTCTGCACGCCATTGATGCGGTTCCGGCAGAGATTGTCTATGTCCTGCCGAACAACAAGAACATCATTATGGCAGCAGAGCAGGCAGTTCCGCTGTGCGAGAAAAAGACGGTTGTCATCATTCCGACCAAGAACATTCCGCAGGGTATTTCCGCTCTGCTCTCCTTTGATGAGAGCGCCGATCTGGATGAAAACCGCGAGGCAATGCTGGATGCAGCTGCCAATGTTCGTGCCGGTCAGATCACCTATGCTGCCCGCAATTCCGATTTCGACGGCAAGAAGATCAAGGAAGGCGAATACCTTGCTCTGGTTGAGTCCAAGCTGTGCGCAAACAGCCGCAAGCTGGATGACGCCGTCAAGAAGATGCTGCGCGAAATGTGCAAAAAGGATACCGCTTTTGTCAACATCATTTACGGTGCGGACATGACCGAAGAGGACGCAGCCCGCGTCGAAAAGATGGTACACCGCGATTCTCCGGAAGCAGAAGTGACCATCATCAACGGCGGTCAGCCGGTATACTATTTTATTGTTTCAGCAGAAGGTTAATCCATGTCTATTTTTGATATTTTTGCAAAGCTGGAGCAGGAGCAGAAAAACAAGCCTGCCGCCCAGCCCATTGACTGGTTAGTTGTCGGACTCGGCAATCCCGGTAAAAAATACGAAAACAACCGTCACAATACCGGTTTCCGCGTCATGGACGCGCTGTGCAGCAAGCATAATGTGCGCTGCGACCGCGCAAAGTTCCATGCGCTGACCGGAGAAGCCGTTCTCGGCGGGCACCGTTGCCTGCTGATGAAGCCGCAGACCTTTATGAATGCCTCAGGCGACGCCGTCGCAGAAGCCGCGGATTTTTATAAAATCCCGCCGGAGCATGTGCTCATCATTTTTGATGACATTTCCCTGCCGGTCGGCTCGCTGCGCATTCGTCCAAAAGGCTCTGCCGGTGGACAAAACGGCGTCAAGAGCATCATTGCCATGCTGGGCTCTGAGCAGTTCCCGCGCATCAAGGTCGGCGTCGGTGCCAAGCCGCACCCGGATTATGACTTGGCCGATTGGGTTCTGTCCAACGTCACCGAGCAGGAGCTGCCCGCGATGAATGACGCTGTTGACCGCGCGGTTCTCGCCGTTTCCGAGTTGATTGAAAACGGTGTGCCCGCCGCCACGCAGAAATACAACGGCAAGCAGAAACAGCCGGAATCACACAAATAACGCTGCGATTCCATCCGCTATTTCTTAAGAATTCTTAATCTTTGTGAATCTTTCTTGTCGTTTTGGTGTTTTTCTGCTATAGTGGGAACATACAAAACTTCCAGTGGCGGTATCAGGAGCGATAAGTTTTCGGATACTTCCAAAAGAGAAACTGCCTGACGGCGGTTTCTTTTTTTGTTTGACAGGATTTGTTAGCTCCTGTATAATCTTGGTACAAAATGTATTAGGAGAAATGTATGAGCAAGGAGAAACAAAACGATAAAAAGAAATCTTCAATTAAAGAACATTCTAAAATTTCTCGAAAAAACTTACTCTTAAAATCTCTCGGAATAAAACAGCTCTCTAAGAAAGAACAAAAGAGATTGGGAAAAACAATTGCCGACGAACAAAACCCAGATACCTTTTGCAAATGTAAATATGTTGGAAGAGTTCTGACATTTTCTCCGTTCGCGATTCTTTTGCTTGCCATAATACAGTCCATTTTTATTTCCGACAATATCAATTCATTATATTTTGTGAGTACAGTAGCTGTAATTTCTGTTGTTTCTGTACTTCTTTGTCTGTTCAAACCACTATATTTTACACCTTGGTCAGACGATGATAATAAATGGAAAAGCGATAGCATGTTCGGTACACCAATGGTCTCACTATCGTTTCCCATCGGTGTATCAGTGTCTATTTGTATGGTATACGTTTTCACTATGGTTCACTATCCAGATCCAACACTACTCGTATTATATATTGTAGGGCTTGGAATTTTTCTTGGATGTTTACTATGTATTCGGTGTCGTGCACAACGAAAAACACTGAAACTCATTGGAATTATGTTCGTTGTTGGAATTTGTGTCAGCATATCTATTATTGTTTTATCTAATGCAATTTTCGCAAACCGCGAACCATTTCAAACATATGCTGGAGAGATTACTGATAAAGATTTATTCACCAGTAGTAAGGGGCATTCCCGTATTATTGATGTCACTGTGTATCAAGATGAGTTTAGTTTTCATATAACAAAAGATATATACGATCAATATTCTGTCGGAGACCGTATTCCAGTGTACTTCTACTCCGGCGGGCTGGGTATTCCGTTCGTCGATATTATCAAGTATTAACGAACGACCCAACTTCCAGCGGCGGTATCAGGAGCGATAAGTTTTCGGATACTTCCAAAAGAGAAACTGCCTGACGGCGGTTTCTTTTTTTGTTTGACAGGATTTGTCGGCTCTTGTATAATCTTGGTACAAAATGTATTAGGAGAAATATATGAGCGAAAAAGATGAAATTTATCGAATATTAGAAGAAGATGAGGAACCGGAAGAAAAATACAGCGTTGCGAAGGAGTTCGGGTATCCTCCGCAAGGCACATTGTCGGGCCTGCTTCTGATGGGCTTTCCCAGCGACCGCATTTACATGGCATATGACTGCGGAGATGTTTACTATTTTCGTTATCTGGGCAATGATACCTTTGGCATTAAAACGCAACGGCTTCTCGATAAAGCACCAGCGCATGTAGAGATGGGAGAAAAGGACAAGCTATATCGCAAGGACAAGATTCTTGATTGTCATCTGATCCGCCGGAAAAGCATCTCTACAACGCAGGAAAACTGTGGCTCTTTTCATTTCACATATGAAGAAAATCTACAAAAATTCATTCTATTGGGACGTCCATCAGAACAGCAAGTGATGGATTTTTTGTCTGATGTTTCAGCAATTTATCCTGCGAAATCGGCGAAAACATTAGAGAAAGAAGCTCTAAAAGCGCAAGCGTTGTCGGAAAATGCACAGGTATTAGAACAGGAACGAAACCTTTCCTTGTTGAAAAAACTGCAATCTTTGAAAACAGTTTTAAGTGTTATAGCTGCTGTTAGCTGCATAGGAGGAGTAATCTTTTGTTCTCTGTATACTTTATGGGGAGGCATTGGAATTCTGGTAAGTATCGTTTCTCTGTTCCTTTGTTTATGGAAACCGACATATTGTTCTCTGTTTAATAAAGAATCGCATGGTGTGCCTATGGTTACTCTGGCAGAACCAATATGTTTTTCCTCCTTCATGCTTCTCTTCCTCGCATGGATGAATCTAAATTATTTATCTTATACACGTCTGATCGTTTTTTCTACCGTAGTCGCTGTTGTTTTAACCGTGCTCCTATACATTCGTTCCCGTGTTGCGCAAAAAAATCTCGGATTTATATGTGTTATCCTATCCATTAGTGTTCTCCTTGGATTTGGTCTCATCCAAACTTGCAATTATATCTTTGCAGATCCAGATCCTGCGAAAAAAGCAATCGGAGAAATTACGGATATGCGGATTTCTCATAGTACAAAAGGCGGCGATTCTTACTATATTTCCTTGTATACGCACAGTGAAGAATTAGAGCTTTCTATTGACGAAGAAGAATACGAAAAACTTTCCGTTGGAGACCGCATTCCAGTATACTTTTACTCCGGCGGGCTGGGCATTCCGTTTGTCGATATTATCAAGTATTAACGAGCAACCCCATCGCACAAAAAAGCCAGAACCGAAATTTCGGTTCTGGCTTTTCTTATTCTTCCAGCGGATTGACATGCACCATGATGTGCTTGACTTTTGGAAAGCTTTGTTCAATCGCATTGTGCACGGTCTGTGCGGTTTCATGCGCTTTTTCCAGCGTTTCCTGCGCATCAGCGGCAATTTCTACATCGACATAGATTTTATTGCCAAACTCACGGGTGCGCAGTACATCCAAACGCAGCACGCCCGGCTGCTGCTCAATGCAAGAGCGCATTTTCTGTTCCAGTTCCGGCTCGCAGGCATGATCGACCATTTTATTGGTTGCATCCAAAAAAATCTGAATGGCTGCTTTCGCAATAAACACACAGATAATCAAGCTGGCCACCGGATCGAGCACCGGATAGCCCATACGAGCGCCAAAAATACCCAGCAGTGCGCCGATGGACGACAGCGCATCCGAACGATGGTGCCATGCATCTGCCATCAAAGCAGAGGAATCAATCTTCTTTGCATTCCAGCGCGTGTACTGATACATCGCTTCTTTTGCCGCAATGGAAATCACGGCTGCCGCTTCCGCCAAAATACCCGGAACAGCCAGCGACTGATAATCACGGGAAATAATATTTTTTATCGCTTCCAAGCCAATTCCCAGACCGGTTGCCAGCAAAATGCCCGCCAAAATAACGGCTGCCACACACTCCATGCGTTCATGTCCATATGGATGTTCTTTGTCTGATGCCTTTGCGGACAGCTTGACGCCGATAATGACGACGATGCTGCTGAATACGTCGGATGCCGAGTGCACGGCATCACTAATCATGGCACCGGAATGCGCCACAATACCGGCGAGCAGCTTAAACAGCGACAGGACAATGTTTCCGATGATGCTCACCACGGAAACCCGCATCGCGGTTTGTTCCGATGTTCGTACTTGTTGTGTCTGCTTCATAAAAAAAGCCCCCTTTGATATAAAAAAACGCGGAACAGATGTTTCCTGTCCCGCGGAATGACTCCACTGTCATAACGACCCGGCTGCGGCTGTAACGCCGTACCTGCTCAGTTGTTTTATTGTATGTTCCGTTTGTTGTTCTTGTGATTATAGCAGGGTATCCGGCAAACGTCAAGAGATTTTTTCAGGTTGTAAATAGATAACTTTGATAGTTTTCGCTAATTTTCCAAACTTTTTAAGTTGCTTGAAACAAACAACTGCCAGTGGATACCCACTGGCAGTCTGTCTTATTTTCTGTTTGCCAAAAAGCTCTCTCGCTCTTTTCGAAGCTCCGCATAGATCTGCATCGCATTCCACGCCAAGTTGATCGGCGTGGTAATCGCTTTTAAATCAATGCGAATGTTTGCCGCTCTCAGCTCTGCCAATACCGTATCTACCATACTGTCAGAAAGTCCATGCATGAGCAGCATCGGCTCCGCAAAGGCAAATCCCAGCGGCGGCAGCACGCGCTGCGCTTTGCGCAGGCCGAGCAGCACGCCAATCGGTGTGGTATATGCCTCTTGGGAAACCGCACGCACAGAGATGCCATGCGGTCTCAGCCGCTGCATCAGCTGTTTTTCGATGCTGGGTGACACTTGAAACAATAGTACTTGCATGAGTATCTCCTTTTATGTCGCAGACCAATTGCCCATGCCATGGAAAATCTGATCCGGCCACGGGTCAAAGCCCTTCGGGAAATCCTCAACCGCAGAAATCAATTTGCGCTCGAATACAATCGGAATAATCGGCGTTTCCTTGGCAAAACAGGTCAGATACGTCTGATATGCCGTATCATACTCCTCTTCCGAAGCATTGTTGAGATCGTTCAGAGCACTTGTCATATCCGCGCTGCGGTAATCGCCAAAATTGCGGTCTCCATTGCGCGAGATAATGGCGGACAAATCAAAATCCGATGTCATCTCATATTCTCCATAATACATCTGGTATCTGCCGCGCGACAGCCGGGACTGGCACGCTTCAAATTCCAACGGAATTACCTTGGTCTGAATGCCCATCTCATTGAGCGTCTTGGCGTATTGCTCCAGCACAGCGCCCTTGGTTCCATACTGCTTATTATAGATAATCTGCAATTTGAAATCGCTGCCGCCGCGAATCTCCAAATAGCCGTCATTATCTCGGTCATAAATGCCTGCTTTTTTGAGCAGCTTCAGTGCTGCTTCCTGATCGAATGTCGGTGCTTTTACCCCGCTCGGCACATTTGCAACCGGCAGCGAAGTCGCGTCTGCGCGTCCTGCAAAGCAGGTCTGCGCAATCGTCGCCCGATCCATCAGCATAGACAGCGCGGTGCGCACATTTTTATTGTCCAGCGGCGCGTCATCGCAATTGATGCCGAGATAGTGCATCCGGCTCGTGCCGACAGTCTTCGTGTACTTTGCGCCGGATGCCGCCGTGTCCTCTGCATCCTTCTGCATCAGCATAGACAGCTGTCCGGTGCCAAGCAAATTGACTGCGCCTGCGCTGTTGGCAATCGGCTGCAAGGTAATGCTGTCACAGAAGCCAATCACGCCGCCGCTCCACTGGTCAAACGGAACCGCGTGGATGCCGCCATCCTCGGATTTGACAATCTTATACGGTCCGGAACCGTCCGGAATGTCATCATCCTCTGAGCCTTTACAGAAAATCGGCACATCCAGCAGGGCTTCCAATGCTTTTTCGGATTTTGCCGTATTCAGCCGAATATAAATCTCATTGCCGGAATACTTCACTGCGGAAATACACGACAGCTGATTCTGATAGGTCGAATCATCACGCAGGCGCGCATTGTTGAGCGAATACACGACGTCAGACGGCTTTACATCCTCTCCGGAATGAAATTTTACGCCCTCACGAATGGTCAGCGTGTACGACTTGGCGTTGTTTCGCTGAATGCTCGCACACAGTTCCATTTGTGGTTCAAATTTTTCATTTAACAGAAATAACCGTTCAAAACACAGCTGACTGAGCAGCTTGTTCTCCTCCGATGTACATGCCAGCGGGTCAAGTCCATCGTTTTCATTATATGCCAGCGAAAACGAGGCGACTGCCTGTACATTTTCATCTGCCTGCACTACCGGTTCCCCAGAACCCGTATCAATTGTTCCACTGCCCGTCTCCTGCGGAGCATCCGTGCTGCCGCAGCCAGTCAGCAAGGCACCCAGCAAACAGGCACCCGCCAGCCAAGCAGTGATTTTCTGTCTGGTTTTCATATCTAGTCTTTATCCCTCCAGCATGATAATGCCCGCCTGTACGCCACGATTTCCGTGTGTCGCACGATGCGACCAAAAGGTATCATGCATACACTTGGTACACATGCCACTGTCCACAATATTTTGCACCCCACAGTGCTCTAACTGCTCCCGATTGATGCCCTGCAAGTCAAGAAAAAATTTCTTGCCGCGCGGCTGAATAAATGGCGCAACAGCTTCGCCCATGGTTTCCCGCATGGCATCCGGCACATCGGCATCCGTTTCAAAGCAGCACTGCCGAATAGACGGTCCGATTGCCGCTTCTATATTTTCCGGCTTTGCGCCGTACTGCTCCTGCATTTTGCGCACGGTTTTGGCAAGAATGCCGCTCGCCGTGCCGCGCCAGCCGGAATGGCACACGCCGATGCTGTGGCTCACCGGATCATGCAGCAGAGTGACCACGCAGTCCGCATAATATCCGCACAGCGGAACACCGGGCAAATTGGTAATAATCGCATCCGCCTTCCAGCTCATCGGCTGTCCCAGTCCCATGCCCATCGTCTGCTCGTCTACGACGCGAACAATGTCGCTGTGAATCTGCTTGGTCATGGTCATGCGGGCACGCGGCACGTGCAGATGATCGGCAAGAATCTGATAATTTTGCAGGACGTTTCCCCTCTCATCTCCCCGATTAAATCCAAGATTGAGCGAGGCAAGATGCCCCTTGCTCACACCGCCGAATTTTGTTGTAAACAAATGCTTTGTTGTAATATTGTCGCTGGTATAATAGATCAGACTGCCTTCCTGCTGTCTGTGTATCATCTGATGCATGGTAATCCTCCTCTTGCGCTGTATGTATTATACTATGCTTTTCCAAAAAAATATAGTGGAAATATTCCATACAGAAACCTTGCAAAAAATCGCCAGAATCTGTCGTTTTTTTACTTCCGGTATCCCTTTTGCATTTTCTGTTTTTTCTTCCTGTCAATTCCCGTTTTGCTGCCTGTTGACAAGACTTTGTTTTCCGATTAAAATGGTCTATGATGCCTTTGTATCAAACGTACGCGATCTATCGTTTAACCGCACAGGTAATCCTTAAAAATCAAGCTTTTTTTAGAAAAAATCACAAAAAATGGAGGTGTGTATCAGAAGGATGATTGGTTATATCATTGGCGCAGCCGTTGTCGGACTCGTCGTCGGCGTTGTCATCATGTTTATCTACTGCAATGTTTCCAAGCAGACCGTGGGCGACGCAAAACGCGAAGCTGAGAGCATCAAAGCGGAGGCAGAAGAGACCGCTGCGCGAAAGAAACGGGAAGCTTTATTAGAAGCAAAAGAAGAAATTCACAAAAACCGCGCCGATCTCGAACGAGAAATCAAAGAGCGCCGCGGCGAAATGTCCAAAACCGAACGTCGACTGACACAGAAGGAAGAAACACTGGATCGAAAAACCGATGCAGCGGACAAGAAAAATGAAGAGCTGACTCGCCGTCTGGCAAATGTCCAGAAGAGCCGCGAAGAGGCTGAACAATACAAGCAGCAGCAGCTGGAGCGACTGGAAAGCATTTCCGGTTTGACCCGCGACGAAGCCAAGCAGTATCTTGTCGATTCCATCGAGCAGGAGGCGCAGCACGATGCAGCCATCAAGCTGCGCGAAATTCAGCAGCAGACCAAGGATGATGCAGAGAAATACGCAAGAGAGATTATTTCCTCCGCGATCCAGCGCTGTGCTGCCGATCATGTAGCAGAGGCAACCGTATCTGTTGTGCCGCTGCCGAATGACGAAATGAAGGGTCGTATCATCGGCCGTGAAGGACGCAACATCCGCACGCTGGAAACCCTGACCGGTGTCGATCTCATCATTGACGATACGCCGGAGGCCATCACGCTTTCGTGTTTCGATCCGGTGCGCCGAGAGGTTGCCCGTCTGACGCTGGAAAAGCTCATCATCGACGGCCGTATTCATCCGGCACGCATCGAAGAGATGGTCGAAAAGAGCCGCCGCGAAGTGGATCAGATCATCAAGCAGGAAGGCGAACGCGCGGTTCTGGAAACCGGCGTGCACGGCCTGCATCCGGAGCTGGTCAAGCTGCTCGGCCGTATGCGTTACCGCACGAGCTATGGTCAGAACGTGCTGCAGCATTCCATCGAGGTCTCTCACATTGCCGGTATTCTCGCCGGAGAGCTTGGTATCAATGCCACTCAGGCAAAGCGTGCCGGCCTGCTGCATGATATTGGCAAGGCCGTTGACCGCGAAATGGAAGGCTCTCACGTTGACATCGGCGTGGATCTGTGCAAGCGCTATCACGAGCACGCAGACATCATTCACGCCGTACAGGCACATCACGGCGATGTAGAAGCCAAGACACTGGTTGCTTGTCTTGTTCAGGCAGCAGATGCCATTTCCGCAGCCCGTCCGGGCGCACGCCGCGAGAACCTGGAAGCATACATCAAGAGATTGGAAAAACTGGAAGAGATCGCAAATACTACGCCGGGTGTCTCCAGCTCTTATGCCATTCAGGCAGGCCGCGAAATTCGCATTATTGTCAATCCGGAACAGGTCAATGATTCGCAGATGGTTCTGCTCTCCCGTGAAATCGCAAAGAAGATCGAGGACGAGCTGGAATATCCGGGTCAGATCAAGATTAACATGATCCGCGAAACCCGCGCCGTCGAATACGCAAAATAAGCACAAATTTGTGCATACAAAAGCCCCGTACCAATCGGTACGGGGCTTGTTTTTTTACGGTCGTCTGCAAGTGAGCAGAATTACCTGTCTTTCATGGGCGATTTCCCGCAGCAGCTTCATGCCGCAGGCAACGCGCTGGTCATCATAGTTGACAAACGGATCATCCAAAATCAGTGGAACGCTCTCATCCTGCTTATCCAGCAGCACCTTGCACACAGCAAGACGCAGTGCCAAGTACAGCTGATCGCGCGTACCGGTGGAAAGCCGCAGCCGATCCATTTCGACTGCACTGTTTTCTCTGCGGCATGTCGCCTCAAAGTCCGTATACAGCTGCATCGCGGTATACCGTTCCGCGGTCAAAATCCGCAGATATTGCTCTGCGAGCTTATTGATCTGCGGAGAAACACGGCCGGTCAGCTCGGCATGTGCCTGCACCAGCGATTCCTTTGCCAGCCGAATCGCATCCAGCTGCCAGAGAATGTTTTCGCGTTCTTCCTGCAAGCGGCTGCGCTGTGCGCACAGCGAACTGCGCTCGCCAATCTCTTCTTTCTTGCCCTTGCACGACGCAATGGCTTCATGCAGTGACGTATTTCTGTGTCGTGCCCGCTCTGCCGCCTGCTTGACATCCTCCATGCGAACACGAACCTCACCGTTCGGGCCGGTCTTTTCCAAAATTTCCATGTACTGCCGCTTGAGGTCTTCGTACTCCTGTTGACGCGCCAGATATTGCTTTCTGTTTTCTCTCGCCTGCGCGATGAAAACAACCAATTCTTCGCTGTCATCCATAGAAAGCTCCGGAGACATGCTGCGCAAAACCTTTTGGAATTTGTTTTGTATCTGTGCCAATTTTTCCGTCGTCTGTTCGACGCGGGCAATCGCCTGCTGCTTGCGTTTGTGCAGCTTGACGCGTTCTTCATCAAAATCCATCGGCGGTGTGTCCAGCGTCTGTGTACTGCCAATAAAGGTCACAATAAGAAAAACAACGGCAAGGCCAGAGAATACATACGGCATGTACGGTGTCAGCGGTCCAAACGGAATCAATCCCAGCAGGCTGACTACCGCGGATACGCCGAGTATAATCGCAACAATCATCGACCAGCCGCGAATGTGAATATCCGAAACGCTGCTGGAGCTTTGGCTGTAATCCTCCTCGGTGTGGTCAATGTCATCCTGCCATTTCTGGTAGTTTTCCGTGATCTCTTCCAGCTCTGCGCTGGCTGTATCGAATGCCTGCTTGGCCTCTGTATACACCGGCGCAAGTTTTTCCGCGTCATGGAGCAGCCGCTCTTCCACGAGCTGTTCCTTCAGCTGCGTCAGCTTTTCCCGCGCCGCTCGTTCTTCTTTCTCTGCCGCTTCGCGTTTTGCCACAAACAGCAGCGTAAATGCTTCTGTCGCCTCTTGCAGCTCTTTTTCCGTCTCTTCGACAGCTTGCTCCGCCGCAGATACCTGCGCTTCATATGCCGCGATCTGCGCTGTCAGCTCATCCAGCCGCGATACCGAATGGTTGATGTCCTCCAGCTCTTGTTCCACCGCGGCATATCTGCCGCGATTTCCCGTGCCGCGCAAGGCATGTTTCCATTGATCCAGCTGAGAAATGGCGCTGGAGTACGCGGTTGTATTGTCTCCTGAGGTAGAAAGCTCCAGCATCCGCTGTTCCAGCTCCTCAGCGGAAAGTGCCTGATCCTGTCCGTCCAGCATCGCAGAGGACTGAAACGCCTCTTCGCTGACACCGGTTAAGATCCTGCCGCAGTCCTTTGCCGTCAGCTCCTCGCACGGTTCGCCGGTATCCGCATACACCGCAGAAAACTCCTGCATCGGCGCGGTTCCCTTGCCGGTCTGTCGGCTAATGATAATTTCTCTGCCCTTCCATTCCAGCTGCAGCAGACCGCTCATGGGATTGCCGTCTGCCGGACGGAATCTCGTCTTATCCGATAGCTGGTTGCGGGTATCGCGCTTGCTGGTGTTTAGGCCATACAGCATCACGCGCAGGAAATTGCACAGCGTCGTCTTGCCGCCCTCATTGGGGAGATACAGTACATTGAGGCCATCCTCAAATCGGATTTGCCTTCCATCAAGCACACCGAAGTGTCCTTGTGCTGTTAAAAATTTCATGTTACGTCACCTATTTACATTTCAATTGCCTTCAAACAATTACGATTCTTATTATACCATAGAATCTGCATAAGACAACCGGCTGTTTCGGATTTCTTTTCCTCTGCTTCCTCTTGCGCATAAGGAATAAATTCCCGCGTCATGCAGGAAATCCGTCTTATCAGGGAAATTGTGCCATTTTTCCGCTGACTTTTGCCTTTTCTTCCTGTATATAACCATCATATGTGCAGAAATTCAGATGCTTTTAACCGAAAATCAGGATTTTCTGGAAGCTACGTCCACGTTTTACACAACTTTTTTCAAAAAAACGATTTACAAAGTTGTAACATTAGTATAAAATGTAGATACATAGGAAGGTGCGGATTTTCCCGCTCTGATTGTGTCGAGATGGCAAGATATTTTTTCTTGTAACTTTAGCACTTTCTGTTGAAGTTTCGTTCATCTTTTGATACAATTAGAGGCGAGGGTATCAAACAATCCGCTCAAGTTTTGGACAAAAGGTTCGTCTGAACTTTTGTTCTACAGAAATTTTTATAGGAGATGTTAAATATGGATGCTTTTAGCAAGGCTCTGCAGGCCGACAAGAGAGAAATCGTAATCGCGCCGACCATTTACAAGTTCGATGATTTTAAGGGATTCGCTGAGGAATTCAAGCTGGGCGAGAGAGACTGCGTTCTGACCAACGAGTTCATCTACAAGCCGTTCATGGAGGAACTGGGTCTGAAGTGTAACTTCGTATTCCAGGAGAAGTTTGGCGGCGGCGAGCCGTCCGAGGCTATGATCGAGACCATGTACGAGGCTATTCCGTACGATTCTTACGACCGCGTTGTTGCAGTAGGCGGCGGCGCTATCATGGACCTCTGCAAGCTGCTGGGCTGCAAGCGTCCGAACTCCGTACATGAGCTGTACTTCAAGCGTGAGCCGGTTGTACATGAGAAGGAAGTTATCGCTATCCCGACCACCTGCGGCACCGGTTCCGAAGTTACCAACATTTCCGTTGCTATCGTAAAGGACGAGAAGGACGGCAAGCTGACTGGCGGCGAGACCAAGCTGGGCCTGGTATCCGACGATATCATCCCGAACAAGGTTTGCCTGGTACCGGATCTGCTGAAGACCCTGCCGTACAAGCCGTTCGCAGCTTCTGCTATCGACGCTCTGATTCATGCAACCGAGTCTTTCCTGTCCCCGCATCGTAAGACCACTACTTCTGAGATGTTCTCCGTAAAGGCTATGGAGATGATTCTGGAAGGCTTCCGCCGCATCGCTCTGGAAGGCCCGGACGCTCGTATGGATTACCTGGGCGAGTTCGTTCACGCTTCCCTGTTTGCTGGCATCGCATTCCTGAAGGCTGGCTGCGCTACCGTACATGGTATGTCCTTCCCGCTCGGCGGCACCTACCATGTACCGCACGGCGAGTCCAACTACGCTCTGTTCGGCAAGATTCTGGAGATGTACGAAGAGTACGAGCCGGCTGGCGAGCTGGGCAAGTTCAAGGAAATCGTTGCTCGTTGCCTGGGCTGCTCCAAGGACGACGCTCTGCGCACCCTGAACGTAACTCTGGAGAAGGTTCTGCATCTGAAGCCGCTGCATGAGTACGGCTTCAAGGAAGAGGACATCAAGGCATTTGCTCAGTCCGTTGAGGCTAACCAGCAGCGCCTGATCACCAACTCTTACCGTCCGTGGAGCATCGAGCTGTCTGAGCGCGTATACAAGGAGTGCTTCTAAGCTCTGCGTTCCATTGGAACCCAACACTATAACCGTTAGCTTGTGAAACGCAGCGGGTATCGTCCGCGGTACTCGCTGCGCTTTTGCTACATAAAACACATCGAAATTTCGCTTGAATATACATTTAAGAGAGAGACGACTGAAGAAAGGATTTTGATCACTATGATGACCAAAGAACAGTATATTGAGTCCCTGCGCAAGCTGCATCTCAATCTGT
>CAVAJF010000020.1:0-37584 GCA_963588905.1 Eggerthellaceae bacterium
GTATAGACGAAGTCTAGGAATAGCAACTTAGTCCAGGATTCTGTCCGCACCTCTTAACTTTTACATTCCGGAAGTTACCTTTTCATTTGACGATTTTTTTTCGGAAAATCTATTGACTTAAACCTGACTTTAGGTGTTATAATTCCAGTGTTATCATGGAAAAAACACGAAAATAAGGAGGACATCTCATGTATTTGGAACGAATTGATAGTCCAAATGATGTAAAAAAGCTGAGCTTTGAAGAAATGGATGTGCTGGCGCAGGAAATGCGCGAAGCATTGTTTCACAAGCTGAGCAAGCATGGTGGACACTTTGGACCGAATTTCGGCATGGTTGAAGCGACAATTGCTTTGCATACTGTGTTTGATTCTCCGAAAGATAAAATGGTCTTTGATGTTTCTCATCAGAGCTATTGTCATAAGATGCTGACCGGCAGAAAAGATGCTTTTTTGTATGAAGAGCATTATGATGATGTATCTGGTTACAGCGAACCGAGTGAGAGTGCGCATGATTTCTTTGTCATCGGTCATACATCGACTTCGGTCAGTTTGGCTTGTGGTTTGGCAAAGGGAAGAAATCTTACCGGCGGCACGGAAAATATTATTGCCATTATCGGTGATGGTTCCCTGAGCGGCGGCGAAGCATTGGAAGGTCTGGATTTTGCATCGGAATTGAACAGCAATCTGATTATTGTCGTCAATGACAATGATATGTCTATTGCAGAAAATCATGGCGGCTTGTATCAGAACCTCAAGCTGCTGCGTGATACCGATGGCAAGGCAGAATGCAATCTGTTCCGTGCAATGGGTCTGGATTATGTCTTTGTCAAGAATGGCAATGATATTCCGTCTTTGGTAGAAGCATTCAATCGGGTAAAGGACAGCACCTATCCGGTTGTCGTGCATATCTGCACCCAGAAGGGCAAGGGATATGCACCGGCAGAACAGGATAAGGAAACATGGCATTGGTGTATGCCGTTTGATCCGGAAACCGGCAAGCCGCTGATGACATTTGAAGGTGAAGATTATTCTGAGCTGACAGCGCAGTATTTGCTGGAGAAAATGAAAAAAGATCCGGCAGTGGTTGGTATTACCTCTGCGACCCCACCGATTCTGGGATTTACACCGGATAGAAGAAAACTGGCAGGCAAACAGTTTGTTGATGTTGGTATTGCGGAAGAAACGGCGGTTGCTTTGGCATCCGGTATTGCGGCAAATGGTGGCAAGCCGGTATACGGTGTGTACAGTACCTTTATTCAGCGAACGTATGACCAGCTGTCACAGGATCTGTGTGTGAACAGCAATGCTGCGACAATTCTGGTATTTGCGGCATCGGTATATGGCATGAATGATGTGACCCATCTGGGTATTTATGATATTCCGATGATGGCGAATATTCCGAATTTGGTTTATTTGGCACCGACCACCAAGGAAGAATACATGGCGATGCTGGATTGGAGCGTAGAGCAGAAGGAACATCCGGTAGCGATTCGCGTACCGATGGCAGTTGTTTCTTCCGGCAAGCCGTGCACCAAGGATTTTGCAAAACTCAACACCTATGAAGTAACGCAGAAGGGCAGCCGTGTCGCTGTCATTGGTCTTGGCAATTTCTATGCATTGGGTCAGGCTGCGGCACAGGAGATTGAAAAGCAGACTGGCGTTCAGCCGACAGTTATCAATCCGATGTATATCACCGGTATAGATGAAGAACTGCTGGAGAGCCTAAAGGCAGACCATGATGTCGTTATCACTGTAGAAGATGGCATTTTGGACGGCGGATTTGGCGAAAAGATTGCTCGCTTCTATGGAAGATCTGACATGAAGGTGCTCAACTATGGTCTCAAGAAGGAATTCTTGGATCGGTATGATGCAGAAGAAGTGGTCAAGCGCAATCGTTTGACGGCAGAACAGATGGCAGAGGATACGGTATCTCTGCTGTAAGCAAAACAAAGCAAAGACGGGATTGGGAAGTTTTTCTCAGTCTCGTCTTTTTTTGATGGCACAAGCGCAGGCAATATGATACGATGAACATACATAAAAGCAGGAGATGAGGAGGAAATTTTTGTGAAACGTATTTTACTCATAGCGACCGGCGGTACAATCGCGTCATCGGAATCAGCGGAAGGACTGACACCGGTGTTAGATGTTGAACAACTGGTGGCGTATTTGCCCGAGATGCAGTCGTTGTGCCAACTGGCGGGTGTCTCCATCATGAGCATTGACAGCACCAACATGAACCCGAAGCGCATGGGAATCATCGCACAAACTGTTGCGCAATATTATGATGCATATGATGGATTTGTCATTGCGCATGGGACGGATACGATGGCATATAGCGCGGCAGCACTGACTGACATGCTGCGGCATCTCAACAAACCGGTCGTGCTCACAGGCTCGCAGATTCCCATGGAAGCACCGGACACCGATGCGAAGAAGAATTTATCCGATGCCATTCGATTTGCCTGTGAGGACATCCGCGGCGTTTTTGTCGTCTTTGATGGGATCGTGATAGAGGGGACCCATGCGATGAAATGCCGCACACGCAGCCGACATGCCTTTGAGAGCATCAATTTTCCTGTTGTCGCGCAGATTCGGAATGAAACTGTACAGTACACACAAGACATCAAACAATCAGCATTTTGGTATGCCATGCAGGAAAAGAGTCAGCAGGCATTTTCTGTGCAGCCAGAACTGTGCACCGATGTTTTTGTCCTCAAATTGTTTCCCGGTATAGGAACGGAGATTTTTGATTACATCAAGAAGCAGTTTCGCGGTGTAGTGATAGAGAGCTTTGGCATTGGCGGCATCCCTAATGAGAGCCCCAATTTGCTTGCCAAAATTCGAGAGCTTGCACAGGCGGGCGTTGCTGTTGTCATTACGACGCAGTGCCTGTATGAAGGTGTCGATTTGGATATTTACGCCGTGGGAAAGCATCTTGCCGAGCAGCCAATCATTATAGCAGAAACAATGACGACAGAAGCGATTGTCATGAAGCTCATGTGGTCATTGGCTCATTTTGATACACTGGCTGACATCAAAGCATATATCCAATCCAACAACACCTAAAAATAGCACACCATATAAAGAAAAAAGAGGGATAACTCGAAAAATAGAGAAAATCAGCAAAAAGAAACACAACGGTTGACAGAAAACCAAGAACATATCCAAACTATATTGTAAAAATTATTCGGAAAATCCAAAAAAATGCTGTTTTTTCACGACAAAAACTGCGATATGATAACCGTGCAAACAGGGAGACCGTGTGGAGAGCGAATGTCTCCTTGTTTAGAAAGTGTGTGAAATCATATCAAGAGAGGGAAAGTGAAACTATGGCATTTACGTTAATTACCTTTGTCGCATTTACCATCTTGGTTGCTGTGATCTCCTATGTGAAAACAAAGGGCGATGACCAGACAACCGCAGATGGATACTTTTTGGCAGGACGAGGCCTGCCGGGATTTGTCATTGCGGGATCCCTGCTACTGACCAATCTATCTGCCGAACAGCTCGTCGGCACCAATGGACAGACATGGGCTGTTGGCATGAGCCCGATGGCGTTTGAGGTGCTTGCAGCAACTGCATTGATTGTGCTGGCACTGTGGGCAGCACCGCGATACTTAAAGAGCGGCATCACAACCATTCCGGAGTTGATCGGTCTGCGCTTTGACCGCTCGACAAAACTGTGGTTCTGTATTGCCTATATCATTTTGTATCTGGTTGTACAGATTCCGGTTATTCTGTATTCCGGCTCGCTGGTATTTGAAAATATTTTCAATCTGTCAGGACTGTTGGGTATTACCAAGTTTCAGTCGATCTGTGTTCTGTGCATTGCAATCAGTGTCGTAGGTTCTATCTATGCGATTTTCGGTGGTCTGAAGGCAGTTGCCGTTTCGGATACGGTAAACGGTGTTGGCCTGCTGATTGGCGGTCTGATGATTCCGTTCTTTGCACTCAATGTGCTGGGTCATGCCGCAGGCAGCGAGAGCACGGTTGCCATTCTGGATGGCTGGAAGTATCTCGTTGCCAATCATGCGGACAAGCTGAATTCTATTGCGCCGATCAATGCAGAGGCTCCGGCTGTTCCGTGGCCGACCGTATTCACCGGTCTGGTGTTCCTGGGCTTGCAGTCCTGGTGCACGCATCAGTCGTTTATTCAGCGTGTTCTCGCAGCAGAAAATTTGAAAGAAGCACAGAAGGGCGCGCTGTATTGTGCCTTCCTGAAAATTGCAGGATTTATGTTCCTCGCTTTGCCGGGTGTCATTGCTTACGCATTGTTTGAATTGCAGGGCGATCAGGTTTCCATGATGGATGATGCATATCCGCATCTGGTAACACAGGTTATTCCGGCACCGCTCATGGGCTTCTTTGCAGCAGTCATGTTTGGCGCGATTCTGTCCTCGTTTAACTCGGTACTCAACTCCGTCAACACCATGTTCACTATGGACATTTATCATGAGTATATCAATCCGAAGGCATCGGAAGAAAAGCTCGTCGATGTCGGCAAGAAGATTGGTATTGTGTTCGCTGTTGCCACCACAATCGTAGGCCCGATGGTATATTTCTTCCCGGCAGGACTTAAGACCTTCTTGGATTCTTTCGTTATGCTGATTGGTCTGCCGGTTCTGTCCGCAGTTTTTGGTGGCTTCTTCTTCAAGTACCTGCCGAAGTATGCGGCAAAGGTCATCATGGTATTCCATATCGTGGTGTATGGCCTGTTTATGATTCTTGCACCGGTTTATCCGGGCGGCGGCACGATGCATTATCTGTACGCAGTTGCTGTTCTGTGGCCGATTGAACTGATTATCATGGCTGTCATGAACTACCGCAACAAGAAGTCGCATCCGGATATGCAGGCATGGGAACAGAAGGACGTAAAGGCTGTCGATCTGACTCCGTGGAAGTACCGCAAAGTTGTCGCAGTGGTTGTTTTGGTTTGCGTTGTCGCTGTGTATATCTTCTTCTCCCCGCTGGGAATCGGTGCAGCATAAATCTATTTCTTTGATAATTCCAATCCTTTTATCGGCGATTTGCCGAAAGGCAGATCGCCGAATCTCTCCAAAACCAAAATCTCCGCATCCAAGTGTACGATGCGGAGATTTTTTTGATGCAGAAATCAAAAAATAACACAACATCCAAAGAAAAAACACGAAATATCCGAGAAGTATCAGGAGGAAAACTAAAAATAAGAGAATTTTTTGAGAAATTAGGCAGGTTGCACAGAGAACATTCGTAGACAAACTGCGCAGAATCCAAAGAGAGCCGCGTTTTTTCCGTATCTGTGTCGAAATATAATAGCATCACAAGAGAAAACAACAATCTGTGTTGTGATTATGTGAGAGGAGATCATTCATCTATGAAAGTAGGCATTATTGGTGCCGGCCGTATCGGCAAGGTACATGCGAAAAACATCTCTATGTTTGTTCCGGAGATGCAGATTAAGACCATTGCAGATCCGTTTGCAAATGATGCAACGAGAGAGTTCGCTGCACAGTATCATATTCCGAATGTCACGACTGACGCGGCTGATATTTTAGAGGATCCGGAAATTGAAGCAGTCCTGATTTGCTCGTCCACGGACACCCATTCGCACTTCATCATTGAAGCGGCAAAGGCAAAGAAGCACATCTTCTGCGAGAAGCCGATTGACTATGATCTGAATAAGGTACACGAGGCAATCAACGCGGCAAAGGATGCCGGCGTCAAGCTCCAGATCGGTTTCTGCCGTCGTTTTGACCACAACCATCGCGCTGTATACGATATGGTACAGCAGGGCAAGGTTGGCAAGGTTAATCTGATTAAAGTGTCTTCCCGCGATCCGGAGCCACCTCCGGTATCCTATGTCAAGGTATCCGGCGGCATCTTCTATGACATGATGATTCATGATTTCGATATGGTTCGCTTCTTGGCAGGCTCTGAAGTAACCGAGGTATCTGCATACGGCTCCGTTCTGGTAGATCCGGGCATTGGAGAAGCAGGCGATGTCGATACCGCTGTTGTCACCTTGAAGTTTGAAAACGGTGCCATCGGTGTCATTGATAACTCTCGTAAGGCTGTTTACGGCTATGACCAGAGAGTAGAAGTATTTGGCTCTGAGGGCTGTGCACAGGATGAGAACGACATTCCGAACACGGCTGTTCTGTCCACCGCAGAGGGAACAACCTATGGTACCGCTTATAAGATCATGTGGGATCGTTACACCGGCGCATTTGTCGCAGAGATGCAGGCATTTGCACAGGCAGTGGCAAATGACACAGAAACTCCGGTTACCGGCGAAGACGGTCTGTATCCGGTTCTGATGGCAGCAGCGGCAACCAAGTCTCTGCATGAAGGCCGTCCGGTTAAAATTTCGGAGGTAGAATAATGGCACTGAGAAAATGCGCGTGCATTGATACCCTGTACACCGAGCTGGATTGGCTCGATCGTTTCCAGGCGGCAAAGGATGACGGCTTTGAAGCTGTAGAGTTCTGGGATTGGCGCGTTCGTGATCTGGATGCAACGAGAGAAGCAGCACAGAAGGCTGGCATTGCGATTTCCGGTTTTAACGGAGACGCAGATTATTCTCTGGTAGATCCGACACACAAGGAGCCGTATCTCGCCTATCTCAAGCAGTCCATTGACGCAGCAAAGAAGATTGGCGCAACCAGCGTGACGATTCATTCCAACGCGCTGGGCGATGGCGGCATCGTTGTCAATCACTATGACAACCTGTCTCATACCGTCAAGCTGTGCTCGATGTATGACACGTTGCTGGCTTGTGCAAAGCTGGCAGAGGAAGAAGAAATCAATCTGAACCTTGAGGCACTGAACATCACGACCGATCATGTCGGCAACTTCCTTGCAACGACACAGATGGGCGCAGAGATTTGCCGCCTGATTGGTTCTCCGCGGCTCAAGCTGCTGTACGATGTCTACCACATGCAGATCAATGAGGGATGCATCTGCGATACGATCTCGAACTATGCCGATCAGTTCGGTCATATTCATGTGGCAGACGCACCGGGCAGACATGAGCCGGGCACGGGTGAAATCAATTACACCAAGGTCATTCGCCATCTGGAGGCGTGCGGTTACACGGGCAGAGTGGGATATGAGCTGTTCCCGGAGACCGACACCAAGACGGCGGTAGCTGCAATCATGCAGCATTGCTAATGGATTCTAACAGCAGGTAGGGCTGTTGAATAAAAATCCACAGTAGAGAGAAAAGGAGAAGAATTATGAAAATGAAGCGTTTTGCAGCGATGCTTTTGGCAGGCGCGATGATGACAGGCCTGTGTGCTTGTGGCAGCTCCGGCGGCGACAAAACAGCAGGCTCCGGTTCTTCCGGTGATGAGCTGAAGGTTAGCGTCATCCTCAAGACCGAGGCATCCGAGCATTGGCAGCTCATCAAGGCAGGTTGTGAGCAGTACGAGAAGGACAATCCGGGCGTCAAGGTAGACGTCAAGGGCCCTCCGTCTGAGACTTCTTACGATGAGCAGACCAACATGATCGACACCGACATCAATGGCGGCAGCTATGATGCCTATGTTATCGCTCCGCTGCAGTCGGATTCCGTAGCAGCGCAGATTGCAGCAGTGGATAAGCCGGTTATCGCGCTGGACACCAATATCACTTCTGATAAGGTTGTGTCCTTCGTAGGTACCGGTAATGAAAAGGCTGCTAAGATGGGCGCAGAAGAAGCCGTTGCAGCAGCAAAGGAAGCTGGCTGGGATAAAATCGAGTGCATCGAGATTGCAGGCGTACAGGGCGACGCCACCAACACCGCTCGTATGACCGGCTACAAGGAAGGCATCGAAGAAGCTGGCGGCACATTCCTCGAGAAGGAGACCCAGTATGCAGACGCAGTGGCAGATAAGGCTGTAAACTCCATGGAAGCGATCATGCAGACCCATCCGGAAGGCGTAGCGATTATCTGTGCAAACAATGATGACATGGCTTGTGCAGCTGCAAAGGCAGCAAAGGGCAACAAGGCATACGAAAAGACCATCTTCCTCGGATTCGATGGTTCTACCAGTGCTTGCCAGGCAGTTCTGGACGGTTCTCTGACGCTGACCTGTGCACAGCAGCCGTATGACATGGGCTACAAGGCTTGTGAGACCGCAGTGAAGGCTGCAAAGGGCGAGTCGGTTGACAACAATGTAGATACCGGCACAGAGATCATCAACGGTGACAATGCGCAGGCTCGCATTGATAAGATGAACGAATATCTGGCAAAGATCAAGTAAGTATTTCGCATTTGTCCGTCATGTAACCGATAGGGAAAGTGGAACAGGCGGCATCTGCTGCCTGTTCCATTTTTTATCAGAGAAAAGGGTGAAAATCAATGAGTGAATATGTAGTAGAATTGAAAAATACGACGAAGATATTCCCCGGTGTAGTAGCTCTTGATAACATGCAGCTGGCGGTCAAGCCGGGCGAAATTCTCGGATTGATCGGAGAAAATGGTGCAGGAAAATCGACACTGATTAAGGTGTTGACGGGAGTGCATCAGCCGGATGAAGGAGAAATCTACGTCAACGGCGAGAAAAAGACGTTTAAAGATCCAAATGAATCCGCAGCGGCAGGCATCGCCTGCGTGTATCAGGAGCTGAACATAGAAAAACTGCTCAGCATTACAGATAATATCTTTATCAACAAGTGGATCAAGGGACCGGGCGGTCTGCTTGATTACAAAACTATGCACAAAAAGGCAAAGGAAGTCATGGCGTCTCTGGGACAGGATATTGACCCGGAAAAGCCGGCAGGCACCTTTGGTATGGGCGTGCAGCAGATGATCGAAATCGCCAAGGCGGTTTTGATCGACGCAAAAATGATTATTATGGACGAGCCGACCTCCTCTCTGGGCGAGAAGGAAGTGGCGCAGCTCATGAAAACATGCCGGGAACTGCGCGACCGCGGCATCGGCATCGTCTTTGTATCGCATAAGCTGGAAGAACTGTTTGAGCTGTGCGACCGCGTCGAAGTTATTCGAGACGGTCAGTACATTGATACCCGCGACATCAAGGATTGGACCAATGATTCGCTGATTGCCGCCATGGTAGGCAGAACCTTGGACAATCTGTTCCCGAAGGAATTCGGCACCAAGGGCGAAGTGGCACTCAAGGCAGAGCATTTGATGGAGGGCGGTGTCCTCGATGATGTGAGCTTTGAGGCATATAACGGCCAGGTGCTTGGCTTCGCCGGACTGGTCGGCGCGGGACGTACCGAAACTATGCGTGCGATCTTTGGCGCGGATCCGCTGGACAGCGGCAAAATTTATATCCACGGCAAAGAAGTGAAAATAAAGACCCCACGACAGGCAATCCAGAATGGCATTGCGTTCCTGACCGAAGACCGAAAGGGTCAGGGATTGGTTTTGCAGGAGAGCATCCGAAACAATGTCATTCTCGCCAATTTGAAGGGCTTTACAAGCGGTCTGTTCCTCAGTGAAAAGAAAATCAATGAGGCAACGGAAGCCAACATTCGAGATTTGCGCATCAAGACACCATCTGCCAACGAGATTGTCGGACAGCTGTCCGGCGGCAACCAGCAGAAGGTGGTTATTGGCAAATGGGTCAATACCGATGCAGACATCTTTATCTTTGACGAGCCGACACGAGGCATTGACGTCGGCGCGAAGATCGAAGTGTATAACGTTATGAACCGTCTGGTCAAGGAAGGCAAATGCGTTATCATGATTTCGTCGGAGATGCCGGAAATCTTGGGCATGTCGGATCGCGTGATTGTCATGCGCGGCGGCAGAATCATGGCGACGGTAGACCGTGACAGCAAGCATTTCAATCAGGAAAGTCTCATGAAAGCAGCATGGGGAGGTACTTTAGATGACTAAGACTAAGAAAAAATCCAATGGCAATTCGTTCCTTGGTACACTGGCAGCACTGATTATCTTGTGCGTAGTTCTGACCGTTGTCAGTGATAAGTTTTTGACGTATAATAACTTGATGTCTGTTTTGAAGCAGACGACGTTTACAGCGCTGCTGTCCACCGGTATGCTGCTGTGCTTGATTACCGCAGGTATCGACCTGTCCGTTGGTGCAAATGCGACATTCTGTGCTTGTATTTGCGGTATGCTCGTCAAGGGTGGCATGACCAACTCGTTCGTGCTGATTGTTGTCGCTATCGTAGCCGGCACATTGATCGGCCTGATTAACGGCTTGCTGCTGACTCGTCTGCACCTGCCGCATCCGTTCGTATCCACCTTGGGCATGAAGAACTTCCTGTGGGGCGCATCGCTTCTGGTTGTTTCTTCGCAGATGGTATCCGGCTTCCCGGATGGCGTCATGGCACTGGGTTCTTCCACCATCGGCGGTTTCCCGATTAGCTTTATCGTTGTCGTTGTCATTTACATCATCATGCACATTCTGCTGACTCGCACCTCTTTGGGCCGCTCCATCTACTGTGCAGGCGGCAACATGGAAGCGACTCGCCTGTCCGGTATCAATGCACCGAATGTTCTGACATTCTGCTATGCACTGTCCGGCTTTATGGCAGCTCTGGCAGGCATTGTATCCATCGGTCGTTCCGGCATCTGCAACGGTGCCAATGCGATTCAGCCGTATGATACCGATGCTATCGCAGCGTGCGTTATCGGCGGCGCATCCTTCATGGGCGGCAAGGGTACCATGATCGGCACCATGATCGGCGCACTGATTATTGCAACCCTGCGCAACGGCTTCACCCTGCTGTCTATCGACTCCGCAGTACAGAACATGGTACTCGGTCTCGTTATTATCGGCGCCGTTCTGCTCGATGTCACCCGTGAGTCCATGGCTGTTAAGGCTCGCCGCAAGGAAGCTGCAGCTAAGGCTAAGTAATACGATCATCTATCTCTCATTCTTCTTACTCGATAAGGGTTCGCGGCATTTGCCGCGAACCTTTGTTTGCTTTCAAAGAGATAGACAGTATGATATAATAATATATACGAAGATAGATGCAGACGAAGAGAGGCGGGAAGAATATGCATCTCAGCTTTCGAGCCAAAATCAGTTTGACCATCATCACTGTATCTATGGCGATTACCTGTGTGTTGTCCATGGTCTTTTATCAACAATCTGCGCAGACTGTTCAGGAAAATTATACCCAAGCACAGATGCAGCAGCTTACCGCGTGCGCCAAGCTGTTTGACAGCACCATGTTGGACGCCTACAGCGCTTGCGTATATGCAGTCAATGATGAACAGCTTCGAGAGAGCATACAGGAACAGAACATAGACGACATCAGCAGAATGTTAGATGCCTATCGGAGCAAGAATCAAAATATTGACAGCATCAGCTGTTATCTGCCGAGCAGACAAATGCTGCTCAAGGTCAACACCAACGGCCTGACGGAATTACAGGTGACAGACGAAATCGCGCAGACGCTGCAGAAGCTGCTGCCGGACAACAATACCAATAAGTTGTCTCCGGTATATGCCAGAGATGTGACATCGGTCACGCAGGACAATTTGTTTTTTTATTCCAGAAAAGCCATTGCATTTGGCGGAGAAGAGCTGGCACAAATTACGGTTGGTGTCAATGAAAGAGAAATCTTTTTCAATTGTCTGCAAAGCGAAAGCAATCAAGATACGGAACGATTTATTTTGGACGGCGACCGCATTTTATCTGCGGCGGATATTTATAGCTTGAATACACAGATTACATGGCCGGACAGCGGAATGCTCGTGACGGATGTTGCGATGCCGACGACCGATTATCATATTGTATCTATTGCGCAGCAGTCGCAGGTGACCGAGCCACTGCGCACCGTGCGCAATCGCATTCTATTGATTGCTGTTTTTCTCAATGTGGCATTTGCCGTTTTGATTTTCTTTGTGGTTCGCTATCTGATGAAGCCGATGGAAGAGCTGCGGAGCAGTATGCAATTGGTCAGCGGCGGCGATCTCAAAGTACGGGCGGTTGTCTATCAAGACGATGAGATCGGACAGCTGTCACAGGGGTTTAACAGCATGATCGCGCAGATCGAAGGTCTGATTGAAGAGCTGGTCACGGAGAAAATGCTGAAAAAGGAAGCGGAAATCGAAGCGCTGCAATATCAAATTACGCCGCATTTTATGTATAATACGCTGAATTCTATCAAATATGAGGCAATTTTGCAGGGATCGCAAAACACAGCGGATTTGCTGGAAGCGTTTATTGAGCTGCTTCAGCTCAGCGCGAGTGACCGCGGCGCATTTATTACCGTCAAGCAGGAAATTCATATGGTACAGAATTATGTCAAGCTCCAGCAGTTCCGCTATGCCGATTGCTTTCAAGTGACGTTTGATTTGCAGCCGGAAGCAGAGAATTGCTATGTCCCGCGGCTTCTCATTCAGCCGCTTGTAGAAAATGCGATTTTGCACGGCATCGATCATCGCAAGCAGAACAACCGGATTGCCATCTCTGTGCTGTGTGATACCGGAGCCTTGGCGATTAAAGTAGAGGATCACGGAGACGGCATGACACCGGAGGAAATTCAAAAGCTGTTGGACGGACAGCGAAAGAGCAAATTCAGCGGCATCGGCGTCAGCAATATTCGAGAACGACTGCGATTGTATTACGGAAAAAATGCAGAGCTGCGATTTTATTCGGAAAAAGGAAACGGAACGACAGCCGTGATTTTGCTTCCTATTTCGTATGATGCGGAAGAATATACGATATGAGGTGGAAATATGAAAAAAAGATTGGTTTGTGTCTTTTTGATGGTTTGTGTTTTGCTGACAGGATGTATGCCGCAGAAAAACAATACCATGGAAGAAAATCGAAAACGAGTTATTGTTATTTTAAAGGCGATGGATTCCATTCATTGGATGGAGGTGGCGGACGGCCTGCGTCAGGCGGCGAATGACAAAAACATTTCGCTGACCATTTTGTATCCGAAACAGGAAAGCGATACCGATACGCAGCTGGACATGCTGCAGGATGCCATGGATTCGCAGCCGGATGCGCTGGCTGTTGCGCCCTGCGATGCCGTAGCGGCGCAGGAATACATGGTGCACGCGAGAGAGCAGGGAATCAAGACCATGTATATTGACGAAGAGGTCAATGCTCCCATTGGAATGCCGTATATCGGCTCAGACAATACGCTGATTGGAAAAATGGCGGCAGAAACCCTACAGACGCAGATGCCGGCAAAATCCGGTGCAAAGGTTGCCGTGATTGCAGGCAGTGAGGAACAAACGACACACAACCGGCGTGTGGAAGGCTTTGAAGAGTATATTCGCAACCATACCGATTTTGAATTGACAGAGATCTGTCGCGTCAACAACAGCAGCAGTGCGGGAGCACGGCAGGAGATGGAACGGCTCGCAGAGACGTATCCGGATTTGGACGCGGTATTTTGCACCAGTGCGATGATGACAATTGGCGCATTGCAGCAGAAAAAACGCGGCGGTTTGGACAATATTCGCTTGGTCGGTGTGGATACGCAGAGTGATGCGCTGACCGCCGTACAGGACGGGGATATTTTGGCGATGGTCAGCCAAAACGGATATGAGATCGGCTATCGAACCATCGAGACGATGGTGGATGCCATGAATGGGAAAACGGTAGAAGAACACACGTATGTGGAGAATCGTGTGATTATTCAAACAAATGTCAAGAGCTTTTTATCAGAGTATTACAAAGAGGGAAGAGAAACATGATAAAGATTTTGCTGGTGGATGATGACTTTCTGGTGCGAACCTTTTTGTCTCGGCTGACGAATTGGACGGCACACGGATATTCGTTGGTCGGCGCGGCACAGGATGGAGAACAAGCCTTGGAGATGGCTGTGGAATATCAGCCGGACATTATCATCACGGACATCAGTATGCCGGTCATGGATGGCATTACGCTGATTCGGCGGTTGAAAAAGGAAAAGAATCCGGCGAAAATTGTGGTACTCAGCTGTCATGATGATTTTGAATATGTTCGAGAGGCGATGAAGCTCGGTGCAGACGAATATGTGCTCAAAAATTTGCTGACAGAAGAGAGTATGCTCAAGCTGTTGTCTGAACTCGGCAAAACGATTGTACAGCCGCTGCCGGGACAATATGACCCGGAAAAGGAGCGGGCGGACATTGTCCAGCAGCTCAAGGGCACGGCACAGCCACAGAAGCAAAGCACCTTTCGCATTCGTGCTGCGCTTGCGATTCGCATCAAAGACTATGATAAACGCGTGGCAATTCTTCCGATGGAACAGCAGGAACGCTTTCAGGCATCATTTTTGCAGGTGTGCCAAGACAGCGCCAGACAGGATCATTGCATTCGCAGCGCCCATGTGCGGCGGGAATTATACGCGGTTGTCTTTGATTTTCGCAAAGGGGAAAGTCGGGCAGAGCGGCAGGAAGCACTGGCACAGGTGGCGGCAGTCTTGGCGCACAATACGGATCAGTATTTGGCGGCGGAAGTTCGCATTGGCGTCAGCGATGCACCGGATTTTGGGGTGGAACCGGCTGCCTGCTGGGAACGGGCACTGGATGCCTTGGAAGCGACGTTTTATGAACCACAGGCGATTTGCTATGCGTGGCAGTGCCGCCCCTCGCATCGTGTGATTCCGGAAGAAGCGCGAACATTTTGCGACAATATCGCGGCGTATATGGAACGGCGCGACGGCAATGCCATCCGTGCAGGATATACACAGGCATTGGAGGCATTTGCTTCGCAGCATACCCAGTCTCATTTGGTCAGGGAATGGATGATGCAGGCACAGCGCAGAGCGGGACTTTCCGTACAGGAAGCGCCGCAGCATTTTTCCGAGCTGGAAGGACAGGAACAGGCGTTTTTGGCGTTTTGTGAGGAGCTGCTGCCGGATCTGTCACAGTACAGTGAACCGGTAGCACAGGCGATCCGATTCGTACAGAAAAATTATCAGGACAATATCTCGCTCAATGATGCGTCGGATGCTGTACATCTCAACGCGGCATATCTCAGCTTTATTTTTCATAAAGAGACAGATATTACGTTTTCTGAGTACTTAACCTCGTGCCGCATCAATCGGGCGAAGGAACTGCTGCTGCAAACCGGAGACAAAGTCAAGGAAATCGGCAGACAGGCGGGGTATCGGGACAATCGGCATTTTTGCAAGATGTTTAAGCGCGTCACCGGCATGACGCCGCAGGAATACCGAAAAATCAATGCATAATACTGGAAAATGTTTTGTGCAGATACCATAACAGCCAAGGCGAAAAAGCCTTGGCTGTTTATCTTTTGAGAAAATTAAGAAATCTTAAGGAAAAATATTGCGGAAATTCATGATTTTTTCAAGGAATTGGTGCATAATGAAATGGCTAAAATCTCAAGTGGAAGGAATGGAACGTATGGGAGGAAATTCCTGTCAGAAAGAAGGCTGGTGCTGTGGTCAAATATAAAAATCGGATGTACCAGTTTTTGACAGCGATAACCGTGCTCGCTCTTCTGTGGTGCGGATACAGCACATGGCGGCGTGCACTCAAGGTTTTTCCAAAGGCAGTCTGTCCAAAGGGCGAAAAAACGCTGTTGCTTCTCGGCGGCATTGTTTTGCTGGTGGGAACATGGCAGGTTTTATTTGCGGCGATTGACCGCATGAGCCGCCGCAAGCGCATGGTGTTTGCCGCTTGTTTGTTTGCCGTGATGATTGCCGTGTATGCCGGCATGATCTCGGTTTTGCATATCGTTCCGCGCAATGACAGCCATTCGCTGCTGGATCAAGCCCTATATATGGCGCAAACCGGCACCAATATGATTCATCCGGACAGTGTGTATGTGACATACTTCTCCAAATATGGAAACAACTATTTGCTCACGCTGTTTTTTGTTTGGTTTTTCCGTGGCATGGATGCCTTGGGCGTGACGGATTTGTATCGGGCGGTGTACATGCTCAACGCCGCTTGTTTGGTGGTTGGTTGTATCTTTTCCTGTTTGATTGCCCGCCGTATTCGTGGCGGCGCGGCGGCAGTGAAAGTGCTGGTGCTGTTTGTCTGCAATCCGGTTTATTATATTATGACGTTCTGGGTGTATTCCAATACGCTGAGTGTCCCGTTCGCCATGATCTTGTTTTATCTTGGGGTATGCTTGTATCAGATAGAAAATCCGAAATGGAAACTGCTGCTCGGCTGCATCGGTGCCGGTATCACCGTGCTGGGATATCAGATTCGCCCGACAGCGATTTTCCCTGTGCTGGCATTTCTGGTCGGATGGTTCTTTTATGTCATGCCAAAGCTCCGGCATAGATCTTGGAACATCAGGAAACTGGCACCGCGTATGCTGGCATTTGTACTGATGATCGCCATAGCCGCAGGCACACAGATGATCGTATCTAATCGGTGTCAGCAGGCGTTTGGCTCGGTCTCTCACGCCAATTATCCGCTGACTCATTGGCTGATGATGGGCTCGCACGGCAAGGGCGTATACAATGAAGCGGATGATAAATTTACGCTGACTCTGCCGGATGATAAAAAAGGACCGGTGACGCGGGAAAAAACAATCCAGAACTATCGCAATCTCGGCATCAAGGGAACGGCAAAGCTGTGGCTGAAAAAGACCGCGACGACTTGGGGAGACGGTTGGTTTCAGATGAGCCGCCGCCTCAATCAGATGGAAGGCTACAGCTGGGTGTATCAGCACTTGATTGGCGGACGCAGTTTTGCTATCAAATATTACAGCCAGTGCTTTTGGCTGTCTATTCTGCTGATGACGGTGTGGAATTTACTGCGGCAGCTCGGCCGGCGCACGGTGTTGACGTATGACTTCCTGCTGATGACGGTTATTCTGGGCGGCATTGTCTTTTACCTGTTTTGGGAAGTGAAATCGGCGTATGCGATTTCCTTTTTGCCGTTCTTTTTCCTGCTGGCGGGAGGACACACGCTGCCGGTGCCGGAACAGAAGCACAGACGGCTTGCGGCGCGGATTGGCTTGTGTGCCGTTTGGGCGGCTGTGCTGGTCGGCTCCGGCAATGTACAGCGCGCTGCCGCGGCGCGCTCGCAGACGCCGAAATATGTCATTCGGAGCTATGGCAGTACATGGATTGAACCGGTGCCGTTGTTTGACGGAGAGACTGTGACGCAGACCTTTTATCCCAATCACTCCTTTGATACGATTCGGTTAAAGATTCGCACGCAGGCAGGCGTGCTCGCTGCGTCGCAGGAGATTGCCGATTTTGCCGTGCAGCTGCGCAATGCGTCGGGACAGGTCGTCTATGAGACAGCCATTACGCCGGATATGATTGAAGATGAGTCGCGCGTTTGTCTGGACACCGGCGTGCAGCAGGCGGACAAAAACGGATATACGTTGTCCATCACCAAACATGCAGGCTCTGCGCAGGATATGAGCTTGTGGACGAGCTCCGGCATGAGCCTAGACTCGTATACCGGCACGATGACAATCGGCAATATGAAAAAGCAGACGGATCTATATATGAGCGTCTACCGCAAATAACAAAAGAGCAGCTCGATGAGCTGCTCTTTTTATTTTATACAACTTACACTGGCTTTGCGATATGGTCGTCTTCTGTGAGCGGGCGAATCACGCGGCAGGGATTGCCGTGTGCCAACACACCGGCGGGAATGTCTTTGGTGACAACACTTCCGGCACCGATCACGCTGCCGCTTCCGATGGTCACACCGGGGAGAATCGTGACATCGCCGCCGAGCCAAACGTTATCGCCCAGCGTGATCGGCTTCGCGCACTCCAATCCCTGATTGCGCTCGTCCGGAAGCATGGGATGAATGGCGGTATACATGCCGCAGTTCGGACCGATAAAACAATGCGAACCGATGGTGATTGGCGCGCAGTCCATCAGATATGCGCCGTGGTTGAGAAAGGAACCCTCTCCAATCGTGCAGTGGTACCCGTAATCGGTATAGAACGGAGAGAGAATCACGACGGACTGTCCGAGTTTCGGCAGCAGCGTGCGGAGGATCTCCTGTTGCTTTTGTGCTTGATTGGGCGGCGTGTTGTTGAACTGAAAGCACAGCATATCTGCGTGTTCGCGCTCTTGTAAAATGCTGGGGTCATGATTGGCGTCATACCAGAGACCCAGGTCTCGTTTTTCTTGCTCTGTCATAGAAATGCTCCTTTACTTGGGATACCTCAAGTATACCATATGTTACAGCAGAAAAGACAACATTCCGATAGTCAATATTTGCCGAATCTGCTATAATAAATGCACAAGAGAGAATAGAAACGGGAGAGGAGTATACTATGGCAGAACATCAGGCAATGAATGTGCAGTGTTTTGTAAAGAAGGACTTTCAGTCGGTATTTACCGGAAAAAATGATCCGAAGTTGTTATATGTCAGCGACATTCGACCGGACACCAGCGCGCATCCGCGTGTGATGCATGCACATGAAGATTTTGTGGAGCTGATTCTGATTTGCAGCGGAAGCAGCGAGTATCTGATTCATGATAAGAAATATCAGGTGCGGCAGGGGGACTTGCTCATTTATAATCCGCATATTGTGCATGATGAGATCGCAAGCTCAGACAATCCGTTGGGCAGCTATTGTATTGCCGTTGGCAACTTACATATGCCGGGACTCAAGGAGTATGCATTGATTCCAGACGATGCGGGCTTTGTGTTCCCGACAGGAGAACAGTTTGAACCGCTCAAGACACTGTTTGAGATGATGTTTCACAGCTTATCCTCCGGAGAAACCAATGCAGAAGCGTTTTGTCATTCGCTGATGCACGCGCTGCTCGTCAAGGCGCTGACGGTTGTCGGCGTGAAGGCGTCCAACAGTGAGGAAATTGAGGTGGAAGAACCCTCTATTTTGGGTCAGCGCATCAAGGAGTACATCGACAAAAACTACGCGGAACAGATCACCTTGCAGAGCATGGGCGAAGCGCTCAATATCAGCCCGTACTATTTGTCGCATGTGTTTAAGGAGATGAGCGGATACTCGCCGATGCAGTATTTGCTGCGCCGCCGCATTGGTGAGGCGCAGACGCTGCTTATTTCGACGGATCTGCCGGTGACGACAATCGCCGGTATGGTCGGCTATGACACGCAGAGTTACTTTAATTTGCAGTTTTCCAAGAATGTCGGTATGCCGCCGAAGAAATACCGGCAAAATTATATTGTCGAGACGCGGCAGCCGGAAAAGAAGCGCAGAAAGAAGAAAAAAGAATCGTAAATCCTCCCGCCGGAGAGCAGAAAAATCTGCCCTCCGGCTTTTTTCATGCCCGCGAAAAACAGGCAATCGCAGGATATTAGAAAAAGCGGTGCAATAAATGCGATGCCGTCAGCGACGAGGGAACAGCAAGAATTTGAAAGTTTGCGCGGCGGGCAGGGTGACACGGCACAAAAATACAGCAAGGATATAAAAAATCAAAAAAATACGGACAAAATGGTGAAAAAACAAAAGGGTTAAAGTTTGTTTTTCGTGAAAATAGTATACTAAGTACAACAAAAACAAGGAACCGCAAAACAAAAATTGTGGATACAAGACGAATGTTTATGTATGAGGAGGAAACAATTATGAGCAAGACAAAGATGACAGTAGGTCAGGCAGTAGTAAAGTTCCTGAACCAGCAGTACATCGAATTTGACGGCGTAGAGCAGCCGTTCGTAGACGGCATTTTCACCATCTTTGGACACGGCATGGTAGTTGGTCTGGGACAGGCACTGGATGAAGATCCGGGTCGCCTGCGTGTATATCAGGGCAGAAACGAACAGGGCATGGCACATGCGGCTATCTCTTATGCAAAGCAGAACAACCGCCGTAAGATCATTGCTTGCTCCTCTTCCATCGGCCCGGGCGCAGCAAACATGGTAACCGCAGCGCTGACTGCTTCCATCAACCACATTCCGCTGCTTCTGTTCCCGTCCGACTCCTTCGCAACCCGTCAGCCGGACCCGGTACTGCAGCAGATGGAGGTTTCTCATGACCTGAGCATCACCGCTTCCGATTGCTTCAAGCCGGTTTGCAAGTACTGGGATCGCATTTCTCGTCCGGAACAGCTGATGCCGGCAATGATTAACGCATTCCGCGTACTGACCGATACCGCAGACTGCGGCGCTGTCTGCATCAGCCTGCCGCAGGATGTACAGGGCGAGAGCTTTGAGTATCCGGATTACTTCTTCCAGAAGCGCGTACATCACATTTCCCGCCGCGGCGCAGACGCATACGAAGTAGAGAAGGCTGTAGAGCTGATTAAGTCTGCAAAGAAGCCGATTCTGATCTCCGGCGGCGGCGTTCGTTACTCCGAAGCAGGCGAGACCGTGATGAAGTTTGCTCGTGAGTTCAACATTCCGGTATCGCAGACACAGGCTGGTCATTCCGCTCTGCCGGACAGCTTTGAACTGAGTGTCGGCGGCATCGGTGTTACCGGTGGTCTGGCAGCAAACGCTCTGTGCAAGGATGCCGATCTGGTTATCGGTGTTGGCACCCGTTTCAATGACTTCGTTACCGGTTCTAAGTGGGTGCTGTTCCGCAATCCGGACATCAAGGTTCTGGCAATCAACACTTCTGAATTCCACGCTGAGAAGCTGGATGCAACCCGTTGCGTAGGCGATGCCAAGGTAACGCTGGAGCAGATTTATGACGTACTGAAGGCTGACGGCTACAAGTCCGGCTACACCAACGAGATTCAGGAAATCCGCGAGGTATGGGAGAAGGAGCGCCTGAGCGTTCTCGGCGTACAGTACCATGGCGAGGGCTTCGGCGAAGGCAAGTTCGTTCCGTGCGTACCGAGCTGGACCGAGAAGATCATGAACGACTTTGTTAACGACATCGGCGGCACCATCACCGAGTCCAATGCAGTAGGCATTCTGCGTGAAGAGATTGACGACGATGCAATCGTTGTTGCAGCAGCAGGTTCTCTGCCGGCTGACCTCGAGAGACTGTGGGTAACCGATGCAAAGGATACCTACAACATGGAATACGGCGCATCCTGCATGGGCTATGAGATTGCAGGCGCACTCGGTTCCAAGCTGGCAGCGCCGGAGCAGGAAGTTTACGCACTGGTTGGTGACGGTTCCTTCATGATGCTGAACTCCGAGATCCCGACTGCGATTCAGGAAAATGCAAAGATCACCATCGTTGTATTCGACAACACGGCGTTCGGCTGCATCAACAACCTGCAGATGGGCAACGGCGTTGGTTCTCTGGCAACAGAGATGCGTCACCGCAACGAGGAGACCGGCAAGCTGGATGGCAAGTACTGCTACACCGATTTCGGCAAGGTTGGCGAAGGCTACGGCATGAAGGCATTCTATGCTAAGACTCCGGAAGAATTCCGCAAGGCTGTTCAGGATGCAAAGAAGGAAACCGGCTCCTGCATCATTGATGCAAAGGTTCTGCCGAAGACCATGGCAGAGGGCTATGAGTCCTGGTGGCACATCGGCGTAGCTTCTACCTCTAAGTCTGAGAAGGTTCAGGAAGCACGCAAGCGTCTGGACAAGTACATCAGCGAAGCGAGAATGTATTGAGTTAATACGGCTGTAATGACACACCACATCTCCAGTTTCCTAACAAGACATTCGTAACTCTGTGCACTCATGCATTCTCCGCATGTATATACCTTTTCTCACAGCTTTTGCAGCGCGGCGGGGGCCGCGCTGCAAAGGAATGCACAGCGAAACTGGGAGCATTAACCGATACTTGATGATATTTTTATTTTGATAAAGCGCATACCGACAAAGGAGCGATCGACATGAAATACACAGCAAAAGCCCCGTTTGACAAGGGCTATAATAAGATGGTTTCCGCAGTAGACAATCCGGAAATGATGGGCATGGAGTTCGGCGTTGTCAAGATGACAGCGGGCGACATCATGAACTTTGACTACGCACAGGAAGTGGTTTACGATCTGATGAGCGGCACAGTCACCTTCGCTTGGGAAGGCAAGACCGAGACCGTAACCCGTAAGGACTGCTTCCATGAGGGCGCTATTCTGCTGCATGTTCCGCAGAACACCGCTGTTACCATTACCTGCGGCGCAGACGCAGAAATCGCAGTGGCACGTACCGAAAACAAGCGCAGCTTTGCTTCCCGCCTCATGCGTCCGGAGGACTGCCTGAGCGCAAACGAGGAGCGCGGCGCAGGTCAGATGAACGAGTGCTCCACCCGTCTGGTTCGTACGTTCTTTGATCGCTCCAACTGCCCAGAGACCAACTTCTTCATCGGCGAAGTGGTACACTTCCCGGGCAAGTGGTCCTCTTACCCACCGCATCAGCATGTAGAGCCGGAGCTGTATTACTACAAGTTCCTGCCGGAAAACGGCTATGGTCTGGCTGAGTACGGCGATGACGCATTTAAGGTAAAGAACAATGATCTGACCGGTATGCCGGAGAATGTCACCCATTCTCAGTGTGCAGCACCGGGTTATGCAGAGTACTATCTGTGGTGCATTCGTCTGCAGGACGACAAGAACATCGTAACCACGGTTGTGCCGGAATATGAGTGGGTAACCGCAGCCGACGCAAAGTATTTCCCGGAAATTTAAGGCAGGAGGCGCAAACATGAAAGCATTTCAGTTGATTCCTGCAATTGCAGAATATGCAGATTTTAAGACCTATGCGGAAGAAGCTGGTCTGGGTGCAGAAGATCTCATTCTGACCAATGAATATATTTACGAGCCGACAATTTCCGCACTGAATCTGGGCTGCCATACCCTGTTTCAGGAAAAGTACGGCATGGGCGAGCCGACCGACGTGATGGTAGATGCCATCCTCGACGAGCTGCGCGGCAAAGAATACAAGCGCATTATCGCTGTCGGCGGCGGCACCATTATCGACATTGCCAAGGTGCTGGCTGTTGCTTCTAAGGAAGATAAGGTAGACGATCTGTACGACCGCATGGCAGACCTGCACAAGGTTCATGAGCTGGTTATCGTTCCGACTACCTGCGGCACCGGTTCTGAAGTAACCAATATTTCCATCATCAACCGCACCACCAAGGGTGTCAAGCAGGGCATTGTCTCTCCGGCTATGTTTGCCAATGAGGCAGCACTGATCCCGGGTATGCTTGCAAGTCTGCCGTATGGCGTCTTTGCTACCTCTTCGATTGATGCCATGATTCACGCGGTGGAGTCCTTCCTCAGCCCGAATGCGTGCGCAATCAGCGAGCTGTTCTCCAAGAGCGCGCTGCACCTGATTCTGAGCGGCTGGCGTGCTGCTGTAGATAACGGCGACCGCGACGCTTGGAAGAAGTATGCGGCTCGATTCCTGCGTGCCTCTAACTTTGCAGGCATTGCCTTCGGCCATGCTGGCTGTGCAGCAGTTCACGCGCTGAGCTATCCGCTCGGTGGTGCCCATCATGTTCCGCACGGTCAGTCCAACCAGCTGATGTTTGCCGATGTTATGCGCAAGTATCAGGAAAAGAAGCCGGTTGGCAAGCTCAACAAGCTGGAAGAAATTTTGGCAGCAGAGCTGGATACCGAGCCGGTATTTGCTCTGGAAGAGCTGTACAAGCTCATGAACGCTGTACTGGAAAAGAAGCAGCTGCGTGAGGTTGGCGTGACCGCAGATGAACTGCCGGTATACGCAAAGACGGTACTGGAGACTCAGCAGCGTCTGCTCAACAACAATTATGTAGAACTGACAGAAGAGGATATTTTGAGCATTTATAACAATGCATTCTAAATTCTGATTCGTTTACACAAAATATCTGGAACATACGATTGAGAGAATACAGACACAGAATTGCCGCTGTGTCTGTATTTTTTTGCACAGAAATTCCACGTGGCGATTGCTCAAGAAAACAGACAAAATAAAACAATCGCAGGATTTTTGAAATTTTCGGTTTTGATGGATAGACAGGAAGCGCAAGATTTTGAAAGTTTTTCGGAAAAAGAAGGGAAATTGCCCGCTTGTGCATACAGAATTTCAATAAAAATGAAATTTTTTAGAAAAGCTGCAAAAAACAAGAAGTTAAAAGCGGAAAAAACCTGTGCATGATATACTAAAGTCACAAAAAAGGAAAGACAAAAAACGGAAAACAACACATAGGATTTAAAAGTCAAGGAAAGGACGAGAACATATGTTAGACCCGAAAAAGGTTCGCGTCGGCATTGCACCGATCGCGTGGACAGAAGATGACATGCCGGAGATGGGCGCAGAGAACAGCTTCCTGCAGACCATCAGCGAAATTGCACTGACCGGCTACGTTGGCACCGAGATTGGCTGCCAGTTCCCGAGAGATCCGGCAATCCTGAACAAGGAGCTGGGACGCAGAGATCTTTCTGTTATCACTGCTTGGATCAGCACCTATTTGAATGAGCAGCCGCTGTGGTGGAACGAGCGTGCATTTGTGGATCACATGAACTTCCTCAAGGCATGCGGCACCAACATCATCAACACCTCTGACCAGAGCTTCTCGATTCAGCACCAGTGGAACACCCCGCTGTCTCAGAAGAAGGTTCTCAACGATGACGAGTTTGAGACGCTGGCAAAGGGACTGGATCATCTGGGCAAGATCGCATATGACAGCGGTATGCAGATTGTATACCATCATCATATGACCACGACCGTTCAGAAGACCAACGAGATCGACCATCTGATGCAGCTGACCGATCCGAAGTATGTCAGCCTGATTTATGATACCGGTCATCTGACCTTCTCCGGCGAAGATCCGATTGAGATTCTCAAGAAGCATCATGACCGCATCAAGCACGTACATCTGAAGAATGTTCGCAAGGCTGCTATGGACAAGTGCTATGCAGAGAACAAGAGCTTCCTGCGCTCCATTCCGGAAGGCGTATTTACCGTACCGGGCGATCCGGAAGGCTGCGTAGACTTCCCGACCGTATTCAAGCTGCTGGATGAGTACAACTACGAAGGCTGGCTGGTTGTAGAGGCTGAGCAGGATCCGGCAATTGCCAATCCGCTGGAGTATGCAAAGATGGCTCGCGCATACGTAAACAAGTACACTGGACTTTAATGTCAGGAAAGAGATAGATTTGAGGAGGAAACAACAATGAAAAAGCTGAAAATTGGTATCATCGGTATTGGCCGTCTGGGTTATGAGCACGCTTGCAACATCGCAAACCGCGTTCCGGGTTCCGAGCTGGTTGCAATCAGCGATAAGAACATCGCTCGCGCAAAGGAAGTTGCTGAAGAACTGGGCGTATCCGCAGTTTACGAGAATCCGGCTGATCTGTGCAACGACCCGAACGTAGAGGCTGTTGCTATCGTTACCAACACCGATTCCCATGTAGATATGATTGAGCTGGCTATGAACGCTGGCAAGCACGTATTCTGCGAAAAGCCGCTGGCTGAGACCGTAGAGAAGTGCAAGAGAGCTGAGAAGATTGTAGAAGCTCATCCGGAGCTGATCTTCATGCTGGGCTTCATGCGTCGTTACGATCATTCCTATGCTATTGCAAAGGAAAAGATCAACCGCGGCGACATCGGCGACATCGTACTGGTTCGCTGCTACTCTCAGGACCCGATTTCCATCATCAAGGGCACACTGGAGTACGCACCGCGCTCCGGCGGCCAGTTCATCGACATGTCCATCCATGACATCGACCTGATCCGTTGGCTGACCGAGTCCGAGCCGAAGAAGCTGTGGGCAATCGGCGGCTGCTACGAGTTCAAGCAGTACAAGGATTGGGATGACGGCGACAACGTATCCTGCCTGATTCAGAACGAGAACGAGACCATGGCATTCTTCTACGCAGGCCGCGCAGCAGCACATGGCTCCGCAGTAGAGACCGAAATCGTTGGTACCCGTGGTACCCTGCGTATCTCCGCTGTTCCGACCGATTCCCTGCTGGAAGTTATGAGCAAGCATGGCGTTTGCCGTGAGTGCTATCAGGACTTCGTAACTCGTTGGCACGATGCATACGTGAAGGAAATGGAAGTATTCTGCGACCATGTTGCAACCGGTACGCCGGCTACCCCGAACGTATACGATGGCACCAAGTCCACCAACATCGCATTCCGCTGCAAGGAGTCCTTCCTGAAGAACGAGCTGCTGACTCTGTCCGAGTAATTTTTTCCTACCGATTTTATTCATCCATTTATTTCTCACTATATAATATTTCTGTTATCTCTTTAAATAGCAGAGAACATCACCACCTATTTCTCCAAACGAAAAGCCGCAGGTCAATCCTGCGGCTTTTTTCGTATACATATGTAAGAAGAATTATAAAACTTCCGTCAGGCTGTGCAGTTCCTTGTACGGGAAATCCACGCGTGGTGCCGGATGGCGGGTGGTGTTGAGCCAAAACGGTACGAGACCGGCACTGTGTGCGCCGATGATGTCGCGGGCGAAGTTATCGCCGATATAGAGCGCTTCCTGTGGTTTGATGCGCAGCTTGCGCAGACAATCGAGAAAGATTTTCGGATTGGGCTTTTCCACACCGGCCTCTTCGCTGGTCACCATGGCATCCAGCACACCGGCAAAGCCCAGGGCGGCGATTTTTCTGTGTTGGATATGTGCGGTCATGTCGGTCACAATGGCGGTCTGCACGTGACGGCGATGCAGACGGTTGAGCAGCTCTGTTGCGCCCTCTCGCGGCTTCATGATGCGCAGCAGCGTTCCCCAATACGTTTCATACAGCTCCAGCGGTGTGACGATAGACGGCAGACCGAGCAGCTCCAACATGCGCTGACAGATAATGATGCGGTTGTGGCACGCTGCCACGTGCGGCAGTTCGCGCTTGAGCTGCTTGTCTGCTTCTTCGTATGCGACGAGAAATCGCCGTGCCGGTACATCAAAGCGGGATTCGCCGTATTCGGCGAGCGCAGCGAGTGCCTGCTGATGTACGGTGGTAAAATCATATAGTGTATTATCTAAATCAAAAAGCACAGCTTTGATAGCCATGAATGTCACCTCACCCATTATATAACGGTATTTATTATACCACAAATTGTTTGAGCGAAAATAGGATTCACAAAAGTTTTGAAAAGTTTTGCGGTTTTGAACAGAGAAATCATTGGTGGCCTATTGACATATACGGAGAGAATGCTATAATAATGGCATACAAAAACATATGAACAAATATTCATATGTTCAGATTTAAAAACTGCGTATTCTGTTGCATAGGGGCAGGAGGAATTTGCATGGCAAATAAAGTCTATATTATGGAGAATCTTGGCTGTGCACACTGTGCGGGCAAGATAGAGGCGGAAGTTCGCAGGCTGCCGCAGGTAGAAGAAGCGGTGATGGTATTCGAGACCAAACAGCTGCGCGTCAAGACGAGTGAGCCGGAAGGACTGGAAGAAACGATTGAACAAATCGCACAGTCCTATGAGCCGGATGTCACCGTGCATGATCGTGACAGCAAAACGTCCGGCGGACATCACCACCATCATCATGAGCACGAAGAGCATGAGCATCACCATCACGACCACGATGATGGCTGCTGCTGCGGACATGACCACCATCATGAACACGAAGAGCACGAGCATCATCACGACCACGATGATGACTGCTGCTGCGGACATGACCACCATCATGAGCATGAAGAGCACGAGCATCATCACCATCACGACCACGATGATGACTGCTGCTGCGGACATGACCACCATCATGAACACGAAGAGCACGAGCATCACCATCACGACCATGATGATGACTGCGGCTGCGGACATGACCACCATCATGAGCATGAAGAGCATGAGCATCATCATCACGACCACGATGATGACGATTGCTGCTGCGGACATGACCACCATCATGAGCACGAAGAGCATGAGCATCACCATCATGACCACGATGATGGCTGCTGCTGTGGACATGACCATCATCATGAAGACGAAGAGGAAGAACAACCGTTGCAGCGTTCTGCAACGACCGGCGGCACGACAAAAATTTATCATCTGGAAAATTTGGATTGTGCAAACTGCGGCGCAAAAATTGAGAGACGCATCAATGCCATGGAGGGCGTGTCGGATGCTGTTTTGACCTTTGCGACGATGCAGCTGCGCGTGACTGCACCGAATCATACCGGTCTGGCAGAGAAGATGGTACAGACGGCTCGCGCAGTGGAACCAGATATTCAGATCATCCCGCCGGAAGAGGCGAAAAAGGCACCGAAAAAAGATGACAGCAATAAGAAAGATATTGTTCAGCTGATTCTTGGTGCGGTGTGCATGGCAGTTGGTCTTGTACTGAGCCATGTCGGCGCGCCGATGCCCGCCTACTTGGCAGCGTATCTGATTGGTTATGTCATTCTTGGCAGAGAAGTCGTTTGGACGGCAGTCCGCAATTTGACGAGCGGCCATGTCTTTGACGAAAACTTCCTGATGTCTGTGGCAACCATTGGTGCGTTCTGCGTCGGTGATTTTGCGGAAGCTGTCGGCGTTATGCTGTTCTTCCAGGTTGGCGAGCTGTTCGAGCATATTGCTGTCGAGAAGAGCCGCAGTCAGATCATGGACGCTGTCGATCTCCGACCGGAGACCGTACAGTGGGAGCATGACGGCAAGATTGAGACCATTCCGGCAGAAGAAGCGGAAGTAGAAGATATTTTGGTTGTTCGTCCGGGCGACCGCGTGCCGCTGGACGGCGTTGTGGTAGAGGGCGAGAGCTTTTTGGATACCTCTGCTGTCACTGGCGAGCCGGTTCCGGTTCGCGTACAGAAGGGCGATGAGCTGGTCAGCGGCTGCGTCAATACTTCCGGTCTGCTGCGGATGCAGGTAACCAAACCACTTTCCGAGTCCATGGTAACCCGCATTTTGGATGCCGTAGAAAATGCAGCGGCAAGCAAGCCGAAAATTGACCGCTTTATCACGAAGTTCGCGCGTGTATACACCCCGATCGTCGTTGCCATTGCCGTTTTGACGGCAGTGATTCCGTCTTTGGTAACGGGCAACTGGATGCATTGGATTTACACCGCATTGACCTTCTTGGTTATCAGCTGCCCGTGTGCCCTGGTGCTCAGCGTTCCGCTGGCATACTTTGCAGGCATTGGCACAGCGTCCAAGAGCAACATCTTGTTCAAGGGAGGCGTGTCGCTGGAAGCACTGGCTGATGTCAAGGCAGTGGCACTGGATAAGACAGGTACCATCACCAAGGGTACGTTTACCGTAACCGCTCTGGAACCGGCAGACGGACTGACCGAACAGGAGCTGCTTCAGCTGGCAGCCGCTTGCGAGACATCTTCGACGCATCCGATCGGTGTCAGCATTGTGACCGCTGCCAAGGAGCGCGGCTTGGATGTTCCGCAGCCGCATGACATCAAGGAAGTTGCCGGTCATGGCATTTGTGCGGCTGTCAATGGCGCACAGCTGCTGTGTGGCGGCAAAAAGCTCATGGACAGCTATCAGGTTGAGCTGCCGCAGCTTTCGGCAGTTGGCGGCGCAACCATCATTTATCTGGCACGTGACGGAAAATTTGCCGGACGCATCTGCATTTCGGATACCATCAAGGAAGATGCGGTTGCTGCTCTGGCAAAGATGAAGCAGCAGGGCGTTGTTTCCGCGATGCTGACCGGCGATGCGCAGGAGAGCGCGGAGGCAATCGCAGCAGAGGCTGGTGTACAGGACATTCACGCGCAGCTGCTGCCGCAGGATAAGGTAAGCTGCCTGCAGAGCATTCGAGAGAAATACGGCCCGGTTATGTTTGTCGGTGACGGCATCAACGATGCGCCGGTACTGGCTGGCGCGGATGTCGGCGCGGCAATGGGAACCGGCGCAGATGCAGCGATTGAAGCGGCAGATGTTGTATTCATGACCGGTGAGCTGTCTGCGATTCCAAAGGCCATCGCCTTGGCGAAAAAGACCGCTCTCATTGCAAAGGAAAACATTGTCTTTGCTTTAGTCATCAAGATTGCTGTCATGGTACTCGGCCTGTTGGGTATCGCGTCCATGTGGCTGGCTGTCTTTGCGGATACCGGCGTTGCCATTCTGTGTGTACTCAACTCGATTCGCACGCTGTACAGCAAACAATAACAGACTTTTTCAGACCGTCGAGCGCAGGCTCGGCGGTCTTTGTCTGTTTCGGAGAAAATATATTGCCGAATATACACGAAGATGCTATACTGATACATACGACATTTATACTACTAAATCAATAGGAGATGAGAACATGCGGGGAAGATCCAAAGAAATCCGGCGGGCGTTTCGCTATGCGTTTCCGCATACCATTCCCATTTTTGCAGGCTTCTGGTTTCTCGGCATCACATATGGCGTGTATATGCATGTGTCCGGCTTCAGCTTCGTCTATCCGATGCTCATGAGCATGACGATTTTTACCGGCTCAATGGAATTTGTCACGGCCAATATGCTGCTCGGCGGCTTTCACCCGCTGCAGGCGTTTGTCATGGCGATTTTAATTGGCGCGCGACATTTGTTTTATGGCATTTCCATGCTGGATAAATTTCGCGGTATGGGCTGGAAGAAATTCTTTTTGATTTATGGCATGTGTGATGAGACGTTTTCCATCAATTATTCGGCGGAAATTCCCCCGAATGTAGACCGAGGCTGGTTTATGCTGTTTGTGACGGTGCTCAATTATCTGTATTGGGTGACCGGTGCGACAATGGGCGGTCTGTTCGGCTCGCTGATTCACTTTAATACACAGGGATTGGATTTTGCTATGACGGCCATGTTTGTCGTTATTTTTATGGAGCAGTGGATCAAGGATACAAAACACACCAGTCAGTTTATCGGCTTGGGCGCATCGGTATTGTGCTTGATTGTCTTTGGCGCAGATAGCTTTATGGTGCCGACGATGCTGGTTATTTTGTTTTTCCTGACGATTTTGCGCAAGAAGAGAGAGGAGGAGCAGGCATGACGGTCTCTCAGCAAATTGTTACGATTGCCATTATTGTGCTGGGCACGGAGCTGACGCGCTTTCTGCCGTTTTTTCTCTTTCCGGCGGGAAAACCGACACCGAAATATATCCAGTATCTCGGAAAGGTGCTGCCAGCCGCTGTCTTTGGCATGATTGTCGTGTATTGTCTGCGCAATGTCAGCCTTTTCGCCGGCAGCCATGGCATACCGGAATTGATTGCCATTGCTGTGACGGCGGGACTGCACCTGTGGAAGCGGCAAATGCTGCTGTCTATCGCGGGCGGCACAATTTGCTATATGATTTTGGTACAGATGGTGTTTGTTGCATAAAAATAATCCGCCAGTTGAGAATACTTCTCGACTGGCGGATTTGCCGTATTTAGCTTTAATTTTGATGGCGGACAATGCTGTATTCATCGCCGCTGCGGTAATACGGGCAGTTGTCGAACGTATCTTGAATAAACAAACGCATTTCGTCCTCGTCCAAGTCCTGCTGACAGACGGAATAGCCGAATTCTTCATCATATTCAAAATACATGCAGTCGTCACATTTGCTCATGTGCATTCATCTCCTTATTTGCGGAATACCCAGTTGTGCTGAATAAAATAGCTGATACAAAATAGTGTCGTATCGACAAGAATTTTGATGAGTGTCAAAGGAAGCGGCAGGAAGGACAGCAGCCAAACGGCACTGCCGCTCACCAACATCTGACACAAAAACAAAATCAGATACCGGATTCCCTGCGTGTGCCAAGATTCTTGCGTGCTGGAAAAGCTCCAGCGGCGGTTGAGAAGAAAATTATAGATACCGGAACAGACGCGTGCGCCAAAGGTAGCGGTTAAAATCGCCTGAGCCGTCCGAGACGGCAGCAAAACCGTGAACAGGGAAAACAATAGGATGTCAATGAAAAAACTGCTCAGTGAGGCGACAGCGAAGCGCAATGGCGCGGCATAGATGCGGGCGGAGTCGCGCAGCGGCCGAAAATGAGAGACAGAGTTTTTGTCCTCATATACCGTCTCGATGGGAATATACCGGAGCGGGATATGCTGCTGTGCGGCGCAGAACAACAGGTTCATTTCATATTCATAGCGGCTGCCGGAAACGGAAAGGGCAAAATCAAATAGAGCGGCGGGAATGCCGCGCAGCCCAGTCTGTGTGTCCGGACAGCTGACACCCGCAGAGAGGCGGAAAAACAGCGAGGAGAAGCGATTTCCGAATCGGCTGCGAAAAGGGACGTGCTTGCTGGAAAAATCGCGTGTGCCAAGAATCAGGCCGCTTGCTGATGCTTCCAGCGCGCGCGCCACGCGCACAATGTCTTTGACGAGGTGCTGCCCGTCTCCGTCTGCGGTGACAACGCCGGAAATGGTCGGAAAGCGCTCGCGAGCTGTGCGCAGACCGGTGCGCAGGGCTTCACCCTTGCCGCGGTTGCAATCGTGGTGAACGACGACACAACCGAGAGAGGCGCACAGATCGAAGATCGGCTGGGCACTGGCGGCGCTGCCGTCGTCAATGACGACGATTTGCGTCAGTCCCTGCTCACGCAGCTGAAAGACCAGGGTGCCGAGCCGTTCATTGGGATCGAGAGAGGGGATCAGAATCGCAATATTCAATTCCTTCACCTCCGATGCTTTAGTCGTCAAACAGCGATACGAACTCTACGCGCGGCGCGGTAAATACCTTGTGATTGAGATAGCCGAGCGAACCGGCATCCGTTGTGAAATCGAACCGGAGCTTGTAGGAACACAGTGCCTGCGATTTGCGGTGATATTTGCGGTTCATTTCATTTTTGCCGTATTTGCTGTCACCGAGCAGCGGATGTCCCATGTGAGAAAACTGCGCGCGCAGCTGATGGGTGCGGCCGGTAATTAAATCACACTCGACCAGAGATAACTCGGGCGTTTCTTTTAACACGCGGTACTGGGTGACAGCGGTGCGCGCACCGGCGACCGGATGATCGTGCACAGAGACACGGTGCTCGCTCTCGTGACGCAGAATATAGTTTTTAATGCGGCCGTCGCGTGGGCGAACGTGGCCGCAGGCAACGCATAGATAGCTTTTGTGCAGCTCGCGGTCGCGGATTTTTTGGTTCATCACGCGCAGGGCTTCCGCGGTCTTGGCGGCGATGACGATGCCGGAGGTGCCGCGGTCAATGCGGTTGCACAGTGAAGGGGTAAAGGATGCCTCTTCGTCGGGGTCCCAGCGCCCGTACTGATACAGATACGCCTGAATGCGGGCGATGAGCGTGTCGCTGGTGCCGTTGTCATCGGCGTGCACGACGAGTCCTGCGGGCTTGTTGACGAGCAGAATATGCTGGTCTTCATAAATGACATCAATATTGGGTTTAGCGTGCAGATAGGCTTCCTCTTCGCTGTGTTTCTTCGGCTTTTCAAAAAATTCGTCGTTGATGTACAGCTGGAGAACGTCGCCTTCCTGTAGCCGGTAGGCGAAGTCGGTGCGCTTGCCGTTGACCTTGATGCGCTTGATGCGGATGTACTTGTGCATCATGCCGCCGGGGAGCAGAGGAACGGCTTTTTCTAAAAATTTATTTAAACGCTGTCCGCTGTCGTTCTTGCTGATGGTGAACTGTTTCACGAGATTCCTCCTGTTTTGTCATTTCTTTTGCTTTTAGTTTAACCGTACTGGCGCAGAAAAGCAATGGTTTTTGCACAATATCCGCTGTTTCGGTGCAGGAAGGACGCCGCAGACCGCTGAATCTCTGTGCATGTTTGACAAAAAAACGAAATTCTCTGTATTTTTGGGAAAAAATCAGCAGAATGGGCTGAAATTTTCTAAAATTTGTGCTATAATAAATAAACCTTTGGAAATGTGGGAAGAAAGCAGAGTTTTCTGTTGACAAACTCCGCTTCCATGAGGTATACTAATAATTGACCGTCAAGCGAGGAATGCTATGAAACTCGATTTGAAACGCATCTCGGTGACCGATGGAGCGGTGATCCCGTTCTCTTACGACGCCGACCTGACAAAAGAGGAAATGAACGGAGAATATCCGTTCCGTACACCGGTTCATATCGAAGGAGAGGTTCGGAATCATCTGGGCGTGCTCCGACTACAGGCATCAGCCAGCGCACTGTATGAAACGCGATGCGCCCGCTGCCTGGCTCCCGTCAAAAAGGATGTTACGGCTCAGTGCTCGTATGTTCTGGCACAGGAAGTACAGGAAGATGACCGCGACGATATTTACCAGATAGACGGGCAGAGCATTGAGCTGGACGACATTATCATCCCTGCCCTGCTGCTCGAAGTCGACTTCGCATATTATTGCAAGCCAGACTGCAAGGGACTGTGTCCCAAATGCGGCAAGAACCTGAACGAGGGTCCTTGCGGCTGCAGCACAAGGGAAATCGACAGCCGGCTGGCTGTTCTTCAGAAGCTCCTGGATAAGGACGACTGAGGAATGACACGATTCATCAAAAAAGAACTTTTAGGATAGACAGAGGAGGTGTTACCGAAATGGCAGTACCAAAGAGAAAGACTTCTAAGGCAAGACGTGATACCAGACGAAACAACGTATGGAAGCTGAGCGCGCCGGGACTGGTGAAGTGCCCGAAGTGCGGCGAGATGAAGCTCCCGCATCAGGTTTGTAAGGCTTGCGGCTCCTACAATGGCCGTGAGTACCTGAAGGTTTCCGAGTAATTTCGGAGCACCGATGCAGATGAAAGAAAGAATAGAGAAGGCGGCCGTAGCTTCCTTCTCTATTTTTTTGCCGTGAGAGTTGACGGAACTGCTTATAAATGCGATAATCGTATTGAACTCTCAAGAAAAAATCAACAGAATAAAGCGTTCTGTGAAAAAATGAGTCATATCCCGCGCGTCTCAGCGGCGTGCGGCAGACGGAAAGGAGTATTACAATGGCAAAACCAGTTATAGCGATTGTCGGACGCCCAAATGTCGGCAAGTCGCAGCTGTTTAACCGCTTTGCCGGTAAGCGACTCTCGATTGTAGAGGACACGCCGGGTATCACCCGCGATCGACTGTATGCGGATTCTGAGTGGCGCGGCCGTGCCTTTCAGGTAATTGACACCGGCGGCATTGAGCCGAGCACGGACAGTGAGATCCTGAAATTCATGCGCATCCAGGCGGAGGCAGCGATTCAGGCAGCGGATGTGATTATTTTGATGACGGATCTGCACAGCGGTGTGACCGCGACGGATGAGGAGGTAGCAGCTATGCTGCGCCGCTCGCGCAAGCCGATTGTGCTTGCTGTCAACAAGTGCGACCGTCCGGGCGCAGAACCGCCGGAATTTTATGAATTTTATAATTTGGGCCTCGGTGATCCGTTTGCGATCTCCGCATTGCATGGCTACGGCACCGGCGATCTGCTGGACGCCTGCTATGAGCATTTTCCGGAGGAGGGCGAAGAAGAGCCGGACAGCGAATATATCAAGGTTGCGCTGATCGGCAAGCCGAATGTCGGCAAGTCTTCGCTCGTCAACCAGATTCTTGGCGAAGAGCGCGTGATTGTCAGCAATATTGCCGGTACGACGCGTGACAGCGTGGACTCCAAGTTTGAGAACAGCAAGGGCAAGTATATGCTCATTGACACAGCGGGCATCCGCAAGCGCTCGAAGGTAGATGAGCGCGTGGAGAAGTTCAGCGTCATGCGTTCTCTGATGGCAGTGGAGCGCGCAGATGTATGCGTGATTATGATTGACGCCGTAGAAGGCGTGACGGAGCAGGACACCAAGATTGCCGGCGAAGCACACAATGCCGGTAAGGCATGTATTATCGTCGTCAATAAGTGGGATCTGATTGAAAAGGACGGCAAGACGATGGATCAGTACACCGAGCGCGTGCGCATCGGTCTGTCGTATATGCCGTATGCGCCGGTATTGTTCCTGTCCGCCAAGACAGGTGCCCGCGTGCACAAGCTGTTTGACTGCATCAATGATGTTTATGAGCAGAACGGCAGACGCATTCCGACTGGTCAGCTCAACACACTGCTCGCAGAGGCAACCGCACGAGTGCAGCCGCCAACGGACAAGGGACGCCGCTTGAAGATTTATTATATGACGCAGTCGGGCGTTCGTCCGCCTACGTTTGTCTGCTTCTGCAACGACGCGCAGCTGTTCCATTTCTCCTATCAGCGATATTTGGAAAATCAGATTCGCGATGTATATGGACTCAATGGCACGCCGATCCGTATGATTGTGCGTGAGCGCGGCGGCAAGGAGGAATAACTGGGTGAGTACACCGATCGTGATTCTGATTTTACTTGTCGTAGGCTATCTGCTGGGCAGCATCAATTCGGCGCTGGTCGTGTCCAAATCGCTGATGGGATATGACATTCGCACGAAGGGCAGCGGCAATGCCGGACTCACCAACTCTCTTCGCGTCATGGGTGCAAAGCCGACCCTGCTGGTGCTGATTTGTGATATTGCCAAGGGCGTGATTTCCTGCCTGATTGGCGGCCATCTGATGGGCTCGCTCGGCGTGCTCATTGCGGGAAGTGCGGCGATTATCGGCCATATGTTTCCGTTGTATTTCGGATTTAAGGGCGGAAAAGGTATTCTTGTCGGCGCAACGATGATTGCGGTGTTTGACTGGCGTGTATTTTGCATTGCTATCGCTGTGTTTGTCGTTCTGGTCGCCATCAGCAAATGGGTTTCGCTCGGTTCGATAGTTGCTGCTTGCACCGTGCCGTTTTTGACGCTGTATCTGCATCGGGGAGAGCAGGGACTTGTGCCGATGCTGGTAATTCTGTTTGTGATGGTGGCAGCTGTTGTCTATATGCACCGCGGAAATATCGTGCGGATTGCACACGGAGAAGAAAATAAATTTTCCCTGCACAGCAAAAAAGAAAACTAACTGCTGTACACGGATCATATCGAGGAGCATGAGAGTATGAAAATTTTTGTAGTAGGCTGCGGCGGATGGGGCATGGCTCTGTCGATTCTGCTGCATGAAAATGGGCATACGGTGACATCTTGGACTTGCTTTGAAGAGGAATGCAAGCTGCTGCGGGAGCAGCGCGGCAATGAAAAGCTGCTTCCGGGCGTCAAGCTGCCGGAAGAAATCGAGATTACGACCGACCTGAACGGTGCAGCGGCAGCGGATCTTGTGCTGATGGCGGTTCCGTCGTTTGCGGTGCATTCCACTGCACAGCAGCTGGCGGGAATCATTCCGAAGGGCATTCCGATTGTCAATGTCGGCAAGGGCTTGGATCGAGATAACGGCTATTGCCGGTTTTCGGAGACCATCAGCAGAGCGACGAACGGCAAGAATCCGGTTGTTGCGCTGACGGGACCGACCCATGCGGAGGAGGTATCCCGCGGTATTTTGACCTGTATTTTGGCGGCATCTGCATCGAGAGAAGCAGCGACGCTGGTACAGCAGGCATTTATGAATGACCGATTCCGCGTGTATATCTCTCCGGATATTATCGGTGCCGAGCTGGGCGGATGCTTTAAGAACATCATTGCGCTGGCTGCCGGTATTTGTGATGGCGTGGGCCTGGGCGATAACTCTAAGGCAGCGCTTATGACGCGCGGCCTGACAGAAATTGCGCGTTTGGGCACAGCACTGGGCGGCAGAAGTGAGACCTTTGCCGGTCTGTCCGGCATGGGTGATCTGATTGTCACCTGCACCTCGATGCATTCGAGAAACCGCCGTGCCGGTATCAAGATCGGTCAGGGCATGGATGTTCAGCAGGCCATGAAGGAAATCGGCGCGGTTGTCGAGGGATATTATGCGACGGAAGCTGGATATATGCTCGCACAGAAGGTTGGCATTGAAATGCCGATTACCACGGCGATGTATGAGTTGCTGTATGAAAACAAGCCGGTGCAGGAATGCATCAAGCATCTGATGACCCGTCCGCGCAAGAGCGAGATCGAGGAAATCTGGAAGTAAGCAGAAAAAAAGCAAACAGCGAGAGACAGATCACCGTCTCTCGCTGTTTATTTTTGGCGCCGAATAGGCATGATAAAAACCACTCGTTCAACGAGTGGTAG
>CAVAJF010000021.1:0-4702 GCA_963588905.1 Eggerthellaceae bacterium
TATAGGGCCCTTATAGGGCCTGGTCAAACCACCGGTTCAACCGGTGGTTTTGATTCTTCGTTATTTTTTCGTTTAAATGATGCAAGCGGGTTGTTTTTCGCAGCGTCACGCATATTGGCGTCATTGATATGTGTGTAAATCATCGTCGTATTGATGCTGTCGTGGCCCAGAACATCTTGCAAGGTACGAATATCCGTGCCATTTTTATACATCAGCGTTGCAGCAGTATGGCGCAGCTTATGTGCGGAATATTTTGTCGGATCCAGTCCGGCTTTGGCGATATATTTTTTCACCAGTGCTTCGACAGAAGTCTTGCGGATACGATTGCGTTTTTTGCTGATGAACAGTGCACCGGCATTTCCCGCGTCGGAATTTGGCTGTAATCTGTGCGGCAGATAGGCATTGATGGCATCAATGCAGGCGTCATTTAGATATAACATGCGCTCTTTGTTGCCCTTGCCAAGGACACGAATCTGATTTTCTTTAATATCAGAGATATTGAGTCCGCACAGCTCGGAAACACGCAGGCCGCAGTTGAGAAACAGCATTAAAATACAATAATCCCGCTCCTGAAACGGTCCGTCTACTGACTCCAGCAGAGCCACACTTTCTTCCATGCTCAGATATTTCGGAAGAGAGCGGCGAACAGAAGGGTATTCCAAGTTCTGAATCGGATTATGGTCAAGCAAATGCGCTTTATCCGTCAAATATTTGAAAAAAGAGCGCAGAGCAGAAACCTTTCGTGCACGAGAAGCTGCCATCAAGCCAATTTCACTGTTATCAGAATTCATGTGCTTGGGACGATCCTGCACGGTATACATGAGAAAATCATACGCATCAGACAGAGTGATTGTTTTGATGTATGCAATATCAATGTCTTTAATCGGAATTTCATCAAAGGGAAGATCATCGACTTCACCGCGCTTTTGCTTGATGTATCGGAAGAACATCCGAAGATCCAGATAATATTCTTTGACGGTCTTAGGAGAAGATCCTTTGATTGTCTGTATATACGACAAAAAGTCGTTTAAAACCTGTGGAGATTCGTGATAATGGTTCATAAAAAAACACCTCAGTATAGAATGATTTTATTATACCGTGTTTTTCGCACAAGCTCAATGGTTTCTTGCTATTTAACAGAACAAAAATAAATTTTTGTTCATAAACTTGCGCACGGGCGCCAGTATACTTGCTTCGTGAATGGGGCAAACTGTGGAATAGGAAATCGTTTTGCCTGTAGGAGGGAAATAGCATGAAAAATAATCCGAAGAAAGCAGCGATTATTGGCTGCGGCTTTGTCGGCGCGGCCACTGCCTTTACATTGATGCAAAGCAAGTTGTTTTCTGAGCTGGTGCTGCTGGATGCCAATCACGATAAAGCTGTGGGAGAAGCGGAGGACATTGGGCATGGCATTCCGTTTGCCGGCGAGATGGATATTTATGCCGGCAGTTATGATGACATTGCGGATTGTTCGATGATTATTATAACAGCTGGTGCCAATCAAAAGCCAAATGAAACGCGATTGGATTTGGTGCAAAAGAATGTTGCCATTTATAAAGACATTCTTTCAGAAATTACGCGAAGAAACTATGAGGGCATATTGCTCGTTGTCTCGAATCCAGTAGATATTTTAACGTATGTTGCACAAAAACTCAGCGGATTGCCGGAACATCGTGTGATTGGTTCGGGCACGGTGTTAGATACCGCCCGCCTGAAATATGCATTGAGCCAGCAATTGGACGTAGACAGCCGCAATATTCATTCCTTTATCATTGGTGAGCATGGAGACAGTGAAATTGTTGCGTGGAGCAGCACCAATATTTCCGGTGTGCCATTGGATCAGTTCTTAGAAATGCGTGGGCACATGCATCCGGATATGGATAAGCAGGAAATTGCAGAGAAAGTGAAAAACAGTGCGTATGATATTATTGCAAAGAAAGACGCGACATATTATGGTATCGCTATGTCGGTTCGCCGGATTTGCGAGTGTATGATTCGTGATGAAAAATCTATCTTGCCGATTTCGACAAGTATGCACGGAGATTTTGGCATAGAAGATGTGTGTTTGAGTATGCCGACGATTCTCAGCGCGGAGGGGATGAAAACCCATATTCCTATCAAGCTGAATGAGACGGAACGAGAAAATTTGAAACAATCTGCAGATACGCTGAAACATATTCTTGCAGGACTGGACTTGAAGCTCTGAGAATACAAATATCCCACTGGAAAGAGTAATGTTTATCTCTTCTCAGTGGGATATTTTCATGTTTTATTTTTGCAGCTGCTTTTCTTCAATGTATGCCTCGATGACACGAGCCGTACCTTCTACACCCAGACTGCTGATATTTAAGCACAGATCATAGTATTCGGCCTGCCCCCAAACCTGATTCGTGTAATATTTGTGGAATTCCTTTCGATTGTTATCGGTTTCTGCAAGCAGGCGTTCTGCCTTGCGCTTAGAAAGTTTCTTCCAGTTTTCCAGATTTTGCACACGAATATCATAATCAGCGGAAAGGAAAATACGCACACTGTCAGGACGATCTTGAAATGCATAGTTACTGCAGCGTCCAATGACAACACAGTCTTGTTCTCCAATCAGATTTTGCAGGGCATGTACAGGGACTTGCAATGCATCGTATTCTCCATAACCTGCTGCAATAGAATAGAGCAGACTGTTCACAGGCGTTTCGCTGAAGAAATTCGGAATGCTCTCGTACAGTCCGTTCTTTTGCGCCATATCAATCAGTGCGTCTTTATCGTACAGCGGGATGTGATAGTGCTCAGCTAAGAGCTGACCCACTTGCTTGCCACTGCAACCGCTTTGTCTCGCAATCGTAATAATCATACGAATTACCTCCTGTGCTTTAATCATAGCAAATTTGTGTATGATTTGCAATGTAGCGTGAGGATAAATAAGTAAAAAAATAATGAAAAACGGCAAATAGAAGGGAAATATTTATGGTATTGTTTCAAAAAAATACAAATAAATTTTTTGTTGACAACAGCAGTCACTCTGACTATAATATAAGTAACCGAACGGTTACTTATTAGCAGGAGGTAGAGTATGGCACGAGATACCAAAGCACGGATTGTCGATGCTGCGCTGGAGCTATTTGCACAGAATGGATACCTGGGAACATCCATGAGCGATATTGCCAAGCAGTTGAGCATTACCAAAGGCGCATTATATAAGCATTTTGTCAGCAAACAGGAAATCTTAGATCAAATCGTTCAGGAAATGAACGATTTGGATTTAGAACGTGCACAGGCATACGGAATGCCGGAAAACGAAGCAGACGGATTTGCAGAAGTCTATATGCACACATCGGTAGAAAAAATTCGTACCTACAGCATCGCACAATTTCGCCACTGGACAGAGGAACCATTTTCCTCTCAATTCCGGAAAATGCTGACCTTAGAACAATATCGTGATCCAGAAATGGCAAAATTATATCATAATTATCTTGCTTCTGGACCGTTGGAGTATATGGCAGCAATCTTTAGAAAATTAACGGATTCTGATGCCGCTGCGATGCAAATGGCGTTGGAATTTTACGGTCCGATGTATTTATTATACAGTGTTTATGATGCAGCAGAGCACAAAGAGACTGTGATTTCTATGTTGGAAATGCACATTGACCAATTCATAAGGAGGGTAAATTCATGAAAGCGATTGTTTACACAACCAACGCGGGCAGCACAGAACAATACGCCAAACTGCTGACACAAAAAACAGGACTGCCGGTATATTCGTTGACGGAAGCAAAAAAAACGCTTTCCGCTGGCGCAGAGATTATATATCTCGGTTGGATTATGGCGAGCACTGTAAAAGGCTATGCGGATGCTGCAAAACGGTATCATATCTGTGCGGTTTGTGCTGTCGGCATGGGACAGACGGGAACACAAACCGATGTCGTGCGCAAAAAGAATGCGATTCCAGAACAAATTCCACTGTTTACCTTGCAGGGAAATTTTGATGTAGAAAAACTGCATGGTGTGTACCGGTTCATGATGCAGATGATGGTCAAGTTTGCCGGAAAAGGTCTTTCGGAAAAAATAGACCGCACACCGGAAGAGGATGATATGCTGGACATGATGCTGCATGGCAGCAATCGCGTGTGTATAGAAAATCTGCAAGCCGTGCTGGATTGGTATGACAAACGGAAAGCCGGCGATTGTGTATGAAGGTATACTTTGGAAATACAGTTACCAATGTAACGACATTGATGATGATTTTCTTGTTGGGATTTATTGGATATTGTGTACTCCATCGAGCCGATATTTCCTGCTGGGGACGAAAAAGTGCTTTTTTATTGATCTATGGTTTGATTGTCTGTTGCTTTGCAGCAGCGCGCGATGGACTGGACAAAACCATTCAGTATACAATTGATGGCAGCTGTGCACCAGGTCTATTCCCTTTGATTAGTGTTCCGACAGTTATCGGCTGCGTTGGCGCACTACTTATTCTTATCGGAGCGATGGCAACACCGCTTTCCAAGTCTCAATATGCACGCCAGATGTGGTTTTATGTAATGTCCAGCGGCGTTATATTAAAAATCGCAACGATAGAAATTTCAAGAATCTTTCTTGCTATCAAATAACAAAAAGCTCTGACTGTCTGTGATAAAACAAACAGTCAGAGCTTTATTGGCGCCGAATAGGCATGATAAAAACCACTCGTTCAACGAGTGGTAGGTAAAAA
>CAVAJF010000022.1:0-73624 GCA_963588905.1 Eggerthellaceae bacterium
GAGTAGGGGACTGCAGAAATAATGATGTGGTTGTCAGATTATTCAACACCCTCTTCAGAGGGTTACCACAAGTATATGGCCCTTATAGGGCCTGGTCAAACCACCGGTTCAACCGGTGGTTTTGATTACCGTTTTGTCGTTGTTTCGTCCGTCGTCGTCCGATTGGTCTGGGTATCTCCGACAACACCGTCCGTGACGTCTTCCGCGCCGTTTTCGACGGCACGACCTAAATCATCTGCCGCACTTTCCACATCGTCTGTGACCGAACCATTATCATCTGTATAGCCGGTGCCATCATTGCCAATGATGCCATCGCCGTTTTCATCGACCCAGCCGGAGCCAGAACCGGTATCGGTCCGCGTCTGCGTTTCTGTCTCCGTCGTTGTATTCTGATCCGTTGCGGTATTGGACATGCCGCAGCCCGTGAGCAGCAGTGCCAACAGGCAAACAGACATGCCCATCATGCCCCATCTTTTTTTCATGCGTATTACCTCCAAAGGCTTATTTGCCTTTAGTTTCTCGAAATACACAAATTTTATACCAAGGTTCTTCTCACTGCACGTTTTCCAGTTGTTTTGCCCGCGCAGGCGGATCAAGCTGCAAAATATGATTTCTCCACGCGCCGAACTTTTTCGTGATCAGTCCCAAAATCGTGCCGACCAAAAAGGCTGCGATAATGGTTCCGATACCGACACTGCCTAAGCTGTGAATGCACAGCAGACAGGTAATCAAGGAAATAGTAACCATTGACACATCAAAACCGATTTTAACTTTTGAAAAAGCAATGCCTGTCACCTGAGAGACCGCCGACATGGCGCCCTCACCCGCCAGCGGCATAATATCCGGCGGCAGATAAAAGAAAATACCAACCGCAATGAGTACCGTGCTGCACAGCATCATGCCCAAGCGAATGGCCAGATTTTCCGGTGTTGGCAAAAACGCCACGCACCAATTGCAAAATGTAGTAAAGTAGCCAAACACCACGCCGACCAAAATCTGTAGGAGATTTTTGACACGGAATGCTCGCCGCAAAATCAGAATTTGCAGCAGCACCAAGATAATATGGAACAAAATGGTTGCCTTTCCCATCTCAATTCCCCACACGCAGGTAATCGTATACGGAATCGAACTGACCGGTGAAACACCGAGATTGGATTTGACGGATATGGCTATGCCTGCCGTCATAATAAACAATCCGGCAAAGTACATGAGCAGCCGTGTTTTCAACAAGTTCTTTTTCAAACAAATCACCTCTAACAGATTTTAGTATACGCCGTTTTTTTACAAGATGCAAAGAGGAAAAGACCCGCACATTTCTGCACGGGTCTCTTCTCTGAACATGTATAAAGGATTGATTAAGGGATTGTCTGTTAATCTTCGTACTGCAGCGCATCATAGCCGCTGGCACCGGTACGAACCTTGATGACGTTCTGTACATCGTAGATAAAGATCTTGCCATCGCCAATATGGCCGGTATACAGCACCTTGCGGCAGGTATCAACGACCTGTTCTACCGGAACCTTGCTGACAACCATTTCTACCTTTGTCTTTGGACGCAGGCTCGTGCTGACAGCAACACCACGATAATACTCGGTTGCACCCTTCTCTACACCGCAGCCAAGAACATTGGTCACGGTCAGACCTGCTACGCCGATCTCCTCCAGCGCATCACGCAGAACTTCGAGACGGGACTGACGGCAGATGACAACAACCTTGGACAGCTTGTGTCCGTCTGCGCCTGTGGACGGAACTTCCGTAGCCGGAATTGCTTCTTCGACAGGCACTGTCTGCTTTGTCTTTTCTTCCTTGTAGAAGCCATTGACAGTCGGAATCGGCATAAAGTCCGCATAAGCGGAAACCAGACCGTGCTCCATCACGTCCAGACCACGGATTTCCTCTTCTTCGGATACACGCAGACCGATGGTGTGCTTGATTACCCAGAATACAATGGTCATGGTCACAGCAACCCATGCGATGACACAAACGACACCGAGCAGCTGAACCAGGAAGAAATGTGCACCGTGGCCATAAAACAGACCCTGATCCTTGGCAAACAGGCCGGTCAGCAGTGTGCCCAGTGCACCGTTGACACCATGTACACCAACAGCGCCAACCGGATCGTCAATCTTGAGTACCTTCTCTACGAATTCAATACCGAATACCACAGCGAAGCCTGCGCAGATACCAATAATTGCTGCGCCAAGCGGAGTGACCAAATCACAACCGGCAGTAATTGCTACCAGACCGGCCAGAGAGCCGTTCAGCGTCATAGACACATCCGGCTTGCCATAACGAATCCAAGTGACACACATAACCGTAACGGTTGCAACGGCAGCGGCCATATTGGTCGTTACATAAACAGAAGCTGCGGATTCATACGCACCATTTGTCATAGCAACGGTAGATGCACCGTTGAATCCAAACCAGCAGAACCACAGAATGAATACGCCCAGAGCGCCCAGTGTCAGGGAATGACCCGGAATTGCCTTCGGCTTGCCGTTCTTGTCATACTTGCCGATACGCGGACCAAGAAAAGCGGCACCGACGAGAGCAGCCACGCCGCCAACCATGTGCACAGCGCTGGAACCGGCAAAATCATGGAATCCGAGCTGAGACAGCCAGCCGCCGCCCCAAATCCAGTGACCGGAGATCGGATAAATCACCGCACTGATGACCATAGAATAGATGCAGTACGAGCTAAACTTGGTTCGTTCTGCCATGGCGCCGGAAACAATGGTTGCTGCGGTCGCGCAGAATACTGTCTGGAAAATCAGCGTGGTAAAACCGCCTTCTCCGCCATTGGTCATGAAGTCAAAGCCGCCGATGAGAGCACCGGTGCCGCCGAACATAATGCCAAAGCCAATCAGCCAATAAATCGGTGTGCCGAGTGAAAAGTCCATCAGATTCTTCATGATAATGTTGCCGGCATTCTTAGAACGGGTAAAGCCGGTTTCCACCATCGCAAAGCCTGCCTGCATAAAGAATACAAGCGCCGCGCCGAGCAGCGTCCAGGATGTGTCTATGGCGGAGGCATGATCTGCCAATATCGCCATAATGTTCGTGGTATCCATAATTGAATAAACCTCCAAATGAATTTGTGAAACAAAAAAGACGTGTACACCTCTTCCTGTACGGAAATTGGTATACACGTCTTTGTGTGCGTTATGAAATTAGGTTCAAACGAGCGATTAGCTGTTTACACCGAACAGCAGCTTGTCATAAGCCGGGAACGGCCAGTACTTAGCAGCGGTGTTAACTTCCAGCTCATCGGCAACCGTGCGCAGCTGCTCCATTGCCGGAATGACATTCTCATGCTGATAGTCTGCAGCTTCCTGTACGCCCTCGACAGCATCGGCACCTGCAATCGCAGCAGACAGTGCTTCGATCTTGTCGTAGGTATCAGAAGCCAATGCGGACAGCTTCTTCAGCTCCTTGATTTCCAGTTCAGCATCCAGACCCAGCTGCTTCTTGTTGCAAGCAATCTCAGACAGCTCCTTGGTATAAGAGCCAACTGCCGGCAGAATGTCCTTCTTCGCCATATCTACCATGGTACGGGACTCAATCTTGATGAGCTTTGCATACTCTTCCAGCAGAATTTCCTTACGGGACATCAGCTCTGTCTCGCTCAGAACGCCGGTGGACTCAAAGACATCAATAAATTCATCATAGCAAGCCAGTGCTTCCGGTGTGCTCTTCAGGTTCGGCAGGCCGCGCTTTTCAGCCTCTTCAATCCAGCTGTCGTCATAGCCGTTGCCGTTAAAGATGACGCGCTGATGAGCAGTCAGCTCACGCTTAACCAGAGCATTCAGTGCAGCGTCAAAGTCCTCTGCGCCTTCCAGCTCATCGGCATAGCTCTTGAATACATCTGCTACAGCGGTGTTCAGCATCATGTTGACACAAGCGATGTTCTGAGAGGAACCCGGCATACGGAACTCAAAACGGTTGCCGGTGAAAGCAAACGGAGAAGTTCTGTTGCGGTCGGTGTTATCCTTGGAGAATACCGGCAGGGTGGTAACGCCCAGCTGAATCTTGGCTGCGCCAGCGCCAGCGGTGTGCGTGCCAGCGATGATGTCATCGACAATGCTCTGCAGCTCATCACCGAGGAATACGGAAACAATTGCCGGAGGAGCCTCATTGGCACCCAGACGATGATCGTTGCCAGCGGATGCAACGGAGATACGCATCAGCTTTGCATACTTATCAACAGCAGAAATAACTGCGGTCAGAATCAGCATGAACTGTGCATTTTCCTTCGGATCGCTGCCCGGATTCAGCAGGTTCTCGCCCTGATTGGTGGACATCGACCAGTTGTTGTGCTTGCCGGAACCGTTTACACCGTCAAACGGCTTTTCATGCAGCAGGCAAACCATACCGTGCTGGAGAGCGACCTTCTTGGCAACATCCATCAGCAGCTGGTTGTTGTCGATTGCCGTATTGGTCGTGGTGAAGATCGGTGCAATCTCGTGCTGTGCCGGAGCAACTTCATTGTGCTTGGTCTTTGCCAGAATGCCGTACTTCCACAGCTCTTCATCCAGATCTGCCATAAATGCTGCGACACGCGGCTTGATGGTACCGAAGTAATGGTCATCCATTTCCTGACCCTTCGGGCTCATAGCGCCGAACAGCGTGCGTCCGGTAAATGCCAGATCCTTGCGCTGGTCGTAATACTTCTTATCTACGAGGAAGTATTCCTGCTCCGGACCTACGGTCGTGGTAACGCGCTCTACATTCTTGCCGAACAGCTTGAGAATGCGGCAAGCCTGCTTGCTGATCGCATCCATGGAGCGCAGCAGCGGGGTCTTCTTATCCAGCACCTCGCCGGTGTAGGAACAGAAAGCGGTCGGGATGTACAGGGTACCGTCCTTGACGAAAGCGTAAGAGCTCGGATCCCATGCGGTATAACCACGCGCCTCAAACGTTGCACGCAGACCGCCGGACGGGAACGAAGATGCGTCCGGCTCGCCCTGAATCAGCTCCTTGCCGCTGAACGACATGATGACGTTGCCGCCTGCCGTCGGGCTAATAAAGGAGTCATGCTTCTCAGCGGTCACACCGGTCATCGGCTGGAACCAATGGGTGTAATGGGTCGCGCCCTTGTCAACAGCCCAATCCTTCATTGCGTTTGCAACAACGTTTGCAATGCTGACATCGAGGGAAGCACCCAATTCGATGGTCTTCATGAGCTTCTTAAAAACTTCCTTCGGCAGCTTTTCACGCATTACATTTTCGTTAAACACGTTCTCGCCGAAAATTTCCGGGACATTAATCATTGTACAACGCACCTCCATGCAGTGTATCTTAAAAAAGATTTCAAACAAACTTACTCAAGCGTATGCTTTTCTACTCCTGCTGAGTATAAAAAATAGGCGCCGCGGACATAACATCCACAGCGCCGTTGCTGTTTACGATGTCTATTATAGACTGTGATTTAGCGCATGTCAACTAATTTTCCAAACTTTTCTGCCTATCGAAGCAACTTTTACATTTTGCCCAGTCCTTCTTCTTTTTAAGTAATCTTTCTATGCAAGTTGTATGAAATCGTTTCTGGATGGAAGATTTTTTTGCAGGATGCTTGACGAATTCCTGCATTTATTATAGAATATGTTACATGAACAAAGGCGTTCATTCCAAAGTAAGTACTACTTTTACCACTTTTGGGTAGTATTTATTTTGGAATGGGCGCTTTTTTACTTTTTCTCCGGTTGTTTTGCACGATGTCGTGAAAGATGAACCAAATAAAGTTGCAAAACGCCGAGAGAACATCATCCGCTATACATTATATATGATACATGTGAAGGTTTTTAGGAGGAATTGTATTTCATGAACGAGATCAGAACTGAAACTACAATGCCTGCCCGCGGTCTGTACGATCCGCGGTATGAGCATGATGCCTGCGGCATCGGCGCAGTTGTCGATATTAAAGGCAGAAAGACACATCAAACAGTTGATAATGCACTATCTATTGTAGAAAAGCTGGAGCACCGCGCCGGTAAGGACGCGGAGGGCAAGACCGGCGACGGCGTCGGCATTATGCTTCAGATTTCCCACAACTTCTTTACCAAGGCTGCCGCTGAGGCCGGTATCCAGATTGGCGAAGAGCGCGATTACGGCATCGCCATGTTCTTCTTCCCGCAGGACACCCTCAAGCGTTCGCAGGCAAAGAAGATGTTTGAGGTCATCATTGAAAAGGAAGGCATGGAATTCCTCGGCTGGCGTACCGTGCCGATCAACCCGGATGTTTTAGGCAACAAGGCGCTCGCCTGTATGCCATACATCGAGCAGGGCTTCGTCGCTCGCCCGAAAAATGTAAATAAGGGTCTGGATTTCGACCGCAAGCTGTATGTGGCACGCCGCGTCTTTGAGCAGTCCAACGACAACACCTATGTTGTTTCGTTCTCCAGCCGTACCATTGTATATAAAGGTATGTTCCTTGTCGGTCAGCTGCGCAACTTCTACTGCGATCTGCTGGACGAGGATTACAAGTCCGCGATTGCCATGGTACATTCCCGTTTCTCTACCAACACCAATCCGTCTTGGGAACGCGCCCATCCGAACCGTTTCATCCTGCACAACGGCGAAATCAATACGATTCGCGGCAACGCAGACCGTATGCTCGCCCGTGAAGAGACAATGGAATCCGATGTCATGAGCGAAGAGGATCTCGACAAGGTATATCCGGTTGTCAATCCGGCAGGTTCCGACTCTGCGCGTTTGGACAACACGCTGGAATTCCTCGTCATGAACGGCATGGAGCTTCCGATGGCAGTCATGATCTGCATTCCGGAGCCGTGGTCGAACAACAAGAGTATGCCGCGCGAGAAGCTGGACTTCTATCGCTACTACGCAACCATGATGGAGCCGTGGGACGGTCCGGCATCGATTATCTTTACCGACGGCGATGTCATGGGTGCTGTTCTCGACCGAAATGGTCTGCGCCCGTCCCGTTACTATGTCACCACAGACGATCAGCTGATTCTGTCCTCTGAGGTCGGCGTTCTGGAACTGGAACCGGAGAAGATCGCTGTGAAGTCCCGTTTGCAGCCGGGCAAAATGCTGCTGGTTGATACCGTCTCTGGTCGTCTGATTGACGATGATGAGCTGAAAGAGCACTACGCAACCCGTCAGCCGTACGGCGAATGGCTGGATCAGAGCCTGCTGATGCTCAAGGATCTGCCGATTCCGAACCATCACATCCGCCGCTACTCCAGTGAGGAGCGCGACCGCCTGTACAAAGCATTTGGTTACACCTACGAAGAGGTCAAGGATTCTATCCTGCAAATGGCACAGACCGGTGCAGAGCCGACCGCTGCAATGGGCGTGGATATTCCGCTGGCTGTTTTGTCCGAGAAGCATCAGCCGCTGTTCAGCTACTTCAAGCAGCTGTTCGCGCAGGTTACCAACCCGCCAATCGACGCTATTCGTGAGGAAATTGTCACGGATACCGCCGTATACCTCGGTCATGACGGCAATCTGCTCAGCGAAAATGCGGAAAACTGCAGTATGCTGCGCATTCAGAATCCGATTCTGACCGACATCGACCTGATGAAGATTAAAAACATGGATAAGCCGGGCTTTAAGGTTCAGACGATCTCCATGCTGTATTATAAGAACACACCGCTGAAGCGTGCGATTGACCGCATGTTTGTCACTGCTGACCGCGCATACCGCAACGGTGCAAACATCCTGATTCTGTCCGACCGCGGTGTGGATGAAAACCACGTTGCGATCCCGTCGCTGCTCGCTGTTTCCGCTCTGCAGCAGTATCTGGTACGCACCAAGAAGAGCACCTCTCTGTCCGTCATCGTAGAGACCGCAGAGCCGCGCGAAGTACATCATTTCGCAACCCTGCTGGGCTACGGCGCATCCGCTGTCAACCCGTATCTTGCACAGGAATGTATTGCAGAGCTGGTAGAAAAGAGACTGCTTGACAAGGAAGTTTCGGTTGCCATTGATTCGTACAACAAGGCTGTCTTGAAGGGCATCGTCAAGATTGCATCCAAGATGGGCATCTCGACCATCCAATCCTATCAGTCCGCACAGATTTTTGAGGCAATCGGCATCAAGAAGGAAGTCATTGACGAATACTTTACCAACACCGTATCCCGCGTCGGCGGCATCGGTCTGGAGGAAATCGGCGAAGTTGTTGAATTCCGTCACAACCATGCGTTTGACCCGCTGGGTCTGGCTATTGATACCACGCTCGACTCCCCTGGCACCCACAAGTACCGCGCAGGTATCGGCTGCGAAGATCATCTGTACAATCCAAAGACCATTGCACTGCTGCAGCAGGCTGTCCGCACCGGCGACTACAGCATTTATCAGCAGTATGCAGAAACCGTTGACGATGCAGCCATCCCGCACACGCTGCGCGGCCTGATGAGCTTTAAGTTCGACGAGAGCACGGCGATTCCGATTGAAGAAGTAGAAAGCGAATACGAGATTGTCAAGCGCTTTAAGACCGCAGCGATGTCCTATGGTTGTCTGTCTGCAGAAGCCCACGAGTGTCTGGCAATTGCCATGAACCGTCTGGGCGGTCACTCCAACACCGGCGAGGGCGGTGAGCCTGCTGACCGTTACGGCACAGAGCGCGCTTGCTCCATCGTGCAGGTTGCTTCCGGTCGTTTCGGTGTCAACTCGCAGTACCTGATGAGCGGCGATGAAATCCAGATCAAGATGGCACAGGGCGCAAAGCCGGGCGAAGGCGGCCACCTGCCGGGCAAGAAGGTTTACCCGTGGGTTGCCAAGACCCGATTCTCTACGCCGGGCGTGGCACTGATTTCTCCTCCGCCGCATCACGATATTTACTCTATCGAAGATCTGGCTCAGCTGATTTATGACCTGAAAAACGCCAACAGAAAGGCGCGCATCAACGTCAAGCTGGTATCCGAAGCCGGTGTCGGCACAATCGCCGCAGGCGTTGCCAAGGGCGGCGCACAGGTTATCCTGATTTCCGGCTATGACGGCGGTTCCGGTGCAGCGCCGAAGAGCTCGATTCACAATGCCGGTCTGCCGTGGGAGCTGGGTGTTGCTGAAACCCATCAGACCTTGATTCAGAACGGTCTGCGTTCCCGCGTTGTCATCGAAGCAGACTCCAAGCTGATGACTGGTCGTGACGTTGCCATTGCCTGCCTGCTAGGCGCAGAGGAATTCGGCTTTGCTACCGGCCCGCTGATTGCCATGGGCTGCGCTATGATGCGTGTATGCAATCTGGATACCTGCCCGATGGGTATTGCCACGCAGAACCCGAAGCTCCGTGCACGGTTCCAGGGCAAGCCGGAGCACGTACAGAACTACATGCTGTTCATTGCTCGCCAGCTGCGTGAAATTATGGCTGGTCTGGGCTTCCATACCATCGACGAAATGGTTGGCCGCAGCGATAAGCTGGAGCGCCGCAAGAACATGCGCATCGGTCGTGCAGACACGGTTGACCTGTCTATGATCCTCGACAATCCGTATGTCGATGCACCGGAGCGTCACTTTGACCCGAAAAAGGTCTACGATTTCCATCTGGAAAATACCGTAGATGAATCCGTCTTCCTCAAGAAGATGGGCAAGAATCTGAAGTCCGGCAAGCCGCAGTCCATCGAACTGAAAATCAGCTCGACAGACCGCGCACTCGGCACCATCTTCGGCAGTGAAATCACCCGCCTGCACGGCTCTTCCCTGCCGGAAGACACCTACCGCATCAAGTGCTATGGCGGCGGCGGTCAGTCGTTCGGTGCCTTCATTCCGCAGGGTCTGACGATGGAACTGGAGGGTGACTCTAACGACTACATCGGCAAGGGTCTGTCCGGCGGCAAGATCATCGTCTATCCGCCGAAGGGCAGCCAGTTCCGCGCAGAGGACAACATCATCATCGGCAACGTTGCCTTCTACGGTGCAACCGCAGGCAAGGCATTTATCTCCGGTGTTGCCGGCGAGCGCTTCTGTGTTCGTAACTCCGGTGCTGTCGCTGTTGTCGAAGGCGTTGGCGATCACGGCTGTGAATACATGACCGGCGGCCGCGTTGTCGTTCTCGGTCCTACCGGCAAGAACTTTGCAGCAGGCATGTCCGGCGGCATCGCCTATGTACTGGATATGCACCGTGATCTGTATCTGCGTGCAAACAAGTCCATGGTAACGATCTCCACCGTTCGAGAGAAGCATGATATTCAGGAGCTGAAGAACCTGATTGAGCAGCATGTCGCTGCAACCGGTTCCCGCAAGGGCAAGGAAATTCTCGATAACTTCCAGAGCTACATCCCGTTCTTCAAGAAGATCATGCCGAACGATTACAACAGAATGCTCAAGGCAATTGCAAAGTCGGAAGAAAAGGGTCTGAGCCACGAACAGGCTGAAATTGATGCATTCTACGCATCTGTGAACGGATAAAGGAGGACGAGAATCATGGGTAAGCCGACAGGATTTTTAGACTATGCGCGTGAGGAGAACCCGGCAATCGAGCCTCTGGTACGCATTGAAAACTTTAACGAATTTCACCCGCCCCTCGATCGAGAGCATCGACAGAAGCAGGGCGCACGCTGCATGAACTGCGGCGTGCCGTTCTGCCAGAGCTGTGTACAGCTCGCCGGTATGTACTCCGGCTGTCCGCTGCACAATCTGATCCCGGAGTGGAACGATATGATTTATCGCGGCAACTGGGAGCACGCACTGGCACGTCTGTGCAAGACCGCTTCCTTCCCGGAATTTACCGGCCGCGTCTGCCCGGGTCTGTGCATGGCTGCCTGCACCTGCGGCGCCAACGGTGATCCGGTCACCGTCAAGGAAAACGAGCTGGCACTGATTGAATACGGCTACGAAAACAATCTCATCAAGCCGCGTATTCCGGAAATCCGCACCGATAAGAAAATTGCCGTTGTCGGTTCCGGCCCGTCCGGTCTGGCAACCGCCGATCTGCTCAACCGCCGCGGACACAATGTCACGGTATATGAGCGCTTTGACCGCATCGGCGGCCTGATGATGTACGGCATTCCGAATATGAAGCTGGAAAAGCAGTACATTGACCGCCGCGTCAATCTGATGAAAAAAGAAGGCGTGACCTTCGTCACCAACGCAGACATCGGCAACACGATTCCGGCACAGGAACTGCTGGACAATTACGATGCGGTTGTTCTGTGCTGCGGCGCATCCAATCCGCGTGACCTGAGCAATCCGGGACGCGACGCCAACGGCATTTATTTCGCCGTAGATTTCCTGCGTGCGAACACCAAGAGTCTGCTGGATTCCAACCTGACTGACGGCAAGAACATCTCTGCGAAGGACAAGAATGTCATCGTTGTCGGCGGCGGTGACACCGGCAACGACTGCATCGGCACCTGCATCCGTCACGGCTGCAAGAGCATCACGGCACTCGAAATGATGCCGGAGCCGCCGGAAGAGCGTCTGCCGAGCAATCCATGGCCGCAGTGGCCGCGCGTCAAAAAGACCGATTACGGCCATGAGGAAGCCATTGCTCTATTTGGTCATGACCCGCGTCTGTACCAGACCACGGTCAAGGAATTCCACAAGGATGAAAACGGCAATCTGAGTGCCGTCACCATCGTCTCTCTGGAGAGCAAGAAGAACGAAGAAACCGGTCGATTCATGATGGTACCGGTAGAAGGTTCCGAGCAGACGCTGCCGTGCGAGCTGCTACTCATCGCAGCCGGATTCCTTGGCAGCCAGCCGTATGTCTCCGAAGCATTTGGTGTCGAGCTGAACCAGCGCACCAACGTCAAGACTGCAGAAGGCAGCTACAAGACCAACGTTGACAAGGTATTTACAGCTGGCGACATGCATCGCGGTCAGTCCCTCGTTGTCTGGGGCATCGCAGAGGGCCGTGCTTGTGCACGCGAGGTCGATGAGTACCTGATGGGCTACACTTGCCTGTAACCCCCGAAAACAGCACACTGTCTGCATAGGCACGCAGACGCATTCGTGCTATAATAAATGGACAGCAGGTTTGCTCTTTTTTACCTGCTGTCCGTTTCCGTTTTTATTTCAGGAGGAGTCATGAATACCTATACATTTCAGGAAGTCATGCAGTATATCACAGAAAATGACGTGAAATTTATCCGTCTGGCGTTCTGTGATATTTTTGGCACGCAAAAAAATATTTCCATTATGCCGCGTGAGCTGTCCCGCGCCTTCCGCGAGGGCATTTCGATTGACGCTTCGTCTATCCGCGGCTTTTCCAATGCCGGACGCTCGGATCTGCTGTTATTCCCAGAGCCATCCACCCTTTCCGTCTTGCCATGGCGTCCGTCACAGGGACGCGTCGTTCGCTTCTTCTGCGACATCAAATATCCGGATGGCACACCGTTTGAGTGCGATGCCCGTCAGGTTCTGCGTCAGGCACAGTCCGACATGAAAAAGCTCGGTTATTCCGTCAAAATCGGCACGGAATGCGAGTTTTATCTGCTCAAGCAAAACGAAGAAGGTCTGCCGACCAAGGAGCCGCACGACAATGCCTCGTACATGGACATCGCCCCGCTGGACAAGGGCGAAAATGTCCGCCGTCAGATTTGTCTGACGCTGGAGGAAATGAATCTGCGTCCGGAGGCTTCTCACCATGAGACCGGCCCGGGTCAGAATGAAATTGATTTTGCTTACGATTCCGCAGTTACCGCCGCAGACAACCTCATCACGTTCCGCGGCGTGGTCAAGACGATGGCAGCGGCAAACGGTCTGTACGCGTCGTTCCTGCCAAAAATTTACCGCGATCATCCGGGCAACGGTCTGCACATCAATTTATCCCTGTTCCAAAACGGCGAAAACGTCTTTCACGGCGAGGGCGACGAGCACTCTCCGGTAGCGGAGAGCTTTATCATGGGTATTTTAACCCGCTGCTACGAGATGTCTGCCTTTTTGAACCCGCTCGTCAATTCGTATGAGCGTCTCGGCGTCTACGAAGCACCGCGCTATATCACCTGGAGCCATCAAAACCGCTCTCAGCTCATCCGCATTCCGGCAGCACACGGCGTCAACAATCGCATGGAGCTGCGCTCGCCAGACCCATGCGCCAATCCGTATCTCGCCTTCTCTCTGCTCATCCGCGCAGGCATGGAGGGCATTCAGCGCGAGCTGAAGCTGTGTGATCCGTGCAATCTCAATCTGTATGACGTACCGACTTCTATGGTGCGCGAATACGACTGCCTGCCAAATTCGCTGATGGAGGCCATTCGCGCCGCGCAGGACAGTGAGTTTGTTCGTCAGGCACTGCCGGAAAAGATTTTGAACGCATATCTCGCTGCAAAGACCAGTGAGTGGAACCGCTACTCCGATGCGCTGGATAAATCCTCCGTCATTGACTCGTTATATTTTTATTCTTACTAATGACATCCTCCGCAAATTGTATCGTATATCAGTTACAGGGAGGTGTCTGAATTGGAAAATGTCTTACTCGTAACCGCATCCAAAAAAAGTGCGGACATGTTGATTGATCTGATTCACAGCAGCGGTTGGCATCCGGATCGTATTCTTGCTGCCGCTTCCTGCAACGAAGCTCGACGCAGGCTCATTGAAAATAATGTGGATCTCATCATCATCAATGCGCCGTTGACCGATGAATTCGGTCACGAATTTGCATCGTATGCCTGTCAGAACACACTATCCGGTGTGCTGATGCTGGTCAAGGCGGATCTCGCCAACTCTGTCTCCGAACGCGTGGAGCAGGACGGCGTGGTCGTCGTGACAAAACCGATCTCCCGCGCAGTCTTTTATCAATCGCTGCATCTGGTCAATTCCGTTCGCCAGCGCATCTACACGCTGCAAAAGGAAAACCGCCAGCTGCGCCAGCGATTGGAGGATCTGCGCATTGTCAGCCGGGCAAAATGCCTGCTCATTGCAGAAAAACACATGAGCGAGGACGAAGCCCATTCGTACATCGAGAAAAAAGCGATGGATTATCGGCAGTCGAAGCGCGACATCGCAGAGGAGATCATTCGTTCATTTGATTGACAAATTACCAGCAGGGTCGCTGGTTTCTTTTGAAAGTTATCGCAATGCACTCTTGCAATGCGGATATAATCGGGTTATAATGAAATCTGAATGTACATGACGCACGAAATGTGCGGAATTCCATAACTAGATTTGAGATGAGGATGACACGCATGAAGTTGAAGTTCACGAAAATGCACGGCTGCGGCAATGATTACATCTATTTCAACTGCTTTGAGCAGGAAGTCGCAGATCCGGAAGCCCTCTCTATCCGTCTTTCCGACCGCCATTTTGGTATCGGCGGCGACGGCATCGTCCTGATTTGTCCGTCCGATGTGGCAGACGCAAAAATGCGTATGTTCAACGCAGACGGCAGCGAAGGAAAGATGTGCGGCAACGCAACCCGCTGCATTGGCAAGTATATGTATGAGCACGGCTTGATTTCCAAGCCGGAGATGACACTGGAAACGCTCAGCGGCATCAAGATTTTGAAGATGACCGAAGAAGACGGCAAGATTACCTCTGTCCGCGTGGACATGGGCAAAGCCATCCTCAAGCCGTCGGAAATCCCGACCAAGTACACTGGCGACACCGCCGTTTCTGTTCCGCTCACGGTAGATGGCACAGACTACGCGGTCACCTGCGTGTCGATGGGAAACCCGCACTGCATCGTCTTTGTAGATCAGGACGTCAACACGCTTGATCTGCCCAAAATTGGTCCGTCCTTCGAGAACCACGAGATGTTCCCGGAGCGCATCAACACGGAGTTTATCCGCGTGATCGACGACCACACCTTGCAAATGCGTGTTTGGGAACGCGGCAGCGGCGAGACCCTCGCCTGCGGCACCGGCGCTTGTGCGGCAGCAGTCGCTTCGGTACTCAACGGATACTGCCCGAAGGGCGAGGACATTACGATTCATCTGATCGGCGGCGAGCTGAAAATCCGCTACACAGATGAAGCCGTGTACCTCACCGGCCCTGCTACTACCGTATTTGAAGGGAGTATAGAATTATGACAAAGTATATCTTTGTAACCGGCGGTGTTGTTTCCGGCCTTGGCAAGGGCATTACCGCCGCATCGCTCGGCCGCCTGCTCAAGTCCCGCGGTCTCAAGATCGCTGCCCAGAAGCTGGACCCGTATATCAACGTTGACCCGGGCACGATGAGCCCGTTCCAGCACGGCGAAGTCTATGTCACCGAGGACGGCGCGGAAACCGATTTGGATCTCGGTCACTACGAGCGTTTTATCGACGAAGATTTGAATAAGTATTCCAATCTGACCACCGGCAAGGTCTATTGGAACGTCCTGAACAAGGAACGCCGCGGCGATTATCTGGGCGAAACTGTACAGGTTATCCCGCATATCACCGATGAAATCAAGTCGTTTATTTACTCAGTCGGCAAAAAGACCAGCGCTGATGTTGTCATCACGGAAATCGGCGGCACCACCGGCGATATTGAATCGCAGCCGTTCCTCGAAGCCATTCGTCAGGTTTCGACGGAAGTAGGCCGCCGCAACTGCCTGTTTATCCATGTCACGCTGGTTCCGTTTATCTCCGGTTCTGATGAGCCGAAGTCCAAGCCGACCCAGCACTCTGTCAAGGAACTGCGCGGTCTGGGCATCCAGCCGGACATGATTGTTTGCCGTGTTGACCAGCCGCTCACCGACGATATTCGTCACAAGATCTCGATGTTCTGCAATGTCCAGCCGGACTGCGTCATCGAAAACCGCACGATGCCGATTCTGTATCAGGCACCGCTGATGCTGGAGCAGAGCCACTTCTGCGACATCGTCTGCCGCGAATTGGCACTGGGCTGCGGCAAGGGCGACATGAGCGAATGGTACGAAATGATTGACCGCATTGACAGCCGCAAGGGTTCTGTCAAGATCGCCCTGGTCGGCAAATACGTTCGCCTGCACGATGCTTACCTGTCTGTTGCAGAGGCATTGCAGCACGGCGGCTTTGAAAACGGTGTCGAAGTCAACATTGACTGGGTTGATTCCGAAGAAATCAACGATTCTACCGTGGACAAGCTGTTGTCCGGCTGTGACGGCGTGATTCTGCCGGGCGGCTTTGGTCATCGCGGCATTGAAGGCATGATCTGCGCGGCAAACTTCTGCCGTGTCCGCGACATTCCGTACTTCGGTATTTGTCTGGGTATGCAGATCGCTGTGATCTCTTACGCCCGCAATGTACTCGGCTATGCAGATGCTGATTCCGGTGAATTTGCTCCGGAAAGCCAGCATCGCGTCATTGACCTAATGGAGAGCCAGCATGGCGTTTCCAAAAAGGGCGGCACGATGCGTCTGGGCGCGTATCCATGTCGGATTCGTCCGGGCACCAAGATGGCAGAAGCGTATCAGCAGGAGCAGATTTCCGAACGTCATCGTCACCGCTACGAATTTAACAATGCATTCCGCGCTGAAATTGAAGATGCCGGCATGATTATCTCTGGCACTTCCCCGTCCGGCGAGCTCGTCGAGACGGTGGAGATTCCAGAGCATCCGTTCTATGTCGGCGTACAGTTCCATCCGGAATTCAAGTCCCGCCCGAACCGCGCTCACCCGCTGTTCAAGGCATTTATTGCAGCATCAAAGAAAAGGAGTTTTGAAACACATGAAAATGAATCATAATTTCTCCAACATTGCGCAGAGCTATCTGTTCTCCACTGTTGCGAAGAAGGTTGCGGACTACACCGCAGCACATCCGGACAAGAAGGTTATCCGTCTGGGCATCGGTGACGTCACCCTGCCGCTGCCGCAGGTTGCTATTGACGCCATGCACGCAGCTGTCGATGAGCAGAGCAAGAAGGAGACCTTCCGCGGCTATGGTCCGGAACAGGGTTATGATTTCCTGAAGGAAGCGATTCAGGCATACTACGCAATGCGTGACACCGAGCTGGAGCTGGATGAAATTTTCGTATCCGACGGCGCAAAGTCTGATGTCGGCAACATTCTGGATCTGTTCGACAAGGACAACACCGTTCTGGTTCCGGACCCGGTATATCCGGTATACGTAGATACCAACGTCATGGGCGGCCGCAAGATCGCTTACATGAACGCGAACGAGTCCAACGGCTTCCTGCCGCTGCCGGATCCGTCCGTCAAGGCTGACATCATCTATCTGTGCTCCCCGAACAATCCGACCGGCGCTGCTTATGACCGTGCAGGCCTGAAGGCTTGGGTAGATTACGCGCTGGCAAATGATGCTATCATTCTGTATGATGCTGCTTATGAGTGCTTCGTATCCGAGGATCTGCCGCGTTCCATCTATGAAATCGAGGGCGCAAAGGATTGTGCGATTGAGTTCTGCTCCTTCTCCAAGACCGCAGGCTTCACCGGCACTCGTTGCGGTTACACCATCGTTCCGGTACAGCTGGAGCGCGAGGGCATGAACCTGAACAAGATGTGGCTGCGTCGCCAGACCACCAAGTTCAACGGCGTTGCTTACATCGTACAGCGTGGTGCTGCTGCCATCTTCTCCGAAGAAGGCGTAAAGCAGGTACAGGAGCATCTGGATTACTACCGCGAAAACGCCCGCATCCTCGCTGAGGCAATGGACGAGCTGGGTATCTGGTATACCGGCGGCAAGAACTCCCCGTATATCTGGCTCAAGTGCCCGAACGGCATGGAGTCCTGGGAATTCTTTGATTATCTGCTGGAAAATGCCAATGTTGTCGGCACACCGGGCGCAGGCTTTGGTGAAAACGGCAAAAACTTTTTCCGTCTGACTGCTTTTGGCGACCGCGAGAACACCATTGAAGCAGTTGCACGCATCAAAAAGCTGCTTTCCTGAACTTTTCAACGGATTTAACGTTTATCTAACGAAATTTTTCTGAAATTATACAATTTCACAAGGGATGCCTTTCGTAACATTTTGGCATCCCTTGACTTTTTTATGCCTGAACGGTATAATAAGCCTGTTTTAAGTCCAATGGAGGCGCTTTTTGAATGAAAAATAAGTTAAGTTTGTGTAAGCAGTTCCTCGCGTCCAACTTCTCAAACATTTTCTTCCTGTTGTCGCCGCTTGCGACATTCATTGTGGTGGAAATTCTTGAGTATGGCGGATCGGACAGCAAATGCCTCTGGCCAAACCAGCTGGCATTCTGGGCAAATATTCTGTTCTACTATGGTATTTTCCTTCTGTTCCGTGCAATCACCGGACGCCCCCGTTTTACAATTGTATTTCTCAATTTCGTCTTTTTAGTCTTTGGCATCTGCAACCATTATTCCATACAAATCCGAAATGAACCAATCGTTCCTTGGGACTTGTATGCCGCTGGTACAGCAGCCGAGGCTCTGAATGGTTTTCAGTGGACGATTCCGCTTGAAATCATTATCTGTTTCATTGCTTGCCTGATCTGGTGGGCAATCACCATCAAGTTCATGCATTTCCCGAAGCAGAAGCTGCGCACGCGCGCCGGAAGCTTTGGTCTGTCTGCTGTGATGCTGACCGGCTTTGTTCTGTTCGCTTCTGTCGGCAGCGGCAACTTCTATATCAGCGCATGGCGTCAGGTAACCGCCAACCGCAAAAACGGTATGGCTCTCAACTTCGCCATCAATATGGATGCTCTGTTTGTAGAAGCTCCGACGGATTATTCCAAGGAAAATGCATCCACCATTCTGTCCTCTGTTTCCAAGGAGGATGAAACGGCATCGGCAAACAATGTACAGCCGAACATCATCGCTGTGATGGACGAGACATTTTCTGACCTGTCCATTTTGGGCGATCTGGGTCTGGAAAATACCGATGACGTCATGCCGTTTGTGCACTCGCTGAGTGGACAGCCGAATACCATCACCGGTCAGCTGGTTGTTCCTGCCTTTGGCGGCGGCACCTGCAACTCGGAATATGAATTTCTGACCAGCAATTCCTATGCCTTCTTCAAGTCCGGCAGCTATCCGATGCTCCAGTACGTGCACAACAACACGGAATCTATGGCTTCTGTCCTCAAGGAGCAGGGCTACAACACCATCGGTCTGCATCCGTACTACGGCTCCGGCTGGGCACGAAACAAGGCATATCCGCTGATGGGCTTTGATAAGTTCTTGGACATCGAATCGTTTGACGATGCCACGACCAAGTATCTGCGCCGCTATGTCAGCGATGAATCTTCCTTCAACAAGGTCATTGATCTGTATAACCAGAACAAGGAAAAATCAGACAATCCGCTGTTCCTGTTCAACGTCACCATCCAGAATCACTGCGGCTATGACACGGTATACGACAACTTCCCGGAGAACGTCAACTTCCAGTTTGATTCTCTGTATCCGTACACCAAGCAGTACTTGTCTCTGATTCAGGAGTCGGATAAGCAGATCAAGAATCTGGTGGATTACTTCAGCAAGGTAGATGAACCGACCATTATCGTTCTGTTCGGCGATCACATGCCGTACATTGAGAACTCGTTCTACAACCATCTGACCCGCGGCTCGTCCAAGACGACCTCGGAAATCGAGCTGGATCAGCATACCGTTCCGTTCTTTATCTGGGCAAACTATGATATTGACACCTCGGACTATGCAAACATCGGCCGCATCAGCGCAAACTATCTCGGCCCTGTCACCATGAAGGTTGCCGGTGCCAAGCTGAGCGACTATGAGGAATACGTATACAGCCTGATGGAAAAGTATCCGGTTATCTCCTCTTCCGGCTGCATCAACAACAAGGGCATTTATGTTCCGCTGGACATGGCAGCTTCTGACCTGCACGATTACAAAATCGTCCAGTATCAGTACGTGTTTGACAACGCGGATAAGATCCTCAGTCAGGCAACCAACAATGCCGGCAGCGGTTCTAAATAACCAACAGCACATACAAAAAGACAAATGGTTTTTGCCATTTGTCTTTTTTTCTTGTATTCTTATCCCTTGCCTGATATACTAACTGTAACAACAGCAAGGAGGTTTGCATTCTTATGAAAAAATTGCGTATTGGCGTTGTCGGTCTCGGTGATATTAGCCGCGTATATCTCGACAATTTAAAAAAATACAGCGACTATGTGACCATCGAAGCCTGTGCCTCACGCACCTTGGAAAAAGCGCAGAAAAAAGCCGACGCATACGGCATTCCGCACGCGTATTCCTGTGCAGAAGAACTCATCGAGCAAGCGGATGTGGATCTGATTCTCAATCTGACCACCCCAGACGCACATTATCGGCTCAATAAGCTGGCACTGACCTGCGGCAAGCATGTTTACACGGAAAAACCACTTGCTTTTACTTATGCGGAAGGCAAAGAGCTGATAGACTTGGCACAGTCCAAAAATCTGCGCATCGGCTGTGCACCGGACACATTTTTAGGTGCACGGCTGCAAACCTGCCGCGATATATTGGATTCCGGCAAAATCGGCGATGTCATCGGTGCATCGGCGTTTGTCATTTATCACGGCTGTGAGACCTTCCACCCCAATCCCGCGTTTTACTATCATGAAGGTGCCGGTCCGCTCATGGACATCGGTCCGTACTATGTCACAGCGCTGCTGTCGTTGCTCGGACCGGTTCAGTCGTGCTGTGCCATGTCCAAGCGCACATTTGACCAGCGCCCCATCTCTACCGAACCGCATCGCGGCGAAATGATTGATGTCGAAGTGGACACCTATACGACCGGACTCATGCAGTTCGCCTCCGGTGCCATCGGCACGGCGATATTCTCCTTTGACGTATGGGATTCCAACCTGCCGCGCATCGAGATTTACGGCACAAAGGGAACCCTGTGCATCCCGGATATTGACCCGCTGGACGGCCCGAATATCTTCGGCGGCGATATTCTCCTGCGCACAGAGCAAAATTATCGCTGGTACAGCCAGCCGCGCGATTGGTTCGATGTCAAAAAGGATTGGGAGCATGTACCGGTTACCCGCCCGTTTGCGTCCACCAGCCATTCTGAGAACAGCCGCGGCATTGGCTTAATTGATATGGCGCTTGCGCTCGCTGAGAACCGCCCAGAACGCGCCAGCGGCCGCATGGCACTGCATTCCCTCGAAATGATGGAAAAGATGCTAAGCGGCGCAAAGACGCAGCAATTCGGCATTCTTGAAACGACCTTTGACCGTCCGGAACCGCTCCCAGCAGATTTTCCGGTTCGATAAAGAAAGCACAATACCCGTGAGGAAGAGAAAAAATCTTCCTCACGGGTATTTTTACTGCTGTTTATCCTGTTCAATCAAGATGCACAGTGCGGAAATCGCCGCGCGAATGCCGCGCGTCGTTGCGCCCTCCGGCACATCCGGCTGCTCATTATCATCATTCCACAACACATTGAGTATGGTGCCGACGCGCACACGCAGCGCCGCACCGGCCGTGAACAACGCTGCTGACTCCATTTCGCTGGCAAGCACACCTGCCGCTGTCCACGCCGTCCACTTTTCCTGCAAATCCGCAGCAATCGGCTGATTCTGCGGACGAATTTCGCCATAGAAACTATCTTTAGACTGAACCACACCGACATGTGCCCGATACCCCAATGCCTCACAAGCATCTGCCAATGCACGCACGACCGGATAACTTGCCGCTGCCGGATATTCCAGCGGAAGATATTGACGCGACGTTCCTTCCTGCCGAATGGCAGCTGTCGCCACAACAACATCTCCGCCGCACACGGCTGCATCTATGCCGCCGCAGGTTCCCACGCGAATAAACGTATCCGCGCCGCACTCGACCAGTTCCTCCAGCGCAATGGCCGCTGACGGCCCGCCGATGCCTGTCGAGCACACGGATACCCGCTCGCCCTCTAAATAGCCGGTATACACGTGAAATTCTCTGTTATAAGATATTTCCCGCGCATCGTCTAAAAGCTGCGCAATGACCGCACACCGCCCCGGATCACCGGGCAGAATGACATATCGCCCGATGTCCTCAGCGGTACACTGCAAGTGCATCTGTTTTCCATGGATGAGCATGTCACTTCTCCCCTTCTGTTCCGTCTGCATGAACGACATGGCGGATATTTTTTTCCGCCTTGCTGCGCGGAATCATAATCGTATGTCCACAGCCCACGCATTTGAGTCGGAAATCCATACCGACACGCAAGACCTCCCAGTCCTTGCTGCCGCAGGGATGTCCTTTTTTCATCGTCAAAATATCACCAAGACGAATATCCATTGTTTGTATCCCTCCTTGTGTATATATCGAGTATATCATACCCATGGTTTATTGACCAGTCGGCAAACAGAAAATTCCTGTTCCATAGCCATATTTTCGCCAGTTCGCGCATATAGTCAATACAAATCCATAGAAAAACAAAAACGTTCAGAACGGAGGGAATTCATGCAAACAGACTATGCACCGGAACGCTTACAGACAGACATGCCGCGCAGAGACGATATTGTCGCAGCAGCGCAGAACGGCAGTATTTTACAGGCTGTCGCCGCCCGCTGCGATGTGCATCACAATCTGATCGTCCCTTTGGACGGCATGACCGGCATCATGCCACGCGAAGAATGTGCGCTCGGCATCGACACAGGAAAAACGCGGGAAATCGCCATTTTATCGCGCGTCGGCAAGCCGGTGTGCTTTCAAGTCCTGCGCATCGAAGGTGATCTTGCCTATTTATCGCGCAAACGCGCCCAGCAGTGCGCATTAGACTATCTTCTGCATAAACGCCCCGGAGACATCATTCCCGTGCGTGTGACGCATCTGGAGCCGTTTGGTGCATTTGTCGATGCCGGATGCGGTTTGGTCTCTCTAATCGGCATCGAAAATTTATCTGTCAGTCGTATTTTTCATCCATCCGACCGCGTCCAAGTCGGACAACAGCTATACGCTGTCATATCAGGTATTGACGCAGATACCGGACGCATTCATCTGACACATCGAGAACTGCTCGGCACTTGGGCAGAAAATGCGGCACAATTTGCCGCCGGAGAAACTGTCTGCGGTATTGTGCGCAGCGTAGAAGAATACGGCGTATTCATCGAGCTGGCACCCAATTTATCCGGTCTGGCGGAGCTGCGCTTTCCGGTCTCCGCCGGAGATATGGTCTCCTGCTACATCAAATCCATTTTGCCGGAGCGCATGAAAATCAAGCTCAATCTCATCGACCGTATCGGAACGGCGCCCATGCCGCCTCCGCCGCTGCCGTATTTTATCACGAGCGGGCATATTTCCTGTTGGCAATACTCCCCGCCGTGCTGCACGGCGCGGCAGGTGTGTACGGAATTTGACGCGCCGTCTTTAGAAGATATATTAGACTAAAACCAATCCAAAACCCCGCATTGTGCATGGAAACAAGAGCAATGCGAGGGTTTTTCGCTTACTCATCAAATTTGAACTTGAAATTCCAAAGTCACTTTATCGTATTTATATATATTAGGAGACATGCTGGAAATAATGACATCCGTTTTTTCTCTTTCCAAAAGTCTTTGCGGAAAAATATTCTGCGGATCAGAGTGAATCTCCCGCGGCTCTTGAAAACACAGATACTCTCCCGCGCAAAGTATTTTCGGAACCACCGATGCACTTGGCAGCACTTCCAAAAACATGTGAGAACCCTGATATTTTCCTTGGCAATAAGTAGCAATGATACCGTGTGGAAAGGATGCTTGAATCTGCTCCTGTCTTGCCAATTCAAACAATCTGCTTAACTTTTTTTCATATGTTTTCGCGTCCATCACACGATCACATGGTGTCGTTATGCAATACCGTTCAAAAATCTTTCGTGTATAGTATCCCTTTTTTCCTTGATATGCTCTCTGCTCATTGATATGCTGCAGCGTTCGTTCAATGGAGTTCAGATTAGAAGAAATCCTTCGCATTTTTTCTTTCGCCAATCTCTCTCCATCCTTTAACAGCCGCTCAAATTCCAGCTGTCCATCTTTATCAACATAATGCTTCAAATCTTTCAACGGAATTCCCAGTTCAATGCAAAGGATGATCGTATCCAATATCATCAGCTGTTCCAGTGAATAATACCGATATCCACTGCTTGGATTGATATACGCCGGAATTAAAATTCCCAGCTTCTCATAGTAGCGCAAAGACTGTACGTTGATATTTCGGATTTTTGCCACCTCGCCAATAGACAAAAGATTTTCCATATGCCATACACCTCATTTCTAATCCTTATGATATATCATAGATAAATAATTAAATTTTGTCAATGAAGTGTTTTTTACCTATTGACTCTATGATTATCACATAGTATATACTACAAGCTAAAGAAAAATCCAACAATCATGAGGAGGTTCATCTTATGAATCCGCAACAACGGAATCCTTTGGCTTCTGCGCCAATTGGAAGTCTCATGCTGAAATATGCAATTCCAAGTGTCATTTCTCTAGTCGTCAACGCACTCTACAACATTGTTGACCAGATATTTATCGGCTGGGGAGTCGGCACCTTAGGCAACAGCGCAACAAACGTGATCTTTCCATTAAACATGGTCATCACCGCACTTGCTCTGCTTCTCGGCGATGGTGGTGCCGCATATTTAAGCCTAGAACTGGGGCGCAATCGAAAAGAAAAAGCCACAACAGGCGCAAACAATACTTTTTCATGGCTCATTCTAGTTGGCATTGCCGTATTTATACTCTGTGAGATATTCCTAAAACCCTTAACAGGAATTCTAGGAGCAACTCCAAACAATCTTACATATGCACTCACTTATGGCAGAATTGTTATTCTAGGCTTTCCATTTGTCATTATTGGCTGCGGCATGTGTTCTTTGATTCGAGCAGACGGCACCCCACAGCTAACTATGATCGGCATGATTGTCGGCTGTCTGGCAAATATTATTTTGGATGCGCTGTTTGTTCTTGTCTTTCATTGGGGTATGGCCGGTGCTGCAATTGCCACAGTCATTGGACAAGTTTTAAATTTTGCAATTTCGATGTGGTACGTTCCTAGATTTAAAACTGTCAAAATTTCTCTGTGCGACATGAAGCCACAGTTCCACATACTGAAAACCATTTCCAGCTTGGGCGTGTCCAGTTTTATTTCTCAATTTGCTGTTGCCGTCATCATGGCAGTCATCAACTATTATCTCGTTCGCTACGGTGCTATGACGCAATACGGTCCGGATATCCCGCTGGCAGCATTCGGCATTGTCATGAAATTTAACACAATTCTCATTGCAATCGTGACAGGCATCGGTACCGGTGCACAGCCAATTGTTGGATACAACTACGGCCGTGACGATTACGGCAGAGTACGAAAAACTTTTTATCTGACCGCGATCACCGCAACCATTGTCTCCGTTATGTGTTTTCTCATCTTTCAGATATTCCCAAAACAACTTACGGCTTTGTTCGGAGATCAAGGCAGCCTATACACAGAATTTTCTATTTTGTCCTTCCGGCTGTTTACTCTGCTCTGTTTTTTGAATGGATTTCAGATTGTATCTGCCATCTTCTTTCAGTCAATCGGAAAACCAATTATTTCCGGTATCATCTCCTTTAGCCGTCAGATCATCTTTCTCATTCCTGCCGTCATGATTCTATGTCATTTCTTAGGCTTGTACGGTGTACTGTGGGCAGGTCCAATCGCAGATGGCTTGGCGTTCCTTCTTGCACTCATATTGATTGGTCTGGAAATGAAAAAACTCAAACAGTCTTCAAAGCAGAGGTGTAAATAATGGCATTTTATGCAAGAAAATGTACGGATTGTACAAACAGTACGAAAAAATGCTTGGGCACACAGCTAAAGGATGAAACCGGAAAACTTTTCTGCCTGCAAATGTACGAGTGTCAAGACATGTCATGTCAAATCAACCGAACTAGGGTTCATGGAGAAAAAGAACTGCATCTGCACAGGGAAAAAGCAAAAGGAGAAAAATACCATGAAGAAAATCATTACAATCGGACGCGAACTTGGGAGCGGGGGTCGAACCATTGGAAAAATGGTGGCTAATCAGCTGAAAATCCCGTACTATGATCGTGAACTAATTGACAAGACGGTAGAAAAAAGCGGGCTTTCAACATCTTTTGTTGAATCAAATGAACAAAAAGTGACAAATAGCTTTCTGTACAGTTTAGCCATGGGAACCAGCTATGGCTACGGAATTCTACAAAGCGCAAATCAACAAACACTTCCACTTTCTGCTCAGATTTACATAGCTCAAAAGGATGTCATTACCCATTATGCTAAACAAGGAAGCTGTGTGATCGTTGGACGCTGCGCAGATCAGATTCTCAGCGACAGGGACGATGTGCTCCGCGTGTTTATCTATGCCGACATGGAAAAGCGAGCTGAACGCGGCATACAGGAATATGGTATGTCGAAAACAACCGTATACAAAGAGCTGCGGCAGTCAGACAAAGCACGCAGTCACCATTATAATGCATTTACCGATCAAGTTTGGGGAGAACGGCACCAATATGACCTGATGCTAAACAGCGGTTCTCTCGGCTTTGAAAACTGTGTGAATATTATCTGTTCTATGATAAAATAATCCTTCACAAAAAGCATACCAAGTCCTGTACTTTCAGGTCAGACTTGATATGCTTTTTCTTTTCGCTATTATATACGCTTAAAAACGATTTTTTCTCTTATACTCCTCGGTAAAGTATCTACCCGCACGAATATCATCGGTCATGCCCGGATATGGTGCTTCACTGATAACATCTTCATTATTCTTTCCGGCATTTCCCATATAAGTAATCGTGGCAAACTCCGGCACAATATACTTCGGATAGTTCTCATATTGCGCACGCGCTGCTTCCATTTTGTCAATATGCTCATTCTGGTAGCAAACTGTGATTTCCGGATGCTCATGCACCCATTTGGGAAAGAAAATCGTCCCGTGCAGCTTGCCCTCATTCGGCATAAAATCCAGCGCGACATCGGTGCCCGTTGGTTCCGTCCAGGTAATCTTAAACACGCCGTCGGTCAGTTTGACAATTTCCGCCTTCTGATCCGTGACCCAGCGTCCGGCAACCATGCCGCCATGAATGCGGTAGTCTACGGTATTCTCATTTTTCGCGTACCACTCGTATTCCCATCCGTTGTCATAGGTATAAATGAAATGTGTGCCGATAAAATCCTCCAAATTGGTAAACCGCTTGCCCATCGTGTAAACCTCCTGCATTGTTTTTTCTCATTATAATATGTATTTTAAAACATGTCAATATTTACATGTTTTATTTTACAAATATTCTGTGGTATAATACAGATACTCTATCGAAAGGAACGATACGATGGGAACACTACGATATGCAATTCTCGGTCTGCTCAACCGCAAAGCCATGACCGGTTACGACTTATCCAAAGAATTTCAAACCTCTCTTGCAGAATTCTGGCACGCCAAGCACAGCCAAATCTATCCGAAGCTGAAAGCCTTAGCGGAAGATGGGCTGATTACCTTCCAAACTGAAATTACCGGTACGGTTTTGGAGAAAAAAGTATATTCTATTACCGAAACTGGAAAAGCGGAATTTCTACAGTGGGAACAGAGCAAAAGCAAGATCAAACAGCTGCCAAAAGACGAATTCAAGCTACGTCTGTTTTTTTCTGACAGTCTTCCCAAAGATGCTCAGATTCAGTTGTTAACCGATCATCTGGAACAGCATCAGCAGTGGCTTCAGCATTTGCAGGACAATCTCTCCAAATTTGATACGATCCCGCCAACGCAAGCCGATGCCTTTAGCGACTATCTCGTTTTGTTGGGTGCGATCAGCCGCGAGAAAAGCATGTGCGACTGGCTGCAAACCTGCATCACTTTGTGCGAAACAAAAACCCCGTTTACGATGTAAACGGGGTTTTCTAGTTCTATAGTTTATAGATTACTCGAGTACAGCGCCCTTGTTTGCAGAGCTTACGAGGCGTGCATAGCGAGACAGCCAGCCGGTCTTAACCTTCGGCTCATGCGGTACAAATGCCGCACGGCGCTTTGCAAATTCTTCCTCGGAAACCTTTGCATTGACAGAATGGTTCGGGATGTCGATCTCAATGATGTCTCCCTCTTCCAGCAGTCCGATCTCGCCGCCCTGTGCAGCTTCCGGGCAAACGTGTCCGATGGATGCGCCGCGGGATGCGCCAGAGAAACGACCGTCGGTAATCAGAGCGACATCCTTATCCAGCTTCATGCCAGCCAGTGCAGAAGTCGGATTCAGCATCTCGCGCATACCCGGGCCGCCCTTCGGGCCTTCGTAACGGATAATGACAACATCACCCGGAACGATCTTGCCGGTATAAATAGCCTGAATAGCATCTTCTTCGCCGTCAAAAATACGAGCCGGACCGGTATGCTTCATCATCTCCGGTGCAACGGCGCTCTGCTTTACTGCACAGCCTTCCTTTGCAATGTTGCCCCACAGGATTGCAATACCACCGGTCTGCATATACGGATTGTCAATCGGACGGATGACATTCGGGTTCTTATTGATGCAGCCCTTGATGTTCTCGCCGACCTTTTTGCCGGTTGCCGTGATGGTATCCAGCTCAATCAGGTTCTTCTTAGACAGCTCGTTCATGACTGCATAGATGCCGCCAGCCTCATTCAGCTCCTGAATGTAGGTTCTGCCAGCCGGTGCCAGATGGCACAGGTTCGGCGTGGTATCGGATACATGGTTCATCTTCTCCAGATCCAGCTGAATGCCAGCCTCATGAGAGATTGCCAGCAGATGCAGAACGGTATTGGTGGAGCAGCCCAGAGCCATCTCGCACTCCAGTGCGTTATGAATGGACTTCTCATTGATGATGTCGCGCGGCTTGATGTCCTTTTCCAGCAGTTCCATGATCTTCATACCAGCGTGCTTTGCCAGCTGGATACGGTCGGAATGGACAGCCGGAATGGTGCCGTTGCCCGGCAGAGCCATACCAATTGCCTCACACAGGCAGTTCATCGAGTTTGCGGTGTACATACCGGAGCAGGAACCGCAGCCCGGGCAGGAATGACACTCGACATCGGTAATTTCCTCGTCGTTAATCAGGTTTGCCTTGCGTGCGCCAACTGCTTCAAAGGTATAGGACAGGGAAACATTCTCGCCCTTGACGTGACCTGCCAGCATCGGGCCGCCGGAAACAACAATAGACGGGATGTTCAGACGAGCAGCGGCCATAACCATGCCCGGAACGATCTTATCGCAGTTCGGGATGAGAACCAGTGCATCAAACTGATGTGCCTGTGCCAGTGTCTCAACAGAGTCTGCAATCAGCTCACGGGACGGCAGAGAATACTTCATGCCGACATGACCCATAGCAATACCATCACAGACACCGATTGCCGGTACCAGAATCGGCGTACCGCCAGCCATGCTGACACCAGTCTTTACAGCAGCGGCAATCTTATCCAGATTGATGTGACCCGGAATAATTTCGCTGTATGCGGAAACAACGCCGATGAGCGGACGCGCCATCTCTTCCTCGGTCAGACCGCAGGCACGGAGCAGCGAGCGATTCGGCACGCGCTCTACGCCCTTCGTAATATTATGACTTCTTAATTCCATGAAAAGCACCTCCAAGGCGGCAGTGCGCCGCCGCGATAAAAAGCGGGAACCGGTACATGACCCGTCCCCGCTGTATCTTTACAAAACATGCGTCAATTTGTCATGTACTTTCTTATTATAAAAGAATGCATGACACAAATCAAGGGCAGAACGTCAGATTTCTCAGTCCTTATCCTTGTCCCAATGTACGGCAGTGATGCCGGTACGGCTGGACTCGACGACGTTGAAGTTCTGCATAATCGACAAGAACGTATCCAGCTTGGACGGTACGCCGGAAATGCGGACGATGATAGAATGCTCGCCTGCATTGACAACGTCTGCCTGATACACATCACACAGCTCACGAATGCTCTCTTGTACATCCACGCCGCCCTCGATTTTAATCAGTGCCAGCTCGCGGCAGAATGCTTCGTCCTCCTTGATATGGACAACTTCTACGCACTCTTCCAGCTTGCGCATCTGCTTGAGAATCTGATCCAATGTATAGGCATCGCCAACCGTCACGATGGTAATGCGGGAAAACTTCTCATCAACGGTCGGGGAAACCGTCAGAGAATAGATGTTGAAGCCGCGGCGACCGAACAGGCTGGAAACGCGAGCCAGTACGCCAGAATTATTCTGTACAACGGCCGAAATAATATACTTTTCCATGTTTTTTCCTCCTCGATCAGTCGATGATAACGTTGCGAACCGTTTCGCCGCCCGGAATAAACGGCAGAACGCGCTCGGTCTTGTCAATCCGTGCATCAATCAGAACCGGACCGTCTGTCGTTGCCAGTGCTTCCTTCATGCACGCCTCAAAGCTTGCCAAGGTATCACAGCGCATACCCTTTGCGCCAAATGCCTCTGCCAGCTTGACAAAATCCGTCTTGCGGTGCGGATCCGTATTAGAGTAACGCTTGCCGTAGAACGAGGTCTGCCACTGGTATACCATGCCGAGCACCTGATTGTTGACAACAATCGTGATAACCGGCAGATGGTTGCTGACAGCGGTGCACATCTCCTGCAAGTTCATGTGGAAGCTGCCGTCACCGGTAACGTGAATGACGCGCTTATCCGGCTCGCCTACCTGTGCGCCGATTGCTGCGCCATAGCCAAAGCCCATCGTGCCCAGACCGCCAGAGGTCAGGAAGGTACGCGGCTTGGAGCGGCCGGTGAACTGTGCTGCCCACATCTGATGCTGACCAACGTCGGTTGCCACAATATCATCCTTGCTAATCAGTTCATCAATTTTTTTCATCAGCTGATGCGGACGCAGAACGGCATCGTTGTCCTTCGGCTTATAGTCCATGCGATCCTTCCAGGAAGCAATCTGTTCCTTCCACGGCGTATGGTCGGCATGGTCAATGAGCGGCAGAACCGCCTCGAGAACGTCACGAACGTCACCAATAACGCTGTGCTGTACCTCGATGTTCTTATTCACCTCAGACTCGTCAATGTCTACCTGAACAACCTTGGCAGTGGAGGCAAAATCGCCCATCTTGGTAGCCACACGATCAGAGAAGCGTGTGCCCAATGCGATAACCAGATCGGCATTGTCTACCGCGCGGCCAGCGGATACCCAGCCATGCATACCGATGAGACCCAAATTGAGCGGCTCTTCCTTATCCAGTGCGCCGATGCCCATCAGAGAATGGCAAGCCGGAATATCACCGCGCTTCATAAAGCGCAGCAGCAGCTCGCAGGCCTCAGACGAAATCACACCGCCGCCGAACAGGATGACCGGACGCTCTGCTGCATTGACCATCTCTGCCATCTTAGAAATCTGCTCGTGCTGAATCTTTGGATTCGGACGCTTCTTCACCGCCGGCTTATGCTCGAATTCACAGACTGCTGCCGTGATGTCCTTCGGAATATCAATGAGTACCGGACCCGGACGACCACTGATGGCAATTTCATATGCCTGACGAACGGTATCTGCCAATTCCTCTACGTTGCGAACAACAAAGTTATGTTTGGTAATCGGCATCGTCACGCCTGCGATGTAAATTTCCTGGAAGCTGTCTCGGCCAATCAGACCGGTGCCAACGTTTGCAGTAATCGCAATCAGCGGGATAGAATCCATAAATGCCGTTGCAATACCGGTGACCAGGTTGGTTGCACCCGGGCCGGAGGTTGCCAGAACAACGCCTACTTTGCCGGTTGCGCGGGCATAGCCATCTGCGGCATGGGATGCGCCCTGTTCATGTGCGGACAGGACATGACGGATACGGTCGGAATACTTATACAGTTCATCATAAATGTTCAGTGCTGCGCCGCCCGGATAACCGAAAATGGTATCGGTACCCTGTTCCAGCAGTGTCTCAAGCAGAATCTGTGAACCATTGAGTTTCATGAGCCATCTCTCCTATATCGTAATATTTTTCCTTCGGGTTGGATAAACAAAAAAAGCCCTTATCTCTACAAAAAGAGACAAAGACTAGCTCTGCGGTACCACTCTTTATTGCCGCTGACATCTCAGCGACCCCTTTACATCGGCACAAATCTGTGCGTAATGCTCTGCCTGTTAACGGGGGCGTGAACCGTTTCAGATTACTAGGTCAGACCATTCACCTGAACTGCTCGCGGATGACGTTCGCGCTTTCTCCCTGCTGCCTCGCACCAAACGGCAGTTCTCTGAACGTTGTGAAAGCGTTACTCTTTCCGGTCTTTGCATTTTTATATCTAAGTATTTCTTATTATATCTTGTAAATTCAAAAAGTCAATAATATTTTTTATTTTTTCGCATTTCTCCGGTTTTCCGTACAAATTTTCAAAGATCCTGCATACTTTGCCCAAAATCGGCGAAAGATAAAAACAAATCTTCGGGGAGGTGGTTTTCCTGTTTCTGCTGTTCGCGCGCACCCTGCTCGTCTATGCCGCAGTCATCGGCGGTCTGCGGTTTACCGGAAAACGACAGCTCGGTGAGCTGTCCACCTCGGAATTTGCCGTTACCATACTGGTTTCCGAGCTCGCCTCTATTCCCTTACAGGACACCGCCATTCCGCTGCTCGGCGGCATCGTCCCTCTCGTCACGCTGCTCGCCGTGGAAGTCCTGCTCTCCGGTCTCTGCCGAAAAAGCACCCGCGTCCGTCGATTGCTGTGCGGCAATCCCTGTATGGTCATTCGAGACGGAAAATTCGACCCTGACATGCTGCGGATGCTCCGCCTATCGCCGGAGGACATCTTAGACGGCCTGCGCATGGCTGGCGTCTCTCTCGTATCCGACGTGCGGTGCGGCATCATTGAGACCAATGGCCAGCTCAGTGTGCTGCTCTATGCAGACAAGCAGCCCCTGACGCCGTCCGACATCCATAAGCATCTCAAAGATACCGGCATGGCACGTGTGCTCGTATCTGAAGGCAAAATCCGCCGCGGTATTTTGCGCCAGCTCGGCAAGGATGAGGCTTGGCTGCTGCGCGAATGCCGCTCCCGCGGTATCGCCTCTCCGGCAGACATTTTTCTCATGACGCTGGACGACTGCGGCAATTTATTTCTGCAAAAACAGGAGGCTCAGCGATGAAGCGCATCTGGGCAGCCGTCGTCCTTCTTGTTCTCGTCATATCCGGCTGTTTGTACAACAGCTATGCCGTTTCCCGCACGATTGCGCGCATCTCTGCGCCACTGACACAGGCCATGCACTGTGACGATCCCGCTCAGGCGCAAGCGTATCTCACAGTTGCTCAGACACAATACAACCGGCGAGAGTCCTATTTATGTGCCGTGATGAACCGACAGCTGCTCGATCCTGTTCGTGCAGGCTTTGCCCGCTCTCAGACCGCAGCGCAGCGCGGCGACACAGCAGAGATGCAGGTATCTCTCGCGGAGCTGCAGCAGGCCGTGTCCGCACTCCGGTAGACAGAAAAAATCCCGCCGGAAAACCGACGGGATTTTATCGTCATACCATCTTACAGGTACTTCTTCATGGTCTCGCTTGCAGCGCTTGCGTCACCAGACAGGGCAACGGTAAACTCTACATTGTGCTTGGAAGAGAACTCATCCAGAGCCAGCAGGAACTTGTCAGCATCCTCCGGCTTGTCATCACAAGCAACCTTGTACAGGCTGTCGATGTAGATCTTGGTGATGTCATAGTTGCCAGCATGGATACCAGCTACGAAGCCCAGCAGGGATGCATAGTCGGTTACGCTGTAGTCCATCACGTCGATCAGGCGTGCCTGATGAGAAATGTCAAAGTTCAGCTGATTGCCCTTTGCGATGCAAACAACGGAACCCGGCTCGTTAGCCGCAGACTCATTTACCTGATTGATAATGTCCTTTGTCTTGCCGCTTCCAGCAGCTGCCATAATTAATTTAACCATTTTGTTTTCCTCCCAATCTACTATGAGGTTGATATTATGGTATCATAAATTGTAAAAAAACACAACGGATTTTCACAAGAAAAAAAACAGTTCTTTGTGAATTTTTACATACTAGTCAAAAAACGAACGGCAAGCAGCCTTTTTTTCATGAGCAGATATTCCAGTAATTCCCGAAAAATATCTGTTGTGCGTTTTCTGTCGGCATTTTCTGCCGCGACCAGGGTGCGCCGTGTGATCTCTCCATCACTTCCGGTCAAGACGATCTCGCCCATCGGGTCACCTTTTTCAATCGGTGCTTGGGCGTGTTCCGTGCAGCGGATCTCCCGTTTGACATTGCCTGCCTCCGCTTTGGTCATGAGCAGCGGGGTGTCATCTGCCAGTTCCACGGAGATACTGTCTCGTGTTCCCAGTTCAACCGAAACAATTGGCAGCGTTTCTTTGTCTAAAATCGGCACAACGGCATATCCGGCAAATCCATAATTTAACATCGCCGCAATGTCCTGATTGCGCGACTGTTTATCCGGCTCGCCGAGCACGACCGCAATCAAGCGCATACCATCCCGTTGCGCCACAGCAGAAATACAATATCCCGCCGTGCTCGTATATCCGGTCTTGAGACCCACCATGCCATCATATAGTTTGAGCATCTTATTGGTATTGGCCAGCCCAAACGAACCATTGCGCACGGAATCCATCCAAATGGATGTATAATTTAAAATCTTGGGATGTTTGAGCAGCTCTTGGGAAATGAGCGCCAAATCTCGCGCGGTGGTTTTGGTCTGCTCGCCGTCGGTATCTAGGCCGTTCGGATTGACAAATTCCGTTCCTTTACAGCCGAGCTGTTTGGCGCGCTCATTCATCATGGAGACAAAATGCGACTCACTGCCGCCCAAATGCTCCGCCACAGCAACCGCCGCATCATTGGCAGACGCAACCGCAATCGATTTGAGCATGTCATCCAACGTCATCTGCTCGCCCTCTTTGAGGTAAATTTGCGAGCCGCCCATCTCCGCCGCATGAGCTGAAGCGGTCACCAAATCACTGAGCGATGCACTGCCGCTGTCCACGGCCTCCATGGTCAACAGCATGGTCATAATCTTTGTCACAGATGCCGGCGGGTGCACGGCATCCGCGTTCTGTTCAAACAGCACCTGACCGGTATCCGTCATCAAAATCGCACCCTTTGCGTGTACCTCTCCCAATTGCGCCGCTGAGGCGGACGCCGAAACCGCCGCCACACAGATGATGCCAAGAACAGCGGCTAGGATATGCTTTCTCATCCGCTTCCTCCCCTAAAAAGAAAAACCTGTTTTCCACACAATCTATGCGCAAAACAGGAACAGCATACCAAGACAAAGACCGCCCGACAAGCGGACGGTCTCGCGGATTCGGTTTTAGTGAGAAATAATCATCGTGCCGATCTTTTCAATGAACGGCTGTGCTTGCTTCTGATCCGTGTACATTTTGACACCAATCGGCTCAGAAATCTCCAGGCCAAACAGTCCTACCAATGATTTTGCGTCTGCAACGTACCAGCCTGACGAAAGATCAATATCAAACGGCATAGCGGATGCCGCATTGTTGAGTAGGGTCAAATCGTCAGGTTTGCTGAGCTTAATCTGTAGTTTAACCATTTTTTCTCCTCTCCCGCAGTTGTAACTCTCTGTAAAATTTATTATAATGTCCTTTGTGAATTGTTTCTATAATTTTAACGAAAAATTCACACGATTTTTACATTTTGACGGCACGCCGTCATCGGAGGAACACTTATGAAATTTTGCTTTGCAACACTTGGCTGCAAGGTCAATCAATTTGAAACGCAGGCGCTCGCGCAGCTCGCCCAACAGCGCGGCCATGTTCTCGCGGATACACAGGCGGATGTCTGTATCATCAACACTTGCACCGTCACCTCGTCCGGCGACCACAAGACTCTGCGCGTTTTACATAAACTGCAAAAAGAGAATCCCAACGCGATTGTCGCGCTGTGCGGCTGCTTCGCGCAAACCGAGCCGGAAAAGGCATCCGCCATCGACGGCGTGCAAATTGTCTGCGGCACATCCGACCGCGCCGCCGTATTAGATCTATGCGAACAGGCCGTGCGCGACCACAAAGCTGTCTGCACCGTGACGGACAACCGACAGCGGCAGGCATTCGAGGAACTTCCCGCCGGCATTCTGCCCGGTCACACCCGTGCCCTGCTCAAGGTACAGGACGGCTGCGACAATTACTGTACGTACTGTATTATCCCCTATGCCCGCGGCCATGTGCGCTCTCTGCCCTTGGCAGACGCCGTCCGTCAGGCGCAGCAACTTGCTGCATCCGGCGTCAAGGAAATCGTTGTGACCGGCATTGAAATCGCCAGCTATGGACGCGATTTACCGGACAAGCCAAATCTTACTGACCTCATGGAACAGTTGTGCACAGCCGCACCCAATGTGCGTTTCCGCCTCGGCTCACTGGAACCGCGGTTCATCACGGATGCCTTTTGTGAACGGCTCCAGCGATTTTCCAATCTCGCGCAGCACTTTCATCTGTCGCTGCAGTCCGGCTGTGATGCAACGCTGCATCGGATGCACCGCCGCTATACCACCGCACAGTTTCTCGCTGTTGTCGAGCGGCTTCGCGCGGCATTTCCGACCTGTTCCATCACCACAGATGTGATTACCGGTTTTCCTGGCGAGACCGAACAGGAATTTGCACAGACCATGGATTTTCTCAAAACTTGTGCCTTTGCGTCCATTCACGTCTTTCCGTATTCCGAGCGCAGCGGCACGCCAGCGGCTTCGATGCCCAATTCCGTTCCGCCGCAGATTCGTGCCCAGCGCGCCAATGCCGTGCGCGATTTGGCGGCACAGCTGTCACAAGATTTTTTGCAGCCGTTTATCGGCAAGACAATCTCCGTCATCTTAGAGCATGGCAGAAAAGAATCGCAGCCCGCTCACGGTACATGGCATTTTTCCGTTCAGCTCCCGCCGAATACCGGAAAGCAAGGCGACATTTGTCAGGTCAAATTGACCGGCATCACAAAAAACGGTATGATCGCAGAAAAAGTATAAACAGACAGCAAAACTGGGAAGTGCAAGGCTTCCCAGTTTTATTTCTATTGTTTTTTGATATTGTCCCAATACGCCTTTGCTTTTTGTTCCAGCTTATTGTCTCCGTAGATATAATACTGCGCGTCCTTGATGGTATCCGGCAGATACTGCTGCTGTACCCAATGGTTGGGGTAACTGTGCGGATACTGATACGTCAGACCGCGTCCCAGCTTCTTGGCTCCGGAATAATGACAGTCTTTCAAATGCGCGGGAATATCGCCGGATTTTCCCGCGCGAATATCCGCCAGTGCCGCGTCAATCGCCTCAATGCCGCTATTGGATTTCGGGGAAGTCGCAAGTAAAATCGCCGCATCGGACAGCGGAATGCGTGCCTCCGGCAAACCGAGCTGATTGGCCATATCTACACAGGATTTGACAATTGGCAGCGCCTGCGGATATGCCAGACCAATATCTTCTGCCGCGATGACCATGAGTCTGCGGCAGGCGGAAATCAAATCGCCGGATTCCAGCAATCGCGCCAGATAATGAACGGCAGCATCTGGATCTGAGCCGCGAATGGACTTTTGCAGACCGGACAAAATATCATAATGCTGGTCACCGTCGCGGTCATAGCGCATACTCGAACGCTGTGCCGCCTGCTGGGCATCCTCCATAGTTACGGTTTTGTTCTGTGCCGCCTGTGCGAGCAGTTCCACAGCATTGATGGCTTTTCGCACATCGCCGCCGCACGCCGTCGCAATGTATGTGCAAACCTCTTCCGGCACGGACAGCGAAGCATCCGCCAATGTAAAGGCTCTGCGCACGGCAGGCTGAATATCCGCCGCTTCGATCGGCTTGAATTCAAAGACCGTGCTGCGGCTCAAAATTGCATGGAACACGTAAAAATACGGATTTTCCGTCGTCGATGCAATGAGCGTGATGCGCCCATCCTCAATAAATTCCAGCAGAGACTGCTGCTGTTTCTTGTTAAAATACTGAATCTCATCCAGATAAATGAGCGCGCCGTTCGGCGCCATCAGCGTGCCCAGCTCATCAAAAATCTTCTTGATGTCAGCAATAGATGCCGTCGTCGCGTTGAGCCGATACAGCTTGCGCTCAGTCTGTGCTGCGATAATAGAGGCAACCGTCGTCTTTCCCACACCGGACGGGCCGTAAAAAATCATGTTTGGAATACTGCCGCTCTCGATAATCCGGCGCAGCAGACCGGATTTTCCCAGAATATGCGGCTGGCCAACCACATCCGCCAGTGTGGTTGGGCGGATACGGTCGGCCAGAGGCTGAAATTTCATCTTGTTCTTCTATTTAGTACAGCGGGAACTGCTTGCAGATCTCTTCAACGCCAGCGCGGATTGCGTCAGCCTTGTTGTCGAAGTCAAAGATTGCGTCAGCGATAAAGCCTGCAATCTTGTCCATCTCCGGCTCCTTGAAGCCACGAGTGGTAACTGCCGGTGTACCCAGACGAACACCGGAGGTAACAAACGGGCTGAGCGGCTCATTCGGTACGGTGTTCTTGTTTGCGGTGATGTATACAGCGTCCAGACGGTTCTGCAGCTCCTTGCCGGTGATACCGGTGCCGCGCAGATCAACCAGCATCAGATGGTTGTCGGTGCCGCCGGATACCAGCTTGACGCCGCGCTTGGTCAGACCTTCTGCCAGAGCCTGTGCATTCTTGCGGATCTGTACCTGATATTCCTTGAATTCCGGCTTGAGTGCTTCACCGAAGCAAACAGCCTTTGCAGCGATGATATGCATGAGCGGGCCACCCTGGGTGCCCGGGAAGATTGCAGAGTTCAGCTTCTTTGCCAGTGCCTCATCATTGGTCAGGATGCAGCCGCCGCGCGGGCCACGCAGGGTCTTATGTGTTGTGGTAGTTACAACATCTGCGTACTCCATCGGATTCTGATGCTCGCCTGCTGCAACCAGGCCAGCGATATGTGCCATATCTACGAACAGATATGCGCCGACTTCCTTTGCAATCTCTGCAAACTTGTCGAAATGAATGGCACGCGGATAAGCGGATGCGCCTGCGATAATCATCTTCGGCTTGTGCTCCAGTGCCTTCTTGCGAACATCCTCGTAGTCGATGTAACCGTCATCGTCTACACCGTAAGCCACAATATTGTACAGCTTACCGGACTGGTTCGCCGGAGAGCCATGGGTCAGATGACCGCCGTTGTCCAGGCTCATGCCCAGAACGGTGTCGCCCGGCTGACACAGTGCCTGATACACTGCCATGTTTGCCTGTGCACCGGAGTGCGGCTGTACATTGGCATACTTTGCGCCAAACAGCTTGCATACGCGCTCGATTGCCAGATTCTCTGCAATGTCAACACATTCGCAACCGCCGTAGTAGCGCTTGCCCGGATAACCTTCTGCGTACTTGTTGGTCAGAACGGTACCCATAGCAGCCATAACGGTCGGGGATACAATGTTCTCGGATGCGATCAGCTCAATGTTGCGGCACTGACGGTCGTACTCCTTGCGAACTGCTTCGCCCAGTTCCGGGTCCATGCTGGTGATAAAAGAAATGTTCTCTTCAATTCTCTGTTTTTCTGCCATCGTCTGAAATCCTCCATGTTCAACATTACAGTATGAATTACACAAACAATCAGCTGTTTTTTCTTGTGTTAATTCTAATTAAAGCAGGATTCCCTATCTTTTGCAAGACAGTTTTTCATGAATTTCATTTTTTCCGCTTCCTGCATCAAAATTTGTAAGATTTACCTGATTTTTTGTGCATTATTTGTGTTATAATGACAGGAGACTTTAGCGCGTCATAATTTTTGACGTAAAACCACCAAAAGGAGCTGATTTCATGCTGACACCAGAACAGCGCGCGCGCGCCGCTGTAGAGCGCTTGGAGCAGGAGTATCCCGATGCCATCTGTGCGCTGCAATATACTAAGGACTATGAACTGTTATTCGCCACTCGTCTGTCGGCTCAATGTACAGATAAGCGCGTAAACATCATCACCAAGGATTTATACGCCAAATTTCCAACCCTGGAATCCTTTGCCCTCGCGACGGAGGGCGAGATTGAACAGATCATCCGCCCGTGCGGACTCGGCAATTCCAAAGCGCGGGATATTCACGCCGCCGCGGTCTATCTGCTGGAAGTACATAACGGCAAAGTGCCCGGCACGATGAAGGAACTGCTCAAGATTCCTGGCGTCGGACGAAAGACCGCCAATCTGATTCTCGGTGATTTATATCATCAGCCCGCCATTGTCACGGACACGCATTGTATCCGCCTCGCCAATCGCATCGGATTGGTTGACGGCATCAAAGAGCCGGCAAAGGTGGAAAAGGCACTGCGGCCGCTCATTCCGCCGGAGAAATCCAGTGATTTCTGTCATCGGCTCGTGCTGCACGGCAGAGAGGTCTGCACCGCGCGCAAGCCATACTGCGAGCGCTGCTGTCTCAAAGACATCTGCAAAACCGGCAGCGAGCAATAACCAACAAAAAGAGGATTGGCAAAAACCAATCCTCTTTTTGCCTATGTACTCACATCTGAGTGTCCAGCTCTTCTTCTACCGAGACAACCAGCGGGCCAATCGGTTCGAGCGCATCAAACTTTTCCTTGTTTGCCTCATAAATCATGCGCAGACCAGTCAGCGTCAAATTGGCGTCCACGTCCGTAATGGTGTCACAATATTCTGCCATCATGCGACCCATGCCGCCGGTTGCAACTACGCGGCAATTGCCGTTGATTTCCGCCTTCATCTCATGCACAATGCCCTGAATCGCACCGGCATAGCCGCGCACAGCGCCCGACTGCATACTCATGACTGTATTCGTGCCGATTGCCTTCTCCGGCCGCACAATGTCCACGCGAGGCAGCTTCGAGGCCTTCTGGAACAGAGCTTCCATGGCAACCTTGATGCCCGGGAAGATGGCACCGCCGCAGTACGCACCGGTCTCATCAATGACATCAAAGGTTGTCGCGGTGCCAATATCAATGATGATAAGCGGCGCACCGTATTTCTGAATGGCAGAGACTGCATTGACCAGGCGATCAATGCCGACCTCACGCGGATTGTCGTATCGGTTGACCAAACCGGTATCCACGTCTTTGCCGACAATCATCGGGCGCACACCGATGTACTTGCGAATCGCATTGATGAGCGTATACATAACCGGCGGCACAACCGATGCCACGATAACCGCCTTGGTGTCCTTGGTCTGCAAGCCCAAGAACGAATAATACATGTGAATTTGCATACCGATCTCATCTGACGTGCGCTCTGCCGTCGTAGACAGACGGAAGCTGCCGATCAGTTCTTTGTCTTTATAAATGCCAAAAACCGTATTGGTATTGCCTACGTCAATCGCCAATAACATATTTCATTCCTCTTCTTTCCTAACGGTTCCTGTGCTCAAAGCCAGAGCCGTTTCTTCTTTGTATTTTTCAAATAAACCAGCTCGGATTCTATCGTATCGCCCTGAATCGTAAGCCGCAAATAAGACGGCGGCTGCGCTGTGTAGGGCATACTGATGCTGCCCGGATTTGCCACGAGAACGCCGTCTTCTTGATGGATTTCCGCCCGATGCGTGTGTCCGTACAGAGCAACTTGACAGTTTTCTGCTCGTGCCGCCTCGGCAAGCCGTTTGGTATCGCGCCGCACACCGTACAAGTGTCCGTGCGTCAAGAACAATCTCACATGTTCTGCCGGGACAACCAAGCTGTTCGGCGTCTCATCGTCTCCCCAATCGTTATTGCCGCGCACGTTATACACGGGCAGTTCCGGATATACAAAATGGATGTCTTCCACATCGCTCACCAGATCCCCCAGATGCGCAACCGCATCCGGCTTTTCTTCGTCGATCAGAGCGAGCATGTCCGTGATATTGGCACGATGTGAATCGGAAAATACGAGCAATTTCATCTTTCGTTCCCCCGTAGCCTGATAGTGTCTTTCATGACTATACACTATTTTTTCCAGAAAGTCAAAGAACAATTCCACCTGCTCGTGCGTATACTACATTGAACCCAATCCAGCAGGAGGTATTTTTATGCAGCAGAAAGATATGGAGGCTTTGCTTCGGCAATTTTCCCAGCAATCCGGTGACGCCGCAGCGGCTGCCCGCCTCAAAGCAACCATGCAGGCACCGCAAAACCAACGCGCCGCGCAGACAATTCTCAAGCAGCATAGTGCCAGCTTGGAGCAGGCCATGCAGCACATGCAGGCAGGTGACACAGAAGGTGCCAAGCAAATCATTCAGCGCACGATGCAGACGCCGGAAGGTGCTCAGCTCGCTCAGCAAATCGCCCGCCTGATGGGACGGTGACGCCGCTTGGAACCCGCTGATCTGTTATCCAATCTGTTTCAAGATCCTGAGGCTATGCAAAAGCTGTCCGGTATGGCAGCGGAGCTGATGCATGGCACCTCTGCCTCATCAGATCTATCCGCAGGGGATGCCGCACCTCCGCGCCGTGCCAATGCATCCCGCGCGGAACTATTACATGCTCTGCGTCCGTTTCTGTCTGAAGAAACCTGCACGCAGATTGCCCACGCCGAACGCATCCTCTCCATGGCTCGAATGGCAAAAACAGCCGCCCGGCAGTTTCTTCCGCCGGACGGCCGCACAAAGGAGATCTAAGATATGTACAACAAATATTTGCAAGCTGCCTGCCCGCCGCCGGACGCGCCGTCTCCTCCGCCACCGCCGTGTCCGCCGCCCAAGCAGCAGGAATCCGGCAGTATTTTTTCCTCTCTGGGAAATCTGTTTGGCAAAGAGGGCGGTCTGAGTCGTTTGTTCGAGCAGGACACCCTTCTCGTTTTGCTTATTTTATATTTTCTTCTCAAGGACGAGGACGGCATCGATCACGACTTGCTGCTGCTCGCAGGCATTTTCCTGCTCATCGGCCTATAGACTCAAAAGCCTTCTCGATGCACGAGCTGATACAGCAGCGCATTGACAATCGCCGCCGCAACATTGCTGCCGCCCTTTCGTCCGCGCGCGACGATATGCGGTGCGGAAGACTGAAGAATTAGTTCCTTCGACTCCACGACATTGACGAAACCAACCGGCACACCGATAATCAACTCCGGTTTTAACTGTTGTTCTCTCATCAGACGATCCAATTCAATCAGTGCTGTCGGCGCATTGCCGATGGCAAAAATCACCGGTACATCCAATTGGGCGGCGCGTTCCATCGAGACCGTGGAGCGCGTCACGCCGCGCTTTTTCGCTTCTTCCGCAACATCCGGGTCCGCGACAAAGCAATGTACCTCTCCGCCGAATTTTGCCAGTGTCTTTTTGTTGATACCCGCCTTGACCATATTGGTATCTGTGACGATATGTGCGCCGCGCCGAATGGCCTCCAGCGCGTGCGGTACTACACCCTCGGAAAAGACCAGATTGTCTGCGTAATCAAAGTCCGCCGAGGTATGAATGACACGCTTGACAACCAAGCCAATCTCTTCCGGAAAAACGCGGTCACCCAGTTCTTCTGTGATGATAGCAAAGCTGCGCTTTTCAATCTCTGCCGGTTTGATAATTTCAAAATCCATCTGTCGCTCTCTCCTATCGCTCAATTCCACGGCGTGCCGCAATGCCCTTGTCATACGGATGCCTTATTTTTTTCATCTCTGTGATATAATCCGCCAAATCCAACAGCTTCTGCGGCGGATTGCGTCCGGTCATGACAAGCTCTAACTCCGGCGGACGGGTTTGTATCAACGATACCAGTTCATCTACATCCACCATACCGGTCGTGCACGCCGCCATAATTTCATCCAATACCAGCATCCGCAGATGTTGGGTATCGGCAAACGCTTGCCGCAGTAATTTCGTGTGGTCGCGCTTCGCCTGTGCTTTTTCCTCCGCGTTCATCTGAAAGGTAAACTTGGTTCCCTGTTTGGCGCGAAGAAGCTCGACATTGGAAAATGTCCGCATAGCAGTCACTTCGCCACTGTCACCGCCCTTGAGAAACTGGGCAATGCGCACCTGCTCTCCGACACCTGCACAGCGCAGCGCGAGACCAAACGCACAGGTCGTCTTTCCCTTGCCATCTCCGCAGTAAATGTGAATGAGACCGCGCTCCATTTCACACCTCCCGATTGAGAATGCGATAAATGGCATCCATATCCAAGGCTTCACGCACGGCGTCTGCAAGCCGGTCATATTGCTGCTGTTTGTATGTCTCTGCGTCAAATGCCTGTACGTCCTCCGCGGACAAGCCTTTGCTTTCAAGCAGCGCAGTAATCAGCTCGCGGCTGACCTCCTCGCGGTCGAAAATGCCATGCACATACGTGCCGTAACAGCTGCCGCACTGTGCGCCGTCTATCACCGGTCGGCCATTGCGCTGAATCTCAGAGAAATTGTCTGCATCCGGCTCATAAGTCGTATCACCCATGTGAATCTCATAGCCGTCCATATGCACACCGGTCAATCCGGCAAAGATGCCGGTGAGATGTCCTATCGCGCCGCGTACCTGCGTGGTGGTTTTCTTGGCGCAAAATGTCGTGTGCACCGGCAGCAGTCCCATACCTTCCATCGTGCCGCCCGCCTCGACATGCTCGGGGTCGGCAAGCGTCAGACCCATCATCTGATAGCCACCGCAGATACCAAATACCGGCATACCGGAAGCCGCATATTTCTTGACCGCAGCTTCCAATCCATTTTGCCGCATCCATTTGAGATCTTCCATCGTATTCTTGCTGCCCGGCAGCAAAAGTAAATCCGGCTGCTTGAGTTGCGTCGTTCGCGTGATATAGCGCACAGATACGCCCGGCATTCGTTCCAGCGGTGCGAAATCCGTAAAATTCGAGATGCGCGGCAGACGAATCACAGCAATATCCAACACGGCCGGAGTCTGTTTGGATTGCAGTCGTTCAGACAGGCTGTCCTCATCGTCAATATCCAAATGCAGATATGGCACAACACCGACAAACGGAATCGGCAGCTTGTCCTGCATCATATCCAGTCCCGGCTTGAGAATCTCTACATCGCCGCGGAACTTGTTGATAATCAAGCCCTTGATGCGCTTTTGCTCCTCCGGCTGCAGCAGCGCAACCGTGCCGTACAGCGAAGCGAACACGCCGCCTCGGTCAATGTCTCCGACAAGCAAAACCGGTGCATCCACCATTTCTGCCAGCCCCATATTTACGATGTCGTTTTCACGCAGGTTGATTTCTGCCGGAGAGCCTGCACCTTCGATGACAATGACATCGTATTCCTCTGCCAAGCTGTTGTATGCCTGTAAAATATCCGGAATCAGCTGTTTTTTGTACGGATAATAGTCTTTTGCCGCCATCGTGCCGCGCGCCACGCCGTTCACAATAATCTGCGAGCCGCAGTCGCTGGTCGGCTTGAGCAAAATCGGATTCATGCGCACATCCGGCTCAATGCCTGCAGCTTCCGCCTGCATGACCTGCGCGCGTCCCATTTCCGCTCCATCCGCTGTAATAAACGAATTGAGCGCCATGTTTTGCGACTTAAACGGCGCCGCCTTGAGTCCGTCCTGTCGAAAAATGCGGCACAATGCCGCAACCGTCAGGCTCTTGCCCGCATTGGACGTGGTACCCTGTACCATAATTACCTTTGCCATGCCGATTCCTCCTTTAGTTGCCGCAAGGTATGCAGCAGAACAAAATTTTCCGCTTCGCCGCGCACGGCAACGCGAAACCATGTGTCATCCAATCCGTGATAATTGGCACACGAACGGATCAAAATGCCGCGGTCATGCAGCCGCCGCTGTAAATCCGGTATTTCTATGCTGCGAAACAGCAAATAATTCACCTGTCCGTCTACGACGTATATGCCCAAATCTTCCAAGCCGCATTTGAGTGTCTCTCGCTGTTGCGCGACATACTCACGTGTTTTTTGCGGAAAATCTACATCCTTTGCCGCCGCCATGCCGCACGCCTGCGCAATGACGGACACCGACCACGGAGCACCGGCTTCATACAGCTGCCCGATCAGCTCTTGATCCGCCGACAGACAATAGCCCAATCGAATGCCCGGCATTGCATACATCTTGGTAAACGACCGCAGCAAAATCAGATGGTGATTGTCGCGGAGCTGATCCGTCATGCTGCTGTCTTCCGGCTCGCAAAGAAAATCATGGAAGCACTCATCGACAAGCAGCCGTGCGCCGACCTCGGCGCAGCGTTCCATTCCTTTCTTTACCAGCCATTTTGGCGTAAGCAAACCAGTGGGATTGTTTGGATTGCATAGCACAACCAGATCCATGTCCGGTGTGACGGCGTTCCAATACGCCTCTGTCACCGTCAAATCTTTCCCCAGTGGAAATCGCACGATCTCGCTGCCCACGAGCTGTGCCGCTTCCTCATACTCCGCAAAGGTCGGCGCAGGAAGCAAAATCTTCTTCGGCCGAAGCGTCAGCATCAGGCGGTACAGCACATCGGCGGCACCGTTGCCGCAAAAAATCTGTTGCGCTGTCACATCATCGCGCTGCGCAATCGTCTGCCGCAGGGCGCGGCAAAACGGATCCGGGTAGTGCAGACAACCGGAAATCGCCTGCTGTGCCGCCTCACGCACGCTGTCCGGCATACCGAACGGATTGATATTGGCCGAAAAGTCTAGTGGCTCTTCGTTCCATGTCTCGGCGTAAATGTCACCGCCGTGTATGTGCTTCATATTACCACCCCAGTTTCCAACCGATGATCCATCGAGCTGCGCACAGCACGCACACGGCAGCAGCCGACGCCCAATACATCAGGCGATTGGTGCGCACAATGTCCTCCGCTTCAATCGGACGCTTGGCATCGCCCAGCGTCGGTTTCTCATACAATTTTCCAAAATAATAGGCGTTTCCCGCGAGCTGTACACCGAGTGCACCGGCGCACGCCGATTCTGTCTGTGCAGAATTCGGGCTGGCGTGCTGTAAGCGGTCGCGCCGAAAACACTTCCATGCGCCTTTTGCATCCAATCCCGCCGGTTTCGCGCACAGCACAAACAGCAGTCCGCTCAGACGCGCCGGGATAAAATTCCAAACGTCATCCATCTTGGCGGAAAAGCGGCCAAAATATAAAAACTCCTCGTTTTTATAGCCCACCATGGAATCCAGCGTGTTGACCGCTTTGTAGGCAAAGCCGAGCGGTGCGCCGCCGATGAGCAAAAAAACAAGCGGCGCAATCACACCGTCACTGGTATTTTCCGCAACGGTTTCCACCGTCGCTTTCGTCACCTGTGCCGCATCCAAATGTGCGGTATCGCGTCCGACAATCCACGAGACATACTTCCGTGCTTCCTGCGAATCGCCTTTGCGCAGGGCACGATACACGCGCAGTGCCGCTTGCTTGAGCGATTTCGCCGCAAAAATCTGCCAGCAGAACAACGTCTCAATGACAAATGCCAGTGCCGGATGCAGCCATCCCGCCAGATACAAAATGGCCGCCGGAATTAGCCAGGACGGAATCACAACGACAAACCACAGCAGGACGCCCGCCCAAAACTGTCCGCGGTTGCTGTCCGGAAACCATGCCCGCAGATGTTTTTTCCAAAACGAAATCATGGAGCCAATGCCCATAATCGGATGCCACAGCCGTTCCGGATCGCCGAGCACACAATCGAGTAAAAAGCCGAGAAAAACGGCTGCCGCTACGCTCATGATGCCCCCTTGATGCAGGTGGCGATGCCGCAGTACACGCGGTACACGCGGTCTGCCTGTGCCGCAATGTCGCAGCACAGTCTGCCGGTGCATTCGCGCCATTCGCGTTCCGATGCGTCCATCGGGACGACTCCGCCGCCGACTTCATTGCACACGACAGTTTTGCCTGCAAAATCCGCCGCCTTTGGCAGCTGTGTCTTGTCACGCAGCGCCTGCTGTACGCGCACATGCAAATCGTCTATGATGTCTTGTTCCGGCGACAGCGTGCGTGCAAAGGCTGTCTTTCCCTGCGCCGCACCGCCGATAATGAGTATTGTCATGCTACTTTCCTTTCTCACCGCAAGAGGATGCCGCCAATCACTGCGCACAGCAGCATCAGCGTCTCACACACCGTGATACACATGCCGCACAAATCGCCGGTAATACCGCCAAAGTTTTTGCGGCACATGCGAATATGAAACAAATAAAATCCGGCATAAGTGGCAATTGCCAGCACGCCGACGCCCTTTGCCAGTATAATCGCCAGTACTGCCAGTACCAGCTCCCACACGAGCATCACATGACTGACGGTCTTTTTGTCCGCGCTGTCCGCAAAGATATGCGCGAGACCAGAATTTTTGGCGCAGGGCTGCGTGACAATCATGCCGCCGCCCAAGGCGCGTGCTCCTGCATAGCCGAGGCAAAATAACTTGGCACTCGCCGGTGTCTCATAGATCTGCGCGAACATACCGAGTTGAGCAATCAGCAGCACACCAATCCACAAAATGGCAAACGCACCGACATGCGGATCTTTCAAAATTTCCAGTCGCTTCTCTTTATCTCCATACGAGCACAGCGCGTCACAGGTATCGACAAAGCCATCCAGATGGATGCCGCCGGTAATCACAACCGGAATCAGTACCGCTCCCGCCGCATACAGCAGACTGGATACCGCCAGCTTTCCCGCCAGCAACAGCCAGCCATATTCGCAGCCGCCAACCAACAGTCCAATGAGCGGCAAAAAGCTCAGTGCATACCGCATGGTGTTGTTTTTCCATTCGATCTGCGGCAGCGGCAGCGCAGAATACAAGCCAAACGCCACCAGCAGACCGCCGAACAGTTCTTTTATCATGTGTTTTCCCTCTTTTTATGTACAATGGGAATGCCGCACACGCTCTCAATCACCCAATCCGCCTGTTCGGCAAAATACTGGTTCAGGCAGCCGAGCGCGTGCAAGTATCGCATTGTCCATTCGTCATACGTCACGCCATCCGTGAAAATATCATTGCTGACGACAACGACATGCTCACAGGATGCCTGCAATGCACGAATACCGGAAACAATGCTGTGTTTCCAATTCTCTCCTGCGCCGTCCGGCGAAAACATCTCATTCGCCAGTGCATTGCTCATGCATTCAAACAGCGCGGCGGTGTAGCCGCTCGGCACCGTCATCGTGTCAAACCTCTTGGCGTGTTCCCACGTCGTAAATCCCTTTCCGGCGCGCAGGGCGCGATGGCGGGCAATGCGTCTTTGCACTTCTTCGCCCTCTGTCTCCATCGCCGCCACATACAGCATCGGCTTTCCGTCTGCCAATTTGCAGATGATGCGCTCTGCCAGCTCGGATTTTCCGCTGGCGGCGCCTCCCGTTACCAGTATCAGCATCGGCTCAAGAAAGCGGCTGATACGCTTCGATGTTGCTGTCATCGAACGTATTGCCATTGGTGTACAGCGAAGCCGCCGCATCCAGCATACCAAACAGCAGCACAGCACCGGTGCCTTCACCTAAAGCCATATTGGCGTCAATCATCGGCTTCACATCCAAGGCCTGTTCGAGCAGCATTCCCGCAGGCTCTGCCGTATGATGCGAAGCAATCAGATACTCACGCACCGTGGGGCACAGCCGCACCGCGCACAGCGCCGCTGCGGCAGAAATGACACCGTCCAGAATCATCGGCAGACCGCACAGCGCACCGCCCAAAAACAAACCGGTCAGGCCACAAATATCATAGCCGCCGACTTTGCTCAAAATGTCAATCGGATCGTGCTGATCCGGCTGCCATTGTTCCAATGCGCGTGTGACCACTTGAATCTTGCGCACGAGACCTTCTGAAGACAATCCCGCACCGCGTCCTGTGACCAGCTCTACCGGCGCATGAAGCAGTGCTGCCGTGACTGCCGCCGTCGATGTCGTGTTGCCGATACCCATTTCGCCGGTTGCAATGACATCATAGCCTTGTTCCCGGCACAGCAAAGCAATCTCTATACCAACACCGATGGCCTGTACCGCCTGCGCACGGCTCATTGCCGGCTGTCTGGCAAAGTTTTTCGTGCCATATGCGATTTTTCGATGCAGCACCCCGCGGCTGTGCACCTCACTCGCCACTCCAATATCCACCGGAATGACATCCGCGCCGGCGGCACGTGCCATGTGGCACACGGTAGACGTTCCCTTGCCCAAATTTTCCGTGATAATCCGCGTGACCTCTTGTCCGGTTTGGGAAACGCCTTCTTCTACCACGCCGTTATCCGCGCACAGAACAACCACGGCTTTTCTGCGCAAATCCATAACCGGTGTGCGGCGAATGCCCGCAATTTTAACGAGGATATCTTCTAAATCTCCCAAGCCGTGCAGCGGCTTGGCGAGCGCATCCCAGTGATGTTTTGCCCGCGCCATCGCCTCTGCATCTAATGGCGGAATCTGTTCCAATACTTGTTCCAGTGTCATCGTTTCACCTCCCGATGATAGGTCTGACATGCCTGTAAAAATCGCTGTGCCGCCGCAACATTACCCACAAAATGCAGATGCGGATAACCCGCGTGCAACGTATCCGAAGCGTGAACGCACTGCCAGCTGCGGTTTCTCAGCGGCTTGCTCGCAGAAAAGTCCTCGCCCTGCTCGGTGCTCTGCGCATAATGAAATTCATGCGCGGTCAACGTTTCACCCTTGCGGCACAGTAAAGAATCTTTCTTTGCCGTCAGCGTGACATATCCAAATTGTTTCAGCCGTTTTCCCATTTCCGCTGTGCCGCCGCAGATATTTGCCATCGGCACGCCGGTCAGCGTCTGATGCAGCAGCAAAAAGCCACCGCATTCCGCAATGGTCGGCATCTTATTTGTAATCGCTTCGTGAATATCCGTCAGCATAGAGCGATTTGCTCCCAGCTGCTGCGCATACAGTTCCGGATACCCGCCGCACAGATACAGACCGTCCAATTTTTCCGGCAAATGCGCATCGTGCAGCGGAGAGAACGGCACAAGCTGTGCGCCCATGCGCGTCAATACCTCCAGACTGTCCGCGTAGTCAAAGCAAAACGCTTCGTCGCGGGCAATGCCGATGCGCAGCCCAGTCCCGCAAGCGGGAACCGGCGGCAGCTGCTCTTGCAGCTCCGGCGCAGTGCGAGCCAAAGCGAGCAGCGCATCCAGCTGCAAACCGTCGCGCGCGTGCTGGGCGAGTGTCTGCATTTTTTGCTTGAGATCCTTGATTTCCGCCGCAGTAACTAGTCCCAAATGGCGGCTTTCCACTGCACAGACCGGATCGTTCGGCATCGCGCCGAAAACAGGCAAGCCTGTGTTTTGCTCGATAATATTCGCGTAATAATCCGTCATCATCGGAGAAATTCCGTTTAAAATGACACCGCGAATGGTGTTGTCCTCAAATTGCATCAATCCGCGCAGCAGCGCCGCAATGGTCAGCGACATGCCCTTTGCCGAAACGACAAGCACAGTCGGAGACTGCGTAAGCCGCGCAATGTCCGCCGTCGAGTTTTCACTGCTCGTTCCGGCAAGGCCGTCATAGTATCCCATGACACCTTCTATCACGGAAATATCGCGTCCCGCACAACGTTGCAGCAGGGCAGGAACCGTGTCCCGCCCGCACAAAAACGCATCCAGATTGCGGGAGCGCGCACCAATAATCCGGCTGTGGAACATCGGATCAATGTAATCCGGTCCGCATTTGAAGGCAGCGGTATCCAAGCCTTGTTCGACAAACGCCTGCAACAGGGCGCAGGTGATTGTCGTCTTTCCGCAGCCGCTTCCCGTGCCGCCGATGACCAGCCGCGGTGCACGCGCGCTCATAGATTGCCTCCAATCAGATAGACCGGATTCTGCGCTGTCATCATGTGATAGCGTGCGACCTTCTTCGCCCGTGAGACATTGACGCAGGAAATTTCCGCCGGAAAGCCGTTGCTCTCCAGCGCTTCTATCGCCTCGTGCAGACTTTCCAGCGCAATCGCCGTGATAACGATACGAATTTTGGGATTCTTTTGTTTTAGTGCACAGACAATCTCTGCCATATTGCCGCGGCTGCCGCCGATAAACGCACAGTCCGGCGTTGGCAGCTGCTCCAAGCCGTCCGGTGCCATCGCCTGTACAATCTGCGTGTTATAGCAGCCTGTGTGCACGCGATTGCGGTGCAGCAGTTCGATGGCCTCCGGCTTGCACTCCACGGCATAGACCATGCCGCGCGTGGCGTGCCGCGCCAGCTCCATCGTGACGGAACCAGTGCCTGCGCCGATGTCATACACAACCTCATTCGGCTTGACAGACAGCAGACTGCTCGCCAGCCAGCGCACCTCTTGCTTGGTCATCGGTACCTCTCCGCGCACGAAATCACCATCGCGCAGCGCGTGACTGCTGTCTGTCGGGCATTCGTTTTGCGTCATCAGTACACACAAATCGCCAAACTGCTCGCGCGCCAGCTGTTCCGGCGTGCCGGAAATCAATCGCTCGGTATCTGCGCCAAGATTTTCTGCCACGGACACCATAACATGCGTCAGTCCCGCATCGACAAGGCGCTGACACAGCACATGGGCTTTGTTTTCGCCGCCCGTGAGCATGATGACCTTCCGATTGTAGCTGACCGGCGCCAGCAAAGCGCCGGAACGTCCATGCAGACTGAGCAGGACGGCATCATCATACGAGGTGTGAAACCGCGCACAAAATAACTGGATGCTGCTGATACCCGGCAGGATTTCTACCGTGCCGCTGCCGCGCAGTTTTTCTGTCAGCGTCTTCGCCGCGCTGTAAAAACCGGTATCCCCGCTGAGTAAAATCGCAATGGTTCCCGTGCTCTCTTGTGCCCGCTGCGCCAGCTGGGAAAACGCCAGCGTCTGCATATCCGCGCGGACAGCTGCCAGACCATCCGCCAATCTGCCGGTGGACAGCACAACATCCGCGCTGCGTATGGCTTGCTGCGCCTGCTCCGTGAGCATTTGCTCTGTGCCCATACCGGCACCAATCAAGACATACGTGTTCATGCGTTTGCCATAGCAGCCAGTGTCTTTTTCGCAGCCGCTACCGTTGCATCCAGATCCGCCTGCGTGTGTGCATTGCCGACAAACATGGCTTCAAACTGTGCCGGAGCCAGATAAATCTTCTGCGCCAGCATATGGCGGAAATACTCGGCATAGCGTGCCACGTCGCTGGATTTTGCACCGGCAAAATTGGTTACCGGCTGTTTGGTGAAGAACACACTGAGAAGCGAGCCGATCTGATTGACCGTTGTTCCCGCGTGATAGGTCTCTTCCAGCTCGCGCAGCTGATTGGCCAGCCAAGTCGTGTTTTCTTCAATCTTCGTATATACTTCCGGATGCTCATTGAGGTAGGTCAGCTGCGTGATGCCCGCCGCCATTGCCACCGGATTGCCGGACAGGGTGCCTGCCTGATAAATCGGACCGGTCGGAGCAACCTGTTCCATTAGCTCGCGGCTTCCCGCAAAAGCCCCAACCGGCATACCACCGCCGATAATCTTGCCAAAGGTCACGAGATCCGCCTTGACGCCAAAGTATTCCTGTGCGCCGCCGCGTGCCAGACGGAATCCTGTGATGACTTCATCAAAGATTAACAGCGCATGATATTCGTCACACAGTGCGCGCAGGCCTTCCAAAAATCCCTCTGCCGGCGGCACAACGCCCATATTGGCAGCTACCGGCTCGACAATCACTGCCGCCACCTGTTCCTTATTGGCTTGCAGCAGACGCTCTACGCTGTCCAGATCGTTGTATGTCGCCGTCAGCGTGTCCCCTGCCACTGCCGCCGGAACACCGGCGGAATCCGGTCTGCCGCCGGTCAGAGCACCGGAACCGGCTTTGACGAGCATGGCGTCCGAATGCCCGTGATAGCATCCCTCAAACTTGATAATTTTATCTTTTCCGGTTGCACCGCGTGCCACACGAACCGCACTCATCACCGCTTCTGTGCCGGAATTTACCATGCGAACCATCTCAATATTCGGCACCATAGAGACAACCAGATTCGCCAAATCCGTTTCACGCTCGGTCGGTGCGCCAAAGCTCAGACCGTTCTTCATGGTCTGCTCGACAGCGCGAAGTACCTGCGGGTTGGCATGTCCTAAAATCATCGGGCCCCAAGAACCCACGTAATCAATGTATTCTACACCGTCCACATCCGTGACATAGGCACCCTTTGCAGACTGAATAAAGCGCGGTGTCATGCCGACGGCGCGATAGGCGCGCACCGGACTGTTGACGCCGCCCGGCATAACCTTTTGCGCCTGTTCAAACAGCTTTTCCGAGGTATCCATCAGCCAATATCTCCCTTCTTCATAGCCTGTGCCAATTCCTTGGCATAGTAGGTAATCAAAATTTCCGCACCAGCACGGTAAATGCTCAGCGCAGACTCACACATAATGCGGTACTCATCCACGAGATCTGCCGCTGCTGCCGCCTTAATCATGGCGTATTCGCCGCTGACAGAATAGGCAGCAAGCGGCACATCAAAGCGTTCCTTCGCCTTGACAATGACGTCCAGATAGCTGAGTGCAGGCTTGACCATGATGATGTCCGCGCCCTCCTGAATATCCAGCTGGCATTCCAGCATAGCTTCGCGGCTGTTGTGTGGATCCATCTGATACGACTTTCTGTCGCCAAACGACGGCGCAGAGCCTGCGGCATCGCGGAACGGGCCGTAAAATGCCGAGGCATACTTGGCCGAGTACGCCATAATCGGAATATTGATAAAGCCATTGTCATCGAGAATCTTGCGAATCGCAGCAACACGGCCGTCCATCATATCAGACGGCGCGACCATATCGGCGCCCGCCTGTGCATGAGACAGCGCAATCTTCGCTAGGCATTCCAGTGTCTTATCATTGTCCACATAGTGGTCACACAGAATGCCGCAGTGACCATGCGAGGTATACTCACACATGCAGACATCGGTAATCACATAAAAATCCGGATACTTTGCCTTGATGGCGCGGATTGCCTGCTGCACAATGCCATCCTCCGCCCAAGCACCGGAACCGATCTCATCCTTATGTGCCGGAAGTCCAAATAAAATGACCTTTTCCACTCCGGCTTCGATGCATTCCTCAATGGCTTCGCAAATGCGATCCGGAGACCACTGGAACTGACCCGGCAGCGATGCAATCGGATTTTTGATGTTCTCGCCCTCAATCGCAAAAATCGGATAAATCAGGCTGGACGGAGACATACGGGTCTCTCGCATCATCGAGCGAAGGGTTGGGCTGGTGCGCAATCTGCGCGGACGATTGATTAAATTCATAATTGTTGTTCCTCCAAAAGTCGAGACAGCATGGCGTCGATGGTCGCGCTCTTTGCTGTGATTGTTTGCATACCGGCGGATTTTGCCGCCTGTTCCGTCATATTGCCAATGCACAGGGCACGGAAACCGGAAAGATCCGTCTCCTTCGGCAAGCTGCTGACAAAGCCATGCACCGTCGATGCACTGGTAAACGTGACATAATCTATCTCACCGGCAGCCAGCTGCTGTGCCATGGCATCGCTGTTTTCATTGCGATACAAGGTTTCATAAATCGGCACATCGTCAAACGGAATACACGCCTCTCCCAGCTGTACCGGCAGTTCTGCAGAGCCCTGCGCCGCACGCAGCAGCAAAACACGGTCTCCCTCACCGACCAGACGGACGAGTCCCTCTGCGAGATGCACCGAATCGTAAATGGCCGGAATATAATCCGCTCGCAGTCCATGCGCCTTGAGTGCTTTTGCGGTGGCAGAGCCGATGACAGCGAACTTCATATGCGCCAAATTGCGCATATCCATATCCGCCGCATCCAGCAGCCGCACCAACATTTCCACGCCGGTCGGGCTGGTGAGTACCAGCCAGCTGTACTGGTCTATCGACGCAAGCGCTTCGACAACCGGCATATTCGGCCAAATGATCTTGGTTTCAATACACGGATAGGAGATCACCTGTGCGCCGAGCTTGCGCAGTTTGTCAGTTAGAGTACCTGCACGATTTTTCGGTCTCGTCACGGCAACAGTCACGCCGTGCAGCGGCGTATGACTGAACCAGTCAAATGAGTCGGACAGCGCACAAACCGCGCCGACAATCAAAATCGCCGGACTTGTGATATGCTCCTCCTGCATCCGCTGAGACAGCGTACCGACGGTTGCCACCAGCTTGCGCTGATTCGGCAGCGTTCCGCGCTCAATCATCGCCGCGGGCATATCTTCCGCCATGCCCGCCTGCATCAAGCCGGATAAAATCATCGGCGTACTGCTGACACTCATCAAGAATACCAGCGTGCCCTTATGCCGGACGAGTGCTTCAAAATCCAGATTGAGCTCCCCGTTTTGCTTGGCGTGTCCGGTAATAATATGCACAGAAGAGGTAAAATCCCGATGCGTGACCGGAATGCCCGCATATGCAGGCACAGACAGTGCACTGGTCACGCCCGGCACAACTTCAAACGGAATATCGTGCTGCTGAAGCAGCTCTAGTTCCTCGCCGCCGCGGCCAAACACAAAGCAGTCTCCGCCCTTGAGACGCACGACGCGTTTACCTTCTTGCGCTTTTTCCAGCAAAATTTCATTGATGCGCCATTGCGGCACCGGATGGCAATTGCTCTTTTTGCCGACATCAATCTGTTCGGCGGAATCCGGCATAAGCGCGAGAATCTCCGGTCCGACCAGCCGGTCATAGACCACCACTTCCGCGTCCAAAATCGCCTGTCTGCCCTTGACGGTGAGCAAGCCCGGATCTCCCGGTCCTGCACCGACCAGTGTTACCTTACCCATACTCGTTTCCTTTCATCTCTTGCGCCAGCCGCGCCGCACGTGCTTCCGCCTGTGCTCTCGGACAGGTGATGGTCTTGCGCGCAGAATATTTTCTGTCCTCTGACACGTACAATCCCGTCAGACGCATGGTGTCCGCGTCAATGAGCTGGGCAAATGCCGCGACCGGAGACGAACATCCGCCGTCTAGTGCACGGATAAACGCGCGCTCTGCCATGGCGCAGTCCCAAGCTTCCGCATCATGGAAGCCTTTGAGACAGGCTGTGTCAAAGTCCTTTCTCGTCTGCACAGCGAGCACGCCCTGACACGCCGATGGAATCAGTTCTTCCGGCGTGAACACGCGGTAAATGCGGTCATCTAATCCCAACCGATGCAATCCCGCCTGTGCGAGAATCAGCGCGCCGTATTCGCCGCTGTCCAGCTTGCGCAGACGCGTCTGAATATTGCCGCGCACCGGCTTGACGGTGATATGCGGATACAGTGCCTGGATCTGCACCGTGCGCCGCGCAGACGCACAGCCGACCGGCTTGGTTTGATCCCACTCCGTGCAGCCCTTCGGCAGTACCAAGACATCATACGGTGTCTCGCGGCCGGACACTGCCGCCAGCGGCAGATCCGGATGCAGCTGCGTCGGAAGATCCTTCATGGAATGCACCGTGAGATCTACCTCTCCTGCCAGCAAAGCGCGGTCCAATTCCTTGACAAACAGTCCTTTTCCGCCCACCTTGTCCAGTGTTCGGTCTAAAATCTTATCTCCTGTGGTCTTCATGGTGACCAATTCTATCTGAATCGAAGGATCACAGGCGCGAATGGCTTGGATAACCAATTCACTTTGAATGACAGCGAGTTTGGATTCTCGGCTGCCCACGCGAATGATTCGGCTCATTCCTGTTCCTCCTTGAGTATTGCTTCTATTTTTTTTGCCGTGCGAGCGGTCTTTTTGTGGTCACTGCCATCAGACACCAAGCCGACAGACAGCCCATTTCCCGTGCGAACCGCAGGGAAGAAAAACGAGCAGGCGTTTCTATCATCCGCCGTGCTGATAAAAATATGTTCCCGCTGACACAATTCGTAAATCTCGTGATTGAGTGTGTGATTGTCGGTCGCGGTTGTGACCAAAAACGCGCCGCGCACATCCTCTGGGGTAAATGCCCGTCTGACGTGTTTTGCGCCCGCTGGTGCTTCGCCCTCCGGCGCAACAACCACAACATCGGCGCCGTACCGCAGCAAAACTTCGGCGCGGTGTGCGCCAATATTGCCGCAGCCCACAACGACACATCGTCTGCCGGTCAAATCGACAAACAGAGGAAACCGCGGCGGCTTCCTGCCAATCAGCAAATCGCGCACGGCGTCCGGCGTCATGCCGTCCTCCTGCGGTCGGTCAATGAGCAGCACGCGGCAGCCGCACTGCTTCGCCGCCGCCAATTTTTCTGGCAGACCGCCTGCCGCGCCGGTATCCTTCGTCACCAGCCATTTGGCACCACTGGCATGAATCAGGGCGACATTCATCTCTGTGGAAAACGGCCCCTGCATCAAAATCAAATGTGCCGCCGGAAATCCAAGCTGCTGACAAATTTCCAGCGATTTTGCCGCGGGCAGTACGCGCGGCCACAGGCGCTCCTGATAATTTTCCACTGCCGTAAAGCACGCCAGCTCTTTGCTGCCGACCGTCAACAGCACGGCCCCTTCGGTCTGAGACAGAACCTGCGCCGCTGCCTCGGCAGACGGCACATGCACGGCACCCTCCGCCTGTGTTTTGGGGCGCAGCAGACGAATATATCGGCACGATACCTGCGCACATGCCGCGCGGATATTTTTACTCACTTCCACGGCATACGGGTGCGTCGCATCAATGACGATCTCTGCGCCGCGCAAAAATTCCGCCATTTGTGGTGTCGTCATGCGTCCGGTATGTACTGTGATACCGGAGAGTTCCGGCATCACCTCTTTTCCGTATTCTGTCGCCACACAGACTTCCGCCTGCAAGCCTGCCTGCGCCAGCTGCTGACACAGCGTCTTTCCCTCACTGGTGCCGGAAAAAATCACCCGTCTCATTTGTTCTCATATCCTCTCGGCGTCACAAGCTTGCCATGAATGACACGGGTCTGGCTGTTGCCGATAAATACCGTGGTAAACATGTCAACCTTGGTGTCACGCAGCTGCACCAACGTATAAATTTCTCCCTGCTCGCCGTCACGTCCAATGTTGCGAACCGTGCCGCACGGCGTCTCCGGCGACTTGCTCTTGAGCATAATATCACAGGCCTTTTGCAGGTAATCCGCCCGCTTGTGGCTGGATGGGTTGTACAGGCAAATACAAAAATCCGCCTGCGAGGCAAGATCCAATCGCTTGGCAATCGTTTCCCACGGTGTCAGCAGATCGCTCAGGCTGATAACTGCAAAGTCATGAATGAGCGGTGCGCCGAGTACCGCCGCGCCGCCACAGGCGGCAGTGATGCCCGGAATCACTTCAATGTCAATTTCTGGATACTGCTCACATACCTGATACATGAGGCCTGCCATGCCATACACACCGGCATCGCCGGAACAAATCATGGACACGGTTTTGCCGGACAGCGCGGCATCCCGAGCCAGATTACAGCGTTCAATTTCCTTCTTCATCGGCGTCTGCAAAATTTCCTTATCCCCGATGAGCGGACGCACAAGATCAATATATGTCGTGTATCCTGCGATAATATCACTGTTTTCCATTGCCTGACGGGCACGCGGAGTCATCTGATCTGCGCCGCCCGGTCCGATTCCAATTACATAAAGTTTCATATGATGCTCCTCTCTCGCAGCTGCGGTGCTTTTCGCAAAATCGCCTCTCGACAGGCATCCAGTGCCGTGTCCGTCAGCTCCTTCTGCATACCGGTCAGCAGCCAGTGCACGGCTTTATCTGCCGCCAGACGCGCTGCCGTTTCCATTTTTTCTGCGGTTTCTTTATCCTCCGTATCAGTTAAAACGGAAAAATCGTAATCTCCCGCAATGCGTTCCGCCAGCAAAACACTCAGCTCTTCCATACGCGGCAACGCATGGCGATAGGTTTTCCAGCGGTCAAATTCCTGCATCTGCTGCTCAATGATGTCCTCTACCTGCTGTCTGTCTTCCGCATTGACATGCGCATCGCGTCCGCCCATGCTGTCCATGTCAAAAAAGGTACAGACACCGGTCATATGGCGAATCGCAGGATCAATATCTCTCGGCATAGACAAGTCACAGACCACATAGGGGATTTGTTCCATGTCCTCTAAATCGTCTCTCGTCACCGTATAATGCGGGCTGGTCGTCGCACTGAGCAAAATATCACACTGCGGAATCAGTGACATGCGTTCGTCATAGGCAATGGTGCGGCAGCCTGCCGGTACGATTGTCTGTCCGTGGCGATACGAGCGCAAAGTCACAGTTACCTGACATCCTTTTGCCGCCAGCAGAGACGATGCCAATCGTCCCATCTCGCCATTGCCAATGACCAGAGCACGTGTGCCGCTCAAACTGCCCAGCTTTTCTTCTATGAGCGCGACTGCTTGTCCGGCAACCGACAGCGGTGCCGCCGAAAGACGCACCTGCGTGCGGCTCTTTTTTCCCGCCGTCGCAGCCAATCGAAACAGCTGGCTGAGCGCGGCATCCGTTGTCTGCGCGTCATGCGCGATGGCATACGCCCGCTTGACCTGCGATACGATCTGATCCTCTCCCAAAATCTGTGAGCACAGTCCGCACGAGACGCGCATGAGATGCTGCGCGGCATCGCGTCCGCGGCGCACCGTGAACAGCTCCTCCGCATCCTGCACCTGTGCCGCCTGACACAGCAGCGCACTCGGCTGCAAGTCCTCCGCGCCGCTCAAATACAGCTCCGTCCGATTGCAAGTGGACAGCAAAACACAGCCCTCCGCGCCGGATACCTGCGCAATGGTTCGGCACAGGTGTTCCACCTGATTGCCGGTAAAGGAAAACGCCTCTCGCTTGTCCATATTGGCATTTTCCCAGTCAATTCCTGCCATGCAGATACTCAAAATTCCGCCCTCCACTCTTTTTCATAAATCGAAATCGTCATGCCGTCTTGTGCCGTCTTGGCAAGCAGACAGCGGCCATTTTCCGATGCCTTGGCCGCCGCGCGCTGGCACACATTGTCGGTTCCCGTTATGCTGCGCACAAATGCCGACGGCGGGAACTCTCCTTTGACCTGTTCCAGCTCCTGCGCACAGAAAAAATGCACAGGAACGCGCCAAGCCTGTGCCAGTTCCAATACCGCCGGCTCTTCCTTTTTTAAATCAATTGAAGAGACCGAAGCTACCGCCTGCGGCACGATGTGCATCTTTTGCAAGATGTTGTCTGCCCATGTCCGCATAGCGAACGGATCGGTTTGTTTCTTGCATCCCACACCGACATGAACGATGTGCGGCACAAGCTGAACCGTGTGTGCAAACGGCACCTGTTTCGGCTCCCGTATCGAAATCAACACGCCACAGTCCTGCGACGCATCCAGCTGCACGCCATCGGGCAGTGCGCCACAAATCGGAAAATCACTGCACAAGCCTACCTGTTCTCCGCGCAGCAACGCACCGGAAACATGCTTAATCTCCCGAATGTCTTTGACGCTGCAGTCATGCCAGACTCCCCAGCTGTCTACAGCGAACACCCCGCGCCCATCCGTTGCCGTCGTGATAACCGGAACTGCGTGCAGCGTATCTGCCAGTCGCTGCGCCCATGCATTTGCGCCGCCAATGTGACCGGACAGCAGAGAAATGACAAATTTTCCATTCTCATCTATCACGAGCACAGCAGGATCGGTATCTTTGCTGCGCACAAACGGCGCAATGGCACGCACGGCGATTCCCGTCGCTCCGATAAACACAAGCAGATCAGCCTGTGCCATGCTTTCTTCGGCAAAGGTACGCACAGAGGCATACGGCAAAAAGCCGTCTGCCTTGGCATACTGCTGTACCAAATGGTCTGACAAAGAGGCCGCAAGGCTCTGGCTCAGTGCCTGTCCGCGATCGGTAAAGGAAATGATGCGAATGTTCACTTGCTCGCCTCGCGGCAGCCATGCGCAAAGGTCGGGTCATACAGCTTGGAGCGCTCGTACTGATCGCCCAAAAAGCCTCCGACTGTGATGAGTGCCGTCTTGTGAATGCCGTTTTCTTTGGCGGTCTGCTCCAGCCCTGCGATTGTCGTGCGGAACACCTGCTCATCCGGCCATGTCGCTTTATAGACGATTGCCGCCGGTGTCTCCGGCGCATAACCGCCCGCAATCAGTTCTTCTGCCAGCTTACCCAGCATTCCCGATGACAAAAACAGCACCATCGTGCTGCCATGTGCTGCCAGCTTACGGATAGATTCCCGTTCCGGCACCGGTGTTCTGCCCGCCATGCGGCTCAAAATGACCGTCTGGCTGACATTCGGCAGGGTATACTCCGCGTGCAGCGCTGCTGCTGCGCCGCAGAATGAAGACACGCCCGGACAAACAGCATATTCAATGCCCTGTTCGTCCAATATATCCATCTGTTCCCGAATCGCACCATAAATAGACGGGTCGCCCGTATGCAGACGTACCACCAGTTTTCCCGCCTTTGCCGCCGGAATCATGACATCCATGACTTCCTCCAGCGTCATAGAAGCGCTGTCATAAATCTGACAGCCCGCTTTTGTCCGCGCCAAGTGCGCCGGATTGACCAGCGAACCGGCATATACGACGACATCCGCCTGTTCCAGCAGCTTCGCGCCGCGCACGGTAATCAAATCTTCTGCGCCGGGACCAGCTCCCACAAACTGAATCATATCTTCCTCTCCTTCTCTCTTCGCGCCGCGATACACGCCTGCGCGCCATCTGACTGCATCAAAATACCATACTGATTGGTAAAAATCACATACTCGATGCCAATCTGCTTGCCGGTCTTGCCACAGACGCGGTGCACGAGATGTGATTGAATTTTTTGTGAAATAGACTGTAAAACCGGTTTATCCAAATGGACGGCCTGCAAAATGTCCAAGCAGGCATCCACAGTCACTGCTGCCATCAATTTTCGGATCGTCTCCACCTCGGCGCCGCACAGTGCTGCGTGCGAAGCAAAAATTTCCTGCCGGGCATCCGCATAGGCGGAATGCGTCTGAAACACACCCGCCGCCAATTTGATGAGCTTTCCCGCATGTCCGACGAGCAGAATCTTGGAAAAACCACGATATACCGCGTAATCCAGTGCTTCTCCGATAAAATTCGAGCACTTGACGCCGCGCGTAATATCCAGCCCCAATGTATCGCGGGCAAAATCCTCACCGTAATTTCCGGGACACAGCAGCAGCTCCCGCTGTCCATCCGCATACCGGCTGTTCATGTCAATATGAATCGTATCAATCAGTGCCTGCTCGCTCATCGGCTCGACAATGCCGCTTGTGCCCAGCACAGACAATCCGCCGACAATGCCCAGCTTTGGATTGAATGTCCGTGCACCCAATTCCTTTCCCTCCGGAATGGAAATGACAACGGAAAATCCACCGGTATAGCTGTATTTCTGTGCGATGTCACGCACTGCATGTGTGATCTGCTCGCGCGGGCCCGGATTGATCGCCGCGGTGCCGACCGGCTGCGCCAAGCCGGGTCTTGTGACACGCCCGACACCCTCTCCGCCGTCTATGGTAATATCTGCCGCTGTCTTTTGCACATCCGCGTAAATCAAAATGCCATGTGTAATATCCGGGTCATCTCCTGCATCCTTGCGCACGGCGCAGCGCACTTGATCCGGTGTGCGGGTCATATCTTCAATATCCAATGTCAGGGCAATCCCCTTGGGTGTCATGAGCCGGATCTGCCGCACCGGCTGACCGCTGAGCAGCGCTTCTGCCGCCGCCTTCGCCGCGCCCGCCGCGCAGCTGCCGGTCGTATAACCGAGTGCCAGCTTTTTCTGATTTTTTACGACATACTGTTTCATTCCTGATTCATCCGTGCCTCTGCCAGCTCAGTCAGCTTGGCAAAGTCCTCCAAGCTCAGCTTTTCGCCTCGAATGCGGGCATCAAAGCCACAGTCTGTGATGAGCTGCACGATGCCGGCCTTGCCCAAAGAAGCTCCCAGCACACCATTGAGCGCATTGGCCAGTGTTTTTCTGCGCTGACCAAACGCCGCCTTAATCAACGTAAACAGCAGCTTTTCATTGCTGACCTGCACGGGCGGCTTCTCACGCGGCACGAGACGAACGACCGCAGAATCTACTTTCGGCTGCGGTACAAAGCAATCGCGCGGCACATCAAACAAAATCTCCGCCTGTGCATAATAGGCAATATAAATAGAAAATGCGCTGTAATCCGAGCTTCCCGCCGACGCGCAAATGCGTTCCGCAACTTCCTTCTGTACCATAACGGTAATCGCGGAAAATGCCTTGGACTCCAGCATTGCTGTGATTGCTGGTGTCGTGATATAGTACGGTAGATTGGCACAGGCATACACCGACTTTTCTCCGAACTTTTCCTGACAAATGCCTGCCAAATCGCACTTGAGCACATCGCCCTGTACAATTTCGACATTGCTGCAGTCTGCCAGTGTTTCCTCTAACACCGGAAATAGCGCGCGATCCAGCTCAATCGAACACACTTGACTCGCCCGCTTGGACAGCTGCTCGGTCAGACAGCCCATACCCGGACCGACTTCCAGCGCGCAGCTGGTCTCATCTACGCCGCAGCTCTCGGCAATGCGCGCCGGAACCCATGCCGCTGTCAAAAAGTTCTGTCCCAGTGATTTAGAAAAACGAAACCCATGCCGTCCCAGCACAGCGCGTATTGTATCAATATTACAAAGATCCATGAAGCACCTTATCCTTTATCTTTTTTCAAAAAACATGATAATCAATTATAATCAGTTGTATTATACACTGTTTGCGAATGGCTTGCAATCGGGTTTATGCAGGTTGTCAATCGCGTCCAAAGCTGCAAAGCATTCTTGCCGCAGAAATGCAAAAAGTTCCGGCCTGAAATCAGGTCGGAACTTTCAGTTTCTTTTTTGGGGTGTTAGCCCAGAACGTGTACGGTAACATTGCGGCGTCCAAAGCTATTGCACTGGGACTCGCTGTTCATGTACAGGTCAATGCGGTTGCCCTTGATGGCTCCGCCGGTATCTGCTGCTACTGCATAGCCGTAGCCTTCGATATACAGGCGAGTGCCCAACGGGATGACGCGCGGATCAACTGCCACGCGGCCAACTGCTGCTGCCATGCCGCTTGCCGTGGTGCCGCCACCGGAATATGCGGTAGCTTCCATGGTGATGGTGCGGGAAGAGCTAGACGGTGCGCTGGATGCGCTGGAAGAAGAGGAGGAAGTCGAAGATGTGGTGACTACCGGCTCCTTGGTGCCGTTCTCAACAATCTTGTTGACCGGCTGCTCCAGAACCTGGGAACCTGTCTGTACAACAGATACCTGTACGCCGTCGTGATAGGTGTACTCCAGCGTAATCTCTTCCTTGCCGTTGACGCCTTCCTGTGCTACGCGGCTCTTGCCCTTTTCCAGCTCGCTGGTCTCACGGGTCTCAGTCGAGTACGCAATGTCCTTGGTCTCCGTCGTGGTCTTGGTGGTGACGCGGGTGACCTTGATGGCGGTTGCCTCGGTCAGCTCGGTATCCTGTGCCGGCTCCACGATGTCGTTCTCACCGACTTCTACGCCAGCCTGACGCAGCAGGTCGGAAACACGTGCATCGCCGGTATGAATGGTCTTGGTCTTGCCGTCTGCGGTTACCGTGACATCGTACTTTGCCTTGACGGAAACGGTGTAGCCGTTCTCGTCCTCTACTACAGAGGTGATGTTGTACTCGCCAGCGTCAAAAGAGGACTGACGCAGTGCGGTCTCTGCATCGCTCTCGTGCAGAACAACGGTATCGGTATTGGTACCGTCCGTGACGGTGTAGGTATCCATGCCAACTGCGATAACCGGGAAGGTCATGCTCGTGGTCAGAACCAGAGCTGCCAGCGGAATTGCGCGACGCTTCAGGTGCACGCGGGTTACCGTATGATGAAATGTTTTTACTGTATGAAGAAAACTCATAAGACTCCTTTCGTCTCGCCATGTACGTAAATTTCGCGTATATGGTATCCGCCTCGCGTGCTGCGTCAGCGGATGAAAATTACAACTCAAATGCATTTTGATTACATTTCGGTTACAGCACTTAATTTACGAGCATTCTAGCGCAGATATTCTTGGAAGTCAAGGTTTTTCAGAACTTTTTTGCCACTCTTTACAATTTGTTCACAATTCATTCATATTTCATTTGGCAACATAGATAAAATAGCTTTTGGATTTTTGCTTTTCGTTGTGCATATTGAGTTTTCTTACATTTATCTATATTTTCGTTTTTCTTCGCCTATTTTCACTTTTATTTTTGTATTTTACCAATTGTTCACTGGCTTTTTTTACGATTGCGTGTACAATAAAAAGAGAGAGTTTTTTGTATTGAGAAGGGAGGATTCCGTATGCCGAATCTACTGACCACGTCCACGCTGCCCGACGTCGTGTATCACTATTGCAGCGTAGAGACCTTTTATCAGATCATTACCAATCATACGCTGCGTCTGTCCGACATCGAAAAGAGCAACGATTTCATGGAGAAAAAATGGGCGATCCGTCAGTGCCTGGAGCACATCAAAAAGAACCTGACCAATCCCGCCTATTCGTGCAGCAAACATCCGGAGCTTGCCGCCGAGCTGCTTGCCGGTATGGAACAGCAGTTCCAGCGATACAACACGATGATTCTTGCCGCCTGCTTCTCCTCTGAGCGCGATCTGCTCAGCCAGTGGCGCGGTTACGGTGACAACGGCTATGGCGTATGCATCGGCGTCTCTTCCGGCACAGCATTTGCACCGGCATTTCGCCGCGCACAGCGGTATCTCGGTCTCAAGGGCAGCGCCCGCGACTTGCCGGACGGACTGCTGTTTCACAACATCCAATACTCCACGGAAAACATTGAATCCATCTGTATGCGCATGTTCTGCATCCACATGCAGTGGCTGCCTCTGCGCGTCTCCATCGAAATGGCTGCCGCCGAGTTAGTCCGCATGATGTATCCGGTCTTGCCGTTCTTCAAATCCAAGGCATTTTCCGAGGAAGCGGAATGGCGCTGTGTGTACTATCCGCCGCTCCCTGCGCCGCCGTATGAAAACGAAACCTTTGACGAAGGCGCTTTTGAGGAACAGCTCACCCAGCAAATTACCGAACAGCAACTCGACCATTTCCGTATGCTGCCAATCAATTATCGTCTGCGCGAGAAAAATCTGGTGCCATACCGCGACATGTCCTTCGCTTTTCCGAATCAATCATTCATTCGCAGTGTGACGATTGGCCCGAAATGCCCGCTCGACCGAGAAACCGTCAAGTTGTTTTTGGAACGCTATCGGATTCCAATTAACATGAGAGACATTTATCTGTCCGATGTTTCGTATCGCTAATACATATTATTATAGGTCAATCTCTAACAGCACCGGACAATGGTCACTGCCCAGTACATCGGTCAAAATCTCCGCCTTTTGAATCTTGTCCTTGATGCGATCGGAAACCAAGAAATAGTCAATGCGCCAGCCTGCATTCTTTTCTCTCGCATGGAAACGGTATGACCACCAACTATATATACCTTCTCGCTCCGGATACAGATACCGGAAGCTGTCTGTAAAACCAGACGCCAGCAGTTCTGTCATTTTTGCGCGCTCTTCATCCGAGAAGCCTGCATTTTTTCGATTGGTTTTCGGATTTTTCAAATCAATCTCTTCATGTGCTACGTTCAAATCGCCGCAGATAATGACCGGCTTGAGCGCGTCCAGCTCTTTCACGTAATCGCGGAAATCATCTTCCCACTGCATCCGATAATCCAGCCGCTTGAGTTCACTCTGCGAATTTGGCGTATAGCAGGTGACGAGATAGAAATTCTCATATTCCGCCGTAATGATGCGTCCTTCGTGGTCATGTGCGTCCATTCCCATGCCGCAGACAACCTCGATCGGCTTTTTGCGTGTAAACAGTGCTGTGCCGCTGTATCCCTTCTTTTCTGCGCTGTACCAATATTCCTCATAGCCCTCACAGGCAACCTGTGCCTGTCCCGGCTGCATTTTGGTCTCCTGTAAGCAGAACATATCAGCATTTACTGTATCAAAGACGTCCTGAAAGCCCTTGCCCAGGCAAGCTCTCAAGCCGTTTACATTCCATGAAACCAGTCTCATAACAGATTTTCCTCCCTTGTATTAAACTGCTGTCATTGTAGCATAGAAGAAGGCAAACCACAATTATTTTCAAAAAGCAAAGGCACGAAATCGCGCTTGCGGTCTCGTGCCTTTTCCTTATTCCTCTGGCTTTTTCCAGATTGGTTCCTGATAGAAGCAGGTGCGGTTGCCGGTATGGCAAGTCGGCCCCTTCGGGATGCCGCGATAAATGAGCGTGTCATCATCGCAGTCGGTCAGAATCTCACTGACAAAAATGAAATTGCCGGAGGTTTCGCCCTTATTCCACAGCTTCTGGCGGCTGCGCGAGAAGAACCACGCAGTACCGGTCTCCATGGTGTTTGCTAGTGCCTGCTTGTTGGCATAGCCCAGCATGAGAACTTCATTGTTCCGCTCATCCTGACAGATAACCGGAATCAGCTCTCCTTTTTTGAAAAATTTATCTAAATTCATTGTCTTTCCTCACAGTCTGACCGGAATATGCTTGCCGTGCAGGTATTCCTTTACCTGTGGAACCGTCAGTTCTCCATAATGGAACAGAGAAGCTGCCAGCGCTGCATCGGCACCGGTCTTTTCAAATACTTCCGCAAAGTGCTCCAAGTTGCCGCAGCCGCCGGAGGCAATGATCGGAATGCCGACAGACTGTGCGACCATATCCGTCAAATTCAGCTCAAAGCCGGATTTGGTGCCATCCTTATCCATCGAAGTCAGCAGAATTTCGCCCGCGCCCAGTTCATAGACTTCCTTTGCCCATGCGACAGCGTCCAAACCGGTCGGCTTTCTGCCGCCTGCAACATATACTTCATAGCCGCTCGGGCACTCCTCCAAATCGGTACAAGCGCGCGCATCAATTGCGACAACCACGCACTGGCTGCCGAACTTCTGTGCAGCTTCTGCAATCAGCTGTTTGTTGGATACGGCAGCCGAGTTGACAGAAATCTTATCTGCACCGGCGCGAAGCAATTCCTTGAAGTCATCGCTCGTGCGAATGCCGCCGCCGACAGTCAACGGAACAAACACCTGCTGCGCTGTGCGGCGCACAACGTCCGCAATGGTCTGGCGGTTTTCATAGGTCGCTGTGATGTCCAAAAAGACAATCTCATCCGCTCCCTGCTGCGAATAGAAGGTTGCCAGTTCCACCGGATCTCCTGCATCGCGCAAATTGACAAAGTTGACGCCCTTGACCACGCGGCCATCATTGACATCCAAGCACGGGATAATACGTTTTGCGAGCATCGTTACGCCTCCCCTGCTGCCACAGCAATGGCCTGCTTGACATCCAGCTGACCGGTATAGACGGCTTTACCGGCGATTGCTTCTTCAATGCCCATATCGCGCAGTTTTGCAATGTCTTCCAGTGTAGAAACGCCTCCGGATGCCACAATGCCGCAGGAAACGGCATCACGCAAGGCCTGCAACTGGTCAAAATTCGGCCCAGCCAGCATACCATCCTTATCAATGTCCGTAAAGATGATGGTCTTAACGCCGTAAGATTCCATCAGCTTAGCAAAAGCGATATAATCCGTGCCGCTGTCCTTGATCCAGCCCTCGGTGCGAACCGTGCCATGCAGCGCATCAATGCCGACAGCAATCTTGTCGCCATATTTCTCGCAGGCTTCCTTGACAAACTGCGGATTTTTTACTGCCGCAGAGCCAATAATGACGCGCTTGACGCCCAGCTCCAACACGCGCTCGACATCCTCCATGGTACGGATGCCGCCGCCCAGCTCAACGGCTGCGCCGGTCTGCTCAATGACACGGCGAACCACCGGATAGTTCGGATGGGTGCCATCCTTTGCGCCGTCCAGATCCACCATGTGAATCTGCTCGGCACCGGCTGCCAAAAACGCCTTTGCGGTATCTACTGCATCCTCTGCAACCTTGTGCGCGGTTGCGTAATCGCCCTTGACCAGACGTACACACATCTGATCGTGCAGATCAATTGCAGGTAAAATTCTCATTTTGCCCCTCCTACCATGTTTCCGAAGTTGCGCAGGATGGTCATGCCGACCTCTCCGCTCTTTTCTGGATGGAACTGACAGCCGTACATCTGTCCGCGGCCAACCAGTGCCGTGACCTGATCGTTGTAGTCACAGGTTGCAATCAAGTCATTGGTATCAGACGGGCACATCTTAAAGGTGTGCACAAAGTACACATAAGAACCTTCCGGCACGCCCGCCAGCAACGGATCCTGCTTGTGATACTGCAAGCTGTTCCAGCCAATCTGCGGCAGCTTGAGATCGGTTTCAATTTTCTGTACGCGGCCCGGCAGCAAGCCCAGACCCTTTGTCGGACGAATCTCGTCGCTCTCTTCAAACAGCATCTGTGCGCCGAGGCAAATACCCAAAAACGGCTTCGTCTTGGCAGCCTGAATCAGCGACTGTGTGAGGCCGGATTCCTCCAATGCCTGCATTGCATCCGGAAATGCACCGACACCCGGCAGGATAATGCCGGAAGCCTGTTCCATCAGCTCCGGTGTCGTGACAATTTTATTTTCCAGCCCAAGAAAGTTGAGTGAGTTGGATACACTCATGAGATTTCCTGCGCCATAATCAACGATTCCAATGTATCCCATCGTGTTCTCCTTTTATGCCTGCATATCTGCGCAGATGTCTTCCAGCTCGGTCAACAGGGTTGCATTTTCCTGTTCGCTGCCAGTCGTAATGCGAAGCATCTGGAATTTCGGGAAGCAGCGCACACAAATGCTGCGCTTTTTCAGCTCTTCAAAAATCTCCGAGCACTTGTCCGTGCGCAAAACCGCAAAATTGGTGTGTGTCGGCAGGACGGTAAACACGCCGTATTTCTCTGCCAGCTTCTGGCAAGCCTCTTCCAGCTCTTCCTTGCGGGCAATCAGTTGCTTGCACTGCTCCTTCTGCCAGCTGGTATCCTCCAGCACAATGCAGGCTGCGAGCTGCGTCATCGTATTGATGTTATACGGAGAGCGCGTCTTGTTCAGCTGGTCAATCAGATCCTTATAGCCGATAATAAAGCCGCAGCGCAGTGCCGCACAGCCAAACGCCTTGGACAGCGTCTTCATCACGAGAACATTTTCCAGTGCGGTGGAGCAGTCGAGAATACTCTGATCCCAGAAATCCATGTACGCCTCATCGACAACGACCAGCGTATCTTCCAGCGCCATGCAGATGCGGACTGCCTCGCCGTGGTCAAAGCCCTGACCGCCCGGATTGCACGGATTGGAGAAAATCAAAATATCCGGCTTTTCCGCCTTGGCGCGGTCAATGACCTCCTGCTCTGTCAGCATAAATTCGCCGTCCTTGAGCATGTTGACGACTTCCAGCTCTGCGACCTCTGCATAGAACTGATACATGGAAAAGTCCGGAGACAGAACCATGACCTTGCCGTCGCGCGGTGCAAAGGTATTCATAATCAGAGAAATCAGTTCGTCCGAACCGTTGCCAACAACAATATTGCCCGGTGCAATGCGGAATTCCCTGCCTGCCAGACGGCGGACATCGGCCACCGTCGGGTCAGGATAGCGATTGAAATCAATGGTATCAACGCTGGCTGCGATGGCATCACGCAGTTCCTCCGGCAGGGAGAAATAGCTCTCGTTGGCATCCAGCTTAATCTGGTAAACATCCTCGCACGGATCATACGGGGTCATGCTCGCCAGCTTTTCCGGTAATTTAATCATGTCTTGCTTCCTCCCGTATGTTATTTGTCCTGCTTGGTTTCAGCCTTCTTGGCCTCGTCCTTTGCCTTCAGACCCTCCTGCAGCTGCTCAGTCAGTGCCTGAATCTGCTGCTTTTTCAGCTTCATGCTTGCCAGATTGACAATGACACGCGCACTGATCGGGGCAACCGTCTCATACGGCTCCAGACCGTTTTCCTTCAGGGTCGTGCCGGTCTCTACAATATCGACAATGGCATCGGCAAGACCAAGCAGCGGAGCCAGCTCGACACTGCCTTCAATCTTAATAATATTGACGTCCATATTTTTGCGGGAGAAGAAATCGCGCGTTACCTTCGGATACTTGGACGCGATGGTTCTTGTATGATAACCGGCATAGAAATCCTCGCCCTTCTTGCCGCACAGGCAGAAGCGGCACTTGCCGAAGCCCAGATCCAAGGTTTCATAGAACGAGCCGCCCTTTTCCATAATGGTATCTTTGCCGACAACACCCATGTCGCACACGCCGTGCTCGACATACGTAATGACGTCAGCTGCCTTGGACAGCACGAGTTCAATATTGGAATTCGGCAGGCGGAAGATAAGCTTGCGGGAACCGGAGCGCAGTTCGCTGACATCATAGCCGGAATGCTCCAGCAGCTCCAGGGTCTTCTTTTCCAATCTGCCCTTGGTCAGAGCGATACGAATGATATTATCTGGAGTCATGCCTGTACCTCTACTTCCTTCACAGCACCATCACGGAAAATCACGAGGGTGCGATAGCCCTTTTTCTTTGCCAGCTCCATTGCTTCCTTTTCGGTGTCGCACGGTGCCAGCGATGCCAATTCACTGTTTGTATTGATGTAATTGAGTGCGCTCTTGAGATCGCTTCTCTCGCAGAATACCAGCTCCTGCGGAACGACCTTTTTCTTGAGGTCAACCGATTCCGACAGTGCATCAATGTCGATGGCAAAGCCGGTTGCTGGAATATCTCTGCCGAACTTGGCACACAGATTATCATATCTGCCGCCCGCCAGAACCGGAGAACCTGCGCCGCCCATATAGCCGCGGAACATCAGGCCGGTGTAATAGTCAATCTCCTGTACCAGACCGAGGTCGATCATGACATTCTCGCCATAGCCCGCATTGGTGATTGCTGCAATCAAATCCTTTAAGTAAGCCACTGCCTTGAGCACGCCCGGATTGTCGGTCAGACCTGCCAGCTCGTCGAGTACCTCGCTGCCGCCGAACAGATTCGGCATCGCCTTGAGGGCACGATATGCCTCTCGATCCTGATACGGTGCCAGCTCATCGCCCAGCGCTGCATACGACTTGTTCTCGATATTGGAACGAATGCGCTCTGCGGTCTCTGCATCGACATTGAGAGACTGAATCAGTTCCTTATAAATCGCCGCGTAGCTCAGCTCAATGCGGAAGGTTTCGCCGCGAACCGCTGCCAGTGCCGCAAAGGCTGTCGTCAAAATATCAATATCCGCCATCATGCCGCGTGCGCCGAGCAGCTCGGCACCTGCCTGCATGACTTCTGTCGAATGTCCGCGGTGGAACGAACTTGCGCGGTGTACCTTCTGCATATAGTACAGACGCAGCGGAAGCACATCGTCGTTGAGCTTGGTCGTAACCACACGCGCAATCGGCGTGGTGTTATCCGGACGCAGCACAAGCAGTCTGCCGTTGCGGTCGGTCAGCTTGTACATTTTTTCCTGTCCGATGGACGAGCCTGCCTGCGTGAATACATCATAGTATTCCAGCGACGGCGTGATGATTTCATCATAACCGCGTGCTTCAAACAGATCTCGGATTCTCTTCTCGTTCTGCCGGAACATACGAGTTGCCGCAAACAAACGGTCGCGGGTGCCCTCCGGCGTGGAGATTGCATACTGATTCATACTATCTAACCCCTAAATATAATGTTTATTGTTTCATCACTTTAGCGCGTTAACATGATAACATGACTAGTTTGGTATGTCAAGCGTTCTTGGAAATGTTACGAAAAAGAAACTTTTTAAAACTTATTCTCTTCTTTCTTATTCTCTTTATAAATGTTATCTGTACTACCCTGAATAACCATCTCAATAATATCAAAATAAAATATCTTTTTTGTCGTTCTATCCCAAAATCTGACACAAACTTAGCAGCAATTGATAGTATTATTATAAAGAACAGTACACCACATACTCCATTTACTATATCACCCATGTCCTTATTTGACATACCATAAATACCTATTATCAGCGATATAAGCGACACGAAATTTTCATTTGCAAATCCTCCGCATCTGTTTTTTTCTTCTTTTTTTAGACGAAATATGTAATGTACTAAATAATTTTTATCTGTATTATTATGTATTTTTTGAATAACACAAATACTATAATCAATATGTGCCTTGTTAAAAAACTTGACTTTTTTATACTTATCAAGCTTTCTTTCTTCATTCAATGCATCACGTATCTTACTTTTATCTATATCACTTAATCTAAGGAACTTAAAAATTTCCTCTTCTATATCCTCAAGAGGTGCGGACAGAATCCTGGACTAAGTTGCTATTCCTAGACTTCGTCTATA
>CAVAJF010000023.1:0-23656 GCA_963588905.1 Eggerthellaceae bacterium
TTTACGAGCTGCGATTTACGAGCTGCGATTTACGAGCTGCGATTTACGAGCTGCGGATATAAATACGCAGCTTTTTGTCGTTCCATAAAGGAGGAAACACGATGCGTTTTCGACATAAACTGACAGAAAGAAACACCGCAAAACGTGTCCTTTCTTTCCTGTTAATGCTATGCTTGTTAGTACCGATGCTTCCTAGTAGCATTGGGTTGGATGCACAAGCGGAAGATAATGCCACCACAAGCGGCGACACTGTTACAATTACACTACACGATTTGTATATTGACCGAAAAGAAGCTTTGCCGGATGGTACAAAGTTAACCGATTGTTTACTTGCGTATAAATCGGCGCGCACTATTAAAGTAGAAAAAGGAACGAAATTAAGTGATGCATTAACAAGCCAACAAGTAACGCTTGGCACAAAAAGTCTGAAAGCTACCGGCGTTTACAAATCTGAAGACATAGCCGATGATAAAGCCATGACTTCTGTTATTGATGCCAAAAACTGCGTATGGTACACGCGCGATGGCGGTGAAAATGGCGGCGTTGACGGCAATAACGCTCGACACTTGTTCAATTCAGATACAGCAATCAATGATAATATTGATTTATATACCTATTCCTATCGAATCCGATTGATTACGAAAAATGCGAGCGAAAACGACCGTTATAAAGATCTAATTGTCCGCGAGGGACAGAAAAAGGGATTTGTATATGGTTCTGCAAACAATACTGACGACACAAGTATTAGTACGTTTTTAACTAGTAATAGTGTCAATAATGCTTGGACAGATGTTAACGAAAACGTGAAAGCGGATACTTCTGCATTGGAAAATGGCATCACCCGAAATTATGCGCTTCGCGCTTCTAACGTGTCCAAAAATGAAATAACTATTCCGTGTTATGCCTCTGTTAACGAGACATGGACAAAGGTCGGAGACATTACAATGGACAAAGACCGCGTGGATGTCTGGGGCAAAACCGGTCCGGCACTCAATTACTATGTGACGGACAGTGAATTGAAAACCGTATACAAAGACTACGGTTTTGGTACAGATATAACGTTTACAACAGGAGAAATCAGCAAGAAGATTAATGGTTATTTTCCATTCCGAAATGGTGGTAATCTGTATATCCGGCAGATGCCAAAGTATGAAACAGTAAACAATACGACTCAATTCCGTGTACCTCTAGTTGAAGACACGACGGATAATGTATCTAATTTAGAGATTTATTACACACCGCATAATACGGAAGACCATTCTACACGGTGTCGGTGGATAGCGATGACAAGAACAATTTTAGTAGCGAACTGCCGGACACAAAGCTTTTATATGGTGAAAGCGGTAGCTTTGACTTACCTTTAAAAGATAAAGACGGTGAGGCGGTTCGGTGGTATGTCGAAAAGGGCGGAGACAACGTTACCATTACAACAGATAGCGATAAGGCAACAGTTACGATAAAGAATATCGAACAAGAAGTTGTGCTGACAACCAATTCGGACAAACAAGATGCTGACGCCGTCAAGGTACATTGCTATGTACTGATAGACGGTAAGGAAAAAGAAGTCAGTACGCTCCATTTCAGTGAATCCCAGCATGAAAAGCACGTAAATGAATGGGGAAACAATGAACGATATTATGTATCAACACAAACTTTAGAAGAAGTGTATGCTGACTATGGATTTAAGGCATCAGAGTATAACGGAGAACGATATTTCCCCAATACAGTGCATACAACTGACAAATACAATGATGCCACTCTGCTTTGGGCTGATGCGACAGCTGTTGCATATAGTGATAATAGTGGGTATTATAAGATACCGTTAACAGATTTAAGCTATCATGATACTTCAGAAAAAGAAAATAAGAAAAATATAGATGTAGTATATACACCACATAATCAAAATGGTTATAGTTCTTATTTTGGAGAAAATCAAAAAAAAGGTAAATCTAGAACAGATAATACACTTTTGACGGAGAATAGCTTTTTCTCCGTTACAGTAAAAGATGAAGCTAATGCATTTGCAGATCCGCAATTACCGGATACGCAGTATATTCTATCTGGAAAAAAAGTAACTGTAAAGCTTCCATACAGCGAAAATGATGCGTGGACAATTTGGTATTGTTCTACAGATGGTAATTTAAAGCCAGTGGAAAAAGCCATATCGAATCTCAAAAAAGAAGTTGATAAAGATAATAATACGATAACTATTACGTTGTCAAAGGTGTCAAATCCAATCTTGATAACGACAAATACATATGAAAATAATCTTTATCCATTAAAGGCATTTGTTGCTATCAATGGCAAATGGCAACAAGTAAAAACAGAACTTACTGGTTTGAATAAAGAACATATTACGAGTAATAGCAAATATTATATTACCGCTGAAGAGTTAGAATTGATTTATGGAAAATATGGTTTTCAAGCAGCGGATAATAAAGTAATCGATGAAAATCGAATTTTTGGCATCGGAAATGGAGAAAAAGACAAAATTTGGGCAGATGTTTTGGCAAAAGATAACGGTAATAGCTGGTATTATCCTACTCTAGGCGATAGTCAAAATCTATACTTATATTATTTGCCTAATAACATAAAAGGAAAAGATGGATTTTGGGGTAATGGAGGCGGTGCCGCAGGCGGAAAATCAGCAAGTGATGCATTATCTGCTAACACCTTCTACACCATTGACTTTGAAGATCCGGAGAAAAAATTCTCCAATGCCAAATTGCCCGACACGCAGTACGCTTTGACAGGCACGGACAAAACGGTCACGTTGCCGTACAAAGAAGGCGTCAATTGGTTCCAAGATTCTAAAAAATTAACACCGGTTGAAGACTCTATTTCTGATGGTAAGGCAAAGTACACGATTACCAAGGTCACGCAGGCAACAACAATCACAACTGAAGGCGTTGCGGATGACGAAGTAGCTGTGCAAGGTTATATCTCTCTGGATGGAAAGTGGAAGAATCTGTCTTCTATGGCGATTTCGACAGATCAAAGTGACGGCAAAAACTTCTACGTAACTTCTGCTCAACTGAATACCTTGTTTGGCTCTTGTGGCTTCAAGGCTTCTGATTATCAATTGGACGATGCAAAGAAACTAGGTCAGCATTTTTTGAACCCAGATGCGAGCGATTCAAGTAAGTTGGTTGCGACAAAAGCAGCACTGTCTGGTGATACTTGGCAGGTGACGACTTCTACTACAACCGACACCAAAACGAAGGTAGTAAAGTTGTACTACGTGCCAAATAATGTAACCGAAAAGCCAGATGCAAGCAGTTTGGAAGCGGATAATACATTTTATTCGATTTCCTTCGCGGACGATGGCAAGACAGGCATTACCGTGCCGGATACGCAGTATATCCTCAAGGATTCTAATGAAACCATTGAGCTGCCAAAAGAGGCAAAAAACTGGTTCTGTACAGCGTCTGTGGATGACGCACAGATTGCACTGTCTGGCACCACGTTCGAGATTACGAATGCCAATCAGTCGTTGAAGTTCAATACAGCACTGGAGGATTATGCCGTTACTGTGCATGGTCGTATCTTTGTCGATGACGAACCGTATGATGTGACAACGATTTATCTGAAAAATCAGACGGCATCCGACTGGGCAAACGGTGCACGATATTATGTCACTGCAAAAACGTTGAGCTTGATTTACCATACATATGGATTTGATTTGAGTAAGTATCATCCGAATGCTAGCCAAGGTAATGACGATCCCCAAAATTTATGGTTCCCCAATGCAGTGCATGAACAACAAAGCAATGATCCTGAATGGAATAATCCAGAGGTATTGTGGGATGATACGACACCAAGCGATTCTAACGATGGAAAAGGCTATAAAATCGCATTATCTCAGAAGAGTTCTAAATTTACTGATCTTGACCTGTATTATGTTCCAAACACGACGAAGGAGCATATGGTGGTAACAAATAACAAGAAGCAGATTAATAATGCGATTTTTATCGGTTCTAGCCTTGACAGCACGAAGAATCATGCAGTGAATTATGACTTCATCAACGCCAACAGTTTTTATTCGATTCAATTCAAAGATCCGAACAACAAGCTGAATGAAGGCACAAAACTGCCGGCTACAGAACAACATCTAAGTGGAACGAAGAATGTAAAGGTCACCGTTCCATATCAAGAAGGAGTAACATGGCATGTTACGGACAAGCAGGGCAATCCGATTGATATGACTGATATATCGCAGAAGGTAAATGGTAATACAGTTACATTTACTATTCCGACGATAGATCAACCGCTTGTTTTTACAACTGCTGATGTAAACAAGGATTCTGTGTCCGACAATTCAGTAGCACTCAATGCCTATGTTGCGATTGATGATGAGTGGGTTCCAATCGGTTCGGAGTGGACAGAAGTAGACGGCGAACTGACTGGCGGCACGTATAGCATCAGTGATAAGCAGCATACAGGTAATAGCACTGATAATACGGACAGATACTATATCACCGCTCGGCAGTTAAAGAATATTTTCGGCAAGTACGGATTTACCGGAACACTGCCGGCTGACAAAAATCCATTCGCCAATAACACGATTATACCGGATGCCAGTGAGTCTTTACAGGCAAACCAAAGACTGATCTATGCGGATATTCTGCCAGAAAAACAGTATATTCGCACGGTTAAGGTTGCGTTAAAAGAAACCGGTATATCCATTTATTATGTGCCAAACGGATATGGTACAGAGTCAACATGGCGAAAGGATGATGTCGGTTTATTGAAAGCAAACAGCGTGCAGTACACGGTTTCTGCGGCAGATCCGAATAATCTGCTAACAGAAGAGCAAAAAGCTGCTCTGCCGAAGGCAGAACGCTGGGATCGGGAAACAGAGGCAACAATCACGCTGCCAACGCTTTCTGATGGTCTGAGCTGGGTTCCGGTCAATGCAAAGACTCGTGAAAAAATCACTGGTATCGCAAATACTACGTCGGATGGCAAGATTACATATACGATTACGAACATCACCCAGCCGATTGAGTTTATCGTACAGAACACGAGTCAGCAGATAACGATCCAGTATGATGTTGGTTTTGCAGCTTCCGACAAACAGCAATTAGGCTCGGATTTTGCGACTGATGTAGCGCAGACCGTTCTTGAAGATGGAACGATTCAAGGCGCGACATCATATTGGGATTATCCGGCAACGAGATCTAAAGAATATGCTACACTCAAGCCGGATCGCGACTATGTACAGGTCGAAGTGTCTAACATGATGAAGGGTCGAATCGAGCCGCGTGAGTTTTACTACACGTTCAAGGGATGGAAGATTGTCACAGGTGATACTTCTATCTCTACACAGGCAGCTCAGGTACCGTTAGATAATAGTGCCGTAGACATTAAACCGGGCGAAAAGATTGATTTGACAAATTATGCAGATTCTAATACACTGAAATTGAAATCTGTTTGGGAAGCATATGATGCAAAGGGTCGTCCGACTACGGTAAACTTCTATCTGTCTACCAGCTGCGAAGTAAAAGATAACATTTCCAATGGCTTCCAAGGTCAGGCGAAAGAGAACTTCACGACAACCATTTATTCCACACGAATCAAAGGAACAGATCCAATTTCCAGCGATTGGGAAAAGGAATTTCAGGTAATTGCACCGCCGAACAACGAATCGACAGCGTATCAGACAGACAAAACGCTGCGTGAGTCTGTGAATACAGAGATTTCGTATAGCGATGGTGCACAGATCACGCTGGAATCCTTCCCATCTGATGAAGAGATTCTATCTACGCTGCGACGGCGTGTAAAAGCTGGTGTGGCAAAAGTAACGCTGGATGGCGAAACAATTCCTGCGTCCGACTTGAATACCACCAATTATGAGGTTCGTTGGTACGTGCTCAAGTACCACAGAGCGGATTCTTGGCACATTGACGGCGTATTGGTTGCAAAGGAAGGTCATGTCGTTGTTACCAAGACCTTTGACGGAGACGAAAAGGCAATTGAGTATGTCAAAGGCACCAAGGATAAGAAGGACGGCACAGCATATGCTATTTCTGTTACGCATGAATCGACTGATTCCGACAAAAATCCTGACTCCAAGGACAACACAATGCCGAGAGATGACGGCGATAATGTTGTAGACTACATGCTTGCGCTCGAGCCAAAAGAGAATACAGACGATGATTCGACAATACGAGGCTATGACTCATACGATGAGACGACAAACACCTATACGTGGATTTTAAGCGGTCGTCAGGGTCGAGAGTACACGCTGCAAGAGCAGAATTATCAAGTCAATGAAGAGGAGCATCAATGGAGTGGCACGTATCAATATATGATACGAAACTCTCCGACTGAAAGCGATGGCACAACCAAGGATACTGGCGGCTGGTTAAGCTATACAAGCCGCAGCAAAAAAATCACGCTGAAAGCTGCTGCGTATGCATCGGACGCACCGACAGAATCCTACCAGATGGTGGCGTTTAAGAATACGTATGTGCCGTATGGTTCTATCTCGCTTGCCAAGATTGACGCTACCACCGGTTCTCCGCTCAACAATGTCCACTTTACATTGGAAAAGGATGGAAGACCGGTAACGTTGTATCAAAAGAAGGGCACTAGTCAGTATAAGCACGATTTGCATACCGACGACGAAAAATTGTACAATAAAATTGAAAACGGTGTGATTACCACCAATGTAAACGGTATGCTGTACCTTGGACTGGAGCAAGGCAAGTACACATTGACGGAAAGTCCGCCGTTTGGCTATGACGGCCCGAGCAGTATTACATTTTATGTGGATGAACACGGCAAGATCAGTCAAAAGGATTTGGACGCTAATTTAGATGGTCTCGAAAGTTTGGGCAGTGAAAAAACCGCGACTTCCGATTGGGTCATTGTTTCCGACAACCAAGCGTTGCTGACCGTCAAAAATACCTCAAAGATGCTGGTAACGGTCACAGCGAAAAAGGTTTGGGAGGAGAACACAGACAAAGACAAGATCAAACCTGTTACGGTTTCTCTTTATCGCAATGGCGTGAAGATGTCAGGCGACAAGTACACGCAGGAGTTGAACGCCAATAACAATTGGGTCTATACGTGGTATGACTTACCACTGTATGTAGACGATGCGATTGCGGAATATTCCCTGCGAGAGGAGAAAATCGGCGATACAGACTACAATCTGGCCAACGGTTCTAACGGTTACCGAGATTATCTGGTTGAGTATGATCCCACAAAATATGTGGAGAAGCTTACAAATACCAAAAATCCGGAAGCATCGGAAAACTGGAAGGATGCCAAGGAAGATGCGAGCTGGAAAGACGATAATGGTTCGACAGTTTACGCCAAGCACGCGCTGCTCGTTGTAAGAAACAGCGAAGCACAGTCCGATATTGTCTTTAAAAAGACAGATTCCATCGGAAACGCATTGCCGGGTGTAGTATTTGGTGTCTATACAGACCAAGATTGTAAGAAGCTGGCTAGTAAAGCGGAATCGGACAACAACGGTTACGTGCGATTTAAGGCGCATGGTACTGTCGGCGAAACGCATACCATCTATCTCAAGGAGATTTCCACACCGGACGGCGTGAAGCTGTCCAATACGGTATACAAGATTGCCGTCACGATTGGAAATGATGGCGAAAACAGCTTTACCATCACCGATCTAAACGGTAAGGAACCCTCAAAGACTACCACTGACGCGCAGGGCAATACATACTATCAGATACAAAACCAATCTGCCATTGCTCTGCAAATCAAGAAAATCGGCGAAGATGGAACTGTTCTGCCTGGCGCTAAATTCAAAGTGACAAAATACAATACTGACACAGGGAATTACGAGGATTTTGGATCTGGCACCTATACAGTACCGAATGACAACACCGGCATTGTACAAATCAAAGATGCCGATGGTAAGCTCCCAGAGGGAACGTACCGGATTGAGGAAACGGAACGTCCAACCGGTCATCCAGATTACCAGCTGGCGTGTCCGATTGATGTCACCATCCAAGGCGGCAGAGTTATGTACGAAACGGACACCACGGTATCCAATACCAACAAGGATGCTTGGCAGTTGGTTCAGCGAGAGGGCACAGCGACATATGTCTTGCGGGTTGTCAACAAGCCTCCGTCATTCTTACCCTCCACCGGTGGTTCCGGCATTCTCCTGCCGATCCTATTCGGCTCGGCGCTGATGTGCGGCGCGTCTGCGCTCGCGCTCTGGCTGCGCAAGAGACGGAAGAACGGGTAATTTTCCCGCTCTTTCGTCCACAATTTCACTATATACCGCTTGAAGGGGAAGCGACTATATACATATTTTTATTAATCCTTCATTTTATGCTTATTTGAGAAAGGACGTAAGTGTATGAAGAAAACATTCAAACGGCTGGGAGCTATGTTCCTGGCAATGGTCATGGCGGTCTCCGTGCTGTGCACTGGGGCGTTCGCGGCGAATACTGCGAAAACTGGACCGTTTACCATTACGATTAAGAACGCTTCTGCTGATTATAAGTATGAAGCATATCAGATTTTCAGCGGCGATCTGGCTCTTGATGAGAAGAATAACAAGATTCTGTCTAATATTGCTTGGGGTTCAGGTGTTGATTCCGAAACCACTAAAGAGACAAGTGATGAAGACAAGACTATTGCAGGCAAAGATTTAATGGGAGCTATTCAGGCTATCACATTGAGCGATAACTCTCAGCCATTTTCCACATGCAAGACTGTAGCTGATGTTGTTGGTGTGCTTAGCAAAATTACAGATAAGGATAATGCTACGACACAGGCATTCGCAAAAGTTGTTGGCAAATATACAACGACAACAAAAACAGATAGCCAGAGAGCTGCAACTGGAGATAATCACTATGCAGATGGAGCACATTATGACATTACAGTTCAGAAGGCTGGCTACTATCTTGTAAAGAACACAAAGATTGCTAATGCAACAGAAGGCAATAGCACCAACACATTCTCTAGCTATATTTTGGAAGTTGTCGGCGATGTAAATGTTGAGCCGAAAGTCGGCGTTCCAACTGTTAAGAAGGAAGTTCAGAATGAGACTGCCAATGAGCAGACTGGCAAGGATGCTACTACCGCTAGCTATGGCGATACTGTAAAGTTTACTCTGACTGGTACTCTGCCGGATAATTATGCTGATTATACAAAATATGCATTGACCTTCCACGATACCATGGCTAATACATTGAAGTACACGGAGAATTCTGTTACGGTTAAATATCAGAAGTACACATACGTTAAGGATGCATCTGATGAAAATAAGGGAACTTGGAAGCCGGAGGGAGATGCTGTTGTAATTCCAGAAAAACAAGGAACAACTACAACGGCTAATTATACTGTAAATACCTCACCTGAAGATGGTCATACGCTAGACATCGCTTTTTCTAATGTAAAGGCTTTGAAGGATTCTACAGGTAAGGATATTACTCTGGGTGCCCACTACCAGATCATTGTTACTTACGAGGCAACTGTACAGAACACCGCAGAAGTTGGTTCTACTGACAAAAACAACAACAAAGTTAAATTGGAATACTCTAATAACCCGAACAAGGAAGATAGCAAGGGCAATACGCCAGAAGATGAAGTAAAGGTTTACACTTTCCAGCTGAACATCTTGAAGACTCAGGACGACGAAGAGACTGCACTGCCTGGTGCAAAGTTCGTTCTGGCTAAGGAGAAAATTGATAACTTTGACTCCTCTAAAGTTAATGATGGTACCTATAATGATAAATTGATTCCTGTAACAGCGTATACTGAATCGACTGCAACTGATGATACTTATAATTATGTTGTAGGTGGTTCTACTTATACAATGGAAGTATCCAGTGAAGGTAAGCTGAACATTAAGGGCTTGAACGAAGGTACATACTATCTGTACGAGACAGAGGCTCCGGCAGGTTATAACAAGCTGACTGAGCCGGTAGAGATTAAGATTACTGCTGGTAAGACAAATGAAGTGGTAAACGGCTCCGTAAGTGCTACATTAACTGGTGCTGCAAAGGGAAATATTGATAACAAAACGGATGGTATTCTTGCAACGGTAAAGGTAGTTAACAAGCAGGGTTCCAACCTTCCGTCCACTGGCGGCATGGGTACGAAGCTGTTCTACACTATTGGCGGTCTGCTGATGGCTGGTGCAGCAATTGTACTGGTAATCAAGAAGCGTCGTTCCAGCGCAGAGTAATCTCGCGGACATAACGACCAAAAATATGTCATAATGCAAAATTTCCTCGGGGGGGGTAGACTTTCCCCTTAATCTCCTCCTCCGGGGAAAAGATAACGCTGATACGGACTTTTTTGCTCTTACGCAGAGACCCAACTTGCCTCTCCCTTTGGGAGAGGTGTCACGCAGTGACGGAGAGGGCTTCGCAGAGCGGCAAGTCTGTATGAAAGAAAATCTAAGCAGTCTGGCTCCCTCTTTGAGGGAGCTGGATTGCCGCTTTTGCGGCAAGACTGAGGGAGTAACCAGCTAACACTGACGAATCAGAGGTACTCTGATACGAATTTGTTCACGTGCTGCTCCTTCCGTCACGGCTTACGCCGTGCCACCTTCCTCAGGGAGGAAGGCTTTAGAGCGAAATCTCAACCAACATCAGGGAGCGATTCATGAAGCAGAAACAAAAGCAAAAGAAGAAAAAGAAAGGTTCTCTTTCAACTCTTATTTTGATTGTCATTTTCCTCGTGGGTCTCTCCGTGATGCTGTATCCGGCAGTTAGCAGCTGGTGGAATTCCATGCACATGTCACGGGCGGTTGCATCCTATCAAGAGGCAGTCGAGGACACGAGCAAGGCGGAGCGCGAAGCGATGCTCGCCGCCGCGGAGGATTACAACCGGCGCTTATTTGCGCGCAATGCCGGCATCGGCACCAATTTGGACGACTATGATTCCGTCTTGGATATTACCGGTACAGGTATCATGGGCTATATCACGATTCAGAAATTAGATGTAGAGCTGCCAATTTATCATGGCATGGATGCCAATGTGTTGCAGGTCGGTGTCGGTCATGTCAGCGGCAGCAGCTTGCCGGTCGGCGGCGAAAATACCTTTAGTGTGCTGTCTGGTCATCGCGGGATGCCGGACGCACGATTATTTACTGATATTGACCAGCTGGTCAAAGGCGATGTCTTTATTATCACGGTGTTAGATCGCAAAATCGCCTATGAAGTAGATGATATTTCGACAGTTTTACCGCGTGAAGTGCAGGAGTTAAACATTGTCCCGGGCAAGGATTATTGTACGCTCGTGACGTGTACGCCGTATGGCGTCAATACCCATCGGCTGCTCGTGCGCGGGCATCGCGTGGCTTTGCCGGAAAATACCGAACTGCCGACGACACAGGAAAAATTGCAGCAATTAGACTGGAAAATCAAACTGTTGATCGGTATTGCGGCACTGGTGCTGCTGTTGATACTTATTCTGCTATGGCGCAGACGCAAAAAGAAAAAGAAACAAAAGGCATTGCGGGAAAGGAGGGAATCCGGTGAGAAACATCCTGAAAATTGGGAGGTTGTCGAAGAAGTTACTGCTCGGTCTGATGACCGCGCTGCTGCTGACAGTTCCCGCTCTCGCAAGCGAACCCATCGAGACCGAAAAGACCGGAAGCCTCACGATTGAGAATTTCTATGGCGAACAAGCGATTTTCGGCACATCATTTTCGGTATATCGTGTCGCAGAGATCTCCGAGAACGGCTGGTTTACGCTGCTTCCCGCATATGAAAGCAGCGGCGCTGACGTCAACAACCTGACAACGGCAAAGGACGGCCGCGTTGCTGCGGAAAAACTCACCGCTTGGGTGCAGACACAAAAGCTCCCGCCGGATGCCCGCCAATCGACAGATCAGAAGGGCATCGCATCGATTTCCGGTCTGAAAACCGGTCTGTATCTGGTCATCGGAGAAAAAACACAGATTAAAGACCGCGTGTATACCTGCTCGCCGTCGTTGGTTCCGATTCCGGAAGAAAATCCAGAAACCGGCAGTTGGGATTACGCCGTGACAATCGAACCGAAAAATACCGTCGGGTCATCTACCTCTGATAACCCGAATAATCCCGGCACGCCCGACAACCCGAACAATAATTCAAATAAACCCGGCACGCCCGATAATCCGAACAATAATCCAAATAAACAACATACACCGACTGATTCTTCTTCCAACCAGCCGGGTAGCAAGCCGAATAAAAACCTGCCGAACACCGGCGTTCTCCAGTGGCCAATTCCCACGCTTGCAGGTATCGGCGTCGGTTGTATGCTCCTCGGCTGGTGGCTAAGACGGAAGAAAGGATAAATTTCACGCAGAGCGCTTTGTCTCTGCGTGTTTTTTTGCTCTCACGCACCAATTTTTCTTGTCTCCCCCTTTGGGGGAGATGTCTGCGCAAGCAGACAGAGAGGGCTTTTGCAGGGCAACAAGTTTGCATGAGAAAAGACCTGAGCGGGCAGGCTCCCTCTTTGAGGGAGCTGTCATTTGCCTTGCAAATGACTGAGGGAGTTTGGTAAGATTGGCAAGAGACGCATCAGAGTAAATCTGATACAGATTTGTTTCCCTGCAAAGCCCTCTCCGTCACTGCGTGACACCTCTCCCAGAGGGAGAGGCAAGTGGCTCTGCGCGAGAACAAAAGCCTTCCTCTTTGAGGAAGGTGGCACGGCGTAAGTCGTGACGGAAGGAGTAGCACGCGAACAAGTCTGTATAAGAGTTACCCTGATTCGCCAGAGGTAACAGACACCTCCAAACTCCCCAAACAGAGCTTCGGCTCTGTTTTTTTGTATGTTCTTGTGCAAAAGTAGTCATATCTTGTTAAGGAGTGGTTGAAATTGTAAAATTTACGGAAAATCGAAATAGTATACGGCAAACAGAATGTGATACTCATTCCTGTTTGTGATATATTATTGTTAACAAATTCCTAGTAAACCGGGGGGGGTAATGTAACAAAAGTAACATCAATCTGTAAATTTAATGGGCGCTTTCATGCAAAAAAAGTTCCCATTAAATTTTATAAAAATTTTTTTTGAAAGGACTTGAAAAACATGAAGAAAACCTTCAAACGGCTGGGAGCTGTGCTTCTCGCTGCGTTCATGATGCTGAGCACGACCGTCTGTGCTTTGGCAGATGAACCCAACGATGCAAACTCTCAAGACCAAATCGCAGACACCAAACTTGTCATCACCGATATTTCGGATGGTGATACTGTTACAGCTTATCAGCTGGTCACCTACACAGCTGATAAGAACAATTACCAGATGGATCCAAATTTTGAAGCCTTTTTTAATGCTAAGAAGGGTCAGGATCAAAGTGCGGTAGAATATCTGAAAAGCTTAAGCAATGCCCAGATTACAGCACTGATGGAAGAATATGCGACAGGCAAAGAGTACAGCTTTTCGGAGCCATATAACGACGGTAGCAACGACGGTAGCAACGACGGTGGCAAAGACGGTAGCAAACAAGCAGATTCCTCGAAGTCTGTAACGTTTAACTTGAAGCCGGGTTATTATCTGTTTACTACAACAACATTTGCTGGCAGCAATAAGATTTACATGCCGCTGACTGCATTTGTAAAGATTGACGGTACCAATACCTCTGTTTATGCTGGCAATAGTGGTACGGCATTGAAGGCAAGTCAGGACGGTTCTTATCAGATTACTGCAAAATCGACAGATGGCATTACTATTGATAAGAAAACCAATGCTACACAGGGTGATGGCAATAAGACTTGGAAACCGACCGCGGCAGCCGGTGTCGGTGATACGGTTCGTTTCTATGTTCGTGTCGATATTCCGGCGTACAACAACCAGGTAACTGTACATCTGGATGTAAAGGATACGCTGACCAACATGGAGTATAAGACTAACAGTGCCGTGGTTTATGAAGATGAACCGAATTTGAATAATCCAGATAATATGGGCACAAAGATTGAAGATGCTGTTGCAGTGCAGCCTGGAACATATACTGAAGGTCAGCAGAAGCTATCCTTCACTCTTAATTACGATAAGATTACCAAGAACGATACATCGAAAGCAAGATCTGTTTACCTGTACTATGAAGCTATTGTAAAGCCGGAAGCTGCAATCAATGGCAACCATTCCGGCGTAAACAGTGCGTATCTGGATTATTATGTAAACAACAATCCGAATGCATCTCATAAAACCAATCCTTCTGAAACTACGGTATATAACTACGCATTCAAATTGTATAAAAAGAAGGGAAATACGCAGACTGCTTTGGAGGGTGCAAAGTTCACGCTGTATTCTGATGAAGCATGCACGAAAGCACTGAAGTTCATCAAGGTAAAGGAAAAGGAAAGCGGCAGCACATATTATCGTCCGGCAGTAGGTGACGAAGAGGGAGCTATTAAAGAGATTCCGGCAGACTTTACGCTCCGCGGTCTGGATGCCAATACATATTACGTGAAGGAGACTACCACTCCGTCCGGTTATTATGCACCGAAGGGCGCGTTCAAATTGGAAATCGTCTCGAATCTGAACACAGACGGAACCCATTCGGGCAAGATTGATGCAGCATCTTCGTCCTTTAAAAATGTAGATCCTGCTGATGAGAACTTGTATTTTGGTACAGGCATTGATAGTGATACCTATATCTATCAGGCAATGGTTAAGAACTTCTCCACCCCGAACCTGCCGACAACCGGCGGCGCAGGCACGATGCTTCTTTCCATCGGCGGCGTTGCTCTGATGGCAGCAGGCGCATACTTGATCTTCTTCCGCAAGAAGGAAAACTAAGTTCGTCTGACTAAAAAGTCTATACATATCATCGAATCACCGTGAAGGATTTTCTTTCACGGTGATTCGATGATATGGAGAGTTTCCCAGCTTGGCTGGAAGGCCGTCCATATCCAGCATCAATGACAAAAGGAGCCGCAAACGTGAAAAAACGGAAAATCCTTCGCATGGTGTTTGCGATTCTCATCTTCGGCGCGGGTGTTGTCGCGCTGTTCTATCCGGTGTTCAGTGATATTTGGAACCAGCACCGCCAGAACAGCTTGATGGATGACTATCAAGACACCGTTCAGCAGATGACAGAGGAAGACTATTCCGCTTGGCTCAAAGCCGCGCAGGAATATAACGCGACCCTCAATCAAAAAGCATATGATTCCTTTTCGGGGTTGGATTTGCCCGCGGATGATCCCTATTGGTCGTTGCTCAATGTCAACGGCGATGGCATCATGGGCTATGTCGAAATCCCTAAAATCAATGTTCGCCTGCCGATCTATCACGGCACCTCAGAAAAGGTTCTGCAAAATGGTCTGGGACATCTGGTCGGCACCTCGTTGCCGGTCGGCGGTAAGGGAACACATTGTGTCTTGTCCGGCCATCGCGGTTTGCCATCGGCACTGCTGCTCACCAATTTGGATAAGGTAAAGATGGGCGATTTGTTCTATCTGCATGTGCTGAATGAAACGCTCGCGTATGAAGTCGATCAGATTCAAACCGTCGATCCGAGTGAGGCGGAAGCCCTGCAAGCACCGGCAGACGGCGATTATGTTACGTTGCTTACCTGCACGCCGTATGGCGTCAATACCCAACGACTGCTTGTGCGCGGACATCGCACAACAGTACCCAAGCAAGCGGATGCAGTTACACCGATCCAGCAGATTTTGACGAGCTTCGGCTGGAAAATCTATGCGTTGCTTGCAGTAATTCTTCTATTTTTATTGTGGTTTATTTTGCTCTGGCGGAAACGCCGCAAAAAACAACTGCACAAAATGAAACAGGAGCGTGAATGTATTGAAAAGAATTCCGACAATTGGGAAGTCATGGAAGAAATATCTTCTCGGCCTGCTGACGGCAATTCTTCTGATTTGTCCGGCGGCAGCCATCGAGACCATAGATAATACACAAACAGGATCTTTGACGGTTCAGAGCAATTACAGCGGTCAAGCGTTACCGGATATGCCGTTTGCTGTGTATCGTGTGGCAGATATTTCGTCGTATGGCATCTTTACGCTGTTGCCGCAGTACGAAGAGAGCGGCGTTTCAGTCAATCAGCTCGAAGAGAGTGATGCCATAGATTGGCGCACGCAGGCACAACAACTGGCACAATGGGTACAGACGAACAATCTGTCCGCCGATGCGCAAAAGTCTACCAATAAAAACGGAACGGCTGTATTTTCGCAGCTGGATACCGGTTTATATCTGGTGATTGGTTCCAATACCAAAGTGTCTGGAACACAATATCACAGTGCCCCGTTCTTGGTCTCCATCCCGGAGCAAACGAGCGATGGAACAGCGTGGACATACGAGGTGACAGCAAATCCGAAGAGCGAACCTAGCGATGACCACAAAAGAGATGACGGAGACAATAATAACGGAGATAACAATTCAGATCATCCATCCGACAAGCCGGGTAACAAGACAGATGATAAGACAAATCCAAATAAACCGGACACAGCAGGCAAACGCCCCAGTGGTTCTGATACATCATCGACCACAAAGAAGGACTTGCCGTATACAGGCATCCTGCAATGGCCAATCCCTGTACTGGCGGGAACTGGTCTGGTGCTGATGATACTCGGCTGGAATGTCAAGAAAAACAAGAAGAATCAATAAACATAGGAATGTGACGGATATGAGACATACAATTGGATCTTGGCTGATACGACTTGGATGCCTGTGTATTTTGGCAGCTTTGGTATTTCTCGCACACAATGTGCGGGAAGAACAACAGGTTGACCAAGCGACAGCTGCCGCATTGACCGGCGTACAGCAAGCCATAGAAACGGATTCTGATTCCTCCAGCGAATCAGAGACAGTTTCTGTTAATGGAGAGGAATATCTGGGCTATTTGTCTATTTCGGATTTGAATCTGACATTACCGGTCTTGAGCGAATGGGATTTCAGTAAGCTGAAAATTGCCCCCTGTCGATATTCCGGCTCTTTGGAGGATGGCAAGCTGGTTATCGCAGCACATAACTATGTGCGCCACTTTGCAAAGCTATATACCTTAAAGAAAGGCTGTCGCATTGGATTTACCGATGTAACAGGTAAAGAATATACCTATATCGTACAAAAGGTAGAACGATTACAGCCGACGGACGGAGAACGCATGGTTTCCGAAGATTGGGATTTGACGCTGTTTACATGCACCTATCGGGGAAATCTGCGCGTTGCTGTTCGTTGTACACTGGAAGAATAATCTAGAGAAAGGTGGAAATGAAATTGAAGAATAAAAAAAATTGGACGGTTTTATTCACCATCTTCTGCGCAGTGCTATGTTTGCATATGTTTGCTCGAGCTGCGCAGCCAGCAGCCAGCAATGGCATGGAAATTGAATCACACATTGTCTCGGCATCTATGGCATATCAGACGGGTGAAGATTGGACAACCATTGATAACAACACGACCAATATTCCGGCAGATGCCAGATTAAAGGCGATTGTATACTATGATAACGTAGACGCCGATGAATTAATGAATCATGACAGAACCCTGATCTATAAAATTCCAGATCTGTTTCAAAATTCGGCAGTAGCCTTGAATACCATTTACGATTCTGACGGCAATAAAATTGGTGATATTACCGTCGATCAGGATGCCAAGCAGATTCGCCTGACCTTTACAGAGGACTTTGTAAAGAAAGACGAGGGCGAGCATAAACAGGTCAGTGGTAACTTTACGTTCTATACTTCTGCCAATCAGGAAGAAATTAAGAAAAATCCGACGCAGGAAGTAAAAATCGGCAATACATCCATTAAACTGAACTTTGAATCGGACAGCAGTGCGCGACTGGGCAATCTGGAGATTGCTAAGAGCACACCAACTTATGTAGAAGAAGGCGGCGTACCGTATTTGGTTTATACGCTGACAGCATCGACTGGCAATGATGCGATGCCGGAAGTAAAGATTGTCGATACGTTTACAACCAATCAGTCATATGTGGATTCTTATGTCGGCGTTACCGGTACGGAGACGCAAGTGGCAACCAGTGACACGGATACTCATGCACCGTATGAAACGGACGTGAATAATAAGCATAGCACCGTATATTTGGGAGCTTCTGTGACAGATCAGAATCCAATTCCGCAGCCGGCGGGAGCAAATGTACAAAATCCGGGCGTCATGGTTTGGAATATCGGCGGAATGGATGCAAATGAGACGCGCACCCTGACCTATCACGTCAAACTGAAGTCTAATTATATCGGCATTCAGAGCCGCGGCAATATCGTAAACCAAGCAAGTGCCTATGCCAAGACATATCCGCATGGTACGGCATCGTCCACCTTTACGCCGCAGGCAGGTGCACAGATCAAGAAAACACTTGGCTCTTATCAGGCAGACGGAAATGGCAGCGGCACGCTGACCTATCAGATTTATGTAAAAGCAAACGAAAACAACACCTATGCACTGAAAAATCTAAAGATTCATGATAATCTGAACGCAACAGATTCTTCGTTGTACCCGTATATTACATATGCTGCAGACAGCTTCAAACTGTATAAGGGAAATACTGTCGATGAGAGCAAAAAGATGGATTTCCCGGCGAATCAACATTCCGGACGGAGCAACCCGGACATTACCAATACCGGCAATATACGAAAGATTGATGTATATGTTGGAGATGTAGAGCCGGGCGGCGAGCGTGTACTTACGTATCAGATCCATGTGAAACCGGATATCTTTACCCATTCCAATAATGAGATCAAGATCAAAAATACCGCCGGTGTATATTCCGATGATACAGCGAGTGGTGGCAACAGCAGATTTGCAAGCTCTAGTCAGGAAAAATCTCTGGGAAAGAAGGTCTGGGATAGAAAGCTCCAGAGCAACGCAACAACGTATGTAAAGAATATTAGTGTCCCAGACAATGAAACAATTTATACTGCGCAGTTAAAGGAAGATTCTTCCGCTGCACACAACTTCTCTGTGCCGAAGGGCAGTTATGAATATCAGGTTGTTGTCAATGAGGACGGCAGCTGGGATCTTTCTTCTGCAATTTTCAACGATGCATTAAAGAATAACTATCTAAAGTATACCGGTTATCTAAAGGTTGCTTATTACAAAGAAGGTTTGTCTACGCAGCCGTCTACAGATACGGAAGCCGCAAACCAGTTGCAGCAAAAGACCGCAGATCATGTAAAATGGGTCAATATTGACGGTTTGAGCAGCTTTCAACTGTCTCCAAAGGATTTGGATCAGAAAGAAAAGGGCGCATATCTGTTGACATACTATGCAACACCGCAGGGAGTTTCCGATGTCACGCAGGTAACCTCTGGTAATTCCTTTGGTTTGAGCGGCACCGGTATCGGACCCGGTGGTGAAACGGTAACGATTGCGGGCGTTCAGGTTTCCACGTCTACCATCATCGAGGGCGGCAAGAACTTTGAAGCATCCAAATCCGGTTGGTACTATGATACAAATGATACAACAACAAGCGACTCTCAATTTGGCAGACTGTATTGGGTCATTCAAGTCAGTGGTAATGAAATTCCGAAAGATACTGTTTTTCGGGATAAGCCGAGTTCGAAGGGTGCCAAACATTTGATGCGCGGAGAAACGATGGTAAACGGCGGCGTATTTGTCGGAAAGGTTCCGAATGGCAAAAGCTTTACGGAATATTACGGCAGTATCAGCGACGTGACAAGCGATTCTAACATGCGCAAATTGTCCGGCAATGAACGAAACAAAGGAAATGTTCCAGCAGATGCTGATTATAGCTGGGATGCAACGAACGACTATGCAGATTTTACGCTGAAAAAGACTGTTACCTTGAAAGAGGGCGAAAGTATGTACATCGTTCTCTGGACAGCACCTTCTTCCAAATTCAGCAGTTCCAGAGATGCGCGCACGTATTGGAATGAGCTGTTTATGAAGGATAGTTCCTCCTCTGATTTCGTTTCACAGGGAGATACCAGCATGATGGTGGCAGGCTCTGGCAATGATTTTAAGGAAACTGGCGGCATTTATGAGTTCAATGGAACGAATGGTTGGACAACGAAAAAGGCCATCAATGGCAATAATCCAAACAAGCTCTTAAAAAATCAGATAAAAGAAGGCGGCACATATATTGATTGGCGTATCAAGCTCAACTATATTGGCGGCACAGAAGGAACTGTTCAAGTAGAAGATCAGTTGCCGGAAGGCGTTGATTTGACGTATGTTCGCTATTTCTGGATTGATCCGGGCATTCGCAACACTGCAAGTGCACCAAGAACAGAAGAAATTCCAGAGCTGGAAAACAATGCTGATTGGAAGAAATTGACGTTGACAGGACCTTTGGACGGCGCCAACAATACGAGCTATACATGTATTTCGTATTATAATGCGAAAACAAGAAAGATTCGTATGCAGGTTTCTAATCTGCAAAAGGGCGGAGATAAAGATAAACGCTCGTTAGAGGTCCAGATCGCTGCAAAGGTTACAGATGAAGAAGTTCTTTTGGACAAAAAATCGAAGGATCTTGTCAATACAATGACCGTTCGGAATGCTTCCGGAAAGACGATCTCTACAGGCAGTGCAGTGGCTACTGTCGATCAGACCACGATTTCTAAGACAAAATCAGATATTGTTGACGGCAAACTGCCATTTACGATTACCGTCAACGAATTGAACGAAGATTTGCTGCAAAATTCTGATACCATTACTTTGGTAGATGAAATGCAGAGTCCGCTGCGATTTGATCCGAGTTCCATTCAAATCACAGATAAAAATGGCAATGTGGTCACCAATCTTTCTCCGAAAATTGAGACAACAAGTACCGGAGAAAAGATGACGCTGACCATTCCGGACAATCAGAAATATACGATTACCTACAAGGCAACATTGAATGCGCCGCCGGATACGCCGATTTCTGTTAATAACGCGGCATACTGGTACGGTCACAGCAAAGATGTTGCAAAGATTGAGAACGCCAATGTTACGTATCATGTAGAATCTACTGCGTCAATGAAAAATAGTCCGGTATTGAAGGTAGAGAAGCTGGATAAGGACAATACCACAAAGACACTAGCACATGCTGTCTTTACGGTACAGAAGGCAGTTTATGACACGACAAACAAGCAGTGGAAAGCGGATGCGACAGAAAAAGCTTATACTGCGGAATCTGGTGAAGACGGATTTGCAACCTTTGGCAAAACTGAAACGCTGGCATATAACACGGTTTACTGCTTGAAGGAGACCAAGGCACCGGATGGATATGTATTGGATTCCACGCCGAAATATGTTGCCATTGCGCAGAAGGTTGGCGAACTGGGCAAAGAAACCTATCCAGAAGAACTAACGACTTGGGCAGAGCAAGGTGTCGATGTCTATTATTTAGGTTCTACCTATTCCTATACGATGTATAACCAGAAGGGCTCTATCACGTTGGATAAGCGTTTTCTCTACAGCAATGGACAGGAGATTTCCAACGAAAAGCTTTCAGATTTGACTTGCTCGTTTGCTTTGTATGAATACAAGGGCAGCAATTATGATTACAGCAAGGCAAAGAAGCTGCAAACCTTGGAAATCACAAGCAAAGACGGCGTGCTGTCTTATCGAAATAATGGCGCTTCAGTAGACAAGCCGGTATTTACACAGCTTCCGGTTGGCGGTCAGTTCTGCGTGCTGGAGCTGGATCAAGACGGAAATCCGCTCAAAAATCATGCTACAGGCACACTGGAGAGCGGCAGACAGTATACCGTATCGTATGAGAATGCTGACACTCCGTTGACTGTCCAGAGCACCAAGAGCACTACGGCGAAAATTCAAAACCGTTTTCGGATCGAGCTTGTGCTGAAAAAGATAAATGCACAGAATCAGATCCTGTCCGGTGCAGTATTTGAAATCTGGAATGGAGAAACGTTACATGGAACCTATACAGTAGGAAAAGATGGAACGGTGAAAATCTCTGATTTGGCAGATGGAGAATACAAAATTACGGAGAAACAAGCACCTGCCGGATATAAGAAGAGAACGGATTCCCTTACCATTCAAGTAAAGGACGGTCAAATCTCTTATGCAGACAGCAATACCGCCAATACCTCTGATTGGTCGTTGGGACAGCCAAACCAAGAAGAAAATACCTGTACGGTAACTGTGACAAACGATCAGCTCAAATGGCTGCCGACAGCTGGCGGGCTTGGCTTACTGCCGCTGACGCTGCTGAGTGGTGGATTGATCGGTGCTGGCGCTTGGATGATTATTCGAGTGAAGCGAAAAATGTAACAAATTTTCGTTTGATGAGACGAAAATAATCCAGAAAAAGTAAATAAGCAGAAAAACAGACGTGCATACCATACATGTGGTATTGCACGTCTGTTTTTTCATGCTCAAAATCATGAACATGGGAACTCTTTCAATATAATCAGCTGCATATGTTTTGTGCACATTTCGCATATATTGAAAAAAGTACGCCATTTCATTGTGAAAATAGACAGAAAAAAGGTGCTTGATTTTAATGCAGTCTACAAATAATCTGTTAATTGCAACGGATGATACTTTCTAGTTGATTCCACATAACGTATAATAAAAACCAGAAAATGACGAAAGAACAACACAAAAAGATAATTATCGAATCGAAGTTGATTGTGGTAATGCTTTTTTTGTCGAGCAATTTTGTTAGAGAAAAAATCTGATTTTTACAATCAGTTACTTTTTCCTACGAATCTTTTCAATGGACAAATGATACTCTTCCTGTCGAATCCGTCGATATTGTGTCGGTGTCATGCCAGTCATTTTTTTGAACGCACGAGAGAACACGAGCGGATCCTGATAACCGCAGATCTCAGCGATTTTTCCGATAGGGAAGTTAGAAATTGCGAGTTGTTCATGCGCTCGTGTTAGGCGAAAATGTGTTACATATTCACTCGGAGACATTTGAAGGTTGTTTTGAAAGAGTGCCGTCAAATGGCTGCGGCATATGCCAACATAATCAGCAATGTCTTGGACGTGAATATTTTGCGCATAGTGTTTCTGGACGAATTCTTCTGCCATTCGAATGTAGTAATTTTGCTGCCCGCTGTGCAGTTTGTTTGATTCTACAGATAAATCTTGAGATAAGCAGGAGAAAAAGTGATACAACTGTGTTTGCAGATATAAGTGATACGCAATGCCCTCTGCATCGCATTCCAACATCTGATTGATAATTGCCAGTAAGGTATCGCCACAGTCCGCTGAAAAAGTCAGAGTACGGGAAGATAGACCAAGGTGTGACAACAGTTCCTTTGCATAATTCCCATCGAATCCAATCCATAGATATTGCCAAGGTGTTGTGTGATCGGCTTTATACGATGACATAATATTTGGCCTCATCAAAAAACCTTGATCGGCACTCAGGGAGTACACCTGATTGTTAATTCGATATTCACCTTTTCCCTCTAATATGTAGTGGAGAACATAATTCGGATGTGCGGCAGGGCCAATGCTGTGATCTGGCTGACAGATTGACCTGCCGCAAAAACATAAATATAAGTCCTGAAAAGGCGGCTTTTTATCTTGTAACGTCAAAACGTGAGAATCTTCCAAAGTAAATCCTTCCTTTGCATCAGTTTATTATTGATTATAACATATCAGAAGAGAGACAGGAAAGAAAAATTGAGGTGAAATTATGGTGTTGTTAAATCAAGCAGAGTTAAACATTCATACCGGTGAAGCAGATGAAAGACTCTGTGAAGTCTACGGCTGTATGGCAGGCAGCCCGGAACTGCCGGAATATCGAAACAGACTGCTGCATGTGCTG
>CAVAJF010000024.1:0-3618 GCA_963588905.1 Eggerthellaceae bacterium
GAATACATGTGATCCTCCTATAATCTTTTTGGTCCAAGATTCTGTCCGCATCCCCGAAATATGCCTGATGCGGAACTTACCTTTTCATATAACCTTCCGAAAAAAAATCACCCTGCTAAAAAACAAGGTGATTGCTATTTTATTTGATAAACTCTGTCAATGCCTGCACCACACCTGCTTGATACAAAATCGCATAATATAATCCCAGCTTGTCTATCCGCAGTTGTTCAATCACATCTTCTTCCCCGCAGCGATCCCATGCGGAAGTATATCCACCAGCCGGATCTGTATTGGGCTGACACCGAGCAATCTCCGTGATAACTGGATATGCTGTGCGAAGCTGTGCATTCAGCCGGTGTGCCTCAGCCGAATCATATAAATATCCAGCATCATACCGACGCAGCACGCTGGCGATTTCTCCCATTTGCTCTTGCATGGCAGGATTAGTTTCAAGCAGAGTCTCTGCCCGTTCTAATAGTTCGCGTGAAACCGCAGGCATATGTTGTCACTCCTTTTTTATTGTTCTATCAATCCACGCCCTCACAAGGAGGGCGACGGCAAATTTGTTCTCATTCCGACCCAACGCGAGCCATTTCAATCCACGCCCTCGCGGGGAGGGCGACGCACAGGCGCTTCCGCTGATTTTGCAATTTACCATTTCAATCCACACCCTCGCAAGGAGGGCGACCGTAATATGATGCATCAATTCCGCCAAGTTCTACATTTCAATCCACACCCTCGCGGGGAGGGCGACGGCAATGCGAACCTCCCAGTATCTTTATGTACACATCGGGTTCACATCTAGCAGATCAGTGGTTCATCTACTTGTATGTCACGCTCGACTCCGTAATGTTCCACTTTACTCTTATAGTGATTTCCTAAGGAATAAAAACGAACACTGTCTGTCTCTGGATTCATTTCTTTAATCGGTACATTGTTTTGCAACACGACAAAGTCATTTCTTTCCTTTCGGACTCTCTACATTTATATCATACATGATCAAGACAAGAATGACAAGATAGTATATGATACCATCGAATAGATAAGACGCAACTCATATTTACAAATATGTCAATACACCACGCATATATCCCAAGAATTTATCATATTGAAGCGTCCATTGATAAATATCACCTGTACGAGTGATAGGTTTCCCAGCTGTAAATGTAGTTCTGCGAAATACCGGAAAGTTTATCCAGTTTCTTTTTTCTTCCAATTTGCAGTTTTGCGTCCAAAGTGTCCTGCACCTGTTTTACCAGTGAGCCGCGGTTCGGCTTATTTTTATGTCCCATAGTTTTTGTCCTTTTCCATCGTGAAATTGTGAATACCTGTGTTGAAGCGAAGCACTGCACTCTTATTGTTTTCCGATTGTTATGCACCAATCGTCTGATTTTTCATCTGATCTGAACAGCTCAACCCAACTGAGGAGCACGATTTCAGTCATCTGAAAATTTTGTTTTTCCGATATCCCCGTTTACTCGTACACGATTGTGTCCGCGTAACCGGATATCGGAACCTCTGTTGCTCTTTGCTGTCTGACATATTTTTTATGTCTGTCAGCGGGTCAATCAGCCTGCCTTGCCACACGCTTCTATGCAGCTATTCTGTATCCACATAAAAACAGGAGGGCCATCCTATGATCCTCCTGTTCAATCTTTCATTCCAAATATGTGCGAATAAAAATTTAAAATTATAAAAAAGAGAGAAACTTTCCAGCAGCTTGTGCGGGATAATTTCTCTCTTTTTATCTGTTTTTCAAACTATTTTACAAAGTTCATTTTTCGCTTATGTAATTTGCATGTTCTGAATCCACAAATGCGCATTGTTAATTATTTCGTTTTTCTTACGCGAACAAAATAGATATGACCGCATTGCATAGCCTTTTCAAGAATAATTCCGTTTTAATTTTTCTCTCATATTTCCAGCGTCCAAATCAACTGTCTGGTTATGAAGAAAGGAGGACGCAGAAATGGAAAGCAATCATGAAGTTTATACCGTGCCGGAGCTGGCAGCCATTTTGAAAATCGGCCGCAATGCTGCTTACGATCTCGTAAAGTCTGGAAAGATTCACAGCATTCGTATCGGAAAAAGCATCCGTATTCCTCACGCTACACTGGAAGAGTTTTTAAATTCTTAACTTGCTGCAGCAGACAATCCGTGCTATACTTGCCTCACACCAGGAAAATGCTCCGATAAAACAAAGGAGGCTTGTATGGCACGGATGAATTACTCATCCAAGGAGCATCTTGTCAGTATGAAACCTACAAAACACGGAAATAAATTCCGCATTACATATCGGTGCCCAAACTATCCGGATCTGATTCATGAATCTTTTGACACAGAGGAAGAAGCCAATCTGCGGATTGCTCAGATTTTGTTGGAAAAGAAAAACAACAAACTGCTTCCGCCTGCTTCTGTTGTTGATCCAGATGCCAATCATGCATTGGCTCAGGAAACCATGACTGTTTCTCAGCTGTTAGACGAATACGTCAATCTGTACGGATTAAATCATTGGTCGGAGAGCACGCTTTCCTCTACCATGCACCGAATTACACACTATATCAACCCGTATATTGGTGCTATCCCAATCAAATCTCTCACAACCCATCGGCTGGAACGCTTTTATAGAAAGCTTCTGCGAGAGCCTGCTGTGTGTACCAAGGGCAAAGAACATTTGCAGACAACCATCGCTCCCAGCGTTGTAGAAAAAGTGCACGGCACGATCCGCAGTGCATTGAATCAAGCCATCCGCTGGGATTACTTAAAGGGTCCGAATCCCGCTATGACTGTGGAACTGCCCAAGTATAAAAGAGAGAAACGTGCTGTCTGGGACGATGCAGAAGCACGGTATGCCTTAGACGTCTGCACCGATCCGATTTTAAAGTTGTGTATGCTGCTCGCTCTCGGCTGTTCCATGCGTATCGGAGAAATCTTAGGTCTGACATGGGATTGTGTACACATCACGCCAGGATTGATGCAAAACGACAGTGCCTATCTCCGCGTAGAAAAAGAATTGCGCCGCTGCACCAATCTCAGTCTGGAAAAGCTACGGGAACAGGGACGAGATGATGTCTACTTTACCTTCCCTCTCTGGAAGAAAAAGTCACCATCTACTACCACACTCGTTCTCAAGACACCTAAGACCGAAAGCAGTATCCGCACGATTTATCTACCGCCTACTGTCATTCACGCGCTGCGGCAGGCATGGGAGCATCAAATGGCATTAAAGAATGAAATCGGCTCTGTGTATCAAGATTTCAATCTGGTCGTCGCACGAGACAACGGACGGCCATTTGAAGAACACAACATCAGCGAAAAACTGAAGGTACTCATCCAAACCAACAATCTTCGGCCGGTTGTCTTTCACAGTCTGCGCCATAGCAGCACCAGTGTGAAACTCAAAATCAGCGGCGGTGACATCAAGGCAGTTCAAGGCGATACAGGACATGCGCAAGCAAACATGGTCACGGATGTATATAGCCATATCATGGATAGCAGCCGCAAGCATCTGGCGCAGCAAATGGAAGCACAGTTTTTCCTAACATCCCCAGAAAGCAAAAAAGCAGCCGCCCAACTGCCCATGGATTCTTCCATGAAACAGCTGATTCAGCTGCTAAA
>CAVAJF010000025.1:0-157411 GCA_963588905.1 Eggerthellaceae bacterium
CTGCACCTTGAAAACTGAACAGCGAGAAAACGACAAAGCAACAATAGGAAGATAAAATTATTGTTATTCTAGGAAAATGCGAAAGCAAATTTTTAAGATAAAAGGTTTTAACGATCCAATTGTGGCGAAAGTGTAGACGATACACTATTACAATTAGCTAAAAAATAACCGAGATTACTCACAATCTTAAGTTACTAAAATAATTCCTGATCTGACCGGATCAGGTCTTACAGCTGGTCAAGCTGTAAAGGGCGCAAGGGGAATGCCTTGGCACCAGGAGCCGACGAAGGACGTGACAAGCTGCGATAAGCTTGGGGGAGCGGCAAATACGCATTGATCCCGAGATTTCCGAATGGGGAAACCCACATGAGTGAAGCTCATGTATCTCATGCTGAATCAAATAGGTATGAGAAGGGAACCGCCTGAACTGAAACATCTAAGTAGGGCGAGGAAAAGACATCAAAAGAGATTCCGCTAGTAGTGGCGAGCGAACGCGGAAGAGGCCAAACCGATCGAAGCAATTTGGTCGGGGTAAGGACTGCGACATGTAGTGTGAAAGATAGCTGAATGCTCTGGGAAGAGCAGCGAAACAGGGTGATAGCCCCGTAAGCGACATCGGAAACACGCTAGCAGTATCCAGAGTACCACAGGACACGAGGAACCCTGTGGGAATACGGGTGGACCATCATCCAAGCCTAAATACTACCTGGTGACCGATAGAGAAGCAGTACCGTGAGGGAAAGGTGAAAAGGACCCCGGGAGGGGAGTGAAAGAGAACCTGAAACCTTGTGCCTACAAGCACCGAGAGCATGTTAATGTGTGATCGGGTACTTTTTGTAGAACGGTCCGGCGAGTTAATGTATGCAGCAAGGTTAAGAAACTGGAGTTTTGGAGCCGAAGCGAGAGCGAGTCTGAATAGGGCGAGAAGTTGCATGTATTAGACCCGAAACCGGGTGACCTATCCATGAGCAGGCTGAAGTTGCGGTAAGACGCAATGGAGGGCCGCACCCACGTTCGTTGAAAAGACCGGGGATGACTTGTGGATAGCGGAGAAATTCCAATCGAACTCGGATATAGCTGGTTCTCCCCGAAATAGCTTTAGGGCTAGCGTTATGATAGATTACCGGAGGTAGAGCACTGAATGGGCTAGGGGCCGCGAGGTTACTGAACCCTATCAAACTTCGAATGCCGGATAATTGTTTCATGGCAGTCAGACTGTGTGAGATAAGTCGCATAGTCAAAAGGGAAACAGCCCAGATCTACAGCTAAGGTCCCAAATGAATACTAAGTGGAAAATGATGTGAAATTGCTAAGACAACCAGGATGTTGGCTTAGAAGCAGCCACTCATTCAAAGAGTGCGTAATAGCTCACTGGTCGAGTGATTTTGCGCAGAAAATTTAACGGGGCTAAGTATTCAACCGAAGCTTAGGCAGTATCAAATACTGGGTAGGGGAGCGTCGTATGCGGGGTGAAGTCAGAGTGGAAACACTGGTGGACTGCATACGAGTGAGAATGCCGGAATAAGTAGCGAGAATTATGTGAGAATCATAATGGCCGAAAATCTAAGGTTTCTTGGGGAAGGTTCGTCCGCCCAAGGTTAGTCGGGAGCTAAGCTCAGGCCGAAAGGCGTAGGCGATGCACATACGGTTGATATTCCGTAACCACCGAAAGCGTTAAACCAGAGGACACATTCATCAATTCTAACCCGGGCGATGGTTGCCCCGGGCGTAAGGGACCGAAATTAAAGTAGGGAAGTAGAAGGCGTGAGTGGCGAGAAAAGTCTGGCGAATTGCTTAGGTGCCCGTACCGCAAACCGACACAGGTAGATGGGATGAGTATTCTAAGGCCAACGGGAGAATGGTTGTTAAGGAACTCGGCAAATTGGCCCCGTAACTTCGGAATAAGGGGCGCCTCTGAGAAGAGGCCGCAGTGAAAAGGCCCAAGCGACTGTTTAGCAAAAACACAGCTCTCTGCTAAATCGAAAGATGACGTATAGGGGGTGACGCCTGCCCGGTGCTGGAAGGTTACGAGGAGGGCTTAGGAGCAATCCGAAGGTCTGAATTTAAGCCCCAGTAAACGGCGGCCGTAACTATAACGGTCCTAAGGTAGCGAAATTCCTTGTCAGGTAAGTTCTGACCCGCACGAATGGCGTAACGATTTGGGCACTGTCTCAACAGCCAGCCCGGCGAAATTGTAGTACCGGTGAAGATGCCGGTTTCCCGCAACTAGACGGAAAGACCCCATGGAGCTTCACTGTAGCTTGATACTGGACTTCGATATTCCATGTACAGGATAGGTGGGAGGCTTGGAAGCATGTGCGCCAGCATATGTGGAGCCGCCCTTGGGATACCACTCTTGGGATATTGGAGTTCTAACCTGCGGCCATGAATCTGGTCGGGGGACACTGTCAGGTGGGCAGTTTGACTGGGGCGGTCGCCTCCTAAAAGGTAACGGAGGCGCTCAAAGGTTCGTTCAGCACGGATGGAAACCGTGCATTGAGTGTAAACGCATAAACGAACTTGACTGCGAGACTGACGGGTCGAGCAGGAACGAAAGTTGGAGTTAGTGATCCGGCGGTATGTGAATGGAAATGCCGTCGCTCAACGGATAAAAGCTACCCTGGGGATAACAGGCTGATCTCCCCCAAGAGTCCACATCGACGGGGAGGTTTGGCACCTCGATGTCGGCTCATCGCATCCTGGGGCTGAAGTCGGTCCCAAGGGTTGGGCTGTTCGCCCATTAAAGCGGTACGCGAGCTGGGTTCAGAACGTCGTGAGACAGTTCGGTCCCTATCTGTTGCGGGCGTAGGAAATTTGAACGGAGCTGTCCTTAGTACGAGAGGACCGGGATGGACAAACCTCTGGTGCACCAGTTGTTCTGCCAAGGGCATAGCTGGGTAGCTAAGTTTGGACGAGATAAACGCTGAAGGCATCTAAGCGTGAAACTCCCCGTAAGATAAGATTTCCCATTCTTCGGAAGTAAGACCCCACGTAGACTATGTGGTTGATAGGTCAGGAGTGGAAGTACAGTAATGTATGCAGCGGACTGATACTAATAGGTCGAGGGCTTGACCTAAATTTGATTTGGGTAAACTCGGAAAATGCTTCTGTCGAGTTCTTCGTTGTTCAGTTTTGAGGGTGCAGAAATGCAAACTTAAAATAGTAGGTGTTGATTGTGATGAGGGTACACCCGTTCCCATTCCGAACACGGTAGTTAAGCTCATTTACGCTGAAAATACTTGGCTGGCGACGGCCTGGGAAGATAGGTCGATGCCTACATGAAAAACGGAACTGATTTTTTCAGTTCCGTTTTTTTGATATACAATAACTTTGCGAAAAAATGTCCCGTTAAAAAAACGGGACATAAGTATTATTCCAAATATTTTTTGATTTTTGGTTCCAAAAAGGCAAGCAATTTTTTTCGGAAAATAAATCCAAGGAGAACGAGAATCGCAATTACTATAATCAAAAAGATGATAATTTTATAGCTTTCACTGATTAGAATATCACCACAGCAGACATAAAAAGCAATTGCTGGCAAACTGCCAATAGCTAAGGCACGCGTGAAATCCTTATATAGGATGTCAGTTTGAGCAGACAAATAAGGAATCATGCCGTTAGGCACAATCGGGAGAAAACACATAGCAATGACAACGCGATCGACATGTTTGGTAGAATCTAACAGCTTGCGTACGGTTTTTTGCTTATTTAGATCCAGCATTTTAGATTTGAATTTTTTCGTCTTTCTAGCAACGAGAAAAATCAAAACATTTAATACTAAGTTGGTAAAATAACAGATCGCAATTCCTTTTGCTTTGCCAAACATCATGCCGGAGCAAATGTATATTGGCATGGCCGGAATGACAATAGAAATCGTTTCAATTGCCTGTAACAAGACCAAGACATATTTTCCTGCCGTTCCATAATGATTCAAGTAGTCATCCAGCTCGGCTAGGTTTCCAGATTCTAGAATTTTAATCATGTTTGGTGCATGGTGATGCAGCCAAAGAAAGACAATTAACACAGCTGCAGCAACCAAAAGAATTTCAAAAATCTTTCGTTGTTTTAGTTTTTCTTTCATAGTTCGATCTCCTACATCTTCTTTTATTATATCGTTGAATCGATAAGAAACGCAAGAGATTTTTGCAGAAAACTGCTAGTTATAGATAAAATTTCATGTTATAATAGTTCTAAAATTCATCGTATCGTGTGATGATGAGATGGAGGATAAGAAATGAATGTATTGATTTGTATTATCGTCTGCTTTATTGCGGGTATCGGCGCAGGATTAGGCACCGGATTTGCGGGAATGAGTGCTGCTGCGGTTATCAGCCCGATGCTGATTACTTTTCTTGGTATGCCGGCATATGAAGCAGTTGGCATTGCTTTAGCCAGCGATGTACTCGCAAGTGCCGTCAGCGCGTATACATACGGAAAAAACAAAAATTTAGATATAAAAAATGGCATTGTCATGCTGATTTCCGTATTAGTGTTTACATTTGTCGGCAGCTTTGTTGCGAGCAAAGTACCAAACACAACAATGGGCGGTTTTTCGACAGTTATGACGCTGTTTTTAGGTATCAAATTTATTGTGCGCCCGGTCATGACAACAAAAGAGAGCATGGCGGCTATCAGTACACAAAAGCGTTTGGTGCAGTCGATAATCAGTGGTATTATCGTTGGATTTATTTGCGGCTTTGTCGGTGCGGGCGGCGGTATGATGATGCTGCTCCTTTTGACCAGTGTACTTGGATATGAACTAAAAACAGCAGTGGGTACCAGTGTGTTTATGATGACATTTTCTGCCTTTACTGGTGCAGCCAGCCATTTTTTGATTTCAGGTATGCCGGATGTACTGCCGTTGGTTGTTTGTATTTTATCTACACTGCTGTGGGCACGTATTGCGGCGAAATTTGCGAATAAGGCAAGTCCGGCAACGCTGAATCGTGCAACTGGTGTTGTCTTGACAATTTTGGGTGCGGCAATCTTATTGTTCCATATTGTTCAATAAATTTATTGCAGGAAACAATGCGCAGACAAACATGAAATGAATAATAATGCATAGAAACTTGCAACTATTTTTATTTCAACAAGTGATTTCCAAGTATTACAAGATTTTCAAAGAAATAGCGGCATATTTTTTCTGAATTTTTTACGAATCATACTTTAGAAGTATTGCTGTTTTGTCGAATTTCTGGTATCATAATACATTATATATAAGATGTCATGAACGGAAACATGGTATTTCAATTCTAAAAGAAAGGTTTGTCAAAATGAAAGAAAAAAAGAAACTGTCTCTCGCGATGCAAATTTTCATTGCACTAGTTCTTGCAATTGTTGTGGGCTTGTTGCTGGGAAATCATGCAGATTTTGCGGCGGCATACATTAATCCGTTCGGCACGATTTTCCTGAATCTGCTGAAATTTATTGTTGTGCCGATTGTGTTGTTCTCAATTATGAGCGGTATCATTTCGATGTCCGATATTCGAAAGGTTGGCTCCATTGGTCTGAAAACCGTTGTATACTATATGTGTACGACTGCGTTTGCCATTACCATCGGCCTGATTGGCGGCAATCTGTTTGAAGGATTGTTCCCGGCGATTGCCACTACCGATCTGAGCTATGAAGCAGCAGAGGCCACATCCTTTATGGATACGCTGGTCAATATTTTTCCATCTAACTTTATTGATCCGCTGTATTCTGCCAGCATGTTGCAGGTCATCGTTATGGCCATTCTGATTGGTTTTGCTATTATTCTGGTAGGCAAGGAAGCACAGCCGGTTATCACTGGTATTAACAGTTTGAACGCCGTTTTCATGAAGTGTATGGAAATGATTTTGAAGCTGTCTCCGATTGGCGTATTCTGCCTGCTATGTCCGGTTATTGCGGAGAATGGTACCATGATTATTGGCTCCTTGGCTATGGTACTGTTGGCAGCATACATTTGCTACATTGTACATGCAGTCGTTGTATATTCTATTGCAGTCAAGACAATGGGCGGCATGAGCCCGGTTAAATTCTTTAAGGGTATGCTTCCGGCAATCATGTTCGCTTTCTCTAGTGCCTCCTCTGTTGGCACGTTGCCGATTAACATGGAGTGCACGCAGAAGCTGGGTGCATCGAAGGAAGTATCTTCGTTTGTTCTGCCGCTCGGTGCCACCATCAATATGGATGGTACGGCGATTTATCAGGGCGTCTGTGCAATCTTTATTGCAGCTTGCTATGGCATTCATTTGACGTTCCCACAGATGATTACTATCGTACTGACTGCGACATTGGCATCTATTGGCACAGCCGGTGTACCGGGTGCAGGTATGGTTATGCTGACCATGGTATTGACCTCTGTTGGTCTGCCGGTAGAAGGTGTTGCACTGGTTGCTGGTGTAGATCGTATCTTTGATATGGGCCGTACAACTGTTAATATCACTGGCGATGCTTCTTGCACGATTATCGTTTCTAATCTGGAAAAGAAGAAGGAAGCGAAAAGAGAAGCAAGAAAAAACAGTAACAAATAAAATATTTGCACATAGAAATAGCCTTTCTGATCTCATTAGAATCAGAAAGGTTATTTTTTTACCATTGTTCGTTGGGATACTGTAAATTCCAATCTTTTCGCAGCTTTGTCATGATGTCCATGACATCTTTAGAATACGGCAGACACATCGCAGAAGTATCTCCGCTTGATACGGCGTGTTCCATGTCCGTCATTTCATAATAGAGAGCATGTTGCGTTTCTCCACAAGCAATTTCTGTTCGTTCGCCGGTTTCGGCATCGACAAATACCGCTTTATCAGCTCTTGGAAATTCCATGATTTCAATATAACCGGTTTCACAGCTAATCATTGCTCGTTTCGGCTGTTTGGAATGCATAGATAAAGCAACGGTCGCCATTTGACCGGATGGGTTTTGAAGCAAAATCGTTGCCTGTTCATCAGAACCGGTCGGCGAAGGCTTCCATTGACTGAGAATTTGAGTAGGATTCTCGTCCATAAAGCTGCGCACGATAGACAGAGCATAGACACCGATGTCCAGCATAGCGCCGCCAGCCAGATTCAAATTAAAGAACCGATTTTTCATGTTGTATTCTTTAAAACTGCCAAAATTGACAGTAATCATTTGGACGTTTCCAAATTTTCCGCTATGAACCATATCCCACAGCTTTTTATATAACGGCATGTGCCAGATTGTCATCGCTTCTGCCAAGACCAAATGATTTTGTTCAGCAAGCCGTATCATTTCGTCCAGTTCGCGGCTGTTTAGCGTGATGGATTTTTCCACGAGCAGGTGTTTGCCGTGTTCTAGTGCCTGCTTCATAAATGCATAATGCGTGTTGTGCGGGCTGGTAATGTAGATGATGTCTACCGCATCGTCTGTAAACATGTCGTCAATGCAGTCGTATACTTTGTGTACACCGTATTTTTCGGCAAATTTCACCGCTTTTTCATGCGTGCGGTTGCCGACAGCATATAAGGATTTGCCCATTTTTTGTAAGGCTTGTGCCATTTCGTTGGCAATGACGCCTGTTCCCAAAACGGCCCAGTTGAGAGAATTGTTCATAAAGAGACCTCAAATTTTTATCATGCTTTTTTCTCTATTGTCTTTTTGTAAGAATAGCATGAGTATTATTATGTTTATTATACAGGAAAAAGTGGATTAGGAAAAGGCTATACTTTAAGAACAGTTACTTTTATTAACCCGCGTTTTTCTCGGCGCTGTGCATATTCTACGATCTTTTTGGAATTGCTTGCAGTATGCCATACAAATGCAATTAAATAGTCGACATAGCGAATTGTATATTCATTTGCCTTTATGATAGCATATTTCAGTGGCACTTTTTCCATTCCATCGGGATAAAAAACAGTGTCAAATATATCTGTTCTTGTTATATTAGAATTTGAAGGATGATAAGGAGATAAAAGAGTTAGAACAATGTCTGGATGTACTTTTTTAGCAGAAAGAACCGCAGATGCTGCCAAATGGTCGAACATGCCATGATTTCCGACAATAAATTCTGTTACGCCGTACTCAGAAATATGGGTTTCGATCGCTTGTTTTAATTGAGGTAAAATTTCAGATGTTGCATCGCGATGACCAATAAAGAAACAACGTTTACATGTCATAGGGGACACCTCTTGCATAGTTGTGTTTGTCGTTAAAATTATACGATATAAATGATTAAAATGCAACGGAATATCAAAGTATAATTTACGAAGAAAACAAGCAAAGAGGTGAACAGCATGAAAGATATTCTATCAGCAATAACGAAATATCGAGAAGAACGAGGCTGGTCAGAGTATCAGCTTGCAGAACAGTCTGGGCTGCCGCAGTCTACGATTTCTTCTTGGTATCGCAAGAATATGATACCTACTGTTCCATCTCTAGATAAAATCTGCACGGCATTTGGAATTACATTGTCTCAATTATTTTCTGAAGAAGATATGATGCTTTCGGTGACGGAATCTCAGAAGAAATTACTAGAATGCTGGGCCAAATTGAATATAGAACAACAAGATGCTGTATTGAATTTGATAAAAACGATGTAATGTAAAAACCGCTCTATATCATCAGAAAACCTGTGATATAGAGCGGTTTTGTCTTGTTTTAGTATTATTTTCGCATTAAAAGCGCGACGGATTCTATATGAAATGTTCGTGGGAAGAGGTCGTATACTTTATACCTTTTTAACTGATACCCCTGTTCGCCGAGCAGTTTGACATCACGGGCGAGTGTGGCAGGATCGCAGGAGACATACACAACGCGTTCCGGAGCCATCACACCGATAGCATCAATTGTTGCCTGATCCATGCCCTTGCGCGGCGGGTCGACGACAATGACATCCGGCCGAGTGCCCTCTTCTGCGAGATGGGTTGCCGCCTGACCGGCATCGGCACAAATAAACCGTGCGTTGGTGATATAGTTGAGCTTGGCATTCTGTTTGGCATTTTCCACTGCCTGCGGAACAATCTCTGCGCCAATCACTTCCTTTGCGCTGTGCGCCAAAGCAAGAGTAATAGTGCCTGCACCGCAATAAAGATCCAGAGCTGTTTTTGTCTGGTCAAGCTCTGCATATTGCAGAGCGGCTTCGTAGAGTTTTTCCGCCTGCGCGCGATTGACTTGATAGAACGCAGCAGGGGAGAGCTGAAAGCGATTGCCGCACAGGACATCTTCCAAGGTGTCATTGCCCCACAGCGTAATGTAGCGATCGCCCAAAATAGCATTGCCGGTTTTTTTATTGATGTTCAGCACAATACCGCACAGACCGGGAACTGCCTGACGAGCCGCTTGAATTAGCTCACCAACAGCGGGCAGTTTGGCAGATTTGGTCACGATGCACAGCAAAACCTGTCCGGTAGCAAAGCCGGAACGCACGTACACATGACGAATCAAACCGTTATGTGTGTTTTCATTGTATGGTGCTACGTGATATTCTGTCATCCAATCGCGCACGCATTTGGCCAAATTGTCTGCCAACTCGGTCTGAATCAAACAGTGCTCCATGGGAATAATATCATGGCTGCGAGCACGATAAAAACCGGTAATAATCGTATCGTCTTTCATGCCGACCGGATATTGTGCCTTGTTGCGATAATGATAGATAGAATCCGAACCACAGACGGCTTCCGGCTCCATAGCAATGCCGCCGATGCGCTGCATGGCGTCCTGTACTTTTTTGGATTTTGCGCGCAGTTCTTCGTCGTAAGAGATGTGCCAATAGCAGCATCCGCCGCACTTGGAGGCATGAGGACATTCCGGCTCGATCCGATGTTTAGACTTGATAAAAATGCGTTCGATGCGTCCGAACGCATAATTTTTTGCAATTTTTACGATGCGAATATCGCATTGGTCACCGACTGCGCCGCCGGGCACAAAGACAACCATATCGTGAATACGAGCAATCGAAGATCCATCGCCTGCATATGCAATGATTTCTGCTCGATAGATTTTATTCTTTTCCATACATGTTCTCCTGCTGATAGGATAGATTCTTGCTGTTATTATATCATGAATCAAATCCTTTGTCATTGCTCCGAACAAAAAAGAACAGTCGGCAGATAGGCCGACTGTTTTGAAAATTACGGAACAATCTCTATAGAGGATTTGATGTTGAGGACACAAAAATCTTCGTACGTGTATAACGGATATGTATGGATGTGTTTGAACCGTTTGAGAGCTGTCAGCACAACAAATAACACGATGCCGAGCAGCCAGAAGAAAATGTGAAATAAAGAGGTTTGCAATACATACTGCACATGTATCATATGTACGCAACAAAAGATTTGCATCAGTTCCAAGAATACAAAGACAGCGAGGGAAAAACAAATGCAAAATGTCAGGCAAAAGAAATAATTGACGGAACCGTGTCGGGCTTTGGTGTGAAAACAGAAAATACTGACTGCCAACAAGCAGAAAAAGAATCCGCTATATCCGTGGACGATTGCGTCATAGACAGAAAATCGGTAATTCAGGGATAAAACCTGTCCAAAGATATAGCTGCTCAAGATCAGCAAATAATAGGAAAACAGCATGAAATGTCCCGGCCGAAACGGATGAATGCGCTGAATGAGATACGGAATTACCAGCCAAACCAGAGTTAGAATAGACAATACGCCATGTGTTACATTGACGGTAAACAAATAATATACAGCAAGCGCGATGCTGAGCGGCCCGCAAAGCATGAGAAAAATACGATTGATGCGGCTAAAGAGTCGTTGTCGTTCTTTCATAAAATGCGCTCCTTTCTGCAAAGATTCTGGAACATTCGCTTATTATAGCACACAATGATATAAATAGATATACATTTTGGAAAATATACACAATAAGGCCTGAAAATGCGGCAAAATTACGATTTGGTGACAGAAAATTCACGTTTTTTTCAAAATTAGAACCATAGACAACCGTATAGTGCCATGATACAATGAAACTGACAATTCTTGGGGAATAAAGGAGTCGAAAGGAGAACTGGATATTCTGTGGGGTCAACATATATAAAAAAATTGTTGCATCATATGTTTCGTATTTGCCTGTCGCTTGCCATGGCAGCACTGCTCTTTGAGGGATGCTTGGTTATGGGATCATGGTTTCATTGGTCTCAGCGTTTGATACAGGTATACGGCACATGGCTGTTTATTGCTTGGCTATCGTTTACGCTATACAAGGCGTATCGATATGTTGGAAGTTGGAAACGCAAGAATATTTTATGGGAACGGTTTGCCATTGCGCCGAAAGATTTTTCGCAGGAACTATTGGATGATACGGAAAATGTCATGCTGGTACGCGATAACCGAGAAGTAAAAGTGAGAACCTATCGAAATCTTGTCAGTGGAGATTTGATTGTAACCACATATGATGTACCGCCGAACAAACAGAAAAATCGGAGCAATCGGCTCAAATTGCTGTGTTTATTGGCCTCCATCGTATTGACGATAGGGTTGCAGGCAGTACCGCGCATCAGTGCATGGAATCAAAGCGCTGATAGCGAGATAGATCTTTCCTATGTCTATGATGTTTCGGGTGGATTGCCGGGCGTACAAGCATATGCGCAGAGTTTGTTTCCACATTTTTCCGACTTGCGGTTGGGCAGTAAGCGATATGTACTGCCTGCATCCGGTGCGCGTGAACTGACAGAGAAAGATATTGCAGGCATGGACAAAGAGACCATTCAGTTGGCAATCAATGAAATTTATGCGAAAAATGGCTATGATTTCGCCTCTAATCCTTCGATACAGGAATATTTTTTGCAAAAGAGCTGGTATCATCCGAGTGTGTCAACAATGGCAGAGGCACAGGCAAATTTTTCTGAGGTAGAACGATACAATGTCAATTTTCTCGTGCAGCACAGAGAGTAACAATACAAAGGGGTTCAATATGAGTAACATTACATTTACCATGCTGGGTCTTTCCGGTACAGGAAAAACCCATGCGTGTAAGTCGCTCTTTTACATGATGGAGCGAGATAAATCTGACCATAAAATCTATCTGACAGCAACCGGTGACACGGTACAGGAAAAACTGCAAAATATGCATTTTATTCGCAATTATGCGCCGGATACGAGAGATCAATTTACTTGTTCCGGTACAGAAGGTGTATGGGAACTGCCGCTTGCCTTGTGTGTTGGATATCGGCAGGGATTACCGACATGGCCGATTTTAAATGTGCCGATTCGCGACTATGCGGGCGGCATTGTGCAGACGATTGCGAGCGGAATACGAGATGATGTCGATTATGAGCGCAAAATGAATGCGGAAAATCTCATGAACGCGATTTTGAATTCGGATGTCCTGATGCTGCTGGCAGATGCAAATATTTTATCAGAAGAAGCCGGACCGAATGGCTCGCTGGATAAGATAAAAGATACTCTCGCGAGGGATATAAATAATATTTTTATGAGCTATGTGGAGACAAAAGATAGCGAGTTTACGCGGAGACAGCGCACTGTGATTCTTATGCTGACCAAATGCGATTCCAACTTGATTCCGGAAGAGCTGTCGGCTGACGATTTTCAAGGCTTGATGGCGCGTGCTGTGACCGTGTTCGGTTCGATTGTTCGCGTATGCGAGCAGAACAATTGGCCGTTTGCCATCGTGCCGACATCCGCCTGCGGCAATGGAAATTCGTATACGCGGCGCAAAGACTTTGGTAGATATGAATCCACGCTTGACCCAAGCTGTGGTATGCAGCCGTATGGCTTTGATCTGGCGTTTTTGTATGGTTTGATGTCCGAACTGCAGTATCGTGCAACGAATAAGATAGATGACAGTGCAGAGATATACAATACGGAACAGATGAAACGAGAACAGCGTGCGGAAGTGAATAAGGCCAGCCGCAAGGAACAGGAAGCCAAGTGGAAGTTGTATCGAGAGACTGCACAGTATTTGCAGAATCACTTAGAGCACTTGCTCAATGCGCCAAATGGCAGCTATATTTTGCATGAACGATCGAATACGTTTTTTGAACGGGCAGATACCGATGAAGAGGCGGTGGAACCGTACGGTCAGAACAATGTTATGAATAGCGTGCGAGACGGCATATCCAAGGTCAAAGCATGGTTTCAGCGATGAGAAAGGAAGCGGAGTTATGAAATGGTATACGGTGTTCAATAGTCGAACGAAATTTTCCGATTACCGCAATATTGCGCCGCTTCCACAGATGTCGGAGCAAGCGATGCAGTGCTTTCGGCAAAAGCGTTTGGAAGCACAAAACGGAAAGATAAATCACACAGTCTATGTTGTGGCGACGGCAGAGGATGTTTTACTGTTTCGCATTTTATTGACGGGAAAGCAGGACCAATATGGCAGAGACATTCGGTGTGCAGAGGGCTTGTATGGCTCTTGTGCGGACATCCGCCGAGAGTGGCAGCATGTTGTAGCCTTGGCAGCTGGATTGTGGAATAAAGCGGATAGCTGGTATACACAGATCATACAAGAGGAAACTATTTCCATGCTGTCACCGGAACAAGCGGTGCAATCGCTGCTGGATTCCGTGCCGAAGTCTTTGCCCGGAAAGGTATCCTTGCGCGATATGACGATGAAATCAGACACCATCCGTTCGTTTACCATTGAACAGGATGGTATTCATCTGGAACACCCACTGACATATCACGGGCGGGAGATTTGGAATCCCGCACAGAGACAGCAGGAGTATAAAATCATTTGCCATATAGAAAAAGCAGAAAAACTGGCTTGGATGGAAGCCATTGATTGCAAGCATGATAGGCAGAGCATGGTACGCAGTGAGACGATTACCATGACAAAGAGCGGTTATCCGGTCAAAAAGATGCAGCAGGCGGCACAGACGCTGCGAGAGTACATGAACGAACAGGGCTGGAGGGAAGCAAAATGACAAACAAGATGACAGGCAATTTGTTTGCCTTTGGCATGGATACCGAAAGTGATTGGATGCAGGCAAAGGAATGCGTGGCTCTGCGCGATTTGCTCACGAGAGCGGATTGTCACGGAGGAGAAGGCGATGTATTTTTCTTGTGCCTGAAAAAGAAAACTATTTTAGCGCGGATAAAATCCGATGAAAAGACGTCGCATCCATATTTGCTTGGCATGGCGTTTGATGCTGCGGAGCGCAGTGTGTGGTATTATCTGCCGGAATTGACAGCCGTTTTGCTCAATATTTTTCAATCCTCGGATTATCTCCCGTATTTTTCTTCAGAGAAGCCGTTTACATGGGATTTGAACGGAGAAGAGACCGGGCGGCTTTTGCGCAGGGCAGAGCAGACGCAGCGCGAGCTCATGCAGGCGATTGCTGCCTGCGTAAAAGAAAATGCAGAGACGCTGGAACCGCATAGTGTTGCCTTTTGCGGCATCGATCCAGCGCGCTATGAAACAACTGGAATTGTCTATTATCCCTACGCACACAGAGAATGCATCAAAACATTGCCGATTTCCGCACGCCGGACAAAAGAGACGGCATTGTATTTAAAGCCGCCCAAGGTGTTCCGCGCATGGACATTGACGGATAAGCAGGATAAAATCAAGATTTCCAACATTCGAGAGTCGCAAAGCTGGAACAATTTGTACCAGCGCATTCAAACGGAATGGAACGCGGATTTATTGGAACAAGAAGAATAAATATATGACAAAGCCCGCAGCCAAAGGAGAACTGGCTGCGGGCTTTTTGGAATAGAGAATTAGATATGGATGTTAGCGAATTTAAGAATTACTCTGTGTGATGTGTGTTCCCCGTGCGGCCAGAGAAAGGATGTCAGCCGCACGAGGAATGCAATAAGGAGAGTTAAAAAATAAGGTAGGTATAGGTAAAATTAAGTGAAATTGTGAGGTTATGTGATTGTCAGAGGATTCTGCGATTACAGCAGTTCCTTCATCACTTCGTAGGTTCCCTTTGCGTCGATCTCATCAAGATAAGAAACAACTGCCTGCTCGAAGCCCGGAACCTCTGTCAGATCCTGACCCCAGAAGTCGGTGTTGGTCATGACAGCATGTGCCAGCGTTGCATTGTCGTCATCCTTGTGCTCTGCATAGAATGCCAGAATGCTCGGATCGTCCTTGATGGTGTATTCGTTGCCTTCGCGCTTGCCGATCAGACCCTCGTTTTCGAGGCGAGTGCCATGATAGAAAGCAATGTAGAAGGCAAACGAAGCGGTGATGCACTTCGGCAGCGTGCCGGTGTTCTTTACATAACCGAGGAAGGACGGCATCACGCGGGCCTTCCACTTGGAAGTAGAGTTCAGCGAGATTGCCAGCAGGGCATGATCGATGAACGGGTTCTTGAAGCGCTCGGTAACAGAATGCGCGAAGTCCTTCAGCTCCTCTTCCGGCAGAGTCAGCGTCGGAATGATTTCGTCATAAATGGTCTTGTTCATAAAGCCACAGATGACGTCGTCATGCATACAATCGCGGACAATATCCTGACCTGCGAGATATGCGCCGAGTACCATAGAGGTGTGTGCACCGTTCAGAATGCGAACCTTGCGCTGCTTGTACGGCTTGTGATTGTCGGTAATCAGAACCGGCAGGCCAGCCTTTGCAAACGGAATCTCATCATGAATGGACTGCGGACCTTCGATGACCCAGAAGCCAAAGATTTCGCCGGTGTCCAGTACCTGATCGATATAGCCGTTCTCTTCGTTGATCTTGTCAGCCTCTGCACGCGGATAGCCGGTTACAATGCGGTCTACCAGGGTGGAGCAGAAGGTGTTTTCCTTCTCAATCCACTGGATGAAGTCTTCGCCCAGGTTCCACTGACGAGCGTAGCGCATAACGCACTTCTCAAGCTCCTTGCCGTTGTCATCAATCAGCTCGCAAGCGAGAATAATAAAGCCCTTGCCCGGCTGGGTGCCGAACTTCTGGAAACGACGATACAGGAACTGGGTCAGCTTTGCCGGATAGGTGGACGGCGGAGTCTCGGTGAACTGGCAGGACTCATCATATGCGATACCAGCCTCGGTGGTGTTGCAAGTGATGAAGCGCAGCTCTGGATTGTCGGCACATGCCATCACAGCTTCGTAATCGGCATAGCTGTTCAGGCAGCGGCTGACACAAGAAATCACGCGCTTCTGGTTGACCTTCTCGCCGTTCTCAAAACCGCGCAGATACAGCGTGTACAGACCGTCCTGATCGTTGATAACCTTTGCCAGATCAAAAGCTCCCGGCGGGGTAGCGATCGGCTGTACCAGAACAACCTTGGAGTTAAAGCCTGCGTGCTCGTTCATCATGTCGATGAAATAATCAACGAATGCACGCATGAAATTGCCTTCGCCAAACTGCAAAATGCGTTCCGGTGCATTTTCCAGCACATATCCGTCATAGCCGGATTCTTTTAATGTCTGATAAGACAGATGCTTCATGATAATATCCTCTCTTTCTGTATTCTTCGTTTTTATAGGGTGACGCCCTGCTTAAAGATTGCCATATCGTGGAATCCAGCCTGCTCGGATTTTACCGGGCTGCCGGAGGCAACTTCCATGACATAGTCAAACAATTGCACGCTGAGCTGCTCTAACGTCGTATCTTCTGTCAGCACGCCGCAGTTAAAATCAATCCAATTGTTCTTCTTGGATGCCAGTGCGGAGTTGCTGGAAATTTTCATCGTCGGAACAGGGGAGGCAAACGGGGTGCCGCGGCCTGTTGTAAACAGGACGATGTGTGCGCCGGCAGCAGCGAGTGCAGTCGAAGCGACCAAATCATTGCCCGGTGCACTGAGCAGATTGAGACCGTGGGTTGTTACGCGCTCGCCATAGGACAGAACATCGACAACCGGTGCGCTGCCGGACTTCTGCGTACAGCCGAGAGATTTGTCTTCCAAGGTAGAGATACCGCCCTTTTTGTTGCCAGGAGACGGATTCTCGTAGATGGTCTGATCGTGTCGCTTGAAATAATTCTTGAAATCATTGATGAGATCGACGGTTTCAGAGAAGATTTTCTCGTTTTCACAGCGATTCATCAAAATTGTCTCAGCACCGAACATTTCCGGTACTTCGGTCAGGATGGTGGTACCGCCCTTGGAGATGAGCAGATCGGAAAAGCCGCCGACAGTCGGATTGGCCGTGATGCCGGACAGACCGTCCGAGCCGCCGCACTTCATGCCAATGACCAGCTCGCTGCAGCTGACTGGTTCACGGGTAAAGCCGTCTGCATACTGTACCAACTCCTCGATGAGCTGGAGTGCATCTTCGATTTCGTCCTCGGATTCTTGACAGACGAGGAACTTGACGCGTTTTTCATCGTAATCACCGATGTACGGCTTGAGGACGTCGATGTTGCTGTTTTCGCAGCCAAGACCTAAGACGAGTACGCCGCCAGCGTTCGGATGCTGAATCAGGTCTGCGAGAATCTTTCTGGTATTCTCCTGATCGTCGCCCATCTGTGAGCAGCCATACGGATGCGGGAAAGCGGCGATGCTGTCAATGTGGTCGGTTTTGAGTGCCTGTGCGCGGCGCTCGATGGCACCGGCAACATTATTTACGCAGCCGACCGTCGGGATAATCCAGATCTCGTTGCGCACGCCCACCTTGCCGTTTTCGCGGCGATAGCCCTGAAAATACAGTTCATTCGTCGGTGTCACCGGCATACCGTTGGGTTCGTAGGTATACGTCAGGAGATCTCCCAGACCCGTCTTAATGTTGTGTGTGTGTACCCATGCGCCGCATGGGATGTCCTCTTTTGCAACTCCGATTGGAGAGCCATACTTGATCACTGGCTTTCCGGCACGGATATCGACTAGTGCGAATTTGTGTCCCTGAGGGATGTCCTCTTTTAATGTTACCGTCTGATCTTGAATTTCCACAACGGTTCCGGCAGAAAGCGGAGCCAGTGCGACGGCGACGAGGTCATCCGGATGGATCTTTAAATACGTTTTCAAGATGAGTGTCTCTCCTCTTTGCTGAAAAAACGACAAAATAGTAAAATGCGTATGTAATAGATACAATATATATGAGATATATTATGTTTTACAAAAGTTGTTGTTTCTTCAAAATGTGGGTTGTTTCGTTGCGAATTCCGGTTTTGTAAGAGCTTACATTCAAGATACGCCAGCTGCCGGAAAATGTCAACCCATTTTTGAAAATTTTCCTTTTTGAATATGCTTTTTGTAAAATACATACAAAAAAATTGCGATGTTATTAGCAAAAACGTGCATTGCTATATCCGACAAAACCGTGTAAACTTGATGTTGTAAGAGCTTACATAACGATTTCCGGAGGTTTTGACAATGAATATTTATGATATCGCAGAACTCGCAGGCGTTTCAATCGCTACTGTATCAAGAGTAGTAAACGATAGCCCCATGGTCAGTGAAAAGACCAAACAGCGTGTGCGCAAGGTGATGGAGGAAAACAACTACACACCAAATGTATTCGCGCGAGGCTTGGGTTTGAACTCTATGAAGACGGTCGGATTGATGTGTCCGAATGTTGCAGACGCATACATGGCGAAAGCGGTTGCTTATTTAGAGCAAAACCTCAAGGAATACGGTTATGATTGTATCCTATATTGCAGCGGCTATGATGCTGAGGAGCGACAGGTTGCCGTCAACTCTATCTTGCAAAAGAGAATTGATGCACTGGTGCTCATCGGTTCCAGCTATGCAGAGGATGATAAGAATTCCGAAAAGGTAGAGTACATTCGGGAAGCAGCAAAGCAGATTCCAGTCTTTATGATGAATGGCTGTATCCAGGGAGAGAACATTTATTGCGCGCTGTGCAATGATTTTCAGGCAGCGTACATGGCAGTCACCGAATTGCTTCAGTCGGGACGGGAGGAAATTCTGTTCTTGAGTGATTCGCATTCGTACAGTGCCAGTCAGAAGCTGCGTGGATACACACAGGCGCTGAAGGATGCCGGCTTGCCGGTCAAAGACTCTATGTGTGTTTATGTAGAGAACAAGATTGACAAAGCACGGGATTTACTTCTCTCCAGAAATGATTTGATGTTTGACGCAGTCTTTGCGACAGAGGACGGTCTGGCAGTCGGCGCACTCAAGTACGCGAAAAAGCGCAATTTGTCCGTGCCGCGCGACATCAGTATCATTGGATACAACAATTCCGAGCTTTCTGTCTGCTGTGACCCAGAATTGTCAACTGTTGACAGCCGTGGCGAACGCCTTTGCAAGATCATCATTGATTCGATGATGCTTCGGCTGAAGGATCGAAAGATTCGCAGCAAAGTATATGCAAATGGATTTTTAATCCGGCGGGAGACTACGGATTTCTAAGCTTTTGCGAAGATGGGAAGGAGAAATCCATCAGATGAAACGTATGAAAAAATGGATTGCCCTCGTGCTGTGCCTGTGCATGTTCAGCGTCAGCTGTCTTGCACTCACAGGCTGCAGCTCTGTGGGAAATGGAAAGAAAATTATCCGAATTGCACATTCTCAGTCAGAAACACACCCGGAGCACCTGGGTCTTCTGAAATTTAAGGAATATGTAGAAGAGAACCTCGGAGATAAATATGAGGTTCAGATTTACCCGAACGAACTGCTCGGTTCTCAGAAAAAGGCAATCGAGCTGACACAGACCGGTGCAATTGACTTTACACTGGTCGGCACCCCAAACTTGGAAAATTTTGCTGATATCTATGAAGTATTCAGTATGCCGTATCTGTTCACTTCCGAGGAAGCGTACCATGCAGCAATGATGGATACCGACTATATGGATAAGGTATATGAGTCTACGGACGAAGCTGGTTTCCGCGTTCTGACCTGGTATGATGTTGGTTCTCGTAGCTTCTATGCAAAGAAGAAGATCGAGACACCGGCAGACCTGAAGGGTCTGAAGATCCGTGTACAGGAAAGCCCGGCAAGTATTAAGATGGCGAACGCCTTCGGCGCAGCGGCTTCTCCGATGAGCTTCGGCGAAGTATACACAGCAATTCAGCAGGGCGTTATCGACGGCGCAGAGAACAATGAGCTGGCTCTGACCAACAACAAGCACGGCGAAGTAGCAAAGTACTACTCCTACAACCGTCACCAGATGGTTCCGGACGTGCTGGTTGGCAACCTGAAGTTCCTGAACGGGCTGTCCGATGATGAGATGAAGGTATTCAAGGAAGCTGCTGCTCTGTCTACGGAAGTAGAGCGCGAAGAGTGGAGCAAGCAGGTAGAAGAAGCAAAGAAGACCGCACAGGAAGACATGGGCGTTACCTTTGTCGATGTCGATGTACAGCCGTTCAAGGAAGCTGTCAAGGACGTACAGAAGGAAATGCTGGAAGAAAATCCGGACATCCAGGATCTGTATGATCATATCCAGACGTTCAACGCAAAATATGAGGGGAAAGGTGACAACTAAATGAAAGCGCTTACATCAATCCGCAAGGTTATTGATACGGTTCTGAGCTATGCATGCGGCATCGTTTTTGCCTTCATGGTATGCGTTGGTACCTATCAGATCGTAACCCGATATTTTTTCAACCGCCCAAGTACGGTTTCCGAAGAGCTGCTGACATATAGCTTCACTTGGATGGCACTGCTGGCTGCTGCCTATGTGTTTGGCAAGCGTGACCACATGCGTATGGGCTTCCTTGCAGATAAGATTCAGGGAACACCGAAGAAGATTCTGGAAATTGTCATTGAACTGCTTATCATGGCAATGGTAGGCTTCATCATGGTCTTCGGCGGCGTATCCATCATGAAGCTGACCATGACGCAGAGCACTGCCTCTCTGGGCATCCCGATGGGCATGGTATATGCGATTCTGCCGATCTCCGGCGTCCTGATTTTCGTCTATGGTATTTTGAATATCATTGACCTGTGGCACGGTACCAAGCAGGAAACCTGCGAAGTAGAAGAGTGACACATAGAAAGGAGAAATAAACAATGAGTACTGCTATTTTATGCGGCCTGATTATTTTAATCACGCTGATTATCATGCTGATTGCCGGCGTACCGATTGCCGTTGCACTTGGCGTTTCCTCCGTATGTGCCATTCTGCCTATCATGGACTTTGATGTTGCAGTCTTGACCGGTGCACAGCGAATCTTTTCCGGCATTTCCGTCTTTAGCTTGCTTGCGATTCCGTTTTTCATCCTAGCAGGCAACATTATGAATAAGGGCGGTATCGCCATTCGTATTATTAACCTCGCAAAGGTTATCACCGGTCGTACACCGGGTGCTTTGGCACAGACCAATATTCTGGCAAACATGCTGTTCGGCGCAATTTCCGGTTCCGGTACCGCCGCAGCATCCGCAATGGGCTCTATCATTGGCCCGATCGAGAAGGAAGAGGGCTATGACCCGAGCTTCTCCGCAGCTGTAAACGTAGCAACCGCTCCGACTGGCCTGCTGATTCCGCCGAGCAACGTTATGATTACGTTCTCTCTGGTATCCGGCGGCGCATCGGTTGCAGCACTGTTCATGGCAGGCTATATTCCGGGCATCCTGTGGGGCCTTGCTTGTATGGCAGTTGTATACTTCATGGCAAAGAAGCGCGGCTATCGCAGCACCACCAAGTATACCGCTGGCGAAGCGCTCAAGATCTTCTTCCAGGCGCTCCCGTGCCTGCTGCTGATTATCATCGTAATCGGCGGTATCATCGCTGGTATCTTCACCGCAACAGAAGGCTCTGTTGTTGCCGTAGTATACAGCTTGGTTCTCTCTCTGGTATTTTATAAGTCGATTAAGCTCAAGGATCTGCCGAAGATTTTCATCGAAAGCGCAGAGATGACCGGTATTATCATCTTCCTGATCGGTGTATCCGGCATCATGTCCTGGGTTATGGCATTCACAAACATTCCGGAAGCAGTTTCCGCTGGTATGCTGGCAATCAGCGACAGCAAGATTGTCATCCTGCTGCTCATCAATGTGATCCTGCTGGTCGTTGGTACCTTCATGGATATGACTCCGGCAGTCCTGATCTTCACCCCGATCTTCCTGCCGATCTGTGAGGCACTGGGCATGAACATGATCCACTTCGGCATCATGATGATCTTCAACCTCTGCATTGGTACGATTACTCCGCCGGTTGGCACGACTCTGTTCGTCGGTGTTAAGGTTGGCGGCGTAAAGATTGAGACGGTTATCCGTCAGCTGCTGGTTTACTTCGCAGCAATCTTTGTTGTACTGATGCTTGTTACCTACATTCCGCAGCTGTCTCTGTGGCTGCCGAGCCTGATGGGTTACGTATAAAAGAAAGGACGATAATAGACAATGAAAGCATTTATGGATTCTGAGTTTCTGCTGAGCACAGATACTGCACAGGAACTGTTTCATACATATGCAGAAAAAACTCCGATTTTGGACTATCACTGCCATATCAATCCGCAGGAAATTGCGGAGGACAGACAGTTTGAGAACATCACTCAGGTTTGGCTGGGTGGTGACCACTACAAGTGGCGCCAGATGCGCTCAAATGGTGTAGACGAATACTACATCACCGGCGGTGCATCCGATCGTGAAAAGTTCCAGAAGTGGGCAGAAACCCTGGATAAGGCAATCGGTAACCCGCTGTTCCATTGGAGCCATCTGGAGCTTCAGCGCTACTTTGGTTATCACGGCGTGCTCGGCGCAGATACCGCAGAAGAAGTTTGGAATCTGTGCAATGAGAAGCTGAAGCAGCCGGAGATGAGCGTGCGCAACCTGATTCGTCAGTCCGGTGTCACCCTGATTTGCACGACGGATGATCCGGCGGATGACCTCAAGTGGCACAAGGTTATCGCAGCAGACGACAGCTTTGATGTACAGGTACTGCCGGCATGGCGTCCGGACAAGGCAATGAACCTGGAGAAGCCGGAATATCTGGACTATCTGGCAACGCTGGGTGAAGCTGCTGAGATGAAGATTACTTCCTTTGCTGACCTGAAGGAAGCACTGAGCAAGCGGATGGCATTCTTTGATTCCATGGGCTGCCGTGCATCCGATCATGCGCTGGAGTATGTTATGTATGTTCCGGCAAGTGAGGAAGAGATTGAAGCAATCTTTGCGAAGCGTCTGGCGGGCGAGGCCATTACCCGCGAGGACGAGCTGAAGTTTAAGACCGCATTTATGCTGGCAGTTGGCGCAGAGTATGCGCGTCTTGGCTGGGCAATGCAGCTGCATTACGGCTGCAAGCGCGACAACAACACGGGCATGTACAACAAGCTGGGTCCGGACACAGGTTACGACTGCATCAATAACTATGCACCGTCCAGCCAGACCGCAGACTTCTTGAATGCGCTCAACGAGACCGGCAAGCTGCCGAAGACCATTATTTACAGCCTGAACCCGAACGATGACGAAGCAATTGGTACCATTCTGGGCTGCTTCCAGAATTCGGATGCTGTTGGCAAGATCCAGCAGGGCAGTGCTTGGTGGTTCAACGACAACAAGACCGGCATGATGAAGCAGATGACTTCTCTGGCAAATCTGGGCCTGTTGGGCAACTTTATCGGTATGCTGACCGACTCCAGAAGCTTCCTGTCCTATCCGAGACATGAGTATTTCCGCCGCATTCTGTGTGAGTTGCTGGGCAGCTGGGTAGAAAACGGCGAGTACCCGAAGGACATGAACAAGCTGGGAACCATCGTCAAGGGCATCTCGTATAACAATGCTGTAAATTACTTTGGATTTCCGTTAGAGACCAAGTAAAAACGACAGAAACAAACCACCCAGACCGTGAGTGGGACGGTCTGGGTGGAATAAGACAGTCGTTTCTACTGAGACGTATCATGGAAATTCATCACGATAGAAAATAATCAGGGAGGATTTAATCAAATGAACGCAATGAATCAGGCAATTTCCGAAATCGGCGTTGTACCGGTTATCAAGCTGAACAACCCGGAGCGCGACGCAGCTCCGCTGGCAAAGGCACTGTGCGAGGGCGGCGTACCGGTAGCAGAAGTTACCTTCCGCGCAGCAGGCGCACCGCTTGCAATCAAGACGATGAAGGAAACCTGTCCGGAGATGATCGTCGGCGCAGGCACAGTAACCACGACCGCACAAATCGATGAAGCTATGGCAGCAGGCGCACAGTTCATCGTAACACCGGGCATGGATGAAGAACTGGTTAAGTACGCACAGGAGAAGAACATCGCGATTTATCCGGGATGCACCACCCCGAGCGATTACCACACCGCACTCAAGTATGGTCTGGAAGTTCTGAAGTTCTTCCCGGCAGAGCAGTCCGGCGGTCTGGCAAAGATCAAGGCAATGAGCGCTCCGTTCCCGATGTTCAAGGTAATGCCGACCGGCGGCGTTTCCCTGAAGAACCTGAAGGAGTACCTGAGCAGCCCGATCATCGCAGCATGTGGCGGCTCTTATATGGTATCCGCAAACCTGATTGATAACCAGAAGTGGGACGAAATCATTGATCTGTGCAAGCAGTCCCGTGAAATTGTAAAGGAGGCACGTGCATAATGGCTAAGGTAGTAACTTTCGGCGAACTGATGCTTCGCCTTGCTCCGAACGGATATTATCGTTTTTTCCAGAATGACCAGATGCAGGCAACATTTGGCGGCGGCGAAGCAAATGTCGCTGTATCCCTGGCAAACTACGGCATGGACGTATCGTTTGTCACCAAGCTGCCGAAGCACGCCATTGGTCAGGCAGCAGTAAACAGCCTGCGTTACTTTGGCGTAGATACTTCTAAGATTGTTCGCGGCGGCGACCGTGTCGGCATCTACTTCCTGGAGAAGGGTGCTTCTCAGCGTGGTTCTGTATGCATTTATGACCGTGCACATTCCTCGATTCAGGAAGCATCTGCTTCTGATTTCAACTGGGATGAAATCTTTGAGGGCGCAGAGTGGTTCCATTTCACCGGCATTACCCCGGCACTGGGTGCAAATGTTGTGGAAATCTGCCGTGATGCGTGCAAGGCAGCAAAGGAACGCGGCGTCAAGATCTCTTGTGATCTGAACTACCGCGGCAAGCTGTGGACGCGCGAGGAAGCACGTGCAGCAATGACGGATCTGTGCCAGTATGTAGATGTTTGCATCTCCAACGAGGAGGATGCAAAGGACGTATTCGGCATTGAGGCTGAAAATACGGATATTTACGGCGGCAAGCTCAACAAGGAAGGCTATAAGTCTGTAGCAAAGCAGCTGGCTGACAAGTTTGGCTTTGAGAAGGTTGCTATCACGCTGCGTACTTCCATCTCTGCAAGTGATAATGACTGGGCAGCTATGCTGTATGATGGAGAGAACTACTGTTTCTCTAAGGAATATCATCTGCGCATTACCGACCGTGTTGGCGGCGGCGACAGCTTCGGCGGCGGTCTGATTTATGCTCTGATGAATGGCAAGTCTACACAGGATGCCGTAGAATTTGCAGTTGCAGCTTCTGCACTCAAGCATTCTGTAGAAGGCGACTACAATCGCGTTACCGTGGAGGAAGTCGAGAAGCTCGCTGGCGGCGATGGTTCCGGCAGAGTCCAGAGATAACATACCTACCTTATTTATCTTTCTTTTTCACTGGATGGCGGCAGGCTCAGGAACCTGCCGCCGAAAAAGGAGATAAAGAGATATGATGGAGAAAAAGAGTTATGAAAAAGAATCTTACGTCGAGTGTTCGCAAGTGTATCGCAGGCGTGCTGAGCATGGCTGTTATGGCTGGCAGCATGGCTGTTCCGGCATTGGCTGCGGACAACACAGACAGCAATGATCTGCTGACCTATCAGGTGGCTGATGGACTGAATCTCAACGATACGACTGCGTTTGCTGATTCTACAGCTGCGTGGCAGTATGCGGACAAGATCAGCAGCCATGTGGATACATCGGTTGAGGCAATGCGCGCGATCTTTGCGCAGCGCAAAGTAAACATTATGGAGTATGGCGCACAGCCGCACGCTGTTTTTGACATTGTAGAGGGCACATACAAGAAGTCTGAAGCGGATGCAAAGGCAGAAGCGGAGCTGGCAAAGACCAACACCAAGGCAATTTATGCGGCAATCAAGGCAGTCAGCGAAGCTGGCGGCGGTACTGTTGTTGTTCCGGCAGTAGATGGTCAGGTATTCTACACGGCACCGATTCATCTGGAAGACAACGTCAACTTGTGCATTGAGAAAGATGCAACGCTGAAGTTTACCACAGATACCAGCCTGTATTGCGGCGATCTGATGAAGGAAGTTTATGGCGACACGGTAGATGAGCAGGGCTTGACACTGACTCGTTTTGAGAGCGTAGAGCTGATGAACTATTCTCCGCTGATTTATGCATACGGTAAGAAGAATATCGCGCTGACCGGTGAGGGTACACTGGACGGCCAGGCAAGCGTTGGTGACGGCGAGCATCCGGAAACCATGGTATGGCAGCAGTGGAAGAAAAAGCGTACCTATGCAAACGGCAAGAGCATTGAAGCACAGAATGCGGCAGTAAACAAGCTGTATGGTCAGGGCCAGACCGACGTTCCGGTTGCTGAGCGTCAGTATGGTGAGTCCGAGCACGAAGAGTGGAGCGGTGCAGATGACGGCTTCCTTCGTCCGAACTTCATTCAGCCGTACAACTGTCAGAACGTCCTGATTGAAGGCGTTTCGATTGAAAATTCTCCGATGTGGGAAATCAATCCGGTTCTGTGTGACACCGTTTTGGTTGATGGCGTTTCCATTAACAGCCACCTGCACAACAACGACGGCTGCGATCCGGAATGCACCAGTAATATGGTCATTCGCAACAACTCCATTGATGTTGGCGATGACTGCATGGCAATTAAGTCCGGCAGAAACGGCGACGGTCTGCGCATCAACCGTCCGAGCTTCAACATCGTACTGGAAAACAATACCTTCGTTGATGGTCACGGCGGCGTAACCATCGGTTCGGAAATTACCGCAGGTGTCAAGAACATTTTCTCTGAGAGCAACGAGATGAACAGTGATGATCTGGAAGCAGCATATCGCTTCAAGACCAACTACATCCGCGGCGGCACCATTGAAAATGTATACTACCGCAATGACCATGTGAAGATGGTAAAGAGCACCAAGCCGGTTATTCTGGTTGACCTGAACTATGACATCAAGAATGAAGTCAAGCGAATGGAAGCATTTGGCGTCAACTACAAGGCATACATTCCGCAGTTCAAGAATGTACTGTTTGAAAATGTATCTGTCAATGCTGCAAATGAAGCAGGCAAGGGCGGCAAGTACGCACTCCAGCTCAATGGCTTTGATGTCAGCAGCATCGCTGATTCCTGCACTGTAGAGCCGGGAACCCCGGATTGCTACATTTCCGATTTCACCATCCGCAATTCCAGCTTTGTTGGCAGCGAACAGAACTTCCAGATGACCAATGTTGATGGTCTGACAATGGAAAATGTCAGCATGTCTGGCAGCACGGCAGCAGACAGCCTGTCCAAGTGCAAGAACCTGACCTTTAAGAACTGCGATTTCACCGGTTCTGCAACAAAACGCAGTGTTTTTGCCGCAACGGAAGGCTCTGTACTGACTGGTTCTGTTTTTGATGGCGATTACACCGACGTACCGGCTGATACCTGGTATACCGATGCTGTATATGCAGCACGCGAGGCAGGCACGATGGTCGGCGTAGCGGACAAGACTTTCGCACCGGCTGCACAGCTCTCCCGTGCACAGGTTGCACAGATTCTGTACAACCGTGCAGGTCAGCCGACTGTCAGTGATGCACAGGCATTTACCGATGTTGCAAAGGATCAGTGGTACTACAAGGCTGTACAGTGGGCTGCTGAAAACGGTATCGCAGGCGGCGTCGGCGACAAGAAGTTTGCACCGAACGCAGCAGTTACCCGTGAACAGCTGGCACAGTTCCTGTATGCTGAGGCTGGCAAACCGGCAGCTTCCGGCGAGCTGAACTTTGTTGATGCAAGCGCAGTTTCTGGCTGGGCAACTCCGGCTGTCACTTGGGCAGTACAGAATCACGTCATTGCCGGTGACAAGCAGGCAGACGGAACAATTCTGCTCAACCCGCGCGGCAACACGACTCGTGCACAGACCGCAGTGATGCTGAACAACTTGGCGTCCTAGTGAATAACGCTGCTAACAGATACTGGCATCTGTTAGACATACATGATTCCTTTCCTATCAGATAAGAATCCTTTCCCTAAAAAAGACCTGTCTGTTCCTTCGGGAGCAGGCAGGCCTTTTTGCTTGAGAATGTTTGCTTTTTATGATACGATACCTGTAGAAAGTGAGGAAAATAGCCATGAACATACAAACAATTGTTGTAGCAGGTGCCGGAACGATGGGATCTTCCATGGCACAGATCTTTGCAAAATATTGCGATCACGTTGTGATGTATAATCACAGAGAAGTCACGCTGAATAAGGCAAAACAGCGCATTCAGGAAAATGTACAAAATTTGGTACAGTCCGGAGAAATGACGCAGACCGAAGCCCGGCATCTACTTGGTGCGTTGTCATATACAACGGATTGGGACTGCTTTTCGTCCTGTGATTTGGTTGTGGAGAATTTGGCAGAAGATTTATCCATCAAACAAGCATTTTATGAAAAAATCTCTCAGCTGGTCAGAGACGATGCGATTATTGCAACCAATACCTCGGGATTGTCTATCAATACCTTGGCACAGTCAGTACAGGGAGCGAACCGCTTTATTGGTATGCACTGGTTCAATCCACCGCATCTGATTCCGCTGATTGAGATCATCAAAGGCGATCAGACGGATGACGAAGTGGCGCAAGCGATTTATCAGCTGAGCTTGACCATTGACAAGAAGCCGGTGATTGTCAATCGAGATGTAGCAGGTTTTGCGGCGAATCGCTTACAGTTTGCCATCCTGCGCGAAGCACTGGATTTGGTGCAGAAGGGCGTGATTTCTAAAGAAGGCATTGACGATGTGATGAAATATGGATTGGGATTTCGATATGCTTGTTTGGGACCGTTGGAAGTCTCTGATTTTGGCGGGTTGGACACTTTTTATCATATCAGCAGCTACTTGATGAAAGATTTGTGCGATTCTAAAGAGGTGCCGGAATTGATGAAACAGCATTATGAAGCGGGAGAGTATGGCGTCAAAACCGGTGCGGGATTCTACGACTATTCTGGAGACAAAGCACAGCAAGCAACCAAAGAGCGCGATGAGAAGTTTTTGAAGTTGTATCATGCGCTGTACGAATAAATCATGAAAATAGAAAAATTTAGTATAGCACACATTCCCGCTGTGCTGTACGGAGAACAATCACAACGGATCTTTCTCTTTATACACGGACAGGACGGAAACAAAGAAGAAGCCAAACGCTTTGCAAGGCTCGCCGTACCGATGGGGTGGCAGGTTCTGTCTGTTGATCTGCCGGAACATGGCGAGCGAACCGATGCGGCGAAATTGCTGCCGTGGATTGTGTTGCCGGAATTGCAGCGTGTGATGCAATGGATGCGGAAAAGATGGAAACAGATCGCAGTCCATGCGACCAGCATTGGTGCATGGTTTTGCTTGTTGGCGTTGGAACGAGAAAGCATCGAATGCTATCTGCTTGTATCACCGCTGGTTGATATGGAAAATATGATACAAAACATGATGCAGTGGGCACATGTGACCGAAGCACAATTACAGCAGGAACGAGAAATTCCCACTTCGTTCGGACAAACGTTGTCATGGGAGTATTTGTGCTGGGTCAGAGAGCATCCCGTGCAAGTATCTTGCAACAACATACGTATTTTGTATGGGGAACAGGATGAACTGATTCCGCAGGCTGTTATCCATGATTTTGCTCAAAAACATACCTGCACATTGACAGTTGTGAAAGACGGAGAACATTGGCTGCATACGCCGGAACAGTTGAACGCTATGGAGGTATGGGAAAGCATCAAGTTGCAATCACACGATGATCATACGGAGAATCTTTTGGATATACCGGACGGCAGTCAAGATAGTCGATAAAATATTGTACTGCCAGCGAGATAGACGCTTTGCTTTTGACTGCAAAACAAATGGACCGATAGGTCAGTGGCTTAATAGGACGCACGACAATGCGATATGGCATACGAGTGAGAATCAGTTGCGGCGTTGCTGTGATGCATAATCCCTGTTCTACCATTGCCATGGCAGCGTAATCTTCCCATGTTGTAAAGCAGATGTTGGGAGAGATGTGTTCTTTTTCAAATAAAGACATGATTTCCGATTGATCGCCGCGCTCCAATAGCAAAAAAGGATCCTGTGCCAAATCAGCAACAGAGATGGTCTCTTGCGCAGCAAGCGGATGGTTTGTCGGCAGCACGGCAACGAGCAAGTCCTGCTCCAAAAGCGTGGTCTTAAGGCGTGTGCGCGTGGGTAAATGAACAAAGCCGCAATCCACGCGCCCCTCCTGAATCCAAGTTTCAATTTCAGCATAGTCCCCGATGAGCACTTCATATTGAATATTGGGATAATCTTCGTGAAAGGCATGAATCATAGCGGGAAGCCAGTGCGTGGCAACGCTGGAAAAGGCACCGATGCGAATCATACCGGTCTGCAATCCGTTCAGGGCGTCAATGTGCATGTGCAGTTTGTCGTATTCTGCGCACAGAGCCTGTACTTGCGGAAGAATGGAGAGACCGTCAGAGGTCAACTCTACGATGCCGTGTTTGCGCTCGAATAGCTGCACATGCCATTCTTGCTCTAAATCGTGAATCATTCGGCTAATACCGGATTGAGAATAATTTAATGCTTGGGCGGCGCGAGTGAAACTTTTATATTGTGCAGCTTTAAGAAAAGCAATATATTTTTGTAAATTCGGATCCATAAGAATGCTCCTTTTGTTCATGAGGATTTGTCATTCTGCACATGATATATTTTCGTTTTTATCATGCTTATTTCTATGATATACTACGTTCTAAGAAAAAACAAGAAGAAGGTGGCAATCATCATGAAGTCTGCGGCCAAAAAACGTCCGAGTCAATCCGTTGTTTTATGTATTGTTATGCTTGGCGTGTTATGCGGAGCGACAGCATCTATCTTTATCCGGTATGGCACAGCACCAACGCTTGTTTTGGCAGCGTATCGAAAGACAATCGTCACAGTGCTGCTGCTTCCGTCCATTTTGTTGCATCACAGGGCGGAATGGAAACAGCTTCGTGTCAAAACGCTGCTGTGGTGCTTGCTGGCGGGTGTATTTTTAGCCATTCACTTTTTCACCTATTTTATGTCGGTCAAATATACGACAATTACAGCGTCGAATGTCCTGGCGGGAACAGAGATTCTCTTTGTTTCGCTCGTTATGTACTTTTCCGGAAAAGAAAAATATTCTCGAATGTGCAAAATCGGCATAGCATTGGCACTGGTTGGCAGCGTACTGGTGTCTATCACCGGAAGCAATAATCCGGCCGTCAATGCGCCGTTTGGCAATTTCTGTGGCATTGTATGTGCGGGTATGCTTGCCGCGTATTCGTTGGTTGGAACAAAAATCCGACGAGAAAATATTTCCAATACTTTATTTACTTTTTTGGCATATGGAGCATCTGCAGTAGTGCTGAATCTGTTGGTTGCTTGCAGCGGGTATTCTTTTTTCGGATACGGAAAAACCAATCTGCTCATTGCATTTGGTATGGCTGTGTTGTGCAGCCTGTTGTGCCATAGCTTATATACTTGGTCACTGGAATTTATCAGTCCAACATTATTGGCAATATTTAAAATTTTAGCTCCGATTCCAACAGCTGTATTGGGATTTCTCGTCTTCGGAGAGATGCCAACGGGAAACCAAGTGGTTGGCGGAATTGTTGTCATTGTAGGCATTTGCGTGTATACCTTGTGCGCGTCAAAAACAGAAAAGAAATAAACCTAACACAAAACCAGCTGGTGTCGTTGCATAGACATCAGCTGGTTTTTGCTTGTATTCTATACGGTACAGCGGTATAATGACAGCAACATAGAGAAAGGAACAGCGTATGAAACAAATTTTTTTGATTGAAGACGACGCGGCAATTGCAAAAAATCTCAGCTTGCTGCTGCAAACAGAAGGATATGCTGTGATCTGCGCCAATACACAAAAACAAGCGATGGATATGCTGGATAAACAAGTGTTTGATCTGGCATTGGTGGATATTTCTTTGCCGGATGGAAACGGCTTCGCTGTTTGCACAGAAATCAAACACCGACAGGACATTCCGGTTATTTTTTTGACGGCATCCGGCGATGAAGCGAGTGTTGTCACAGGGCTGACGATCGGTGCAGATGATTATATTACCAAACCGTTTCGGCCGCGAGAATTGGTGGCACGCATTCAAGCGGCTTTACGAAAATCAGGCCGTATGCCGACTGTCTATACCATCGGTTCTTTGACGGTAGATACGGCTTCCGGTGTGGTCAAAAAGAATGGGCAAGATGTTTTTCTGTCTGCCTTAGAATATCGGCTGCTGCTTGCGTTTATCAATGAGCCGAAAAACATTCTGACGAGAGAACGTTTGCTCGATGAATTATGGGATGCATCGGGAGAATTTGTGACCAATAATACATTGACGGTTTATATCAAGCGTCTGCGTGAAAAAATTGAAGAGGATCCATCGCATCCGCAAATGATTGTAACGGTTCGCGGGTTGGGATACCGTTTGGGAGGAAATCATGTTTCGGAACCGTGAAATAAAACAAATGGTGGGAATTTCTGTTGTACTGACGGCGATTCTGGCTGGTATTGGCTTTGGGGTTCATATCATGGCAGGCGTTCTAGTGCTTGGTACAGCAATAGGATTAGGTGTTGTTTTTGCGCGATTTACCAAGAAGCGGTATCAGCGTTTGACAGAAATGGCGGAACGCATTGACCGTATCTTGCATGAGGAAGATGAGCTGTATATTTGCAGCGAAGAAGAGGGAGAACTCGCTATTTTAGAGAGCGAAATCTCAAAAATGACTTTGCGGATTCGAGAACAAAATGATGCTTTGCGCAAAGAAAAGCATCATCTGGCAGATTCGATGGCAGATATTGCGCATCAATTGCGCACGCCGCTGACCTCTGCCAATGTAATTCTCGCGCTGCTCAAAAATCCAATGGATGAGCAAAAACGCCGTTCCTTGCTGGGAGAAACGCAGAAATTATACCGGAAAATGGAATGGCTGATTCATGCACTGCTTAAGCTGTCACGATTGGATGCAGGAATTGTGGAATTTCAATCGGAGAAAATTTCCGTCAAACAGCTGATACAGGAATCTCTGCGGCCGTTTTCCCTCTCTATGGATTTGCATGAGATTCAAACAGACATAGATATACCGGAGCAAGCGGTGATTACCGGTGATTTTGGCTGGCTGTCAGAAGCATTACAGAATATTTTCAAAAATTCAATAGAGAATATGCACGACGGCGGCAAGCTGGAGATTACCTGTACAGATACCGTTTTGTATACAGAAATACAGCTGCGTGACAGTGGAGAGGGCTTTTCGCTAGAAGATTTGCCACATATTTTCGAGCGGTTTTATCGCAGTACAAAGACACAGACATCGGGGTATGGCATTGGACTGGCCCTGTGCCGAACGATTATTTTGCGGCAAAACGGCACGATTCAGGCGAAAAATCATCCGGATGGCGGTGCAGTATTTGATATTCGCTTTCCAAAGTGACGGATCTCTCACCGAAAAGTCACGGAGGTGTAAGGTGTGCACGCTATACTATGAGCATACCAAACGAAAAGGAGGCTCATATATATGGACTTTTTACGAGTAGAAAATTTATGTAAAATCTATGGAGAGGGCGAAAATGCAGTCGCTGCATTGGATCACGTTTCTTTAAGCATAGAGAAAAACGAATTCACAGCGATTATCGGTTCTTCCGGTTCGGGAAAATCAACCCTGCTGCACGCGATTGCGGGTGTTGATACACCGACCAGCGGAAAGATTTTTTTGAACGGACAGGATGTCTATGCGCAGAACAAAGAAAAGCTGGCGATTTTTCGCCGCAGACAGGTTGGACTGATTTATCAGTTTCATAACTTGATTCCTACGCTCAATGTCGTGGAAAACATGACACTGCCCGTTCTCATGGACAGAAGAAACGTCAATCAACAGCGATTGGAGGAATTGCTGGAGCTGCTGGGCTTGCAGGATCGGCGAGATCATTTGCCCAATCAGCTTTCCGGCGGACAGCAGCAGCGCGTAGCAATTGGCAGAGCGCTGATGAATGCACCGGCTGTCATGTTGGCGGATGAACCGACAGGTGCACTGGACAGCCGCAACGGCAAAGAAATCGTGCAGCTGCTAAAAGAGAGCCACAAGAAGTACAATCAAACACTGATTATTGTCACACATGATGAGAGTATCGCGTTGCAGGCAGACCGTATTATTACGATTGCCGATGGTCACATTGTGCGGGATGAGAGGCAGGTGGCTCGTGCGTGAATATCTTTTACAAAATCGCATGGCAGGGATTGAAAAAGAACCGCACGCGCACACTGGTTACCATGATCGGTGTAGCACTATCAGCGGCACTGTTTACTGCTGTCACGACATTTGGCGTGACATTACTGCAATATCTGATTGATAATTCGGCAGCAAAGACGGGAAACTGGCATGTGGAATATACAGATGCAGATACAGCATGGATACAAGAACAAGAGCAGAACGAAGAAGTCGAGCAGGTAGCTTCCTTTGAAAATATTGGTTATGCCGTGCTGGACGGTGCAAAGAGCGAACAAAAGCCATATCTGTTTGTTGCGGGATTTACCGATGAGACCGCGCAGATGCTGCCTATATCCTTGATTTCCGGTCGATTGCCAAAAAACAATACAGAAATTTTGATTCCAGAACATGTTGCGATCAAAGCTGATGTGCAAATACCGGTGGGATCAACACTCGATGTATCTGTCGGCAATCGAGAAAAAGACGGAAAGACTTTGACGCAGCACGACCCATATATTGACGGAGAACAGCTGTCTCACACGATGCAGAAACGGTATACCGTTGTCGGTACCTATGAGCGCCCAGGCTACGAAGAACACGAGGCGCCGGGATATACCGTGATTACGCGGGTAAACGAACTGAACAAGGCGCACACATGCAGTGTATTTGTTCAGCTGAAACATCCGACACACAGTCAAAAATATGCAGAAACCAATAGACATGACAAAGAATATGTACTCAATGAAAATGTTTTACGCTTTTATGGCGCGGCGGGCAGTCAAATGTTTCGGACACTGCTGTTTGCTATTGGCGGCGTGATTATGGCGATTATCATGGTCGGTTCCGTATTTTTGATTTACAATTCGTTTCAAATTTCGCTGAGTGAGCGGATGCACCAGATCGGCATTTTGATGTCTGTCGGAGCGACGAAACGACAGCTGTGTCATTCGGTCTTGTTTGAGGGCGTTTGTATTGGTGCTGTCGGGACACCGCTGGGTATGCTGGCGGGAGTTGGCGGCATCGCGGCATTGATTCCGGTTATATCCGAACGATTTAATGTTGCTTTGGGGCATAGCAGTGTTGGTTTACATTTGACGGTATCTGTTCTGGCGTTGGTTGCGGCAGCTTGTGTCAGCTTCGTGACGATTTTAATTTCCGCCTATATTCCGGCGAAAAAAGCAACATCTATTTCTGTTATGGACTGTCTGCGCCAGAGCAACACGATTACAATACAAAATCGTGCAATGAAAACCTCGCCATTTGTACAGAAACTCTTTGGTGTGGAGGGAATGCTGGCACTAAAAAATTTCCGCCGGAATAAGCATCGGTATCGCAGCGTTGTATTATCGCTGTCACTAAGCATGATTTTGTTTGTATCCAGCAGTTCCTTTATCGGTGTTGTTCATGAGCTTAGCAATCTGTATCTCGATCAGGTTAGTGATGCAGATATTACTCTTCAAACTGACGAACTGAACGAAGAAAGATTTTTACAAGTCTATCGTACATTAAAAACAAAGCCGTTCGTCACAAATAGCACGTGGCAAGCCAATGCGATGTGCACAGCGTCCAGCACAGCAATCCCTGAGGATGTTGCTGCTAATACTATGAAAGACGGAACGATTCGCGTTTGTTTGCAATTTGTCGAGGATACCGTTTATACAGATTTTTTAAAGAAAAATCATCGAGAGTTAGCGCAGTATCGGGGAGAACAAGCAAAATACAGCGCGGTGCTCTGCAATATGAAAAAGCATCAAGTTTTTTTGGTCGAACAGACAATTCCGTTTACCCTGACAGGCGAAAATGGAAACAATGTATCCATTCAGGCTGCCATGGAAGAAGAATATCCGATAGATACTTTGAATTTGAGCGGAATACAAGAAACAAATAGCATTTTGTTTGTGACTGTTCCCATGAGCCAGAAGGCGAAGTTCCAGGGGCTATATACAACGCAATCTTTGGGTATGTTCTTTGACAGCAGCAAACCTTCTCAATCCTTGTCGGCAATGCATGAAGAACTTGCTCATATGCAGGATATACAGGGAAAATATACACTGATAAATATGGCAGCAGCGACAGATCAGTTTAGCAGTCTGACATTTGTCATCAATCTGTTCGCGTATGTATTTATTGGCATGATTTCTCTCATTGCAACAGCCAATGTATTCAACACCATTTCTACGAACATTCAGCTGCGCAAACGAGAATTGGCGATGCTGCTGTCGATGGGAATGGCAGAACGGGAGTTCAATCGAATGATGCGGTTTGAATGCTTGTTTTATGGGTTACAAACCTTGCTGTTTGGTATTCCGATTTCCGGCGTGCTTTCTTGGGGAATTTATCGGTTGATGACCTCGGCTGAAAAAAGCAATCAATTGTTGTATCATTTTCCGTGGCAAAATATAGCGGTTTGTGCTGCTGGTGTATTCTGTATCGTGTGTATTACGATGCTGTACGCAACCAGTAAAATCAAACGAGAAAACATCATTGATGCCTTGCGAGATGATACGATTTGAGCATGGAAAATAGAAAAAATCCGGCAGAAATGCCGGATTTTTTCTATATTACTGTGCCAGCCAATTAAGTGCACACCAGGTGTGAAGCGCAGCACCTAATGGGAGAATATCCTCGTTAAATATAACTTTCTCATTGTGCATGGGCTTGCCGTACAATGGATTTTCATTCGATGTACCGGCGCCCAGCAATAGATAAGCACAGGGCAGTTCGTAGGTGTATGAAGCAAAATCCTCTGAACCCATACCGCCTTCATCCAGACGATAGACTGCCTGTTGCCCAACGAGCTGCTGCGCAAGATCGCCCATAGCATTGACCAGATCTGGATCATTGACGAGTGGAGGTGCGGAAGCAAGCTCTGTTACTTCCACACTGCCGCGGAATGCCTGGGCGGTACACTGGGCAATGGTCTCGATGCGCTGCATGATGTGCGCGGTAAGCTCTCGATCAAAGGTGCGAATTGTGCCTTCTAATATAGCATCCTGCGGGATAATATTTGGCGCCTGCCCGCCCTGCATATGGCCAATCGTCACAACGGCAGGCTGTTTGGCGGCGATTTCTCGACTGATCAGTTCTTGCAGAGACAAATATACATGAGCGGCGATGTTTAGTGGATCGACGCCGGTTTCCGGCATGGCACCATGACAGCCGACGCCGTGAATATGAATGCGAAATAACGTGCAGCCTGCCATAAACGTTCCACGTCCACATAGAACGAGACCGGACGGCGTGCCGGAATTCACGTGTAATGCCATGCCAACCTGTGGTTTGGGATCATTTAATACACCGGCTGCCAGCATGGACTTTGCACCGGTAAATCCTTCTTCGTCTGGCTGGAATACCAGTTTCACGGTGCCATTTAATTGGGCTTGATACTGTCGTAACAGTTTGGCAGCGCCCAACAGCATAGCGGTATGCATGTCATGTCCACAGGCATGCATGGCACCATTTGCAGACTTGAAATCCAAGTCGGTTTGTTCTTGTATTTGCAGAGCATCCATATCTGCGCGGAGCAGAATGCATCGTCCGGTATCCTTACCGGTAATCGTTGCGACGATACCGCTGTCACAGAGTTCCTGCGGTTCGTATCCCAATTCGACAAGTCGCTTTATCACATATGATTTGGTGACAGGGAGATGCGTGCCAACTTCTGGATGTTGATGAATGGTTCGGCGATCTGCGAGTATATCTTGCTGGATTTCCTGCGCTGCGGTGAGTAATTTCTGAGCTGATAGCTGCATAAAATCTGTCCTTTCTTCTAAAAAAATCTCTATTTTCTATTATAGCGAATAGAATGAAAAAAGAAAGTAGATTGAGAAAGATGTGTGCTATAATAAACACAAAGGGAGGAATACCTGTGGAATATATTGCACATTTGACAGAAGACAAACGTATACAAAAACTGGTCGATCACTGTAAAAATGCGGCAAAATTAGCTGGGGATTTTGCAAAAGCATTTGATGAAGAAAAAGTTGGATATCAGACCGGCTTGTTGCACGACGTTGGAAAATATTCGAACGAATTTCAAAATTATATTCGTGGAAATGGCAGCAGTCCGGATCATTCTACTGCAGGATGCCAAGAATGCAAGCAAAATATGTTTTCGGCTTTTTGCATTGCCGGTCATCATTCGGGACTGCCGGATTTAGGAAGTCCGGGAGATGCATCCAGTGAACCAACTTTATATGGACGCGTCAAAAAGAAAGTGAAAGAGTACCGAGCGTTTCAGAAAGAAATTCCTGTACCGTTGACAGTATCAAAGATTCCACCTAAACATGCAATGGGAAATGTTGGATTTGATAACTGCTTTTTTACAAGGATGTTGTATTCCTGCTTGGTAGATGCGGATTTTCTGGATACAGAGGCGTTTATGAAACCGGAAATTCCGACAAGAGGTGCATTCGATACATTAGAAACTTTGTGGGAAAGATTGCAGGAAAAAATAACGCAGTTTGATCTAACGTCCAGTGAATTAAATCGTAAACGCTGCGATATTTTATCGCAATGTCAGGCCGCAGCGCGGTGGAAATCCGGTGTATTTACATTAACCGTACCCACAGGCGGCGGTAAAACCATTTCATCTATGGCATTTGCGATGGAACATGCACGAAAATACGACAAACAGCGAATTATTTATGTGATTCCGTATACCAGCATTATCGAACAGACAGCAGATGTTTTTCGTGAAATATTTGGTGCAGAAAATGTGTTGGAACATCATGCAAGCGTGAATTATCAAGAATCTTTCAAACAGGAAGGCAACATAGACAAGATGAGATTGGCTGCGGAAAATTGGGACGCGCCGATTATCGTTACGACAAATGTTCAGTTTTTTGAATCGCTGTTTGCCAATCGTTCATCGAAATGTCGAAAATTACATAATATTGCAAACAGCGTTGTGATTTTTGATGAAGCACAGATGTTGCCGATTCCATATTTGAAGCCATGCGTGCAGTCGATTGCAGAATTGGCGGAAAACTATCGGGTGAGTGCGGTTTTATGTACAGCTACACAACCGGCGTTAGATAGTTATTTTCCACCGGAAATTTCCGTCCGCGAAATAATTCCCAATGCAGCAGAACTATACAAATCATTTCAGCGTGTGACGATTCAAATGGATGGAAAAACAGAGTTAGATGCGTTGGCGCAGACACTGATGGAACAGGAAGAGGTTTTGTGTATTGTCAATTCCAGAAGGAAGGCGCGTAACTTGTTTTCGCTATGCGAGGCGGATGGGACGTATCATTTGTCTACACTGATGGCTCCTAAACATAGGCGTGCTGTTTTGCGGGAAGTAAAAAGACGCTTGAAAGAAGGTTTGCCATGCAGGTTGATGGCAACAACAGTTGTAGAGGCTGGTGTGGATGTGGACTTCCCGCGTGTTTATCGGGAACAGAGCGGACTGGACAGCGTTTTACAGGCTGCCGGTCGATGTAATCGAGAAGGAAAACGAAGCGCGGCAGAAAGCATTGTTCATATGTTTGCGCTGCCGGGAGCATTGCCGACAATGATGCAGCAGGCAGCAGGGATGATGCGAGAGACGATCCGTGAAGCTGAAAAACGGCAGTTTGATATTGGATCGCCGGAGTCTGTCCGGTATTATTTCGATCAATTGCATATGCTGAAAGAAAATGAGCTGGACGCCAAACAGATCATGAAATATAGTGAGTGCATGGCATTTGCAGAAATTGCAAAGCGATTTAAACTGATTGAAAATGATACACGTTCTGTTTTTGTTCCGTTGGATGAAGAGGCGGAACGAATTGCGGAGCGGCTGAAAAGCGGAGAATATTCCCGTGATTTGCTGCGAACAGCGGCACCGTACATCGTCAGCATTTATCCGAACCATTTTGAAGCATTGGCGGGAGTCGGGGCACTGACTCAACTCAACGATGAGATGGCAATACTGGAAGATATGTCAAAGTATCATGACAAGACAGGACTGGAGCTAGATGTAGAGACTGGAATTGGATTGTTTTGTTGATTGCAATAATATATTTTTATGCAATGTTCTTTACAATATCATCTGTGCGTGTTATGCTGTTACTATGGAAAGATGAGAGGAGTTGATACTTATGTCAATTCGAGTAGAAGTCTGGGGAAAATACGCTTGCTTTTCACGGCCGGAGATGAAAGTAGAGCGAGTTTCCTATGACGTAATGACACCGTCGGCGGCGCGGGGGATTTTGGAAGCCGTGTACTGGCATCCGGGGCTGAAGTGGCACGTTGATGCGATTTATGTGCGGAATCCGATTAAGTTTACCAATATTCGCCGCAATGAAGTGAAATCTACTATTAGTTTATCCAATGTGCGAACGGTTATGATGGGCGGTAAGAAAGATCTATTTCTGGATACACACGCAGAGATTCAGCAGCGTGCTGCCATGGTGCTACAGGATGTTCGATATATCATTGAAGCGCATTTTACGTTGACAGACCATGCTGCTCCGGGCGACAATCACGGAAAGTTTCAGGATATTATGAAACGCAGATTGTCACGCGGACAATGCTATCATAATCCATACTTCGGTTGTCGGGAATTTCCGGTTTCTTTTCGACAGTTTCAGGGAGAAATCCCACCAGTTGATGAAGCGTTACAAGGAGAAAAAGATCTGGGATGGATGCTGTACGATATGGATTACACAGATTTGGAAAACATTCAGCCGAAATTTTTCCGAGCAGTCATGACAGACGGAAAGATTGACACGCGGGAAAGCGAGGTGCATCTGGTGTGATTTTGCAAGCGCTTGCTTCCTATTATGATGTGTTGGCGCAGCAGGGAAAAGTAGGACGCCCGGGATGGGGAACAGCGAAAGTCATTGGTGCCCTTTGCTTGGACGAACAGGGAAATTTGATTGATATTCTCTCATTAAAGACGGCAAATGCAAAAGGCAAGGAGGTTGCAACGGTACGGAAAGTGCCGGAACAAGTGACGCGATCTTCCGGTGTGAAGGCAAATTTTTTGTGTGATGGTCCTGGGTATTTATTGGGATTAAATACCAAAACAGACGATGACGCAAAAAAAGAAGCCAACGAAAAAAGGGCAAAACAATGTTTTGATGCCGCGGCGGCTTTGCATTTGCAATTGCTCGATGGTGTAGATTCTGTTGCAGCGAAAGCTGTTTTTGCGTTCTTTACCAATTGGAATCCAAATGCAGAGCACCCTATTCTTGCGGAACATGAGGACTTGCTGAAAGAAGCAGGAAGTTTTCTTTTTCGAATCAACGGAACGTTTGCGCAGGAGGATCCGGCGATTCAAGCGGCTTGGGAGAACTACTGTTCGCAGGACACACAAGACGGCGTTGTCATGCAGTGCGCTGTTACGGGACAAAAAGCGACGGTTGCTCGCCTGCATACACTGATTAAAGGCGTTCGCGGCGCGCAGTCCAGCGGCGCGGCATTGGTTTCGTTCAATGCTTCTGCCTTTACATCGTATGGACAGGAGCAGAGCTATAATGCTCCTGTCAGTGAACAGGCGATGTTTGCATATACAACAGCGCTCAATTATTTGGAACATACGAGAATATTGGGAGACACAACGGTTGTTGCGTGGTCAGCAAATGGCGAACCGCAGTATACCAATGTAGGCTGGTATTGTCTGGGAGGCGATACGAAAGCTGCCGTTGACGATAAGATGCTGCAATCTATGTTTGAAGCATTGTCTCATGGCAGGCCGTATGCATTTGAAGATGTTACCATTGATCCCGACGAGCCGTTTTATATTTTGGGACTCGCTCCGAATGCGGCACGCTTGTCTGTTCGCTTTTTCTGGAAAAACACATTTGGACATTTTATGAAAAATGTGCAGGCACATTACAACCGGCTTGAAATCGTAAAACCCGCACAGGATGAGAGAGAATACTTGTCCGTAGGCTCTTTGTTGTATGAGACAGCAAATAAAAAATCCAATGATAAATCGGCAGCGCCAGTATTGGTTGGCGGACTGATGCGAGCTATTTTGAATGATACGCCGTATCCTGCAGCACTACGGTCGGCAGTTATGCTGCGGATTCGAGCAGAACGAAAAGTTTCACGCGGACAAGCAGCGCTGTTAAAGGCAATTTTGTTAAAAAATCCCGCACCGATAGAAGGAAAGGAGATATGTACTGTGGCATTAAATCAAGAGAGCACATACACACCATATGTGCTGGGACGGTTGTTTTCTGTATTGGAGGCCATTCAGTCGGCGGCCAATAAGGGCGTGAATACGACAATTAAAGATCGCTTCTTTAACTCGGCAGCAGCAACACCGGCAATTATTTTTCCTCGTTTGACACAGCTGGCACAGGCGCATTTGCGCAAGCTGAATGTGGCTCAGAAGATTTGGTATGAACAGCAGTTGGTTGCCCTGCATGAAAAACTGCCGGAAGTATTGCCTGCGCGTCTGAGCTTGGCAGAACAGGAGAGCTTTTTCATCGGATATTATCATCAGACGCAAAAGCGTTTTGAAAAGAAAGAAAAGGCAGATAGCGTGAAGGAGGAAGAAAACCATGAGTGAAGTAATCAAGAATAGGTATGAGTTTGTTGTTTTGTTCGATGTAGAAAACGGCAATCCGAATGGTGATCCGGATGCGGGCAATCTGCCGCGATTGGATCCGGAAACCGGTCTGGGTTTGGTGACAGATGTGTGCTTAAAGCGCAAGATTCGCAATTACGTGGAACTGGTCAAAGAGGATCAGGACGGATATAAAATTTATATCAAGGATGGTGTGCCGCTGAATCGCAGCGACTCGGAGGCATTTTCGGCTTTGAAGGTCACGGAGAAGGACATTAAAAATGCGAAGAAGAAGGATGAAAATCTGGATGCAAAGATCCGCGACTTTATGTGTGAGCATTTTTATGACATCCGAACCTTTGGCGCTGTTATGACAACGTTCGTAAAGAACAAGCTGAATTGCGGACAGGTGCGAGGACCGGTACAGATTAGCTTTGCGCAGTCCATTGATCCGATTGTTCCGAACGAAATTACCATCACGCGAACGGCGATTACAACGGAAGCAGACGCGGCAGAGAAAACGACAGAGATGGGACGTAAATCTATTGTTCCGTATGGCTTGTATCGCGCAGAGGGATTTGTTTCGGCAAATCTGGCACGCAAGACGACAGGCTTTTCCGAAGATGACCTGAATCTGCTGTGGGAAGCGATTATCAATATGTTTGAACATGACCATTCTGCGGCACGGGGAAAAATGGCAGTGCGTGAGTTAATTGTATTCAAACATGCGACAGAACTCGGCAATACGCCGTCCTATAAGCTGTTTGATGCTGTACATGTAGCGAAAAAAGAAGGCGTTGTAGCACCGCGTGCGTACAGTGATTATACCGTCACGATTGATGAAGAGAGCATTCCGGAAAGCGTAACCTGCACGCGCATGATTTAAAGCTATGTATCGAGAAGAAGAATATCTGATGTTGTCTGGTTTGCAGCACTTTGCGTTTTGCCGTAGGCAGTGGGCACTTATCCATATTGAACAGCAATGGGAAGAAAATCTGCGAACGGTAGAAGGCGAATTGATGCATGAGCGTTGCCACGATGAACAACAGACAGAAAAACGCGGAAATTTACTAATTGTACGCGGAATGCGCATTGCATCACCTACACTTGGCGTTTCCGGCGCGTGTGATGTCGTGGAATTTCATACAGATTCCAATGGTATTTCTTTGTTTGGACGGGAGGGGCTTTGGCAGCCCTTCCCGATCGAATACAAACACGGAAAGCCCAAGCCGCATCAAGCGGATGAACTGCAGCTTTGTGCGCAGGCGATGTGTTTAGAAGAAATGCTGGCGTGTGAGATTTCGGAGGGTGCTTTATTCTATGGAGAAACGGCACGTAGACAGTCGGTTCTCTTTACAGAAGAACTGAAAAATACGGTGCGTGACATGCTGAAAGAAATGCATGACTATTTTTCACGGGGATATACACCGAAAGTCAAACCGAGTAAATCCTGTCAGGCATGTTCGCTAAAAGAACTGTGTTTGCCAAAATTATATAAGAAACGTTCGGCGAAAGAATACCTGATGCAGCGGATTGGAGAAGAAGAACTATGAAAAAATTACTCAATACGCTGTATATTTTGTCAGAGGACAGCTATTCTGCTTTAGATGGAGAGAATATTGTTATTTTATCTGGCGAAAAAACAGTAGGACGCTATCCGCTGCACATGTTACAAAGTATCGTTTGTTTTAGTTATAAGGGTGCTTCTCCTGCTCTCATGGGAAAATGTGCAAGAATGCAGATTGGCCTGAGCTTTTTCACGCCAAATGGGCGATTCCTTGCCAGAACGTGTGGAGAAAGTCAAGGAAATGTGCTGCTTCGGCGCACACAGTATCGAACGGCAGACGAACCGCATGAATCCTGTGAACTGGCAAAAGCATTTCTTATCGGAAAGATATATAATGCACGCTGGCAGCTGGAACGCGCAACGAGAGATCATCCGGATCGCGTAGATATAAAACGATTAAAAGACACATCTGTTTTTTTGGCACAGAGCATTCAAAATATCACAGAATGCTCTGATATGGAACAACTTCGCGGATATGAAGGTGAAGCTGCACAAAAGTATTTTGGCGTTCTGGATGAACTGATTTTACAGAATCGTTCTGTATTTTCTTTTTCAGGCAGATCACGTCGTCCGCCGCTTGACCCGATAAACGCAATGTTATCTTTTGTGTATACATTACTCGCCAATTCTTGTGCGGCGGCTTTAGAGGGCGTTGGCTTGGATTCATATGTTGGCTTTTTGCATCGTGATAGACCGGGCAGAACATCTTTGGCATTGGATCTAATGGAAGAATTACGCGCCGTTTTTGCCGATCGTTTGGTCATTACCTTGATTAACACACGAAAGATCAATGCTAAACATTTCGAGACGAGAGAAAATGGCGCAGTATATCTCAACGATATGGGACGTAAAATTGTTTTGCAAGCATGGCAGGAAAGAAAACAAGAGAAAATTCGGCATCCATTTTTAGAGGAATCCATTCCGTGGGGGCTCGTGCCACACGTACAAGCATTGTTGCTGGCTCGATTTTTACGCGGAGATATCGATGGGTATCCGCCATTTTTGTGGAAGTAAGTTGGTGATTTATCATGCTGGTATTGATTACATATGATGTGAATACAGAAGATGCCGCCGGAAAAACTCGCCTGAGGAAAGTTGCAAAACAATGTGTGAATTACGGTCAACGCGTTCAAAATTCTGTATTTGAATGCATGTTAGATGCTGCGCAATGTAAAAAGCTCATTCATTGCTTGTGCGGCTTGATTGACGAAGAAAAAGATAGCCTGCGTGTCTATTATCTGGGAAATCATTATCAGAATAAAGTTGAACATTTTGGTGCTAAACCAGGATACGAAGCGGAAGGAGTGTTAATGATCTAGGTGCGAAATAGAATGGCTCATACAAAGTCTCGGATCTTCGCACCAGGAATTTGAGTTATTTTGATTTTTATTTGAAAAAACTGAATGAAAAAGAAGTCAAATGAGCGAAAATATGGTATACTATATATGTTTTATACAGTGAAACATGAGAAATTTTGTCGTGTTTTGCTGTCGCACCCCACACGGGGTGCGTGGATTGAAATTTTCGATGCCCAAGCCGCCCTGTGCCCTGCTGATGTCGCACCCCACACGGGGTGCGTGGATTGAAATGGTTTTGATAGCTAACCAGTTAACAGCCATTTTGTCGCACCCCACACGGGGTGCGTGGATTGAAATTGGGTCACGGGTAAGGCGACCCATCAAGATTGCTGTCGCACCCCACACGGGGTGCGTGGATTGAAATAACGTTAAATAAGCAAACAAATATGCAGTGCACGGTCGCACCCCACACGGGGTGCGTGGATTGAAATGCTGCACGGAATCCAGCGCGGCTTTTCTTCCAGCGTCGCACCCCACACGGGGTGCGTGGATTGAAATGTCACAGTGCGGGTTTGTCTCTACAATCCCAAGCGTCGCACCCCACACGGGGTGCGTGGATTGAAATCGATCAAGAGTATCAAACCTTCGCCCCGGCACGACGTCGCACCCCACACGGGGTGCGTGGATTGAAATTTGTTCTGCTCGTTGAGGTAAGAGGACTGCTCAAAGTGTCGCACCCCACACGGGGTGCGTGGATTGAAATCTTCCAGGCCAGGAAGATCTTTAGTTTCTTCGACGTCGCACCCCACACGGGGTGCGTGGATTGAAATAGCGGATGCAGTAGGGCATTGTACTCGTCCGCGTCAAGTCGCACCCCACACGGGGTGCGTGGATTGAAATGTTACTATCGCGTAACACCTGCGTTACATCGGCGGTCGCACCCCACACGGGGTGCGTGGATTGAAATGTATCCGGTGCGCTCTGCATTGCGAATATAAGGCGGTCGCACCCCACACGGGGTGCGTGGATTGAAATAAACGTTAAACCTGTCTGACGAATTCGATTGCAGTCGCACCCCACACGGGGTGCGTGGATTGAAATTGTTATCAAGAATTTAGATACCTTTTTGCGAAGTCGCACCCCACACGGGGTGCGTGGATTGAAATGATGTGTGTAAAGTTTTTATTGTTGTGTATAAACGTCGCACCCCACACGGGGTGCGTGGATTGAAATCAGAAAGCGATATGCAGAACGGCAATATCGAGAGTCGCACCCCACACGGGGTGCGTGGATTGAAATTTCTTTTGTAGCAAGGGCGAGCAATCGCTTCTTGCCGTCGCACCCCACACGGGGTGCGTGGATTGAAATATGCATTGGTTTGGCTTGCTACTATGACGGGAAAGTCGCACCCCACACGGGGTGCGTGGATTGAAATCTTCCGGTCAATGCTTTATGCATCGTATATCTAGATGTCGCACCCCACACGGGGTGCGTGGATTGAAATCTGCCTTGCAAAATGGAATGTAAGCATTCATCCATGTCGCACCCCACACGGGGTGCGTGGATTGAAATGGAATTGCTGAACCTTGAAACATCCAGCGGCATCCGTCGCACCCCACACGGGGTGCGTGGATTGAAATGACCACGCCAGACAGCTTTCCTGCCGTTGCCGTGCCGTCGCACCCCACACGGGGTGCGTGGATTGAAATCTTTTCGTCCTTTTCGTCCAATTTTAACCACCTGTCGCACCCCACACGGGGTGCGTGGATTGAAATGGCAGATTAAAGAGTAAAGTAGTGCCAGCCGCAGTCGCACCCCACACGGGGTGCGTGGATTGAAATCGGTCAAATCGGAAGTATGGCATATACGCTTTCTGGTCGCACCCCACACGGGGTGCGTGGATTGAAATCGTCATATCAACCCTTGTCCTCTCGCGGCGCAAACTGTCGCACCCCTCGCGGGTGCGTGGATTGAAATACTCTCCGTCGCGTGTGGCTTATGGACTTGGCAAGTCGCACCCCACACGGGGTGCGTGGATTGAAATCGGATAAACGGATATGCTATACTGAGTAAAGTATAGAAGAAAATAAGGAGGATTATACGATGGAGACTTTAGAACAGTCTAGAGATGCTTTGCTGGGCGTACTCATAGGACTTTCTCACGCCTGCACCAACAATCCCAAAACAGAAAACACGGATCGTATCTATGTAGATGGACTGCGATGCTCGGCACAAGAGACCGATATACCGACAATCCAAGCGCAGACGAAACAAACATCTGAGGAGAAACATGCTGTTGCACCGGGCTGCGCATTTTGTCAGGCACGCTGTGGGAATACCGATGATTACGATATGGTTTGCCTGTGGCAAGCGATTCCAGCAGTACGCGATGCAAAAGAACGGTTGCTGCGTGCGTTGCAGGAGCTAGCGTTGAAAACTGATGCAGAGCACGTGCCGGAACAGATAGCAGAACTGTTACAAAAAGGTTTGTTTGCCCTAAAAGAAGACTGGGAACCAGAACGATATGATGAAATAACACGACAAATAGGAGGGACAGTATGAGCTTTCGCATGTATGTACCGACTCGCATTATTTTCGGCGCGGGAAGTTTAAACAAGTTGAGCCGCCAGAAACTGCCAGGCAAAAAGGCGTTAGTGGTCATTTCTAATGGTAAATCGACAAAAGCCAATGGATATTTAGACCGCACATTGGAGGCCTTGCAGCAAGCAGGTGCAGAAACAGTGGTATTCGACCAAGTTATGGCAAATCCACTCAAATCGACCGTAATGGCAGGCGGTGCATTTGCGCGAGAACAGGGCTGTGATTTTATCGTGGCTTTGGGCGGTGGCAGTGTCATTGATGCATCTAAAGCCATTGCTATCATGGCAACCAATGACGGCGATATTTGGGATTATGTCTATGGAGGCACAGGCGGCTGTCAGCGCATCGGTGTCAATCCGCTTCCGGTTATTGCGATCACGACAACGGCAGGCACCGGCAGTGAAGTAGATGCATTCAGTGTTATTACCAATGAAGAAACCAACGAAAAAATTGGCTTGGGCGGTGATGCTCGTCTGTTCCCGAAAACAGCGATTGTTGATCCGGAATTGATGCTCTCTGTTCCACCAAAGTTTACAGCATATCAGGGCTTTGACGCGCTGTTTCATAGTGTGGAAGCATATATTGCAAAATCTGCCAGCCTGATGAGCGATATGTACGCATTGACTGCAATTGAAAACATCGGAGGCTATCTGGCGCGGGCTGTAGAAAATGGCAAGGATTTAGAGGCACGAGAGCACGTTGCCTTTGCCAATACACTTTCTGGTGTGGTCATGACGATGTGTTCGCTGACCAGTGAACATGCATTGGAACACGCGATGAGCGCGTACCATCAGGATTTGCCGCATGGTGCCGGACTCATTTTGATCTCTCTGCCGTATTATGAACATTTTGTGCAGGCACATGTGTGTGATGAACGATTTATCCGTATGGCACGGGCTTTGGGCAAAACGGATGCTTCCAAACCGGAGGATTTTCTAACGGCACTGGAAGAATTGCAGAAAGCGTGTGGCGTATATGGACTGAAAATGTCGGATTTTGGCATCAAAAAAGAAGAAGCTTTGACGCTGGCGCAGAATGCGCGTGCGACAATGGGTGCTTTGTTTAAGGCGGATCGTGCGCCGCTTTCGGATGAGGATTGTGCAACTATCTTTGAGAAAGCATACAAATAAACAAAAGAAAACACGTAAAAAAGACGGATGTTCTGTGGAATGTCCGTCTTTTTTTGAAAAAAATGCCGAAAATGGAAATTACCTGTGCAAAACTATTGACAGAAAACCTGCATGTGGTATTATATAGTGTGATTAGCTAAAACTAATAAAATTGGCAAACCAATACGTTGTATGCAGGGAGTGTTCTACATATCATGAAATTGACAGAACAGGAAAAGTGCATATATGGAAATGGCGTACAGGTTATATCGAGAGAGGATGACTGTACGGTTTATACCCGCAAAGACGAAACGGGAGACGCACGTATGACTTGTTATCATGTGTTTCCGGGTATTGATTTGGTCTATAATGACATTCATATGCAGAGATCTGGCATGAAACCGGCAATGAATGGAAATTTTTTAGAGATCAATCACTGTAGAGAAGGCCGTGCAGAATGTGAATGCGGCAATCAATTTTATTACATTACAGCGGGAGATTTATCTATTCAGCAGAGAAAGAATTGCAGCCATGAGTCATATTATCCGCTCAGCCATTATCATGGAATATCCATCTTGATTGACGCAGATCATTCGCCGATGTGTCTCTCGTGTTTTTTGAAGGATGTTAATGTCCAGCCGACGACGCTCATTCAAAAATTTTGCAAAAATGAGGCGGGATATGTTGTCCGGTCGCAACCAAGTCTGGCACATATTTTTTCGGAGCTGTATACGGTTCCTGAGAGTATCCGAAAGGGCTATTTCAAAGTAAAGATATTGGAATTGCTGCTGTTTCTCAGCAGCATGAAATTGGATGACGATACCGTACACGAGCGCAGTTATTCTGGCAGTCAGGTCACACTGGCAAAAGATGCTGGACGCTATTTGGCGCAGCATATGGATCGGCGCGTGACAATTGACGAACTGGCAGAGCAATTTTATGTGTCTCCAACGCAATTAAAAAACAGCTTTAAGGGCGTTTATGGCGTTTCTATCTATGCGTACACGCGCTCGCAAAAAATGCAGGCTGCTGCCTGTGCGCTTCGGCAGAGCAACGACACCGTCATGCAGATCGCTGGACGATACGGCTATGAAAATCCAAGCAAATTTGCAAAGGCGTTCAAAGACGTTCTCGGCGTCACGCCGAATGAGTATCGAAATACAAATGCGCAAAATGTCTGTTTGGAGCAGGGTTCGCTCTAAATGGAGTGGAGAAACTTACGAAATTACCGTAAACTAACATTGTCAAACGAAAACAAACGCCTGCGGGCGTTGTTTTTTGAACGACAGGTTAGCAAACACTAATTTGATAAGAGGTGAAAGCATGAGTGTAGTAATTGTTGGCGGCAATGATTGTATGGTACGCCGCTATAAAGATCTTTGCAAACAATATGACTGTCAGGCAAAAGTCTTCACGCAGATGAAAGACGGTCTGAAAAACAAGATCGGATGCCCTGATCTGCTGGTGCTGTTCACCAGCACCATGTCCCATAAGATGCTGCGATATGCATTAAACGAAACCAAGGGACAGGACAACATGATTGTCGCACGTTCTCATTCGAGTTCTATGTCTGCTCTGCGCAATATTTTGGAAGAGCACGCATCCTGAGAACGTTTCTGCGCGATAAATACATTGATTTTTTCAAGAAAGGTTGGTAATCAACATGGCAAAGGTAGCAGTAGTATATTGGAGCGGTTCCGGTAACACAGAGGCAATGGCAAATGCAGTCGTAGAGGGCGCAAAGGAGAAGGGCGCAGACGTATCCCTGTTCTTCTGCAGCGACTTTAACGAGGGCATGGTAGGCGATTACGATGCTATCGCATTTGGCTGCCCGGCAATGGGTGCAGAGGTTCTGGAAGAGGCTGAATTTGAGCCGATGTTCACAGCTTGCGGCTCGAAGCTCGGCGGCAAGAACATTGCACTGTTCGGCTCCTATGGCTGGGGCACTGGCGAGTGGATGCATTCTTGGGAAGACCAGTGCGCAGATTTTGGCGCAGTGCTGGTAACCGACAGCGTTATCTGCAACGAAGCACCGAACGATGACGGCATTGCAGCTTGCAAGGCTCTGGGCGCAGCTCTGGCATAATTTTTATTGGATACCCATAGACATCTTCCACCAAGATATGTCGCAAGTCTAATATCAGATAAATCCAACATACAATTCCTTAACAGCATACATGAAAAGCGAAACCGACATGGAAAAATCCATGTCGGTTTTGCTTTTTCACACAAAATCCGTATATATTGACGGTTTCATACATACAGTATCGGAGTTCCAATGTTTGCGGAAAAGGAGGAATGGCAGATGTGTGGAATCGCAGGAATGATAGGCGAAATTCCTTCGCGGCAGGTTCTGGAACAAATGCAGAATACCATGCGGCGCCGTGGTCCGGATCAAGAGGGAATTTGGATAGACAGAGCGACTGCGCTGTTGCACGACCGGCTCGCTGTTATTGATATAGAAGGCGGAAAGCAGCCGATGCGGCGAGACTACGCCGTCATGGTATACAATGGAGAGCTGTATAATACCGCAGAAGTGCGGACAGAGCTGGCAAAGCAGGGATATGTTTTTGAGACGCATTCGGATACAGAGGTTGTCTTGACAGCGTACTTGGCATGGGGAGAAGCTTGTCTCGATCATCTGAATGGAATTTATGCCTTTGCTGTCTGGAATATGCTGGAGCAGGAGTTATTTTTTGCACGAGATCGTATTGGTGTAAAACCATTATTTTTTACAGAAAAATCGGATGGCTTTTTATTTGCTTCGGAGATCAAGACATTGCTGGCACATCCAGATGTTCACGCAGAAATTGACCGGAATGGCATCTCGGAATTGATCCTGTTGGGTCCCGGCAGAACACCGGGCTGCGGCGTGCTGTGCGGCATTCGGGAAGTTCCGGCTGGGTGGTGCGGCACCTATTCGCAGAAGCGAGGACTAAGCCTCAGGCAGTATTGGCGATTGGAAGATAAAGAACACACAGATTCGGAGCAGGAAACGATAGACAACGTGCGCGCATTGGTCATTGATGCCATACAGCGGCAATTGGTGTCGGATGTTCCGCTGTGTACGTTTTTGTCTGGCGGATTGGATTCCAGTATTATTTCAGCCGTGGCAGCGCGGCAATATGCGCAGGAAGGACGGCAGCTGCATACCGTATCCGTCACGTATAGAGACAATGCGCGGTATTTTCAGGCTTCACATTTTCAGCCAAACAGCGATGACAGCTATATTGGATTGATGAACGATGCCATCGGTGCGAAAAATCATTTGATAGAGATTGATACGCCGCAGCTTGTACAGGCATTGTTTGAAGCGGTAGAAGCGCGGGATTTGCCCGGTATGGCGGATGTGGATGCATCCTTGCTGCTGTTTTGCCGAGAAATCAAAAAAATTGGCACGGTGGCGCTGTCCGGTGAATGCGCGGATGAAATCTTTGGCGGGTATCCATGGTATCGCGATGTAGACATTCGACGCAAGGCGGGATTTCCATGGGCACAATCGACACAGTACCGCGCGTCTTTCTTGACGCAGGAATGGCAAGAGCAAATCAACGCGGAAGCATTTGTTGATCAGAAGTACCGACAGACGATTGCAGAGGTGACGCCGGAAGGGATTCATGGAGAAGATGACAGACGAATTCGAGAGATGACCCGCTTGAATTTCGAGTGGTTTATGCAGACGTTGCTTGCGCGAAAAGACACCATGAGCATGTTCAGCGGCTTGGAGGTTCGCGTGCCATTTTGCGATCATCGGATCGCAGAGTATCTGTACAACGTTCCGTGGAACATGAAGGATTTACACGGCAGAGAAAAGGGACTGCTGCGGGAAGCAGTGAAAGGCATTGCGCCGGAAGAAATCCGCATGCGCAAGAAAAGTCCGTATCCGAAGACACACAATCCGGCGTATATGCGTGCCGTGGGAAATTTGCTGCGGCAGGTATTAGATGAGGGAACATCGCCGATGTTTGCGTTTATCCGGCGGGATGCGCTGGAACAATTGCTGACTCAATCGCGCGCGCAGCCGTGGTATGGACAGCTGATGCAGACGCCGCAGACCATTGCGTATTTCTTGCAGTTGCATCATTGGATGAAATTGTATCATGTGACCATTCGGTAGAAGACATTGTAATCTTCGCCGGTTTGCGGTATGATGACAGCAAGGCGGTGAGAACATGCAGGAGATAGTAGATATTTATAATGAAGACTGGCAGCGCATCGGCACGGCATCACGCGATGAAGTGCATGAACGCGGACTGCTGCACCGTGTCGTGCACTGCTGGATCATACAAGAGAGTCAGCCGGTGTTTTGGTTTCAGCAGCGGGCACATACGAAGAAGGATTTTCCGGACTGTTTTGATTTACCTTGCGGCGGACATGTAGACGCCGGAGAGACGCCGATACAAGCCATGCTGCGCGAGCTTCGAGAAGAAATTGGACTGCATGTGACAGAAAATGACCTGATTTCACTGGGTGCGTACCGTGCACCGGATTTTCGCATCCCCGGTTATTATGATCGAGAAATGTCACATGTGTTCATGCTTTGTGTAGATACACCTGCGTTTTTGCTGGGAGATGAGGTGCAGCGCATGGTGCGCGTTTTGGCGGATGATTTCTATCAAATGGAGGTAAATCAGCGAGAAAGCATACCGATCCGAACAGAAAACGGCAAGCGGATTCTCGTTGACAGAAATCAATGGTGCTGCCATGACGGAGAATTCCAAGCGATGATTTTACCATATTTGAAACAAAAAAATCCTGAGATTTTCTCGGTTGAAGATTGACAAAATCGCTGATTTTAGTATAATAAACGGAGTGAGTAAAGTTAGCAGTCGCGCAGATCGCGCCGAAAGGCCCTTCTGTGAGGAAAGTCCGGGCTGCGCAGGGCAGGATAACGGATAACGTCCGCCGGAGGCGACTCTAGGAAAAGTGCAACAGAGATATACCGCCGTGGCTTCGGCTGCGGTAAGGGTGGAAAGGCGAGGTAAGAGCTCACCAATTCCATAGGTAACTATGGAATTCTGTAAACTCTATCCGCAGCAACACCGTGGAGGGACACATAGGATTTGCCCGATCCGTCCCGAGGAGGTGGCTTGAGGCGTATGGTGACATGCGTCCAAGATAGATGGCTGCTCCAATGACAGAACCCGGCTTACTCTTTACTCACTCTTTATTGAAATGAAATGCAGGATTTTCACCGCCCGCAGGGGCGGTTTTCCTGACATGGAATAAAATAGGTGATTTCGCTTGGGTTTGGGAGAGACCGTTGGCGAAACATGTTGGAGGTTCGAGAAATGAGTGCATATGATCGCTTTTTGGAAGCCATGAGTGGCAAAAATGTCACTGTCATTGGAATCGGGGTCAGCAATACGCCGCTGATCAGCCTGTTGCTGGAAGCTGGCGCACATGTCACGGTACATGACCGGAAGACAACAGAGGAGCTGGGAGAAATCTATGAAGGCCTGCACGACATCGGTGTAGAATTCTCTGTTGGCAGCGAGTACCTGAAGAATCTGTCTGGAGATTACATCTTCCGCACGCCGGGTATGCATCCGAACCAGCCGGCACTGGTGAAGGCTCGCGAGCAGGGAAGCATTATCACCAGTGAGATGGAAGTATTCATGCAGGTTTGCCCGTGCCCGATTCTGGCAATTACCGGATCTGACGGCAAGACCACTACGACTACATTGACTTGTGAAATCCTCAAGAAGGCAGGATATACCTGTCATTTGGGCGGTAATATCGGTCATCCGCTGTTGGCTGACGTGCCGTTTATCAATGAGAATGATTTTGCAGTCGTTGAGCTGTCTTCGTTCCAGCTGATGGATATGAAATGCTCTCCGGCAGCTGCGCTGGTAACCAATGTCACCCCGAATCATCTGGATATTCATAAGGATATGGCGGAGTACATCGAAGCGAAAACGCATATCTTTATCAATCAGAAGCCGGGTGCCAAGCTCGTACTCAATGCAGATGATGCCGTTTCACAGGATTTCCGTCCGGCAGAAGGCGTAGAACTGCTCAAGTTCTCGATGAAGGGGCCGGTTGAAAACGGCGTATATCTGGAAGACGGCGTGATCTGGTATGCAGAGGACGGAAACCGCCGCAAGATTATGGATGCAGACGAGATCCGTATTCCTGGCGCACATAATATTGCCAATTATATGGCAGCAATCTGCATGACACATGGCAGAGTAACCTTTGACAATGTACGAGATGTCGCACATGACTTCGGCGGCGTAGAGCATCGTCTGGAGCTGGTACGCACATTGAATGGTGTCAAGTATTACAATGACTCGATTGCCTCCAGCCCAACAAGAACAGCAGCAGGTCTGCGTTCGTTTAAGCAGAAGGTGATTCTGCTCGCTGGCGGCCATGACAAAAAGATTCCGTACGATTCGTTTGGACCGATTGTCTGCGACCATGTCAAGCGTTTGGTATTGATTGACGCCAATCCGGATGACTCGACAGCACCGGCAATCAAGGCTTCTGTACAGGCAGCTGACAATTATAAGGCGGACGAGCTTCCGATTGATACCTATGATGATTTTGAAAAGGCAGTCCGTGGCGCAGCAGAGGTTGCTGAAGAGGGCGACATTGTTCTGATGAGTCCGGCAAGTGCTTCCTTTGATATTTTCAAGAACTTCATGGAGCGCGGCAACCGCTTTAAGGACATTGTCAATAGTCTGTAAATCATATGACGATATAATCACAGCCGCCGGATGGAAATCCGGCGGTTTCTGTGTCTACGAGGAAGGAACAGAATGGTATTACTCAACGCAGAACATATTTCCCTGAGCTGGGGAGAAAACACGTTGTTTGACGATGTCAGCTTTGCGCTGGAAGAGCATGACAAAGTTGGTTTTATTGGCATCAATGGCACGGGAAAATCAACCTTTTTGCGTATTCTCGCGGGAATGCAGGAGCCGGACGCCGGAACCATTACGCTGGCGCGCGGTGCACGGATTGGTTATTTGCCGCAGTCTCCGGATTTTTCTGAATCGGTTACGGTGCTGCAGCAGGTTTTTCGCGGCGCATCGACGGATTTTGCAGAAGAACGGGCATATGAAGCCAAAATGCTGCTGACACAGCTTGGCATTACGGATTTTGACAGAGATGTGCGATTGCTTTCCGGCGGACAGAAAAAGCGCGTAGCGATTTGCTCTGCGCTGATCAATCCGAGTGAGATTTTGATTTTGGACGAGCCGACCAACCACATCGACAATGAAACCGCCGCATGGCTGGAACAGCAGCTCAAAGCCTATAAAGGCGCATTGGTTATCATTACCCATGACCGATATTTTCTCAATCGCGTGACCAACCGCATTTGTGAATTGGATCATGCGAAGCTATATTTCTATGAAGAAAATTATGAGGGGTTTGTCGCGCGCAAGGCAGAGCGCGTTGCCAGTGCGGCAGCATCAGAGCGCAAAAGACAGACTATTTTGCGCCGGGAGTTGGAATGGATGCGCCGCGGCGCAAAGGCGCGCACCACGAAGGCAAAGGGACGCATTCAGCGATTTGAAGAGCTGTCGAGCAAAACCGTACAAGAAGAAGACAGCCAAGTAGAAATGAAGTCGATTTCTACGCGCCTCGGCAAAAAGACCATTGAGGTATCCGGCCTGTGCAAGAGCTGGGATGGAAAAACCTATATTCGAGATTTTGATTTGACGGTGGCGCGTGACGACCGCATTGGTATTGTCGGACGCAATGGTACCGGCAAATCAACGTTTTTGCGCATTCTCGCAGGGCAGGCGCAGCCGGATGCCGGTACGGTAACCTACGGAGAAACCGTTAAAATCGGTTATTTCGCACAGGATTGCGGGCATATGGATGAAAATCAAAAGGTGATCGAATTCATTCGAGATATTGCGGAGACCGTCCGCACGCCGGATGGCACGCTGTCCGCAGCACAGATGCTGGAGACATTTTTGTTTACCGGAGAACAGCAATGGACACGTATCGGCAGTCTTTCCGGTGGCGAAAGACGCAGATTGTATTTGCTCAGTGTCTTGATGTCTGCGCCGAATATCCTGCTGCTGGATGAGCCGACCAACGATTTGGACATTGAAACACTAAATATTCTGGAAAATTATCTGGAAGGATTTGAGGGTGCTGTTCTCACGGTATCCCATGACCGATACTTTTTGGATAAAATTGCACGGCGTATTTTCGAGTTCCGTCCGAGCGGCGAGGTCGAGGAATATCTCGGCAATTATGCCGATTATCTCAGCAAACGCAAGGAAATCGAACAGCCAACGACAGAGAAAACAGAAAAATCGGAAAAGCCAAAGCCGAAGAGCCCAAACAAAACCAAGATGAGCTACAAGGATCGATATGAACTGGAACACATTGATGATGAAATTGCGAAGCTGGAAGACAAGCTCGCGGCATTGAAAGATGAACAAGCACAGGTGACTTCTGATTTTGTGCGTCTGCAAGAGCTTTCCGAACAAATTGAAGCGGTATCCGGCGAATTGGATGCCAAGGAAGAACGTTGGATTGAACTGCAGGAGATGGCAGAGCGCGAAAACAGCTGACTATTATACCAGCTTCCAGCATCCCAGTGCGATGAGAACCACGCCGCAAAAGGCGGAACGGGCGCGCTCGCTGGGAATGGGAATTTTTGTGCCAAACCATCTGCCGCACCAGACAGCAAAGAAATTCCATATCCATGCGATGCCTAACAAGAAAAGGAGCGCAGATCCACTGGCAGAAACGCCGAGACCGCCAATCAGAGAGTCGATAGAAACCGGAATGGCGAGAACAACAGACTCTGGAATAGACAATACATGTGAGTGATCGCTGTCCGCGCGGGTGTGGTCGAGAAAAACGGCGGCACCGACACGCACAGGTGCTAAAATCCGGCTGGTTGTTTTGCCAATCCGTCGGGAAATGCGCTCGCCGAAAAGCTGCATCAGGCCGATGCAAACCAAAGCGCTAAATCCAATCCATCGGATGGTGTCTTGCGGCAAGTCTTGAAACAGCACGCTTTTTCCGGCAGCAGATAGGATGAGAAACCCACTGCTGACGGCTGCCATACACAGGCGGGAATACCAAGGAATCCAGATGCCGGCGGTTCCACAAGCCATGGCGGCGAACATCACGTCCGCGGTCACGGCGACAACAATCATAAAATCCAAAAAAAATCCCCCTTTTCAGCCGATTGCTTATGAGCAGTGTATGCTGCCTGCATAAAAACGGTGAAAAGGGGGATTTACTCTTTCTATGGATTGTTAACGATTAAAATACCTGCCAGAACGCAGCGTAATACGGAGGAAGCTCGGAGCCGCCGCCGAAATCATGGACTTCTCCAGTAATCAGATCGCGTGCGCGACCGGCTTCTGCATTGAAGTGGGCGGTAAACGGCTGGTCATCGGCATTGATGGCGACCATGACGCGCTCATCCTCAAAGGCACGCTCAAAGATAATCTGTTTGTTGGTCATCAGACGAATGGTGTAACCGCCATAGCACAGAGCCTTGGAGGATTTTTTTGCCTTTGCAAGCTTGGCAATCCATTCGGTCAGTTCATTGGTCTGCGGCTGCTCGAAACACGGACGCAGATTCGCATCGGAACCCTGCTGCTTCTGTGCTTTTTCGCCCCACTCGCTGCCGTAGTAGATGCAGGGAATGCCCGGCATACCGACCATCATAGCGTAGATCAGCGGTAAATGCTTTTCGTTGGTCAAAATAGAGGCGACGCGGGTGACATCGTGATTGTCAACAAAAGACAGCAGATGCTTGCCCTTGTACAGCGTCCACGGCTCCGGGCCGAACTGACGCTGCAGCGAATGACCAATCTCAAACATGTTCATGGAATTGAACGAGGAATACAAGCCCTTGTAGCAGTCATAATTGGTGCAGGAGTGCAGCATACCGTCTGCGAGGAACGGGGAACAATCGCTGCTCATCACTTCGCCGACCAAGAAGAAATCCGGCTTGAGAGAATCACAGAACGAACGCAGGCGACGGATGAAATCGCGGTCTAAGGAATAGGCAACGTCCAAACGCAGACCGTCAATGTCGAATTCTTCTACCCAACCGCGGATGCAGTCAAAAATGTGCTGAATGACTTCCTCATTGCGCAGATTCAGCTTAACCAGCTCATAATGACCTTCCCAGCCCTCGTACCAGAAGCCGTCATTGTAGTTGGAGTTTCCGTCAAAGCTGATATGGAACCAGTCTTTATACGGAGAATCCCACTTTTTCTCCTGCACGTCCTTAAATGCCCAGAAGCCTCTGCCGACATGATTAAACACACCGTCCAAAACGACACGAACGCCTTCCTTATGCAATTTGTCGCAGACCTCTGCAAAATCTGCATTGGTACCGAGACGGCAGTCAATCTTTCGGAAGTCGCGGGTGTCGTAGCCGTGGCTGTCGGATTCAAAAACAGGGGAGAAATACATCGCATTGCAGCCGACAGACGCAATGTGCGCTGCCCAGTCACCGACCTTACCGATGCGATTTACGGTCTTTCCATCATTCTCCCACGGCGCACCGCAAAAGCCCATTGGATAAATCTGATAAAAAACACTCTCATAAGCCCACATAACAGCAATTACCTCCTTGTTATGGAAAATGTATTTCCTATGACAGAAATAGTATACCATATTTGGTGAGAATGAACAACAAAAATGCACAAAATAATCCATTATTTTTTGTATATTTATCTTGCATTTTGTGGATTTTCATGCTAAAATAACTAAATGAAACCGGACAATCCTCTGTTCACCCGGCTGAGAAGGGCTCGGCCACCGGAGATGCGGTGCACAAGCATTGTGCAGGGAGCAATCCGACGCAGTACCGGACAGGAGGTTTTAAAAGGGATACGATTGTCTAAGATTTGGAGGATTATACGATGGACTTAGTTAAGGTTCTCGCAGAGCAGCAGATTAAGAACGATCTGCCGGAGCTCAAGGTTGGTTCTACCGTTAAGGTACACCAGAAGATCAAGGAAGGTAACCGCGAAAGAATTCAGGTTTTCGAGGGCACCATCATCGCTATCAAGCACACTGGCATCAACAAGTCTGTAACCGTTAGACGTATTTCTTACGGTGTAGGCGTTGAGAAGACTTTCCCGGTACATTCCCCGAACATTGCAAAGTTCGAGGTTGTTCGTAACGGTAAGGTTCGCCGTGCTAAGCTGTACTACCTGCGCGGCAGAGTCGGCAAGGCAGCAAAGGTTCAGGAAAAGCTGTAAGTTTCAGCCTGTATTCAGGAACCACAAAGGAGAGAACAGTTCTGTTCTCTCCTTTTTCTTTCAAAAATTCAAGGAATATAGAAGATTTGCGGGCATTTTGCCGGAAATTACTTGCCATCCAGGGCGGAATCGGTATAATATAAAGATATATGTGTATCCGATGAAAGGATGATGAGACCTGATGCGCAAAGAGAAAAAATCTTCTGAAGAAGAAACACCGAAGGGACGGTTTCACAGCGAACTGTTTGACTGGGGCGAGGCACTGATTCTGTCCTTGACCATCGTGATTCTGGTTTTTGTGTTCGGAATCCGAATTATTGGTGTAGAAGGCTCTTCGATGGTGCCGACTTTGCAGAATGGCAATCAGCTTTTGGTTTCCAATCTGTTTTATACGCCGGAAAAGGGCGATATTGTTATTTTGACTAAGAATTCGTTTATGACAAGTCCGATTGTCAAGCGCGTGATTGCAACGGAAGGCGATACCGTGGATATTGACTTTGAAACCGGTGAGGTTTCCGTCAATGGTGAGGTATTGGACGAAACATACATTGCGGAAAAAACACAGACGCATTTTGATATGGATTTTCCGCAGACTGTGCCGAAGGGATGTATCTTCGTCATGGGAGATAACCGAAATCATTCGACAGATAGCCGCTGTGAAGCGCTGGGCATGGTGGATACCCGCTATGTCATTGGTAAAGTGTTGATGCGCATTTATCCAGTCAATGAAATCGGTACGGTATCATAAGGAGAAAAGCATATGAATATACAATGGTATCCCGGCCATATGACACGCACGCGCCGTCAGATGGCGGTCAGCCTGAAGCAGGTGGATGCGGTCTGCGAAGTGGTTGATGCACGAATTCCGCAGGTTAGCCGCAATCCGGATATGGATGAAATTGCGGGCAATAAGCCGCGCATTCTCATTTTGAACCGCACGGATCTGGCAGATCCGGAAGCGACCAAGCAGTGGGCGGCGTTTTATCGCAGCAAGGGCTATGCTGTTTTGACAACCGACGCGAAGAGCGGCGCCGGTGTCGCAAAGTTCTCTGCGGCGGTGCGCACACTGCTGGCAGAGAAAATTGAAAAGTGGAAAGAAAAGGGACAGACCGGCCGTTCTGTCAAAGTGATGGTTGTCGGCATTCCGAATGTAGGAAAGTCCACGTTTATCAACAAAGTGCTCGGACGCAAGTCGGCAAAGGCGGCAGATAAGCCGGGCGTTACGCGCGGTCAGCAGTGGTTTCGCGTAGAAGGCGGTTTGGAGCTGCTCGATACACCGGGCATTTTGTGGCCGAAGCTGGACGATGAGCGCACCGGCATTTTGCTGGCAGTGACCGGTGCAGTCAAGGATAATATCTTGGATGTAGAGACCTTGGCCTGCAAGCTCATGGAAATTCTGTACCATCATGCGCCAAAACTGCTGACGGACAGATATAAATTTGAATTGCCGAGTGAAGAGGAAGAAATTGATTTTCTCGGCTACGAACTGTTGATGCGCGCAGGCAGAAAACGCGGTTTCTTGATTTCCGGCGGTGAAATTGATACTGAACGCATGGCTCGTATTCTGCTCGATGAGTATCGCGGCGGAAAGCTCGGACGTATTACACTGGAAACACCGGATGAATACGCGGAGGAGCAGGCAAATGGCTAAGAGTAAGCAGCCGGTTCTCCTCACGATGGAAAAAGAAGCTGAAATTCGTGCCAAAGGCTTTACGGCTGTGTGCGGCATTGATGAGGCGGGACGTGGTCCATTGGCGGGGCCTGTTGTCGCGGCAGCGGTGATTTTACCGGAAGGAATTGAGCTTCCCGGGGTCAATGACTCAAAAAAGATTACCGAAAAAAAGCGCGAAGCATTGTTTGATTTTGTCAAGGAAAATGCCCTTGCTTATGGCATTGGTCAGGCGAGTGAACAGGAAATTGATGACATCAATATTTTGCAGGCGACATTTCTTGCCATGCGCCGTGCAGTGCAAGCGCTAGACGTTCCGGCAGATTTTGCTTTGGTGGATGGCAACCGCATTCAAGGCTTAGACATTCCGGCGGAAACCGTCATCGGCGGAGACGGAAAAGTGCTGTCTATTGCTGCGGCTTCCATTTTAGCAAAGGTCACGCGAGATCGTTACATGCGCGAGATGGCGCAAGTATATCCGGAATACAGCTTTGAAAAGCACAAGGGATACGGCACCAAGGCACATTATGCCGCCATTGAGCAGTACGGCATTTGTCCGCTGCACCGCAAGACATTTTTAAAGAAGATCCTCAACAACATATGACAACAGGACAGCGCGGCGAACAGCGCGCAGCTGAGTTCTTGCAGCGGCATGGATACACCATTCTGGCGAGAAATTATCGCTGGAAGCACGGCGAATTGGATATTGTCTGTGAGGATGCACAGTATTTGATCTTTGTAGAAGTCAAAACGCGGTCGAGTGAAACATGGGGCGCACCGCGAGAAGCGGTTACGGCACACAAGCGCGAGCGATTGATTGAAACCGCGCAGTGCTGGCTGCTCCAGCATCCGACAACGAAACAGCCACGGTTTGATGTCATAGAAGTGCTCGTCAATCGACAGCGCGGAACGTGCCGGATTCGACATGTTCCCCATGCATTTGAGGTGAATTGATTGCGATATTTTGATCTTCATTGCGATACGATATATCGCCTGACGGATTTTGAACAGCGACTGCCTGCGGGAGAGACACTGCTTCAAAATACCGGTCATGTGGATTTGCAGAGAGCTGGTTCTCTAGAGCAGTATGCGCAGGTGTTCGCTTTGTTTTGTGGGTATCGGCCGATTACATCGCCGGAGGATGCGCATGAACGATTGACGCGAATGCTTCGCACAGCGAAGCAAGCATTTTCTGCTTGTGGTTCACGTTTGCGTCACTGCAAACAGGCGGCGGATTTTCTCGTGGCGCAATCTCAACGGCAGGTGGCAGCCTTTTTATCCATTGAAGGCGCAGAACTGCTGCAAACAGAGTCGGATTTGCAGGCAGCACTACAGGCGGGCGTAAAAATTGTCACGCTGACATGGAATTTTGATTCTGTCTATGGCTGCGGTGCATCCACAGATGATGCGGCGGGGCTCAAACCGGCGGGAAAGCATCTCGCAAAAACCTTGACGGAACACGGCGTTTATTTGGATGTTTCCCATTTGTCTGCCAAAGGATTTTGGGACTTGGCGAGCTGCATTGACGCACCGATTTTAGCCACACATTCCAACAGCAGAAAAATTTGCAATCATCCGCGCAATTTGACGGATGAACAATTTCGAGAGATCATTCGGCGCGGCGGATTGGTGGGCATGAATTTTTATGTTCCGTTTGTCACCAATCGGAGAACGGCATCCTGTGATGCTGTTGTGCGTCACATCGAACATTTTTGCGAATTGGGCGGTGTACACAATCTGTGCATCGGCGCAGATTGGGATGGCTGTGATCGGTTTCCAAACGGCATCTCTGATATGACCGGCATTGCGCAGCTGGCAGAAGCGCTGGCGAGAAAAAATTATTCGGAACAGCAGATTGCTGGTTTCCTGTATGACAATGCATCTCGGTTCGTACAGACGAACTTTTAACGATAGCGAAATACGCAGGAGGTTTTCAACTCATGAATTATGTAAGCACAAGAGATAAAGAGCTGAGCGTCAGCGCAGCAAAGGCGATTGCTACTGGCATTGCGCCGGATGGCGGTCTGTACTGCCCGACAGAGATTCCGCAGCTGACAGCAGAGGATATTGCTGCTCTGTGCAAGAAAGATTACCGCGGCAGAAGTGCGGATGTTCTCGGACGCTTTCTGACCGATTTTTCTGCGGAAGAATTGGAGCAGTTCGCTGCCCGTGCCTATGCGGACGAAAAGTTTGGCGGCTCAGATACAGCTCCGCTGGTAAAGCTGGAGGACGGCAAGTACATTCTCGAGCTGTGGCATGGCCCGACCTGCGCATTTAAGGATATGGCACTGCAAATGCTGCCGCATCTGCTGACGGCTTCTCTGAAAAAGACCGGTGAGCAGCGTACCGCGTGCATTTTGGTTGCTACATCCGGCGATACCGGCAAGGCTGCTCTTGACGGCTTTGCTGATGTAGAGGGCACCAAAATTATGGTTTACTACCCGGTAGACGGCGTCAGCACGATTCAGAAGCTGCAGATGGTGACACAGCGCGGCAGCAACGTGCAGGTTTGCGCGATTCGCGGCAATTTTGATGACGCACAGAGTGCCGTAAAGAAAATCTTTACGGATAAGGATTCGATTCGCAAGCTGGATGAGCAGGGTATGACGCTGTCGTCCGCAAACTCTATCAACTGGGGCCGTCTGGCACCGCAGATTGCGTACTATGTTTCCGCGTACTGCGACATGCTCAACCGCGGTGATATTCAGATGGGTGATCCGATCAATGTTTGTGTACCGACCGGAAACTTTGGTAATATTTTGGCGGCATATTTTGCCAAGCAGATGGGTATTCCGATTGCCAAGCTGATTTGTGCTTCCAACGAGAACAATGTTTTGACGGATTTCTTCCAGTCCGGCGGCACGTATGACAGAAACCGTCCGTTCCACACGACGATTTCTCCGTCGATGGATATCTTGATTTCCAGCAATCTGGAGCGTTTACTGTTCTTGGTTTCGGGATATAATGATGCTATGGTCGCCGATTTGATGCAGCAGCTCAAGGAAACCGGCAAGTATTCTGTTCCGGCGGATGTCTTTGCTAAAATTGGCGGTCAGTTTGAGGGCGGCTTCTGCGATGACGCACAGACCAAGCAGACTATTGCTAAGCTGTTTGACGAGAAAAAGTATCTGGCTGACACACACACCGCAGTTGCTGTGAAGGTCTACGAGGACTATCAGGCGCGCACCGGCGATGCAACGCCGACGGTCATCGCTTCGACGGCAAGCCCGTTTAAGTTCTGCCAGAGCGTTATCTCTGCACTGGGCGGTACGGTTACCGGCGACGGCACCGAACTGCTCGATCAGCTGCATGATATGACCGGCGCGCCGATTCCGGCTCCGCTTGCAGCACTGGCTGGTCTCAAGCCGCGCTTTGATTTGGTCATTGACCGCGAGAATATTTTGAATACCGTAGATCTGCTGGGACAGATTTAATCCATGGCGCTGTATACGATTGCAGACCTGCATTTGTCCGCCGGTGTCCAGAAGCCAATGGACATCTTTGGCGGCAAATGGCAAGGATACATGGAAAAGATCCAAAAAAACTGGCGGGCAGTCATCCAACCGGAAGACACGGTAGTGATTGGCGGAGATATTTCTTGGGGAATCAATCTCCAACAGAGCTTGCCGGACTTTCAGATTTTATCCGATTTACCGGGAAAAAAGATCATCGGAAAGGGCAATCATGACCTCTGGTGGTGTACGGTAAAGAAGATGAAACGATTTTTTGAAGAAAATCAGATAAAAAATATTGATTTCCTCTTTAATAATTGTTTCATTTATGATAATATTGGTATTTGTGGAACACGCGGTTGGTTTTACGAGGAAGATTTCAAGGAAAGCCACGACGAAAAGATCTTCCGGCGGGAGCTGCTCCGGCTGGAACATTCCTTTCAGGCCGCGCAAGCGCAGGGCGCAGAGGAGATTTACTGTTTCCTGCATTATCCGCCGATCTTCACGAGTTTTCGCTGTGGAGAGATTATCGACCTGATGCATCAGTATCAGGTGAAGCAGTGTATTTATGGGCATTTGCACTCGGACAGTCTGCGTTATGCCGTCACCGGCATCCATGAGGACATCAATTTTCGGCTGGTTTCTGGAGATTATATTGATTTTATGCCTGTACTGCTAAAAAAATAGAAAAAATTGTAGCCAAAAAGCCAACTATCTGATAAAATAGATTGGACATATATTTAGGAGGAGTCATTTAATATGGAACTCAAGAATACCGAAAAGCTGGAGCACAGCCAGGTTAAGCTGACTGTTGCAGTATCTGCTGAAGAATTAGATAAGGCAAAGGAAGCTGCTTACAAGAAGAACAAGAATCAGTTTCAGATTCCGGGCTTCCGTAAGGGCAAGGCAACTCGTAAGGTAATCGAGCGCCTGTACGGCAAGGATTTCTTTGTAAACGATGCAATCAACAACCTGTACCCGGAGATGTATCCGCAGGCTCTGGAAGCTGCTGGCATTGAGCCGGTTGGCCAGGGCGATGTAAAGATCGACGAGTCTCTGGAGAACTTTGACAACGGTTTCGACTTTATCTTCACTGTACCGGTTTACCCGGAAGTTTCCGTTGGTGAGTACAAGGGCATTGAGGCTGAGCGCGCTGACGATTCCGTATCTGAGGACGACGTAAATGCTGAGCTGAACCGTCTGGCTGAGCGTGACGCTAGCACCGAGACCGCTGAGCGTCCGGCACAGAACGGCGACACCGTAGTTATCGACTTCGAGGGCTTTGTTGATGGCGAAGCATTTGAAGGCGGCAAGGGCGAGGACTACAGCCTGAAGCTGGGTTCCGGCACCTTTATCCCGGGCTTTGAGGATCAGCTGGTTGGCAAGTCTGCTGGCGAGTCCTGCGACGTAAACGTTACCTTCCCGGAAGAGTATCAGGCTGCTGAGCTGGCAGGCAAGCCGGCTGTATTCAAGTGCACCGTAAAGTCTGTTCAGGAGACCATCCTGCCGGAGATCGACGACGAGTTCGCTAAGGATGTTTCCGAGTTCGAGACTCTGGACGAGCTGAAGAAGGACACCGAGAAGAAGATCGCAGAGTCCAAGAAGAACGCTGCTGACCGCAACTTCGAGGAGAAGATTCTGGACAAGGTTCTGGAGACTCTGGAAGCTGATATTCCGGAAGCAATGTTCGAGGCACAGCTGGACAACGTAATGCAGGACTACGGCTACCGCATCCAGTCTCAGGGCATCTCCCTGGAGGACTATGTAAAGCAGATGGGCATGGACATGGCATCCTTCCGCAACATCTTCCGCGATCAGGCTGAGCGTCAGGTAAAGGTTCAGCTGGCTCTGAAGAAGATCTCCGAGCTGGAGAACATCGAGCCGTCTGAGGACGAGATCGAGGCTGAGTACAAGAGACTGGCAGAGTCCTATGGTCTGGAAGAAGATCAGGTTAAGAAGTACGTTCCGGTTGATTCTGTAAAGTCTGACCTGACCACCCAGAAGACCCTCGATATGCTGAAGGAGAACGCTGTAGCAGTAGCTCCGGCAGCTGACGCAGAGTAAGAGAGATTTCAAATCCCCTCCGGCGTTACATACCCCCGAAAGGGAAGGAGGAATATTTTATGAGTTTAGTCCCTTATGTAGTAGAGCAGACCAATCGCGGTGAACGCTCTTATGACATTTTTTCCCGACTGCTCAATGACCGCATTATCATGCTTTCCGAAGATGTCAACGATACAACCGCTTCGCTCGTCGTAGCACAGCTGCTGTATCTGGAAGCACAGGATCCGGATAAGGACATTCAGTTCTACATCAATTCTCCTGGCGGTTCCATCACATCCGGTATGGCAATCTATGATACCATGCAGTACATCAAGTGCGATGTATCCACGATTTGTATCGGCATGGCAGCGTCTATGGGTGCATTCTTGCTGTCTTCCGGCACCAAGGGCAAGCGTTTTGCTCTGCCGAACAGTGAGATCATGATTCATCAGCCGCTGATTGGCGGAAATGGTCTGTCGGGTCAGGCGACTGACATCAAGATCCATACGGATCATCTGGTTCGCACCAGAAATAAGCTGAACGAAATCCTTGCAAAGAACACGGGCAAGTCTATCGAAGAAATCGCCCGTGACACCGAACGTGATAACTTCATGTATGCGGAGCAGGCAAAGGAATACGGCCTGATTGACGAGGTTATGGTTCACAGATAAAAAGAACGCGATCACCGGAATGGCTGGAACGTGCAGTCGTTCCGGTGATTCGACATTATCATCCCTACCTCGCGGCAGGGATTGGAAAATTCGAGGTGTATTATGGCACGAAACGATGATAAGCACGAGATTCGCTGCTCGTTTTGCGGAAAGCCCCAGTCCAGTGTGCATAAGCTGATTGCAGGCCCAAACGTCTATATCTGCAATGAATGCATCGAGATCTGCCAGAGTATTCTGGATGAAGAATTCGGATATGAGGAAGATACGCCAACGGCTTCTGTTGTGAAGGCTGAAACGGGTCCGGAAAAGCTTCCGACACCGCGTGAGCTGAAGGAAACGCTCGATCAGTATGTCATTGGACAGGATCGCGCGAAGATTGCGCTGAGTGTTGCGGTATATAATCACTACAAGCGTATTTTCAAAGGCTCGGATGATGGCGTAGAGCTTCAGAAGAGCAATATTCTCCTCGTCGGCCCGTCCGGTTCCGGCAAGACCTTGCTGGCACAGACCCTGGCTAAGACGCTGGAGGTTCCGTTTGCGATTGCAGATGCGACGACATTGACAGAAGCCGGCTACGTTGGCGAAGATGTAGAGAATATTCTGCTGCGTCTGATTCAGGCAGCGGATTTTGATGTAGAGCGTGCACAGCGCGGCATCATCTATGTCGATGAAATTGATAAAATCGCACGTAAGAGTGAAAATGCCTCCATTACCCGTGATGTAAGCGGTGAGGGCGTTCAGCAGGCACTGCTGAAGATGCTCGAAGGCACGATTGCCAATGTTCCGCCGCAGGGCGGCCGCAAGCATCCGCATCAGGAGTTTATTCAGATTGATACGACCAATATCCTGTTTATCTGCGGCGGCGCATTCAATGGTCTGGAGAAGATTGTTGAAAACCGCACCACAAAGAGCAGCATGGGATTTGGTGCACAGATTAAGTCTAATACAGAAAAAGACATCGGTACGATTCTCCGCGATTTGGAACCGCATGATTTGATGAAATTCGGCTTGATTCCGGAGTTGATTGGTCGTCTGCCAGCGCTGGTATCGCTGGATTCTCTGGACAGAGAAGCGCTGATCCGTATTCTCAAGGAGCCGAAGAATGCGCTGGTCAAGCAGTATGAAAAGCTGTTTGATATGGACGGCGTCAAGTTGACCTTTGATGATGCAGCACTGGAGCGTGTGGCAGATATTGCGCTGGAGCGCAAGACAGGTGCCCGCGGCCTGCGCGGCGTCATGGAAGATGCGATGACGGATATTATGTTTGCTATCCCGTCGGATGACAACATTGAGTCTGTGCGCATCACCAAGGATGTCATTGACAAGAAGGGCAAGCCGGAAATCACGTTGAAGTCGCAGAAAACCGCTTGATAGAAGAGGTGAGATCGCGTGAATGAATTTACTGAAAATCCGTATATCATCCGGAGCTTGTATATTCTTCCAGATGAAGAGCCGGTTGTGAAGTATCTCAACGGCACAGAAGCACAGATGGAAGAACTGGTGCACGGTAAGATTGCATCGGCAGGCATCGAGGAAGGCGTTTGTGTAATTCACAATGCACTGAGCGAGCTGCTGAAAATGACAGAGAATCGCGTCATTGATGGAACGCAGTTTTACGGCCCGATGATTGTGGTGTCTTTTGACAATGTTGGAAATATCATCTCTTTGACAGAGGATGATGCAGAATATTTTGCAGAGCAGTTTGCCCTGAAAAAATAATGCTTTGCATGTTACAGCCTACAGACCTGCTTTTGGCGTCTGTAGGCTGTTTTTGTGCGCAAATTCCTCCTAAAATAGTATAATATGAAAAAACGCACCAAATTGCACGGATGAATATGGAAAAAACATGGTATATTTAGGCGTTTTCTCCATATATCAGATTTCTCTGAGACTTGAAAAGCAGGATAAAATACTATATAATTTTAAGAAGTATGAAATATTGAAGTACAGTTTGTTCATTTGGACAATAGGGACTCCGAATGAAGACTGTACGCAGCGCTGGGAACTCTATCCCTGCCGCGCTGCCGGGAGGAGGTAAGATCAAATGTCCCAGATCGAAGAAGTGGTAAATGATACCAGTGTTGCGTCGGAAGTGCTGCCGGTGCTGCCACTGCGCGGATTGGTAGCCTTTCCGGAAATGCTGATTCATTTTGATGTCGGTCGTTTGATTTCCATGAAGGCGCTGGAGCAGTCCATGCGAGACAATCAGCGTCTGTTTCTGACAGCACAGCGTGATATTCGCACGGATGCGCCGACGACAGACGATTTGTTTGTCGTGGGTACGGTGTGCACAGTCAAACAGATTCTGCGCCTGCCGGGCGATAACATTCGCGTATTGGTGGAGGGCTCGTACCGTGCCGGTGTGGAAGAATTTTCTAAGGAAGAGGACGGCTGCATGTTCGCCCGCGTTTTCCGTATGGATACCAACCCGGGACGAGTAGCGGAACGCCGCAAAGAAGCATTGGTACGCACCTTACAGGACCGATTTGAAGAATATGCCGGACTTGCGCAGCAGGTGACCAATGACGTTGTCATGACGGTGCTGGACGGCGGCGAACCGGGTTATCTTGCGGATTATGTGGCACAAAATGCGCCGCTGGCATTTGAGACCAAGCAGGAGCTGCTGGAAGAGCTGCACGATGTGCGCCGTTTGGAGCAGGTTGTTCGTGTGCTTGGTCATGAAATCGAAATTCTTCAGATTGAGAACTCGATTCAAGATAAATTAAAAGAACAGATTGACAAAAATCAGAAGGAATATTATCTGCGCGAACAGCTCAAGATCATTCAGACAGAACTGGGAGATCAGGATCTCGGAGAAGAGGTCGAAGAGTACCGCGAAAAAATCCGAGCACTGCATTTGGATGAAGCGGCAGAGAGCAAGCTGCTCAAGGAAGCGGGACGACTGGAAAAAATGCAGCCGATGTCCGCAGAGAGCGGCGTCATCCGTACATATCTGGATACATGCTTGGAGCTTCCGTGGAATACCAAAACTTCGGAGCACGTCAATTTAAAGCAGGCACGCAAGGTGCTTGACCGCGATCATTACGGCTTAGACAAGGTAAAAGATCGCATTATGGAATTTTTGGCAGTTAAGTCTCTGGCACCGCAGCTCAAGGGACAGGTTCTGTGCTTGGTTGGCCCTCCGGGCGTCGGCAAGACCTCGATTGTCCGCTCTGTTGCAGAAGCCATGAATCGCAAGTACGCGCGCATGTCGCTCGGCGGTGTGCGGGATGAAGCGGATATTCGCGGTCACCGAAAGACATATATCGGTGCGATGCCGGGACGCATTATGACTGCTCTGACACAGGCCGGCAGCAAAAATGCTTTGATTTTGATGGACGAAATCGACAAGATGGGCGCAGATTCCCGCGGCGATCCGGCAGCAGCTCTGCTGGAAGTACTGGATGCGGAACAGAACAATGCTTTCCGCGATCATTATATTGAGCTGCCGTTTGACTTGTCCGACGTATTATTTATCACGACAGCAAATACGCTGGATACCATTCCGCGTCCGCTGCTCGACCGTATGGAAATCATTGAGCTGTCCAGCTATACGGAACAGGAAAAAGCTGAAATTGCCATGCGGCATCTGCTGCCAAAGCAGTTGGAGCATCACGGACTGAAAAAGTCTAATTTGACGCTGAGCCGTGACACGATGGTATATCTCATTGATGCATATACGAGAGAGGCTGGCGTGCGCCGATTGGAACAGCAGATTGCAAAGGTTTGCCGCAAAGCTGCGAAAATCATTGCAGAGGATCAGCAGGAGCACCCGGATCGCAAGACACGTAAGCGTGTGACAGTCAATCGCTCCAATATGGAGAGCTTTTTGGGAACACCGCGATACAAGCGCGATAACGTCACCAAGAAGGATGAGATTGGCGTCGTCAATGGTCTGGCTTGGACATCGGTTGGCGGTGAGATGCTGCAAGTAGAAGTCAATGCCGTACCGGGCACAGGTAAACTGGAAATTACCGGTAATCTGGGCAAGGTTATGACGGAATCGGCAAAGGCAGCGGTAACGTATGTGCGTTCTGCGGCAGAAAAATTAGGCATCGACCCGATGTTCTATAAAGAGAAAGATATTCACATTCATTTTCCGGAGGCGGCAATTCCGAAGGATGGCCCGTCAGCCGGTGTGACCATGACAACGGCTATCGCCTCAGCGCTGTCTGACATTCCGGTGCGTCATGATGTTGCGATGACCGGCGAGGTGACTTTGCGCGGCCGTGTGATGCCGATCGGCGGATTAAAGGAAAAGACCATGGCAGCCTATCGCTCGGGCATGAAGACCGTCATTGTTCCGGCGGAAAATGAGCCGGATTTACAGGATATTGATCCGATTGTGCGTGAAAATGTGGAATTTGTCATTGCAGAAACGATGGATACCGTGCTGCAGACTGCACTCCGCCGCCCAGTCAAAGGGGAAAAAGCGGAGGTGTCCGTTGTGACAGATCCGGCACAGTCAGGGAAAACAGGTGCGAGACAAGGAGAATTATGCTGAACTTACATTTGGTAGAATTTGTGCGGTCTGCTGTCAAAACAGCAGATTTCCCAAAGGATAACTTGCCGCAGATTGCCTTCGCAGGCAAATCCAATGTCGGAAAATCCTCGACAATTAACCGTTTGCTCAACCGCAAGAACTTTGCCCGCGTCGGCAACGCGCCGGGAAAAACCATTCATATCAATTTCTTTGAAATTGATAAAAAAGTGTATTTTGTCGATTTGCCTGGCTATGGCTATGCAAAGGTCTCAAAGAAGGAGCGCGACCGTTGGGGAAAGCTCATGGATGAGTACTTTGCGAGCGATGATACGTTGACGCTGGGCTTTCAGATTGTAGATATTCGGCACAAGCCGACGGCGGACGATGTCACGATGGCAAATTGGTTTTTGCAGACCGGCGTGCCGTTTGCCATTATTGCCAACAAGTTGGATAAAATCAAAAAGAGCCAGCTGGAGAGCAGCTTGCAGACCATTCGCACGACGCTGCATCTTCCAGAAGATGTGCCGGTTATTCCGTTTTCCGCAGAAAAGGGAAATGGCAAGGATGAAGTTCTTGCGCTGATTCTGGAACATATTCATGAAGAAAAATAATATATTCTTCCTTTGTGGGGAGATATAGATAGAAAAGGATGATTCAGACCAATGAACGAAAAGAAACCATTTATCACCAAGGAGCAGGCAGAAGCAATTGTCAAGGAGTATCCGACTCCGCTGCATCTGTACGATGAAAAGGGTATCCGCGAGAATGCACGCAAGCTGTACGATGCATTTTCTTGGAACAAGGGATTTAAGGAGTATTTTGCTGTAAAGGCAACGCCGACGCCGAAAATCTTGCAGATTCTGAAGGAAGAGGGCTGCGGTACCGACTGCTCTTCTCTGACAGAGCTGATGATGAGCGATGCCTGCGGTTTCAAGGGCAAGGAGATTATGTTCTCCTCTAACGATACACCGGCAGAGGAGTTTGTGCTGGCGGACAAGCTGGGCGCTACCATCAATCTGGATGATATTACCCATATTCCGTTTCTTGAGGATGCCATTGGTCACATCCCGGAGCGCATTTGCTGCCGCTTTAATCCGGGCGGTGTGTTCCAGCTGGGCGGCTCGAAGGAGGGCTTCCAGGTTATGGACAATCCGGGCGATGCCAAGTATGGCATGACTCGTGAGCAGATCTCCGAAGCATATAAAATCCTCAAGCAGAAGGGCGCGAAGGAATTCGGCATTCATGCATTCCTCGCTTCCAACACGATTTCCAACGAGTATTATCCGGCTTTGGCGCGTATTCTGTTTAAGCTGGCTGTTGAGTTGAAGGAAGAGACCGGCGCACACATTACCTTTATCAACCTGTCCGGCGGTGTAGGTATCCCGTATCGCCCGGAGCAGAATGTGAATGACATCAAGGTTATCGGTGAAGGCGTGCGCAAGGCATATGAGGAAATCCTCGTACCGGCTGGTATGGGCGATGTATCGCTGTATACAGAGCTGGGTCGTTATATGCTTGGCCCATATGGATGCCTGCTGACTCGTGCCATTCATGAGAAGAACACATATAAGCATTATATCGGTGTCGATGCCTGCGCGGCAAACCTGATGCGTCCGGCAATTTATGGCGCATACCATCACATTACGGTGCTGGGCAAGGAAAATGCTCCGTGCGATCATACTTACGATGTCACCGGCTCTCTGTGTGAGAACTGTGATAAGTTTGCGGTTGACCGCCAGCTGCCGAAGATTGATATGGGCGATCTGCTCGTGATTCATGATACCGGTGCACATGGCTTCTCCATGGGCTATAACTACAATGGCCGTCTGCGCTCCGCAGAAGTGCTGTACCGCGAAGACGGTACCACAGAGCTGATGCGCCGTGCAGAAACACCGGCTGATTACTTCGCAACACTGGACGTTACCGGCCTGTTTAACAAGTAATATCGTCGAAATTTTATCTCATGCCACAGATGATACACGCGCTGTATCGTCTGTGGCATTTTTGCGTGTGACGCACAATTGTTAAATCTATGTAAGATTTGTAAATGTGGCGTATCATTTATGTAAAAAAATCGTGCAATTTTTAACATGGAGTGTTATAATAAATTTTGAAAGCCGCAGAAATCTGTCTGTCGAAAAAATGTGAAGAGTGGCGGCAGGCTGTTTTCTAAGGCGAAACAACTCGAAATGAGGAGACTATATGGGATTTAGTAACATTCTAGCCTTGTGCGGCGGATTGGGACTGTTCCTGTTCGGCATGAAGTACATGGGTGCCGGATTGGAGCTTGCAGCCGGTCCAAAGCTGAACAACCTGCTGGAGAAATTGACACGCAACCCGGTTATGGGCTTCCTTCTGGGCGTTTTCGTCACCGCCTGCGTGCAGTCATCTTCTGCGACAACCATTATGTGTATGGGCTTCTTGAACGCCGGTATTATGGACTTGCTTCAGGCGGCTGGTGTCATTCTCGGTGCCAACGTCGGTACGACAATGACAAGTATCTTGATTGCGCTGGATATTTCGTGGCTTGCTCCGGTATGTATTTTTGTCGGTGCATTGATGCAGATGTTCTGCAAGAAAAAGGTACAGAAATATGTTGGACAGATTATTCTGGGCTTTGGTATTCTGTTCCAAGGCTTGCATACCATGAGTGATTCGATGTCCGGTTTGAAGGACATGCCGGAATTTCAGCAGTTTATCGCCAGCGCAACCAATCCGTTCCTTGGATTTGTTGTCGGCTTGATTCTGTGCGGTGTGATCCAGAGTTCTTCCGCGGCAGTTGGTGTCTTGCAGGCTCTGGCTATGCAGGGACTGATGCCGATGCATTTTGCGGCGTTCCTGATTTGCGGCATCAATGTTGGCTCTTCCATCACGCCGTTCCTGTCCGCGATCGGTGCAAAGAATAACACCAAGCGTGCAGCGGTTATTTACTGTGTATATAACGTGATTGGCGCGATTATCTTTGTTCCGATTTGTATGTTGACGCCGTTTGTCAATATTTATAACCTGTTTACGGCGAATACCGTTGTACAGATCTCTATGTTCCATATCACCTTCAAGCTGGTGACAGCATTGATCCTGCTGCCGTTTGTTCGTTGGCTGGTGGATATTTCGTATCGTGTCATTCCGAAAAAGGTACACGAAAATGCGTATCGCTTTGCGTATATTGACTCGAAGCAGATTGATGCACCGAGTGCGACGATCCGTCAGCTGTATAAGGAGTCCGAACGCATGGGCGGTATGGTTCGTGAAAACTTGGTTCTGGCAGCGGAAGGTATGCTGAACAATGATGTCAGCCAAGCGGAAAAAATCCGTGAGACAGAGAATGTCATTAACTTCCTCAACCACGGTATCACAGACTATCTGGTGCAGTTCAGCGGGCATAATCTTCCGGCGCATGTGCCGCAGCTGGTTGGCAACATGTTCCATTTAATCGGCGATTTGGAACGTATCGGCGACCATGCCATCAATCTGCTGGAAAAAACCGAACAGTGCTTGGAAAAAGATCTGATTTACTCAGAGGATGCTCGACAGGAATTGAAGAACATGTATGAAGCCGATCTCTTGCTGTTTGATCGTGCGTTCAGTGGATTCCTGTGCCACAATCTAACCGAGCAGGATGCACTGGAGCTGCATCATATTGAAGACAAGGTAGACAATATGAAGCGCAATTATGAGAACAATCATATTAAGCGCTTGAGCAACAAGCAGTGTGCCACAGAGCCGGGCATTATCTTTGTAGAAGCCCTGCATGATTTTGAAAAAATCGGTGACCACGCAGACGATATGGTATTTATTGCGCGGAAAAATGCACAGATTTCCGGCGGCATCCGTCCGCCGGTATTGAGCACAGATCCGGCTTAAACAACAAGCAATCATCCGGCAGAACACGGACAATCCTGTGTTTTCTGCCGGATTTTGTTATATTCTTGCTATTTTACGATTTTTTCACACACGGAAAGAAAAATCGTGGTACACTAAGAGTAAATTATACAACAAGGGGAAGAAAAAATGATGAAGAAACAATTATCTGATCCGTTTTTTATTCGCAATACAAAAATTCGCAATCGTATCTGTGTGCCGCCAATGGTGATTTACAATTGGTCGGATGGCAGCGGATATGTCGATGACAAACACGTAGCGCATTATCGCCGTTTGGCACGCGGCGGTGCCGGATTGATTATTCAGGAAGCAACCTGTGTGACAGAGGAAGGCAAGCTGGCGCAGACACAGCTCGGCATTTGGGAAGATGGACAGATAGAAGGTCTGCGCCGGATTACCGAGGCTGTTCATGCGGAAGGATGTCCGATTTTTGTACAGATTCATCATGCCGGTATCGTTGGCATTGCGCAGCACGCGCTATGTCCCAGTGCGTATGTGTTGGGAGATAAGACGGGCGTAGAGATGTCTGTAGAGCAGATTCATGACATGCAGCAGGCGTTTATTTCTGCGGCGCGGCGTGCCTATCAGGCGGGCTATGATGGTGTGGAGCTGCACGGATGCCATCGGTATTTGATGTGCCAATTTTTAAATGCCAGAGTGAATACGCGCACGGATACATATGGAGCGCATCCGGAACAATTTGTGCTAGAGATTCTCGATGGCATTCGTAAAATTGTACCGGAGGATTTTGTGGTTGGCATTCGCTTGGGCGCGTTTGAGCCGACGCTGCAGGACGGCATTCGTCACGCCAAGATCTTAGAAGAGCATGGCATAGATTTTCTGGATATTTCCTATGGATTTACCGAGGAGCAGGAAGCGGAAAAGCCGGCAGATTTTCCGTATAAAGATATTATTTACGCAGCGGGAGAAATCAAGAAGCAGGTATCCATTCCTGTTTTTGCTGTCAATGGCATTCGTTTGCCGGAGGATGCGCGCGGCGCATTGGAACTGACGCAGGTGGATATGATTGATGTCGGACGCAGCTCGTTGGCGAACCCTGAGTGGGCAGCGGATGCATTGGCAGGGCGAAAAACGGACAAATGCGTGGATTGCAGTGTATGCCAGTGGCGCATCAATCCGGATCGCTGTGCCGGACGCCTGCTGCATGAAAAAAGACAGAAGTGATTGATATGAGACGCAAAAGACAAAATATTTGGGAAGACGAATGGGACGATTTGCGCAAACGCGAAGAAAAGTATATCTATAAAAATTGCGTACAGGGTACGAAGTTGTTTTCTAAGCTGCAAAAAGTCGTCCCCAAAACGCTGCAATCCAAATTGGATGCCGCCTTTATCAAGGCATTTGAAGTAGTATTTGACAAGGGAACCGGAGTCATTGAGAAAACCTATGACAAGGAAAAACGGCAGTCTGAATATGAAGTGCGGGAATATGCGGCAAAAATTCGAGAGGACAAGCAAAATGTGCGTGCTTTTCGCAAAAAAGCGAGTGGTTATGCCAGAAAAAATCTGCTGTTTTCTTCGCTGGAGGGCATTGGATTCGGGTTGATTGGACTGGGACTGCCGGATATTCCACTGTTTGTCAGTCTGATGCTGCGCAATTTATATGAGATCTCTCTGTCTTTCGGCTATGACTATGACAATATGGAGGAGCGGTACTTTCAACTGCGTGTTATTGAAACAGCACTCTACAGCGGCGAAGAAATGCGCAAACGGGATGAGGATATGAACATCCTGTGCAAGAATTTGTGCGGCAGCAAACAGCAAAAGCCGGAAGAAATGAAAAAATTGGCGTTTGATCTCACCGGTCAAATTCACAGCACAGCGAAAGCACTGTCTGATGATATGCTGTACGCGAAATTTATTCAAGGCAAGATGCTAGTCGGTGTGATTGGCGGTGCAACGGATGTCACGGTGCTCAAGCGCATCACGGATTATGCCATGCTCAAATATCGAAGGAGATACCTGCTGGATCGGGAATGGAACAGCGAAGCGGAGCAGAAACAGCCAATATAGATATGATTTGTAATCATCTTGTTGTGTACATTGCTAAGTAAATATGATATAGTTAACAGGAAGGGAGGGAATCTTCATGATGATGACTATTTCTCCTGTGTATATCTGGATCGGCGTGCTGATTTTTTGTCTGGTGGCAGAAGCGTGTACGGTGCAGCTGGTTACCATTTGGTTTGCGATTGGCTCTGTCGGAGCCATGGCGGCCGCGGCGATGGGATTTGGCGAAATCGTACAGCTCAGTGTTTGCTTGGCGGTTGCGATTGTCATGCTGCTGCTGTTGAGACCGATTGTCCGCGGCAAGTTGCTGACAACGATTGATCGGACAAATGCAGACCGTATTCTTGACCAAACAGCGGTTGTCATTCAAACGATTGACGCGAAGCAGGAAACTGGTCAAATTCGCCTGATGGGGCAAATTTGGAGCGCACGTGCATCTGATCCAAACGATTGTATTCCGGAGGGTGAAACGGTTGTTGTCACTGCTATTTCCGGTGTAAAGGCAATCGTAAAGAGAGCATGAGCAAAACAAAAAGGAGGGCAAACATATGGTAGTAATTATTTTGGTTTTGATTGTGCTGGTCGTATTGATTTCCAATATCAAGATCGTTCCGCAGGCAAAGGCGTATACGATCGAGCGACTGGGCGCGTATCGAGTAACCTGGCAGACAGGTCTGCACTTTAAAATCCCGCTGATTGAGCGTGTGGCACGTCGTGTGACGCTCAAAGAACAGGTTGTGGATTTTGAACCACAGCCGGTTATCACCAAGGATAATGTAACCATGCAGATTGACACGGTTGTTTATTTTCAGATTACCGATCCGAAGCTGTTTACTTACGGTGTAGAAAGCCCGATGGCAGCGATTGAAAATCTGACGGCCACGACGCTGCGAAACATCATTGGCGATTTGGAGCTGGATGAGACGCTGACATCCCGCGATGTCATCAATACCAAGATGCGCACGATTTTGGATGAGGCGACCGATGCATGGGGTATTAAGGTCAACCGTGTAGAATTGAAAAACATCATTCCGCCGAAGGCTATTCAGGAATCCATGGAGAAGCAGATGAAGGCGGAGCGCGAACGCCGTGAAGCAATCCTTGTTGCGGAAGGTCAGAAACAGTCCGCGATTCTGGTTGCGCAGGGCGAAAAGGAATCCATGGTTCTGCGTGCAGATGCAAAGCGTGAAGCACAAATCAAGGAAGCGCAGGGTCAGGCAGAAGCACTGATGACGGTACAGAAGGCTCTGGCAGATTCTTTGGTACTGCTCAATGAGGCAGCACCGAATGATAAGGTACTTCGCCTGAAGGCATTGGAGGCATTCACTAAGGCGGCAGATGGTAAGGCGACCAAGATTATCATTCCGTCTGAAATTCAGGGAATGGCAGGTTTGGCAACTTCGCTGCAGGAAGTATGGCAGACGCCGAGTCCGGAAGCAAAAGAGTAAATCATCGGCATGAAAACAGAAAGCTGACAGGGAGTATTTCTCTGTCAGCTTTTCTATGCTTGTATGGAATGTATTCCATACAAAACAAATAAAGAAAAGCCCCTCCGGATCTGAAGAGCAAATTCTCTACTGAAACGGAGGGGTTATATTATTGGTCTTGCTTGATAACGCATTGAACACTTTGTGTGTTGGAGTCGTACGTAAGTCGGACCTGTTTTTGCGTGGATGCGTTTACGTATCGCTTTGTACTGGAATACTCGGCCTCAAGCTCATAGCCGAGTTGTTCAAATTCTTTGCAGTATTTTTCGTATTCATCTGACGTTATTCCATACGATGTAACATAAACGTTGGTTTTGTGATCGTCAACCTTAACGTAATCGGACGTAATCATCGGCACGTCTGTAGTTAATGAATTTTTTGAAGTTTCTTTAGCCGGTGTTGTATCGGTATCTTCGGTGTAATTCTTAGATTTGAAATCATAAGAAACTGTGTGAATGGTGTCGTTATCTATATATTTTATAGTAGCAATATCCGGCGTAAGAAGGTCATAAAAACTCATGTCCTTCATGTAGTATATTCCGCTATAGTAAAAGCACCCTTGTTTGGTGGATGTGTCACCTGGGCGTGTCAAAATGACTGAGTTAACATATCCACTTAGAGGTCTATCTTTCACTTCAGACAAGTCTTCGTCACTAAACGAAAGCGATTCTTTTACCTTATCAAGTTCTTCTTGACGTTGTTCATCGGTTACATCAGATTTTTGAGTGAATGTTAAATCAAATTCAACAATCGTGTACTTTGAATTGTTCGTATAATCCATAAGTACACGGCGTTGTTCATCCACGACACCGGAGTCGACATGCCAATCTAATTGGTCAATTTTAGGATAGGAAGGAAGTATCTTCGTGGCACTTTTATTTTTGCCGTTGTTCGACGCGTCCGAATTAGAGCTTCCGCATCCGACCAGCATTAATGTTCCAACTAATACGGCAGCTAGCAGACTGCATTTTCGATTTCGTTTCATACACAACCTCCTCATTATCGAAATTTAACGCTTACGATTTTTCGATCTTCTATTCTAATTTCTTTAATCAACCTCTCTCAGAACATTGTCTTTCTTTTTTTATTATACATGAGAGTTGTGAGAATAACAAGTCATTTAATGGAACAACAAAAACTATATGCCAACTACTTAGAAGGATGATTGCTATGAAAAAGAGGGTAAGAATTGCAGGTTTAGCTGTAGATATTTGTACACTGGTAATAGCTTGGATACAAGCGAAATATTGTGCTAGCAAAATTTAAAATTCAAAAACTTTGTGGAATGATTGAAACATCCGGCAAAAGAGTTGAAAAAAATGCGGTTTTGCATTATACTGAACTTGTCGATATATGTTGATAGAGGATACAAACAGAAGAAGGAGGAACCTTTATGTCGGAAGAACGATTTGAGTTCAGCCCGGAGGTTTTTGATCTGGATGATCGGAAGAGTGTAGAAGCTGTCATTCATCTGCTCGACTGCACTTATGAGCAAGAACATACCGGAAAAACGGCGGAAGATGTCCTGTATGACTTCTGCATGGCCTATTTAGAGGAAGCACAGAATCAGACAACCCTGTCGGACGAAAATATCAATAAACGTCTGAAGGTGATCGTGCAGTGGTATGCAGAACATGCACGCACACCAAATGGTGCGCGCATTATTCCTGAGGATGCGGCGAATGATATTTGCAACAACTGGGATGAATGGCTGAATGGTCCGGAACCGCTGCTGTCCGGCTTGTTTCAAAAGTTTGAAAAGAAGAAACAGGAAAAAATGGGAAAACAGACAGGAGAATCTCCAGTTCATGCCACAGCATCTAAAATCAAACAGACCATGATTTCGTCCGATGCAGTGCGTGAGAAGGTTTCTTCGATGCATGTGTCAAAAGCAGGCTGGGCGGTTATTGGTATGCTCGTCTGTTTTATCATTGGTGCAATGGCAGGATGGAAGCTGGCAAATACCGATAAAACCATTCAGCTCACCATTGGCAAACCGGCTGTAGAGAGCAGTGTCTCTGTTGATAAAGACAAGCAGACAACTGATAAGACAACAGCGGTGATGAAGCTGGGCATGAATGTGCGCAGCAAGCCGACGACCAAAAATGCCAATAATATTTTGACGACGCTCAAAAAGGGAGATCAGATTACCATTTTGAGCAAAGCAGATGATGATGGCTGGGTGAAAATCTCTTGTACGGATTCCAATGGAGAAAAGATTTCTGGTTATATGCAGTCTGTATACGATGGAGAAACCGTGTATACAAAGAAATAAATACAAGGAAGCATACAGCGATTGGCTGTATGCTTCTTTTTGTGTTGTGATGTATAAAGACTTGTGATACAGCATAGGCTGTACACAGGGGAGTGGTGTATGATGCAGACGCGCTGGAAAGTAGTTGGTATAATCGCTGGCGTATGCTTGGCAATCGGTACTGTAATGCTGAGTAAAACGGTCGGAAAGACAGTGCCGGAACATATACCGGGTGACACAGAAATGCAGGAACACACAATGATACAGACAGAACAGATGGTCACACAGACCTACGACAGTTCCTTTTTCGTCTCTCTCGTACAGAACACCTGCGGAGATGTATTGCCGCTTACCAATCTTGCGATAGAAATACAAGAGGACGAAAAAATCGCGGTTTCGGGGATTTTATCTAAGGAACAAGCGACAAAACTGTTAGATCAACAATCAGATAGTATTGCACAGTCGTATGCTGCCGTTTTGGAATTTTTGCCGGAAGAATTGCCGGTATCTTGTGAGCTGCAGCTGCAAGCGAAAAATGGAACAGTGACTCTCACATTACAGAAACTGTCTGTGGCGTCTATGGAACTGCCGAGCGCTTGGGTGCAGGAAGATCTGTTGGAACCATTAGAGCACAATTTTCAGATGGAATTGGAGAAAACGTTTACTTCGATTGTTTCGATTGCTTCACAAGATGGAGCGCTGCATATCTCTGGAGAAAGCAAATAGCCTGCTGTGCGCAGGCTATTGCTTGAGATTGCAATTTTTCGGGCAAAATGCTATACTTTGATTAGAATGTGGCTTGAAACATGTCGGCAGCTTCCATTGCCTCTATGAGAGAATCACAGCGGCGATACCCGAACTGCCTGCACCAGATTTCGGTCTCTTCAAAATCAGACAGCTGGTCTTCATCTGCGAGATCCGGATCCCATTCGTCCTCGTCACAGACGCGGGCATATAGCTCACATTCTTCTTCGTCATAGACGAGAAACACACCCCAGCCGGTGGAAGGACAGATAAATACATCTGTCATCATTTTCATAGGTTATCATTCCTTTCGTATCAGAGTAGGAGGAAAAATATGCGCGTTGTTACTGTCGCCCAAATGAAACAAATCGAAAAAGACGCCGATTCCAATGGTGTTTCCTATTATCAAATGATGGAAAATGCCGGAACAGCGGCATATCATATCATTCGCCAGCGCGTGCCACATGCGAAAAGTATCACGGTGTTGGCTGGAAAAGGAAACAACGGGGGAGATGGATTTGTCATTGCGCGTCTGGCCGCGCAGGACGGATTATCTGTCACAGTAATTCTGGCAGAAGGAGAGCCGGTTACACAGGACGCAAAGACCAATTATGCATTGATGCGTCAACTGCCCATTGCCATGCAAACCATTGACGACGTGCACGAAGTAACAGCCGATGTCGTTGTCGATGCACTATATGGCACGGGCTTTCACGGGCAGCTGCGTCCATCCGGACAAAAGGCCTGCAACCTCATGCAGAACTCCGGCGCGTACCTTGTCGCGTTGGATTTACCGAGCGGATTGCAGGCGGACACCGGCATTGCGGCGGACGGGGCAGTTCGGGCAGACTGTACCATCGCTTTTGATTCCTATAAACAAGTACATATAGCGGAAGCCGCGAAGGCTTTTTGTGGTACAGTGGTTTTGGCAGACATCGGCGTGCCGGATTTTTGCCATCCATAAGGGAAACGAAAGACATCCAGCTCGAAATGAGCTGGATGTTTTCTTGTATCGGTTTACTGAGCAGCTTTTTTGTAGATCTGATAAATCGCTTGCTTGTCCAAGACCATAAATTGTCCAATGGTTCGCGTGTCCATATAGGTACACTTGTACGCAAGTTCTCGCAGATCATCTTCTGACGGCGTAATACCCATCTCGGAAATGCGCGTCGGCATACCGATAGAATGGAAAAAGGCTTCCATGGCGTCGATGCCGCGATTGGCAGTCTCTGTGTCATCTGCACCGGCTTCTACGCCCAGCACATGCACGGCGAACTTGGCAAATCGCGCCGGATTGGCGGGCATTACGGTGCGTGCCCAGCTGCTCCATACGGCACACAGACCGGCACCGTGCGCGATGTCGTACTTGCCGCCTAATTCATGCTCCAGCTGATGACAAGCCCAATCACCGCCATCTGTACCGCATCCGGTCAAGTCGTTGTGTGATAAGCTGCTTGCCCACATCAGACCGGCACGTGCATCATAATCCTGTGGATTTTTCAGCGCGGCCTGCACATCGCGCATCACAGAACGAAGCAGACCCTCTGCCAACTCATCGGTTAAGCCCATAGGGTCGCTCTCTGCAGTAAAATATCGTTCCATCGTGTGCATCATAATGTCTGAAGCACCGCTGGCAGTCTGATATGCCGGAAGTGTATACGTAATTGTCGGATCCATGACGGCGAAGCGGCAGCGACAGCATTCATAGTTGATTCCGCGCTTGAGCCAACCTTCTTCGTTGGTAATGACAGAAGAGTTGCTCATTTCACTGCCTGCTGCGGCGATGGTCAAGACGGCACCAATCGGCGTGCAGGCGGTCAGTGCAACTTTCTTGAGATAGTAATCCCAAACATCTCCCGGATTGGCAAGGCCATAGCCGATTGCCTTAGAGGAATCAATGACAGAACCACCGCCAACAGCGAGGATAAAATCAACGCCTTCTTTACGGCACAGATCAATGCCTTCCCGAACCAAGCTCAGGCGAGGATTTGGCACAACGCCGCCCAACATAACGTAAGCGACACCGACTTTGTCTAAGGACTGAGCGACACGATCCAACAGACCGCTGCGCTTGGCACTGCCGCCGCCGTAATGAATCAAGACCTTCTTGCAGCCCTGCTCTGCGACAAGCGCGCCTACTTTTTCAACGGAATCCTTGCCGAAGACCACATGAGTCGGCGTATTGTACTCAAAACTGCGCATAAAACATTCCTCCTATTTGTTTTTTCCTCTGTGTGTTGTGGATACTGTTATCATAGCATATTTGCGAAAAAAAGACAATTGACAGACCTTGTGTTTTCCGTTACGATAAATCGAGATAGATTCATCATGAAAGGAGAGGTGTGAAGATGAGTTGTGCAAAAAGCTGCGGAAAGGATTGCAGCAAAAATCATTGCGGAGCTTGCTGCGGTGGGGCGTGTCATTCCTTGACCTTGGTTCCGGCAGAGTATGTTTTATTGCAAGCCTTGGCGATAACACCGTTTCTTCCGGTAGCCGCCAGCTGGAACTTAAAAACACCGATTTATTTGGAAGATTCCCAATTTTCACAGGAAGAATATAGCTGGGCAATACAGGCTTTGGCATTAAAGGGCTTGATCCGTGTCGATTATGACATTCCGTTGGGAAAGTTTGATTACGCCGCCTATCGTTCCTACCCCATGCATGGCAGTATGGCGTTGACGGCTGCCGGACAGGATATTGTTGACCAGCTGGCCATTCAAGATATTGCTGCCGAGTAAGAATGCCATATCAACTATTGACAAATACAGCTGAATAGACTAAAATGTGGATAAAAATAGTATAGTTTTATCGCGCGTCAGATTTTTATCTGTTAGAAATTGAGGAGAACATGTCAATAGAAGTCATTCAGGGGATTTTGATTCCGTTTGCGGGAACATCACTGGGCGCGGCGTGTGTGTTTTTTATGCGCCGCACGCTGCGTCCGATGGTACAGCGCGCATTGACTGGATTTGCCGCAGGTGTGATGGTAGCAGCCTCTATTTGGAGCTTGCTGATTCCTGCAATGGAACAGGCAGATACCATGGGAAAGCTGGCATTTTTGCCGACAGTTATCGGATTTTGGATCGGTGTATTGTTTTTGCTTGTTCTTGACCGCGTAATTCCGCATCTGCATATGGGAAGCAGTGAGGCGGAAGGGCCGTCTGTCAGCCTACAGCGCACGACGATGCTGGTTCTGGCAGTGGTTCTGCATAATATACCGGAGGGCATGGCTGTCGGCGTGGTATATGCCGGTTGGCTGGCGGGAAATTCCGGATTGACTTGGATGGGTGCGATGGCGCTTTCCATCGGCATTGCGATTCAAAATTTTCCGGAAGGCGCGATTATTTCTCTGCCGCTGCGTGCGGAGGGCATGAGAAAGGGAAAGGCGTTTGTTTGCGGCGTGTTATCCGGTGCAGTAGAGCCAATCGGTGCTTGGGTTACCATTTTGGCGGCGGTACATATTCTCCCGTGGTTGCCGTATTTGTTGAGCTTTGCGGCGGGTGCGATGATGTATGTCGTTGTAGAAGAGCTGATTCCGGAAATGTCGGAAGGACAGCATTCCAATGTAGGTACGTTGCTGTTTGCTGTGGGCTTTACGCTGATGATGACGCTGGATGTTGCGCTGGGATGATAGGAGGAAACAGATGCAGACATATAGCAAAACAACGGAGCAGATGATGGCGGATACCAGAGAAAAACTGATTCTGGATTTGAGAAAAGATCGGGAATTTCATCTGGGTACCATTCCGGGAGCGGTGCATATCTATTGGGAACAACTCAATGACCGCATGTCAGAGCTACCCAAAGATAAGCCGATTTACATGATGTGCTATACGGGAGAAACCAGCGACGAATTTGCCGCATGGATGCAGGAGCATGGCTGGGAAGCATACAGCATAGAAGATGGCTATCGAGGATTTTACCGCTGGCAGATCACGCACGAATCATAGGCTTTTTTAGCTGTGATTTCATAAATCGACACAAAATCTTAATACAAATTTCCCCTTAAATACGATATACTTAGACTTGCAAAGAAAAGAAAAATGCTTTACAATAGGAAAGCATTTGTAACCATGCAAAGAAGTATGTGTAAGGATGAGAAGAAATCAAATGAAACTGTTAAGCTTTGCTGTTCCGTGCTATAATTCGGAAGCGTATATGGAAAAGTGTATTGAGTCTTTGCTGCCGGGCGGGAAGGATGTAGAAATCTTAATCGTCGATGACGGATCCTCTGATCGAACGGCAGAAATTGCAGATGCTTATGCTGCACAGTATCCGGATATTATCCAGGCAATTCACCAGCCGAATGGCGGCCATGGTGCGGCGGTAAATACCGGGTTGAAACATGCATCCGGCGTATATTTCAAGGTCGTGGACAGCGATGACTGGCTGGATCGTGACAGTTATCTGCGCGTGCTCAAGCGACTCCGGACACTCATTAAGCTGAATACACTGCCGGATATGTTCCTTGCCAACTATGTATATGAGAAGGAAGGCAGCAAGCATAAGGCGGTCATGCGCCAGAAGGGCTTTCCGAAAGAAAAGATGTTCAGCTGGGATGATGTGGGACATCTGTTCAAAGGACATTATATTCTGATGCATTCGGTTATTTACCGCACACAGATGCTGCACGACTGCGGTTTGCAGCTGCCGGAGCATACCTTCTACGTCGACAATATTTATGTGTACAAGCCGTTGCCGTATGTCAAGAACATGTATTACATGGATGTGGATCTGTATCGGTACTATATCGGACGAGAGGATCAGTCGGTCAACGAACAGACGATGATTCGCCGCATTGACCAGCAGATTCGCGTCAATAAAATTATGTTCGCTGATGTCAATCTATTGGCAGTCAAGGACAGAAAGTGCCGCAGATACATGTTTAATTATTTGGAGATTGTCACGACAATCACGGTGACACTGGCAATTTTGTCCGGTACAAAGGAAAATCTTCACAAGCGGGATGAGCTGTGGGAGTACATGAAGCAGACGGACAGACAGCTGTATAGCAAGCTGCATCACAGCGTCATCAGCAGATACATGAATCTGCCGGGCAGACCGGGACGGTTCTTAGGCAAAGTAGCATATCGAATTTCTCGAAAAGTCTACGGATTTAACTAAATGAGCGGATAAAAAGTGTCTCTGAGCGTGTTCAGAGACACTTTTGGCATTTATTGCCAAGAAATGTACGAGATTTCCTTCTAACAGAAGAGAAGTTGACAAGCTGTTTTACTATGCATTATAATGGAATTCGTATAAAAATTCAAAAGATTGGTGGAAGACAAATACATGAGTAATTTGAAAATTGGTCTGCCCCGCGCCATGCTGTATCATCGGTATTCTATGCTGTGGACGGTGTTTTTTCAGCAGCTGGGCGCAGAAGTTGTGACCAGTCGTCCGACAGATAAAGAAATTTTGGATCAAGGCACTGCACTGTGTGTCGATGAAGCCTGTCTATCCGAAAAGATTTATTTGGGACATGTGAAAGCGCTGGTTGGCAAGTGTGATTATATTCTTGTACCGCGTGTCAGCAATTTCGGACACAAGCACATGATGTGCGTGCGGTTTGAAGCGATGCCGGATATTGTCAAAAATGTATTCCGTGACATTCCACAGAAATTTCTGACATATAATTTGGATGTTCTGCAAAAACAAGATGAAAAATCTGCCTTTTACGGCATGGGAAATCAGCTCGGTTTTGACAAAAAGACAATCAAAAAAGCCTATGCGACAGCAAAGGCTGTTGAGCAGAGAACATGGAAAAAACTGCTGACGGAGCAGGAAGCCCTGTATAAATCTCCGAATACCAAGATTCTTGTTGCGGGTCACAGCTATGTCATCGAAGACCCGTTCTTGGGAAAACCGGTTATGGATGTTTTGCGCAAGCTGGATGTCACGCCAATTCGCGCAGATATTACAGAACGCGAAGCAGCTTCCAAACGAAGCACAACGCTTTCGCCGACGATCAAATGGGAGATGAGCCGAGAAATCGTTGGCAGCTTAATGGCAAACAAAAAGAAGGTGGATGGCATCATTTTGCTCAGTGCCTTCCCGTGCGGACCGGATTCTATGATTAATGAGATGATTCAGCGCCGCATGAAGGGCGTTCCGATTCTGAATCTGACGCTGGATGCACAGAGCGGTACCGCTGGCGTAGAGACGCGTCTGGAGAGCTTTGTAGACATCATTCACTTCAAGGAGGGAACGCTATGACACCGGTAGAAATTCCATCATCGAATCAGAAAAAAATCATGTTCCCGCGCATTGCCCATTACAGCGGTGTGATCCGCTATTTTATTGAAGTCTGCATGGGACAAAAATACATTATGCCGCCGAAAATGACGCGGCATACGCTGGAAATCGGCGCGCGATACAGTCCGGATACGGTCTGTACACCGTTCAAGAGTACGCTGGGATGTATGATTGAAGCGCTGGATTTGGGCGCAGATACACTGATGATGTCACACGGTTTGTGTCGTCTGGGCTACTATGGCGAGCTGCAGGAACAGATTCTCCGCGATCTTGGCTATGAATTTGACTTTATCAATTTGTCTGAGTACAGCACAGGAAAGAAAAAAGACATGCTGAAGGTGCTCAAACGCATTAACCCGAAGGTAAAGTATACGCGTATTATCCCTGGTGCCATGGATGCCCTCAAGCTGCTGGAATATGTGGATGAAGTGACGGACGAATACTATCAGAATTGTGGATTTGACCCGTCCGGCGCCTATAAAAAAGCATACAAGCAGTTTTTGGAGGAGACAGAACACGTAGAATCCCGACAGGATATTGACCGAATTTATCGAGAGGTAAAAAAAGTATTCAGTGATACCCCTCTGGAAAAACCGGCAGAACCGCTGCGTGTTGGCATTGTCGGCGAGTTCTTCACCGTTATGGACCCGTTCTCCAATTTGGATTTGGAACAGACCATGGCGGATATGGGCGTAGAAGTGCATCGCTGGATGAATGTATCCAATCGTATGGTACATTATCCGGGTGAGAAAAATATGAATGCAAAAATCAAGGACTTGTGTACCTATGAAATGGGCCCGACCTCTACGGCGAATATCTGGGCGGCGAGAGAATATGCCCGCCGCGGATTTGATGGCATTATCCATGTCAAGTCGGCCGGATGCACGCCGGAGATTGATGTCATGCCGGTATTGCAGACCATCGGTGCAGAGGAAAAGATTCCGGTCTTGTATCTGACTTATGACGTACAGACCGGCGAAGCAGGTCTGATGACGAGACTGGAAGCATTTTATGATATGATTGCAATGAGAAAGGATGTATTTTAACGGATGGAACGTCAACATGCATATCTTGGAATCGACGTCGGTTCTATTTCCACCAAAGGCGTAATTATAGACAAGCAGAACAATATCCTGGCAAGTGAGTATATTTGGACACAGGGTGACCCGATTGGTGCGGTCAAGAAATTGGTTGCCCTGCTGGAAAAACAGTTCGACAAGGAAAAGTACAAAGTCGTGGCAACCGGCACGACTGGCAGTGCTCGTAAGCTGGTCGGTGTTATCGTCGGCGCAACGATGGTAAAGAATGAAATTACCGCACATGCTGTCGGAACGACGACGTTTTATCCAGAAGTGCGCACGATTCTGGAGATCGGCGGTCAGGACTCGAAGATTATCTTGGTAGAAAACGGTGTGGCCGTTGACTACGCAATGAATACTCTGTGTGCTGCCGGCACAGGTGCCTTCCTATCCAGCCAGGCAAAGCGTCTGGGCATCGAAGTAGAGGACATCGGTGATTACGCGCTGAAGTCCAAGCATCCGACACAGATTGCTGCTCGCTGCACAGTATTTGCAGAAAGTGATCTGGTACATAAGATTCAGATGGGTCATCCGCGCGAAGATATTATTGCAGGTGTTTGCAATGCGGTTGCTGCAAACTATATGAACAACGTCGGCAAGGGCAAGAAGATTGCCAGTCCGGTTGTTTTTCAGGGCGGCGTTTCCAAAAACAAGGGCGTTGTCGCTGCATTTGAGAAGCTGCTCGGCTGTGAGGTTATCGTAGACCCGAATGGCCATCTGATGGGCGCACTGGGCGCAGCAATTCTGGCACGCAGAAGCAGCAAGCGTCAAGAGTTCGATTTTGCGATGGAAGACATGGAATTCTATACCAGAGAGGCAAGCTGTGGCCGCTGTCCGAATAACTGCGAGATTATTTGTGTCTTCCGTGATGGCAAACTCATTGATAGCTGGGGCAATCGCTGTGAGCGAGGCGAAGTAAAGCGATAAAATCGGAGGTGTACGATGATACATACCATTCTGTTTGATATTGGGACGGTACTGGTGGATTTCCGGTGGCAGGAATATCTGTGCCGCATGGTAGACGATCCAGACGAGCGCAAAGTCATTGATGACGTGATGTTCAAAAGCGGATTATGGGACGAAGTAGACCGCGGTGTGTGGACGGAGCAACAGGTGCTGGATGCATTTTTTGCCCGTGTTCCGCAGTATCGAGAAGATATTCAGCGCATTTATGACAATATCGGCACGAGTTTAATCAAAAATGCCTATGCAGATGCATGGATTGATGAGATGAAAGCGCGCGGACTTCGCGTATTGTTCCTGTCCAATTATGCACGATATATCATCGCAAAAGTGCCGGAGAGCTTTACATTTTTAGAAAAGATGGACGGCGGCGTTTTTTCCTGCGACGTGCATCTGCTCAAACCGGATCCGGCGATTTATCAGACCTGCTTGGAGCAATATCAGCTGGCCGCAGAAAACTGTCTGTTTATTGACGACAGAAAGGACAATTGCGAGGCGGCGCAGAAGTTTGGGATTCACACAGTACATTTTCAGACATATGAGCAGGCGCACGCAGACGCGCAGCGTCTGCTCGAGCAAGCATAACAAAAAGGCAGAGCATGGCGTATTCCGTGCTCTGCCTGATTTGTTTGTTGAAGAAATTAGCCCTCGCCGTTTGCCTTGCCGGAAATGATCCACGGCGCAGGCTGGGTCTCAAAGTTGTGCTTGTGATTGAGATGAGAAACGGCAATCTGAATGATTTCTACATCAATGATGCCCATCTTCTTGCACAGATCGGACATGCTGGCAGCAACGCCAAAATCCAAGGTATAGATGACAAATTCCATATTTGGATTGAGCTTGAGCAGACATGCCATTTCCTGCTCCATGCTGGCAGACGCAACGAGCATTGTCACATCAGGAATCGGAAGATCCTTGAAGGTTTCTTCATCGACATGATCGACGATAGAGACGTTGTTCAGGCCGAACTGGCTGACGTTGTCCTCCAGTGTCTTTCTATCATGCTTGTTGTACTCAACTGCGATGACGGTGCCCTCTGCTGCGAGATTGGCAGCCTCTACAGCGATGGACTCGCCGGAAATGACACAGATATTCTTCTGGACATCAATCTGCATCTTGCTCAGAAGGACAGCGCGGATCTCTGCACCGACATACCGGACAGAGCCGTAGGCAAAGGACTGGTTGCTCATGCCGAAGCGGAATGTGCTGCGGGCATTCGGATTGAGAATCAGCATACCGGCAGAGGCATTGATACCGCGATCCATCATATCATAGACCTTGTTCTGCTTGATCGGGCCGGAGGGCTCGCTGCCTTCATTGTAGATGACTGTACATTCGCCCAGACCTGCATTGAACATGCGATAAAAGATGTCCGGATGACCAGCCTCAGTAAATACGAGGGTAGAACGGTGAGACTCTACGGTTGGAATAAGATTCTTATTCTTTCGGGTAATATCCAGAATCTTGACACGCTCTAAATCAACATCCGCCTGATCGGAAAAATACTGAAGCCATGCCAGAATGTGGGCATTGGTAAAAAGATTGTTTTCCATAATAAAAACAACTCCTTTGCGCTTGATTTTCTATATCATATCATACTTTTGTTATAAATGCACGAGGAATTCGCAAAAAACATATATTTTTTGTGTGAAGTTGGAAAAACACTTGGATATTTGCGAAAAGATGCATTGACAGCACAGTAATTCTGGAAAACCAGAACAATCTGTGGTAAACTAATTCTGAGTATCATAAGAGGTATGTAAAGAGGAGATAATATAGATCGTATGAATAAAAGACAACGATTGCTTTGGCCGATTCATGCAATGATTGTGAGCTTAATCATTATTTGCGTGATTTCCATGGGCAGATATATTCATGATTATTACCATGCAACGGCGGAAGCGCAAGCGATTTTAGAGAAATCGGAAGTAAACGTGGAGCAAATCAACAGTCGAACCATTGCATTTGTACCGGAACAGCCGAAGGCAGCACTGATTTTTTATCCAGGCGGAAAAGTCGAGTATACGGCATATGCACCCCTCATGCAGGAGCTGGCTGAGCAGGGATTTCTCTGTTTACTGGAAAAAATGCCGCTGAACCTCGCGGTATTGGACATCACGGCGGCAGACGGCTTGCAAGAGAAATTTCCGGAAATTGAGAAATGGTACATCGGCGGTCATTCTTTGGGCGGCGCAATGGCGGCGATTTATGCGTCCAGACATGCCGATACGTTGGACGGATTGGTATTGCTCGGCGGATATTCGACGACGGATTTGCGGCGGACAAAGCTGAAATCGCTGTGTATTTACGGCAGCAACGACCGCGTGATGAACCGTGAAAAATATCAGAGTTATAAATCCAATTTGCCGCCACAATATGTCGAAACCGTTATTAGCGGCGGAAATCATGCGTATTTTGGCAGTTATGGGGAGCAAAAGGGAGATGGAACGGCGAGTATCACCAATGATGAACAAATGACCGTGACTGCGAGCATTTGCCGCAGCGTCTTCTTAGAGGGCGATGATTGACGAGACGAGAGGCTTTGTCGCTATAGAACTGTATTTTGATAAAATATTAAAGCAAAATCGCAATTACATATTGACTTTATCATGCTAAAAGAATAAAATATAACATGTACTTGGCATTGCCGCTTGAATGCGTTTTGCCTATCATGAACTTTTAGGAGAAAGAAATATGAAACTGAAAAGAATTGCAGCCATGATGATGGCTGGCGTGATGTGTATTGGTTTACTGGCAGGATGCGGCTCGAGTTCGTCTCAGCAGACAGCATCTACGGATCCAAAGGATCGCACGCAGCTGACCGTTGGCTTTGACGCAGAGTTCCCGCCGTATGGCTATAAGAACGGCGATGATTATGAAGGCTTTGATTTGGATCTGGCACAGGCTGTTTGCGATTACTACGGCTGGAAGCTGGTGAAGCAGCCAATCGACTGGGATTCTAAGGATATGGAATTGAACGGCGGTTCGATCGACTGCATTTGGAACGGCTTTACCATGAATGGCCGCGAGGATGATTACACTTGGTCCAAGCCGTATATCGACAATTCTCAGGTAGTCGTTGTCAAGAAGGATTCAAACATTTCCAGCATTGACAATTTGTCCGGTGTTATTCTGGATGTACAGGCAGATTCCTCTGCGCTGGCAGCTCTGCAGGGCGATGATGCGACCGACGTCGGCAAGAAGATTACATCCACTGTTGGTCAGTTGGTGCAGGTATCTAACTATAACACCGCATTTATGGATTTGGAATCCGGCGCTGCCAATGCTATCGCAATGGACGTTGGTGTTGCGAATTACGAGATTGCAAACCGCGGTGCAGATAAGTATACTATTCTGGATCAGGAAATTTCTTCTGAACAGTACGCGGTTGGCTTTAAGAAGGGCAATGATACCCTGCGCGATCAGGTACAGACGGCGCTGGATGCACTGGAAAAGGATGGCACTCTGGAAAAGATTGTCAAGGAATGGTCTGAAAAAGACAACGGTGCATACAATTTCCTGTCTGAAACTTGGTGCATGAACAAGCAGTAACACTCGCTTGGTTTTGTTAACAGAGCGGCGGAGAATTGATTTCCGCCGCTTTTTATTTCAATGATAAGAAAGAGGGCACATCATGCAATACTTCATTTCTGTTGTTCAGGAAATTGGCGCAGGTATTTCATCTTCTCTGCTGCTGTTTGTCCTGACACTCATTTTCTCTATGCCGCTCGGCTTGCTGGTATGTTTTGGACGCATGTCTAAAATCAAGCCAGTGTCGATGGTATTTAATTTTATTATTTCGGTTCTGCGCGGTACGCCGCTGATGCTGCAGTTGGTTGTTGTATTTTTTGGTCCGTATTATGTGTTTGGCATGAATGTCTCCAACACATGGCGGTTCTGGGCTGCCATTGTTGGCTTTTCCATCAATTATGCGGCATACTTTGCAGAAATCTACCGTTCCGGCATTCAGTCCATTCCAAAGGGACAGTACGAAGCCGCAGAGGTTTTGGGCTATACCAAAACACAGACCTTCTGCAAGATTATTTTCCCGCAGATGGTAAAGCGCGTGCTTCCGCCGGTTACCAATGAAATTATCACTTTGACAAAGGATACCTCGCTGGCGTTTGTTCTGGCATATGCAGAGATGTTTACGCTGGCAAAGCAGGTCGCAGCATCCGATGCCTCTATCGCACCGCTGTTCGTTGCCGGTCTGTTCTACTACGTATTCAACTATGTCGTTGCGTTTGTTATGGAACGTTTGGAACACAAGCTCGCGTATTACCAGTAAAGGAGGAAACGATACGATGAAACTGCTGGAAATCAACCACTTGAAAAAATATTTCGGAGAACTGGAAGTTTTAAAGGATATTTCGATGAGTGTAGAAGAAGGCGAAGTTGTCTCCATTATCGGTCCGTCCGGTTCTGGTAAATCGACACTGCTTCGCTGTGCGACAATGCTGGAAACCATGAATGGCGGCGATTTGCTTTATGGCGGCACCGCGGCGGTAAAAGACGGTACATATGCCGGAAAAGAGCAGCTTGCAAAGATTAAGGAATTTTATGGCTTAGTATTCCAGAACTTTAACCTGTTTCCGCATTATTCTGTCATGAAAAATCTGATTGACGCACCGGTTCATGTACAAAAGCGCAATAAAGATGAGGTCATTGAGGAAGCAAAAAAATTGCTGGAAGATGTCGGCTTGGCAGACAAGGCAGATACCTACCCATGCAAGCTGTCCGGCGGCCAGCAGCAGCGCGTTGCCATTGCGCGTGCACTGGCTATGCATCCGCAAATGCTGTTCTTTGATGAGCCGACCTCCGCACTGGATCCGGAGCTGACAACAGAAGTTTTGAAGATTCTGCGTCAACTGGCAGAAAAGAAAATGACCATGGTCATTGTAACACATGAGATTGACTTTGCCCGTGCGGTATCTGATCGCGTCATCTTTATGGCAGATGGATACATCGTGGAAGAGGGTGCACCGGCGGATGTCATTGACAATCCGCAAAATCCGCGCACGCAGGCTTTTCTGCGAAAGGTGCAGAGATAAAATTGGGATAAAAAAAGAAGGGACTTCTTGTCCCTTTTTTTTGTTAAGCCAAAAACGCTTGTACTTCTGCGAGCTTTGCTTCTCCGGCCTTTCTGCCAAGGTCATAGACGCGCTTGAGCTCCGCTGGATCATGCTCTACCTGCTTGATATTGAGCGGCGCCTCCGGACGAATGACACAGACATCACCCTGCTGTTCAAGCAGACGGACATAGGCAGTAGTCTGATTGTACATATCGTGCCGTACTTCCAGGTCGTGAATCACTTCCGAATATTTGTGCAGTGCGATCCGAAGCAGGGGGAGTATCTTGTTTTTGTGCTTGATATAATCGGAAGGCTGGGTCAAAACGATAACGTTTTTATTATATCCCATTTCCTGGAATTTACGAATTGGAATCGAATCGGCAATACCGCCGTCTAACAGCTGGTAGCCATCGACTTCTACGACACGGGATACCATTGGCATCGAAGCGGAAGCACGCATCCAAGTAATATCCGTTTCATCTCCGGTCGGGCAGCTGTGATAGACCGGCTTTCCGGTTTTCAAATCGGTGCAGACCACGTAAAACTCCATCGGATTTTTTTCATATGTGTCTGTGTCAAACAGATCCAATTTGTTTGGAAGTTCACGGTAACAGAATTCTGCGCCATACAGATCGCCGGTTTTCAGCAGAGAACGAAAGCTGGCGTAGCGCGGATCTTTACAAAATTTGGTGTTATAACGCAACACGCGGCCGATTTGGTGAGATTTGTAATTACAGCCAAATACAGCACCTGCTGAGACGCCAATGGCACCGTCAAAGGTGATATTATTTTCCATGAGAACGTCCATTACTCCGGCGGTAAACAGTCCGCGCATTGCGCCGCCTTCCAGAACCAATCCTTTTTTTGCCATATGAAATACCTGCACTTTCTGAAATTTTTTCATGTATCTATTATACACTTTTTTGTTGACAAAGCAAATATCTCATATTATCATAGATAAAACAAGAAACGAGGTGTTCGAGAATGAGTCTTACAAAACCGGGAGAGAAAATTGTCATTGTCACGTGTATGGATATGCGGCTTGATCCGAAAAATTTTCCAGGACTGGAGCAGAGCAAGGCATATGTCATCAGAAATGCCGGCGGCAGAGCCAATGAGGAAACCATTCGTTCGCTTGTTGTGGCACATAAGTTCCAAGGTGCACAGGCGGTTTTCGTCATCCAGCATACGGACTGTGGTATGATGAATTTTACCAATGAGATTCTCTGCGATTTGTTAGAGGAGAGCTTGCAGACAGCAAAGCGCGGAGAACATGGTTGGTACAATCCGATCAAAGAGGGCGGCAGCCGCGCAGGTCAGTATATCAACTTCCAGCCGATTAAAAATCTGGAGCAGAATGTGATAGATGATGTGACCTATATTCGCAATCATCCGTTGATTTCCAAGCGACTGCCAATTTACGGGTATATTTACGATGTAAAAACCGGTGAACTGCATCCGGTAGAGAAAGCCAATTGTATCGGACAGGCGATAGAAAAGTAAGAAAAAAGGAACAGTTTTTGACGAAAAATCGGCAAAACTGTTCCTTTTGTTTTGCAAAAGAAATGATTCAAATCAATCCACAGCTTTTTAGGATGAAGATCCAGAAAAACAGTGTGATGACAGAAAAGGCCGTGCTTGCCACAACCAATTCTCCGGCAAGTGCCCCGTCGCCGCCCATATTCGCGGCCATGGGATAGGAAGCGGCTGCAACCGGCGTGGCGAACATGGTCAGATAGACAAATCGGCTGACCGGTTCAAAATCCAGAGCAACCGTCACAAGCAGCGCACAAGTAGGCAGGAGAAGCAGTTTGACGGCAAGTGTCGGAATCAGATATTTGGCGTGATTTAACATGGAAGAGAATCGCAGGGTACTGCCCAAGATAAACAGTGCGAGCGGTGTTGTCAGATCGGAAAATTGTGATATAGGCGTTTCGAGACATACGGGCAAATGAATGCCGAGCACAATGAACGCAAGTCCGACAATCGCACCAAAAATCATGGGATTGGACAACACGCGCTTGAGAAGCGGAAAAACGTGAATGTCATCTCCGCGAAAATATTCCAAGATAATAATAGCAAAGATATTGTAAATCGGAATGATAATGGCAATCATGGCGGAAGCGATAGCGGCGCCGCTGTCACCGAAAATATTGGTAGAGAGGGGCAGAGCGAACAAGACAAAGTTGCTTCGATAGATCGCCTGAATGATGACGCCGCGTTTGGCATTTTCTTTGACAATGCGCGGGACAGTGAGAAAAGCGAGTAAAATGGTCAGCAAAACGCTTGCCACACTGACAGAGATGAGTTTTTTGTCCGGTGCAGTCTGTGCTGCATGATGATATATGTTGTAGAACATCATGACAGGGAAGAAAACACGGAATACCATCTGATTCAGTCGGCGCATAAATGGCTCATCTACAATACCGGCCATGCGTACCAAATATCCAAACGAGATATAGCAGAGAAACGGAACGACGGCATTGATGGCGATAAGAATGTTATCCATGCAGCATCATTCCAGATTTCCTGTCAGCGTCATGACGGCAGAGAGGGCAGCCAGCGGGGCTGTCTCACAGCGGAGAATGCGTGGGCCTAAACCGACTGTTTTTGCACCTGCCTGTTCGGCGGCCTGCGCTTCTTCGGCGGCAAATCCGCCTTCTGAACCGGTCACAATCGCAATTTTTTGGCAATCTCCAGTAGGCTTTGCAGACAATTCTTCGAGCAGAGAGCGCAGAGATTTTCCGCCGCATTCGTAGAAGAATAGAACAAGGTCATACTGTGCCCAGTCAGCACAAACGGCAGCAAAGTTTTTCAGCGGCATACATACCTGCGGCAAAATGCCTCTGCCGCACTGCTTGGCAGCTTCTGCGGCAATACGGTTATAACGGGTATTTTTCTGTTCTTCCTTCTTGGGAGCTGCGACGCAGTATCGGCTGAAAAATGGAATAAAGCGGGTGCAGCCCAGCTCGACACCGTGCTGAATAATTTCTTCCAGTTTATCCTGCTTGGGGTATCCGGCGTATAACGTAACGTCTATATTTGGCTCTGCTGTGCTTGGGTATCCCTCTTCCACGGAAAATTCAACAGCATCTTCTGAAAATCCTGTAATCTGCGCGGTATATTCGATGGCGTTTCCATCGCACAGGATGACGGTCTCACCGATTTTTGCCCGCATGACACGGGAAAGGTGGTGCGCATCTTTTCCGCGCAGAACGGCAGTTCCATCGGCAATTTCGGTTGTAAAATAACGGTGCGGCATAGGTTCCACTCCTTTTTGTTTGTATTAAGTAATCTCCTATAAACCATAGCATATTTTGTGTGTTCATGCAATTGCATGTGCTAAGAAAAAGCTGATTTTGTCGTTTTTTCGTGGAAAATACTAGCAAGATATGCTATACTCTCCAGTGAACCAAAAAGAACAGAGGAGAAGGAAAATGACATGGAATATGTGATTGGATTGATAACAAATAAGGTTTTGATTTCTGCGATTGCGGCTTGGTTTGTTGCGCAGGGATCAAAAATTTTGATTGATATGATAAAGGGAACATTTACGCTCAAACGACTGTCCGGTGGCGGCGGAATGCCGAGCGCGCATTCCGCAACGGTGATTGGATTGACAACGGCGACAGCTATTGTCTACGGCACGAGCGGATTTGAGTTCCCAATGGCATTATTTTTTGCCATTATTGTCATGTATGATGCAGTTGGTGTTCGGTTGGAGACCGGAAAAGAAGCGAAAGCGCTCAATCAACTGCGTCGCCGTGATTTGGAAGAGAATAAACGACCGGTTATGGAACAGGAATTGGAAGAAAAAATGGGACACACGATACCGGAGATTCTTGCAGGTATCGTTGTAGGTATTGTCGTTGCAATACTGATTTGTTATATCATTCCATAAGAACAGTAAAACGGACAGCACAGGCTGTCCGTTTTCGTTTATTTGTTGATAAAATATAAGCCAATCAAACAGATGACAATACCGATGATCTTATTCAAGCTGATAGCTTCATGATACAACAGCCAGCCGACGAAAATCAGAACACCGGCAACAAAGGCGCTTTGCACAATGGAAAGCGTACTGACCTGCCAGCCAACTTTGTACGCATAAATAAATCCAACTTCCAAACCGACAATACACAGCCCCAGCAGAGCCGGTGCCCAATTGGATTTGCTGTATTCTGTCAGCAGATTGCCGTTTCGGTTGACAATAAAATACAAAATTGCAGAACAAATTGTTCCGACAAAATAGGTGATTGTCATCGAGGCAAACGGGTCCATGGAACTGGGAATGCCTTTGGCGCAGACCTGATAAAACGTGTTGGCGAGAACGATTATCGCCAGCGGCCAAATATAAGATATGACCATAACCATCACTCTCCTGTAAATCAAATAAAAACGGCAGCTAGACTTTTTAGCCTAACTGCCGGTAGGTGCTCACCCGTATATTTATATATTATCAAAGTTGAATCGCTGCGTCAACAGTTTTATTCCAATACAGTCAAAAAGCTATGAATCTTTTTTATATCGCCGAGCAGTTCCTGCTTTTGCTTGCCGATCATCAATTCTTTGTTGCAGCGGGTATACGCTTCACTGCCGTTTTGCCCGATAAACCAGGTACAGAAGAAATTGGTATTCAGTTCCGTGACAAAGACAACCATCTCTTGACTTTTTCCAAAGGTTGCAGTCAAGAAAGCAAAGGCGTGCTCCAGCATGGCAGAGTCTTGCTCTGTTTGCGCATCCATCTCTGCAACTGCCTGCTGGAATCGCTCAGAAATTTTGGCAAAACCCTCTTCGTTGGAGCGAACGGCTTCTGTGCGCAGCAGATTGGCATCGGTCTCTAAGGTTTGCGCGGCCTTCAAAATGGCAGAGATCTCTTGCCGATCAACAGCAGCGGCTTTCTGGCGGGAAGTCAGTTTTTCTCGCTGGCGATTGGCTTCCTGTGACAGAAGCTGTACGAGATCGTCTTGTTCCAGACGCCGCTTGACGGACTTCAGACTTTCAAATACCGTCGTGATTTGCATGTCCAAATAATACGACGCAGAAAATGTGCCGGTTAATTTTCCGATAAGCAAGCCGATGACACTCAAACGCTCATCGAATGGAGCACTCTTGAGACGTTCTACAGCAGTTGCCGGCAGCTTGCCTGCGAGGATTTCCTCCACATGATAGTCCGACTGATATTTTTTGAATAGATCATAATATGCAGCGAAATCCCGTGCAATTTTGGGATGCTGAATATACTCAAAGATGACGGATTCGTCTATCGGCAGCTCCAATTTCTCGCAGGTCAAGAGAAACTGTGAGAGATCTTCCCAGCCGCGAGCGGTGACAAAGGCTTGTCCGTCTACGGTAGTCTCAAAGGTATAAAAGTGCTGCTTTTTGATGTCCAGATAAGACAAAATCGCAGGGTGCATTTGTCTGCGGTAGGCATATTGTTTCCAGACCGCGTAATCTTCCTGTACATCAATGCGCTTGAGTCGGTCGAGGGTGACAACATCAAAATCGCGGACGGATTTGTTGTATTCCGGCGGATTGCCTGCTGCAACGATGACCCAGCCGGACGGAACTTGGTGACTGCCAAACGATTTTCGCTGTAAAAATTGCAGCATGGTTGGCGCCAGCGTTTCGGATACACAGTTGATCTCATCAATAAACAAAATACCCTCTTGCAGACCGGTTTCTTCGATTTTGTCGTAAACCGATGCAATGATTTCACTCATAGTGTATTCCGTAATGGTCATTTCTTTGCCGCCATACTTGCGTTTGGTCAGATAGGGGAGACCGATGGCGCTCTGGCGGGTGTGGTGGGTAATGGTGTACGAAACGAGGCTGATACCACATTCACTGGCAGCCTGCTCCATGATAGCCGTTTTGCCGATGCCCGGAGGTCCCATCAGCAGAATCGGACGCTGATGCACGGACGGAATGAGATACTGTCCGTCTTCATCCTTTGCCAGATACGCTTTTACAGTACGAATAATTTCTTGCTTTGCTCGCAAAATGTTCATAAAAATTACCTTCTTGTTAGGTCGGATTCGCTTAGGATCAATTTCATTGCCCATGGTGGAACCAGATGTTCCGCATAGGTGTTGTCAAAAAATAAAAAGGCTACATCATACGGCGGGCGTTTTTTCGGATACACGCCTACGCCGTCGGTAAAAAACAGCAGTCCTTGCAGCTGCAAAAGCTCGCCGTGCTGCTGCAATTGCTCAATATAATCAAACACAGGACGAAAGTCTGTATCGCCGTTGCCGCTGACGTCGAACTGTTGCAGCATATCGTGAAAATGCTGGGTATCTGTAATTTTGATGTCGGACTGAATGCCTGCGTCACATTGAATGATGTGGACGTTGACGGAACGGAAGAAACTGTTGCTGTCCAATAAAATCGTAACAGTTTCTTCCAAAAACTGTTTGACGAGTTCTCCGCTGCACGAACCGGAGGTGTCAATCGCGATGACAAAATCGCGGATTTTTTTGGATTCCCGATATTCCAATTCTTCCAGCATCGGCATGTTGTGGTATAGCTGCATACTGTAATTATAGAAACCGTAATCAAAGCTGTCCGGATCTACGCGGACTTCCTCGCGCGTCACAGCAAATCTGCGCAAAAATGAACGATAATCATATCGCTGCCGATTTTCAATTTGCAGCTGCTGACGCAAATTTCCTGCCATCAGACTGATGTCGCGCTGAATGGTTTCCATGGAAGTCTGTGTTTTTTGGCTGATGTCCTGCCATTTTTGTTCTACTTCGTCTTTATCCGGTGGTGGAGGCGTATCGTCCTCCGAACTGTCACTACCTGTCTGTTGCGGACGCTCTTTGTCATCCTGCAATTCTTCCCAAAAATGATGGTCATCTACGGTAAATTCCCGTCTCATGCCGATTTTTTGGCTATATGTCATCTTAGTGAGTACAGCATAAATCTGCTCCGCATTAAAAACCGAAACAGACAGAGAATCATAATATTCCTGTCTGCGATCCGTGACCAGCCGCTGCACGCACGGATATTCCATAGAATCAATCACGGATTCTACGGCAATATCACAGGCGAGATTCCAATCTTCCGGGTCACGCTGCTCTGCCTGCGTTATATGGCGGAAAATACAATGCAGAATCATATGTAAATACATGCGGTTGACTGACACAGGATCATCTTCATAGCTGTGAATCAAATAATTGGGATTGTAAAACAGATGTACACCGTCTGTCGCAATGGTGCGGGTCTGTAAATTTAAATCATAGCTGAGGGCGGAGAGCGCCAAATCGAGATACCGCATCGAAAGATATAACTCGCTGCGGCATAGAGACAGAATGCGTGTACCGATCTGAATCAGCTCTTGATGTAACGGATTCATAGGCAAGCCTCCTTATCATTACAGTGCAAACCGATTTTTCTTTTTTCCAAAGTGCTTGAGCCGATAATCCATCATCAAGCTAACAGCTTCCGGCTCTTCTAGTTCGGAAGCCTTGCCAATGGCATAGGATACAACCGATTCAGACAGCAGTTCTTCGTCCAGCATCAGCTGTAAGCGCGGCAAATTCCGTTGATCCAGCAGGCGAGATATGACTGCATCTGCTTGCTTGGTCAAATAGGAGATATATTGTTCGCGTGCGTCCGGCATCAGGCGATACGGATACAGCAGCCGATAAAACGCAATGTCTTGCGCGGTTTCCGGAGCATCTTCGCGCACGGCACGGGAAAAAGTCTTATCGTATTCTCGGAAATCAATGCCTTTGCGCGTCACACACATGCGGTAGAACGAGCCGGAGCCATATGTCACAGAACGAAATTCCCGCGGCGGAATGATTTCCTGAAACGCATAATCATATGCCGGAAACAGCAATACGATAGTTTCTCCGTGCTCTTGAATCGTCAAGGTGATTTCATTAGTAAAATCCGTCACGAGACTTTTGAGCCATGTCAGACCGCTGACGGAAATGGCGTGCAGATTTCTGCAGTTCTTAAATGCACCGTCACCAACAGAATGCAGGCCGCGCGCCAATTGCAGCTGTTCTAAGGCATGGCAGTTATAAAAAACATGGTTTCCGATGTCCTGCACACAAGCCGGTAGAGTGACGCACTGGAGTTCTTCGTGACCGGCAAACGCGTAGTCTGCGAGTTCAACCACCGGTTGTCCGTGCGCTTGGGCGGGAACGGTAACGTGTGCCGCATGACCGGTATATTTTTTCAGCACCGCACCGCGGGCCGTTTGTTCAAAAAGCAGTTCTTCCATGATGCTCCTCCTGTTTTCGGTTTCTATTGTACCACTCGTTTTGCATCTATGCCATAGCTATTTGCATGTGGTATAATAAAAGAAAAACAAAGAGGTGAGATCGTATGGAACAGAGCTATCCAGTCTATCGGGCAATCAACATGGATACATGGCCGCGACGAGAGCATTTTGCCTATTATCGGCATCAGATCCGCTGCGGGTATTCGCTGACAGTCCGCATGGATGTGACAAAACTCGTGACATTTGCACAACAGCACAAGCTGCATTTCTTTCCCTGCTTTTTGTATGCCGCTTCGCGGACGGTAAATCAGATGGATGAGATGCGGATGATGCTCACACCGGAGGGAAATCCGGGCATTTGGGAAGTGTCTCATCCGAATTTTACCATTTTTCATGAGGATGATAAGACATTCAGTGATATGTGGATGCACTATCAATCGGATTTTTCCTCATTTTATCAAGACTATCTGCGTGTCATGCAGGAATATGGACATCGGCATGGCATAAAGGCACGGGATGGTCAGCCGATGAACTTCTTTTGTATCAGTTGCGTGCCGTGGCTGGATTATACCGGCTATTTTACCTATACGGCGGGAAACGAGGATCCGGCGTTGTTTCCGATTCTGGCCTTTGGCAAATATACAGAACAAAACGGCATCTTGACCTTGCCGGTATCGCTGACGATTTCTCATGCGGCAGCGGATGGGTATCACAGCAGCCTGTTTTTTCATCGGCTGCAGGAGAATTTGAATCAACTCGGAGAAATAGTCTAAGCAAACAAAAACACGCAAGAGGAGAGAAGCCTCTTGCGTGTTTTTGTTTGCGCGCGTATCACTTGGCTGAAGCAACACGCTGCATGAGAATAGGAAAGAGTGTGAATTGGAGATGGTATAAGCACTTTTATCTATTAAAGCTGGGAATATCCATAGGAATTTACCAGAGCTTCAATTGGTGTATTGTTTTTGCAAAACGGACAATCGCGGCGCTGATACGATGCATAGCCGGGAATATCCTCTGCGGTAAAAATATTGTGAACCGTTACGCCGTCTACGTCATCTACGGCGCTGAAAATCGTACAGACGCTTTTGAGATTGCCGCCGTAATAATCAATGCATTCCATGCCGCGGCGAATGCTGATGCCGGTTGTTACTGTTGCCATGAGCAAAATGACATTCTTTTCATAGACCATTGGCTCTACGTTTTCGCGGAAGAACATTTGCCCGTTGTTGGCGCATTCCGGACAGATCACATAAATTTTTCTATGCTCTGAAGCGGGCAGCTTTTTTTGCAATTCCACAGAGAGAAACGCACCGATGATGCCAGTTCCGTCCAGACAAATAATCGTATCAATCGGATCGACTCCTTCGTATTGGCTTGCCAATGCATGTGCGCATTTTTTGGCATCTTCTTGGCTGGATTTCAGCATGGTTAAATCGATAAAATAATTGACATGCGAATGACTTGTGACGAAATGACCGGGAATGGCTTGGATCGGAACGATGTTGCCAAACTTATTAGAACTGAATTGAACGGTTCTTGTATGAAGCTTTTCCACGATAAATCCCTCTTTCTTATCGATTTTTATGCTAAGATGCATTTCTTGAGTTTTATTATACGCTTTTTCTATCCGTGTGATTTGCCGTTTCCTAGGTGAAATGTTCAATTCTTCGGTCGTTCGGCAAAATTTTGTTATAATATTAACAAAGCAGAAGCTTTGCGAAAAAATACAGGTTGTTCGCAGAGTTTGGGTGAAAGGAATATCTTAGTCGCCAAAGACATTTATCTAAAAATGCAAGTGTATAGATGTATATTTTGTAAAATCCAGAATATTTTGGTGAAAAACTTTGAATTTATGCATGATGAAATAAGCAATCCTGCATTCGTGCAAAATCACGGTTTATCTGAGAACAAGCAAAATTCAACAGAAACACAGAAGATCATTGTCGATGGAAAAAACGTATACTGAGAAGCAATTACAAATCATGAAGATGAGGTGATCTTGTGACTCAGAAACCGTTCAAGAAGGTGCTTGCGGCAAACCGCGGAGAGATTGCAATTCGCATTTTTCGTGCCTGCTACGATCTCGGCCTGCGCACAGTGGCAATCTATTCTCACGAGGATATGAACAGCCAATTCCGTACTCATGCGGATGAAGCCTATGAGATAGGCGTCAATCAAAGTCCGGTTGGAGCCTATCTGGACATTCCGGGTATTATAGATTTAGCCAAAAAACGGGGTGTAGAAGCGATTCATCCGGGCTATGGATTTCTGTCAGAGAACGCCGCATTTGCACAGGCGTGTGAAGAGGCGGGCATTCAGTTTATCGGCCCACCGAGCAAGATCCTCGCCATGATGGGAGACAAGCTCAGCGCGTGCAAAATCACGGTTTATCTGAGAACAAGCAAAATTCAACAGAAACACAGAAGATCATTGTCGATGGAAAAAACGTATACTGAGAAGCAATTACAAATCATGAAGATGAGGTGATCTTGTGACTCAGAAACCGTTCAAGAAGGTGCTTGCGGCAAACCGCGGAGAGATTGCAATTCGCATTTTTCGTGCCTGCTACGATCTCGGCCTGCGCACAGTGGCAATCTATTCTCACGAGGATATGAACAGCCAATTCCGTACTCATGCGGATGAAGCCTATGAGATAGGCGTCAATCAAAGTCCGGTTGGAGCCTATCTGGACATTCCGGGTATTATAGATTTAGCCAAAAAACGGGGTGTAGAAGCGATTCATCCGGGCTATGGATTTCTGTCAGAGAACGCCGCATTTGCACAGGCGTGTGAAGAGGCGGGCATTCAGTTTATCGGCCCACCGAGCAAGATCCTCGCCATGATGGGAGACAAGCTCAGCGCAAAAGAAATTGCCATCAAGGCAGGCGTTCCGATTATTCCGGGATGTACAGAACCGTTAAAGGATGCAGAGGAAGCGCTGGAAAAAGCGGTGTCCTTTGGATTTCCAGTCATTTTAAAAGCGGCAGCTGGCGGCGGCGGACGCGGTATGCGGCGTTGTAATACACCGGAAGAAGTCAAACCGGCATTTGAACTGGTAAAGAATGAGGCGCTCAAAGCATTCGGCAACGATGACATCTTTATTGAAAAATTTCTTGTCGAGCCAAAGCATATCGAAGTGCAGATCTTAGCCGATACCTATGGCAACTGTTATCATATCGGCGAACGTGACTGTTCCTTGCAGCGTCGGTATCAAAAGGTCGTGGAGTTTGCACCGGCGTTTGCTGTAGAGGAAACCGTGCGTGAACATATTCGAGAAGATGCGGTCAAGATTGCGAAATCTGTCGGCTATGTCAACGCGGGTACGCTGGAATTCTTGGTAGATAAAAACGGAGACTATTATTTTATCGAAATGAATCCGCGTATTCAGGTGGAACATACGGTGACAGAGATGGTCAGCGGCATTGATTTAGTGCGTGCACAGATTTTGATTGCAGAAGGCTATCCGCTGTCGCATCCGGAGATTGGACTGCGTTCGCAGGAGGATGTAAAAATCAATGGCTATGCGGTGCAGTGCCGTGTGACAACGGAAGATCCGGCGAACAATTTCGCACCGGACAACGGAAAAATCACGGCGTATCGCACCGGCGGCGGCTTTGGCGTTCGTCTGGACGGCGGCAATGCGACAACGGGTACAGTTATTTCTCCGTATTATGATTCACTGCTCGTCAAAGTGACCTGCCATGACAATACATTCCGCGGTGTGTGCCGCAAGGCGCTGCGCGCGATCAATGAAGTGCGCGTCCGCGGCGTCAAGACTAATATTCCGTTTGTCACGAATATTCTGAGCCATCCAACGTTTTTGGCCGGTAAATGCCATACGAAATTTATTGATGATACACCGGAGCTGTTTGACATCATCGGTTCCCGAGACCGTGCGACCCGTGTTTTGAAATACATCGGCTGCATTGAAGTCAATCGGCCGGATAAAGACCCGAAGCTGTATGAGAAACCGCGATTCCCGGAAGGAAGCGGCAATCCGAAGCCGGGACTCAAGCAGCTGCTGGACGAGCAAGGCCCGAAGGCGCTCAGCAATTGGGTGCTGGATCAGAAAAAGCTGCTGATTACGGATACGACGATGCGCGATGCGCACCAGTCTCTGCTGTCCACACGGATGCGTACCCGCGATATGGTCAAAGGCGCAGACGGCACGGCGGATATTCTGGCAGATTGCTTCTCACTGGAAATGTGGGGCGGTGCGACGTTTGATGTGGCATTTCGCTTCTTGCATGAATCCCCATGGGAACGTTTAGATCTTCTGCGCGAAAAAATCCCGAATATTCCGTTCCAAATGCTGCTGCGCGGCTCCAATGCAGTCGGATATTCCAATTATCCGGACAATGTCGTGCGTGAGTTCATCAAACAGAGCGCAAAGAGCGACATTGATATTTTCCGTGTCTTTGATTCGCTCAATTGGCTGCCGGGTATGTCCGTGGCGATTGATGAAGTGCTCAATCAGAACAAATTCTGTGAGGGAACGATTTGCTATACCGGCGATATTCTGGATAAGACCAGAAATCATTATACCTTGGATTACTATGTCAAGATGGCAAAGGAGCTGGAAAAGCTCGGTGTGCATTCGATTGCAATCAAGGATATGTCCGGTTTGCTCAAGCCATATGCGGCAAAGGAACTTGTACATGCGCTCAAGCAGGAAATCGCCCTGCCGATTCATCTGCATACCCATGATACAACAAGCAATCAGGTTGCCACCCTGCTGATGGCGGCAGAATCCGGCGTAGATATTGTGGATACCGCCATTGCCTCTATGTCCAGCCTGACCTCTCAGCCATCTATGAATGCGGTGGTCGCAGCGTTGCAGGGTAATCCGCGAGATACCGGTCTGGATCTCAATGAGCTGCAAAGACTGACGGATTATTGGGCAGATGTGCGTCTGCGCTATAAGAACTTTGACCGCGGACTCAAAACGCCGGTCACAGATATTTATCGGTATGAGATTCCGGGCGGTCAGTACACCAATCTGGAACCGCAGGTTGTTTCTCTGGGCCTTGGAAGCCGCTTCCAAGAGGTTAAGGAGATGTATAAAACCGTCAATGATATGCTCGGCGATTTGATTAAAGTCACGCCTTCTTCTAAGATGGTTGGCGATTTGGCGATTTTCATGGTGCAGAATGATTTGACACCGGAGAATATCGTCGAGCGCGGCGAATCTCTGACATTCCCGGATTCTGTCGTCTCGTACTTTAAGGGCATGATGGGTCAGCCGCCGTGCGGATTCCCAAAAGACATTCAAAAGGTTGTGCTCAAGGGCGAAGAGCCGATTACCTGCCGTCCTGGCGAGTTGCTGGAACCAATTGATTTTGAAGCCGTGCGCAAAGAAGTGGAGAAATTCCATCCAAATCCGGATATGCGCGACATTATTTCGTACTGCCTGTATCCGAAAGTACTGGAAGATTTCTGGCATTACGATCGAGAATATGGCTATTTGATGCGCATGGGCTCGCATGTCTTCTTTTATGGTATGCAGGTCGGTGAGACGACACAGATCAACATTGAGGACGGCAAGACGCTGGTTATCAAATACTTGGGTCTTGGCGATAAGAACGACGATGGCACAAGACAGGTTATCTTTGAACTGAACGGCAGCCGCCGCGAGGTCACGGTACCGGACCAGAATGCCGAGTCTACGGCAAATACCGTTGTGATGGCGGATCCGAAGGACAGAGGACAGATTGGCGCATCCATTCCGGGTATGGTGACAAAGGTACACGTGAAGCCTGGCGATGCTGTAGAAGAAAATCAGGTTATCGCTGTCATTGAAGCTATGAAGATGGAAACCTCTGTGGTAGCGCGTATGAGCGGACACATTGAAGAGGTTCTGGTCAAAGAAGGAAGCAGTGTCAAGGCCGGCGAGCTGCTGATGACAATGAATTGCTGTTAAATTATTTTGATTCCAACATATACCTATTTTTATCCTTATCTATTTCACTTAACCAATGCGAAGAGCTGCGTTCCGGCAAGGGATGCAGCTCTTCGCATTTTGGTGCTTGTCTATGAGATACCATTCCTGCTATAATGGGCATAGAAGCTAACATGGGAGGAATTTGTGTATGGAAAAGCCGAATATCACCAAAGAGACAACGGAAACCTTGCTGGAAACCAAGTTCTTAAAGGTGTTTGATTTACAATATGCACCGGGAAAGCACTATTTCGATGCGACGCGCCGCAGCAAAGAAAATTTGGTTGCCCTGCAATCGGACGAGGCGTGCAAGACGATGCTGCCGGATGCAGTGACTTGTATTGTCATCGTGCAGGAAGCAGAGCAAGAGGCAAAGCTGCTGCTGACGTATGAATTTCGTTATCCGACCGGTCAATTTTTGCTCAGCCCACCGGCGGGCTTAATTGATCCGCAGGACAAAGAAAAAGAGCAGCCGCTTTTAGAGACAGCTGCGCGGGAAATTCACGAGGAGACCGGCTTGACGGTAAGTGAAGCGGATACTATGCACGTCGTCAATCCGTGTCTGTTTAGCTCACCGGGCATGACGGATGAGAGCAATGCGCTGGTGTGTGCGGTGCTGCATCCGGAGGATTTGTCTCAGCTGACACAGGCGGGAGCCGTTGGTTCAGAGTGCTTTGACGGCTTTGTCCTGCTGTCCAAGGCAGAAGCACAGGAGATTTTGCGTCAGGGACGCGATGCACATGGTATGTTTTATTCCGTCTACACATGGGCGGCTCTGCTGTATTTTGTGTCTGGGTTGTGGGACGAATAAGGAGACGATCATATGTTGTTCAAACCGACTTTTTCTGTCACAGATCGACTGCTTGAGACGCAGCCGCAGCTGATTGAGGCAGAAATGCAGGACATTGAGCATACACGGCTCAATCGTGCGATGCATATGCACGATGACCGCGTGGAGATTCGCTTGATTCGCCGCGGAAATGGGATGCACATCATTGGCGGACGCACGTATGCCACACAGGCGGGAGATATTTTGGTTTTTCATCCGTATGTGCTGCATGATGAATGCGCCGATCAGGTAGCAGGTTTGGAAATTTTGGGCTGTTCCATTGGAAATATCCAGCTCAAAAATCGAAAACCCAATCATATTCTTCCGGATGACTGCTCTCCGGTTATTCATGGCGGCTGGTGTATGCAGGAGACTGAAGCATTGCTGTCCATGATCTACGAGGGACAGATGGGCACACCGAAAGTGACGAAAGAGATGCAGGAACATCTGATTAGTACACTGGTGCTGCTGCTCTATCAGGCAGGAACGCTAAATCAAAAAATGTATAGCGGAAAAGTATATGAAGTGAGCCGGGCGATTCAAGATTACATTGACCAACATTATCTGGAGGAAATTGCGATTTCTGACATTGCCCAGCATTTGCATATGGGAGAGTCATATTTATCCCATACATTTAAGAAAGCAACCGGTTATTCAATTTTACAGTACGTGATCCGCCGCCGGATCGGTGAGGCGCAGTCATGGCTGCTCATGTCTGATTTGCCGATTACAGATATTGCCACAAAAGTAGGATATAATAGTGTCAGTCATTTTCACAATGCGTTTCGGAAAGCTGTCGGCATGACACCGCAGCAGTACCGGACGTATTGGAAGCATCAGTAAAATTTTTGCCGTTTTCAAAGGATTTTGTATTTTGATTAAAATTATTCAAAAATTGCCTCAGATAGGGAAACATAGTACAATACTGGGATTTTTGAATATGGTATTCTTATACCAGAGATAAGAAATACTACACAACAAGATTCAGAGAAAAGGAGAATATTGCTATGAAAATGAATATGGATCAGTGGACCAAGGAATTGCTGGAAGCTCCGGTAAAGAAGGCGTTGCCGGTACTGTCTTTCCCGTCTATCCAGTTGATGGGCATTACGGTAAAGGAACTGATTAACGACAGTGATTTACAGGCAAAGGGCATGAAGGCTGTTGCCGATCGCACGCCAAATTCCGGCGGTGCAGTATCTTTGATGGATTTGTCGGTTGAGGCCGAGTGCTTCGGTGCACCGATTCGCGTATCCGATGATGAAGTTCCGACGGTCATCGGCCCGGTTCTCGACACAGAGATTGACGAAGATGAGCGCATGGAAGCGGCAGAGGCTCTGGAAGTACCGGAAATCGGTGCAGGCCGCACGCAGATTTACATTGATGCCATTGAGAAGGCAATGGATCTGATTACTGATCGTCCGGTATTTGCAGGTGTAATCGGCCCGTTCTCTCTGGCTGGACGACTGATGGACGTAACTTCTTCTTTGATTTACTGCTACGATGAGCCGGATATGGCACATGTTGTGCTGGAAAAGTCTACCGAGTTTATCATCAAGTACATCAAGGCATACAAGGCAATCGGTGCAAACGGCGTGGTTATCGCAGAGCCGCTCGCAGGTCTGCTGTCCCCATCGCTGGCTGTTGAATTCTCCGGTGATTACTGCAAGCGCATTGTAGAAGAAGTCAAGGACGAAAACTTCGCAGTAATTCTGCACAACTGCGGCAACACGGCAAATGTCACACTGGATTCTATCCTGAGCGCACATGCCAATGCATATCATTTCGGCAATGCGGTTGACATGGAGGAAATCATGTCCAAGGTTCCGTCCGATGTCATCTGCATGGGCAACGTTGACCCTGCCGGTCAGTTCCGCAACGGCACACCGGAATCGGTTCGTGAAGCAACTCTGTCTGTTATGGAGAAGTGCTGTAAGTATCCGAACTATGTGATTTCTTCCGGCTGTGATATTCCGCCGATGTCCAGCTGGGACAATATCGATGCGTTCTTTAACGCTGTCGATGAATTTTACGCAAAGTAAAAAAATAAGAAACAGAAGAAGAATCAGCCCGCTGTGCAACTGCATGGCGGGCTGTTGTTCGTATCTATTGAAAAATTGAATTTCCATTTTTGCAAAGCCAATTCGGAGAAAATATGCTATAGTAAATAGCGTAAAATTCATGTAGAAATGGAGAAAAACAGAGATGTATCTATGGTTTTTTGCGGCGGTAGTTTCTTATTTTGTCAAAGGTTTATGCGGCTTTGCCAATACGTTGATTTTTACCTCTATCTTGAGTTTCGGTACAGCTAATGCCAATATTTCTCCGATTGATTTGCTGCTGGGTTATCCGGCAAATATAATCCTGACGTGGAGAAACCGAAAAAAACTTGATCCGAAAATTTATCTGCCGCTGGCGGGGTTCGTGCTGGCTGGCAGCATCCCTGGCGCATTGCTGCTCAAGCATGTCGATGTTCGGGCAATCAAATTGGTGTTTGGTATCGTTGTCATTGCACTCGGCAGTGAGATGCTTTCGAGAGAATGCAGCAGAAAGACCATCCAATCATCTAAATGGCTGTTGGCGGTGATTGGCGTCGCAGCAGGCGTTTTGTGTGGGATGTTCGGTGTGGGTGCTTTGCTGGCTGCATATGTCAGCCGTGTGACAGGAGACAGCGATGCATTCAAAGCAAATATCAGTGCGGTATTTATTGCGGATAATACCTTTCGCATGATTTTGTACAGCGTGTTGCATTTGCTAACTTTCCAGACTGTGCAGATGTCCGCTTGTTTGCTTGTATTTGCGATGTTTGGGCTGTTTGCAGGTATCCAGTGCAGCCGTATTCTAGACGAAAAGAAAATGAAAAAATTGACGGCGATTGTATTGGTGCTTTCGGGTATTTCGTTGATTGTGAAAAACTTATAATATAGAGAGAAAGGGGAAAATATAATGACTGAGCAGGAAATGTGGGAAGCCGTTCAGAATTCCGATGCAAATTACGACGGGTTGTTTTTCTATGCAGTGAAAACGACAGGAATTTTCTGCCGCCCTTCGTGCAAGTCAAAGCCTCCCAAGCATGAGAATATTTGCTATTTTTCATCTGCAAAGCAAGCGCGTCTGGCAGGGTATCGTCCGTGCAAACGGTGCCGAAGTGATCTTTTAGAGTATCAGCCGATGCGTGATATTGCCGCGGAAATGAAGCAAAAGTTAGACAAAGCAGAGCCCTTAAAAGATATTGGATTGACCAAGCGACGGATGACAGAAGTGTTTAAACAGGAGTATGGTGTCACGCCCAAACAGTATACAGATGCGCTGCGGTTGGATACAGCGAAGAATCTGCTGGCACATACAGACGATAAAGTGATAGATATTGCATACACAACAGGATTTTCCAGTCTTTCTTCATTTAATCGCTTTTTCAAGAAACAAACAGGAAAAACACCGTCAGCATATCGAAACGCCTGTAAATCGTTACACAATGTGCAGGTTTTTTAACATACTGTATACAAAAAATAAAAGAAGCACATACATACTTTTAACTGTTATAAAATGGAAAATTGCTCAATTTCATGTAAAAACTTGCATCTTTTTTTGTATTTTTGAAACTGCGAGTAACAAATGGTTAATTGTCGCCAAAACGGGTAAAAATAATATTGTGTTTTTCGTTACTTTTTTAACTTTCAAAACTTGCCTTCTTTTCCTTCGATGTCGTACAATGTCGGATAGGGAAAGCCTTATAGATTATACGAAACAGAAAGGAGTCTGACTCATGAGTGAAAACATGAAACCGGTCTGCGAAGAAAAAGGACCGCTGACAGACGAACTGCTGCGCAAGATGAATGCGTACTGGCGTGCAACTAATTATCTGGCTGCCGGTCAGTTGTATCTGCTGGATAATCCGTTGCTGCGCGAGCCGCTGACAATGGATCAGATTAAGAAGAAAATCGTAGGACACTGGGGCACTGTACCTGGTCAGAACTTTGTATATGTACACCTGAACCGCGTGATTAAGCGGTATGATCTGGATATGATTCTGCTGTCTGGCCCGGGACATGGCGGCAACTTCTTTGTTGCGAACACCTATCTGGAGGGCACATACAGCGAAGTTTACCCGAACGTAAGCGAGGATCTGGAGGGCATGAAGCGCCTGTTCAAGCAGTTCTCCTTCCCGGGCGGCATCGCAAGCCATGTTGCTCCGGAGACACCGGGTTCCATCAACGAAGGCGGCGAGCTGGGTTATTCCATCGCTCATGCATTCGGTGCTGTATTTGACAATCCGGATCTGATTGCTGCTGTCACCGTAGGCGACGGCGAGGCTGAGACCGGCCCGCTGGCAACCTCTTGGCAGTCCAACAAGTTCCTGAACCCGATCACTGACGGCGCTGTTCTGCCGATTCTGCATCTGAACGGCTACAAGATCGCAAACCCGACTATCTTCTCCAGAATCTCTCATGAAGAGTTGCAGAAGTACTTCGAGGGCTGCGGCTGGAAGCCGTACTTCGTAGAGGGCGACGATCCGATGACCATGCATCGCAAGATGGCTGAGACACTGGATACTGTCATTGAGGAGATCAAGGGCATCCAGAAGCACGCACGTGAAACCGGCGATGCAACCCGTCCGATCTGGCCGATGATTGTTCTGCGCACCCCGAAGGGCTGGACCGGTCCGAAGGAAGTAGACGGCAACATGATTGAAAACAGCTTCCGTGCGCATCAGGTTCCGATTATGATGGATAAGCCGGAGCATCTGGAAATCCTGAAGAATTGGCTGGAGAGCTACCATGCAGAGGAGCTGTTCGACGAGAACGGCCGTCTGATTCCAGAGCTGCGTGAGCTGGCACCGAAGGGCGATCACAGAATTGGTGCAAATCCGCATGCCAATGGCGGTCTGCTGCTGCGCGACCTGCGTCTGCCGGACTTCCGTGATTATGCATTCCCAGTTGGTCAGCCGGGCGCAACCGAAGGCCAGGATATGATTGAGATGGGCAAGTTTGTCCGCGACATCCTGAAGCTGAACGAAGACAGCCGTAACTTCCGCGTATTCGGACCGGATGAGACGGCATCTAACCGTCTGAACGCTGTTTTTGAAGAGACAAATCGTGATTGGAATGCAGAGACCCTGCCGACCGATGAATTCCTCGCAAAGGACGGCCGCATCATGGACTCCATGCTGTCCGAGCACATGTGTGAGGGCTGGCTGGAAGGTTATCTGCTGACCGGCCGTCATGGCTTCTTCGCAAGCTATGAGGCATTTATCCGCATCATTGACTCCATGGCTGCTCAGCACGCAAAGTGGCTGAAGGTTTGCAACCAGTTGCCGTGGCGTCAGAAGATTGCTTCTCTGAACCTGATTCTGGCTTCCAACGTATGGCAGCAGGATCACAACGGCTTCACCCATCAGGATCCGGGCTTCCTCGATCATATTGCCAATAAGAAGGCAGACGTCGTTCGCCTGTATCTGCCGCCGGATGCAAACTGCCTGCTGTCCTGCTTCGATCATTGTATCCGCAGCCGCAACTATGTCAACGTTATCGTTGCATCCAAGCATCCGCGTCCGCAGTGGCTGACCATGGAGCAGGCTGTTAAGCACTGCACCCAGGGCATCGGCGTTTGGGAGTGGGCTTCCAACGATGCTGGTCAGGAGCCGGATGTTGTTATGGCTTGCTGTGGCGAGACTCCGACACTGGAGACGCTGGCTGCTGTATCCATCCTGCGCAAGGAGCTGCCGGAACTCAAGGTTCGCGTCATCAACGTTGTTGACCTGATGAAGCTCCAGCCGAAGGCTGAGCATCCGCATGGTCTGTCTGATGCAGAGTATGACATGCTGTTCACCAAGGATAAGCCGATCATCTTCGCTTTCCATGGTTATCCGACGCTGATTCACGAGCTGACCTATCGCCGTCATAACCGCCAGCTGCATGTTCGCGGCTACAAGGAAGAGGGCACCATCACCACGCCGTTTGATATGCGCGTACAGAACGATATTGACCGTTTCCATCTGGTTCAGGACGTTCTGCTCCGTCTGCCGCAGCTCGGCAACCGTGGCGCTTATCTGTATCAGAAGATGAGCGACAAGCTGGTTGAGCACAAGCAGTATATCAACGAGTATGGCCTGGATATGCCGGAAGTCCGCGACTGGAAGTGGCAGGCATAACTTGCGGTTTCGCTGAATAGACAAACTCCTAATAGAATAAAATAAACCCATCTCTTACTGCAGCAAAGCTGCGGTAGGAGATGGGTTGTTTTTTATGAGCCAAAGCTCTGACAATGCAAGATGCCTTGCGGAGTGACCGGCTTGACGGTTCGGTACAGTTTGAGATCTTCACCGACAGGACAAACGGCAGCACAGATGCCGCACGGCCAGTGGTGTTGATTTTTAATCTCTACATGATGCTTGGTGCAGGCGACCTTGTCCATAACGTATGGATGTTGTTCTGGATGAGAAAAACAGTGTGACGGACAGCTGTTTAAGCACTTTTTGCAGTGTATGCACAATTCGTGGTCCAGCATATCATCTTGCGGGATAGGCGCATCTGTGATGATAGAAACAATGCGCATCCGCGGGCCGAATTCTTTGGAAATCAGATTGTGACTGTCGCCCAATGTGCCAATACCAGCGTAGTATCCGGCTATGACGTGAGAAAATGCGGCGTTTGGATTGTCCACCAGCACTTCAATGCTGTAATAGCAGTCGCGCGGAAAGAAAATGGCACGATAGCCAAGTTCTGACACGATATAATTCGCTAGGTGATAAGACATATCATCTAGTACACGGTTGCTGGTGTCATATAGTTCCTGATAGACCATAGACGGCGTGGTATTCATCATCGGTGAGAACAGCGGAATAGCGAGGACAATGACGTTTTTGCTCCAACTCCAAATGTTCTGCGGCCAGAATTCCGGCGCTTGAATCGGAATCTCACGCCAGCGGTCTACGGAGCAGGAACGAACGACGTTCGCGCCTAATGCCTTGGCTTTTTCGCAGATTTTTGCTTTGATTTGTGCTCTATCCATACCGGTTACACCTCCGAGATTTTATCACCATCAGTGTAAACCGTTTGATAGGCGGATGCAAGATACTATGATATTTCATAGCAGCAACATCTGAGAGCCGGCACAGAAAACAGAAAAATTATCTCCAAACTTCCTCGGCAATTTCCTTGACGAGAGCCAGCTTGTTCCACTGGTCTGCATCGACCAGCTTGTTGCCGATCTCGCAGGAAGCAAAACCACACTGCGGGCTGAGATACAGACGATCGAGCGGGATGTATTTTGCCGCTTCGTGAATGCGGGCGATGATTGCGTCCTTGTTCTCCAGAACCGGAGACTTGGTGGTAATCAGACCGAGGACAACCTTTTTGCCCTCTGCCATGTACTTGAGCGGCTCAAATCCGCCGGAACGCTCGTCATCAAATTCCAAATAGAATGCATCTGCCTTTTCATTGGCGAACAGATACGGTGCCACCGTGTCATATGCGCCGGTGCAAGCGTAAGTAGAGTGATAGTTGCCGCGGCATACATGTGTAGCGATGGTCAAATCTGCCGGCTTGCCTTCCATAGCGAGATTGTTGACACGCAGATACTTTTCTGCTTCGCTTTCCAGCGATACATTGTCATTCTGACGGGCATTCCAATAGTTGGTATCGCAGAACATGCCCCAGGTGCAGTCGTCAAACTGAATGTTGCGGCAGCCTGCTTCATACAATTCTCGAATGACGGTGCGATATGCGGCGGCAACATCCTGAATCAAATCCTCCATGTTCGGATAAATCGCGGCGGTCTTGATGCTGTTGTCTCCGCGGTCTAATTCTGCGAGAAGCTGCGCCGGTGCAGGCATTGTCTGCTTGACAATGGTGTTTTCATCTTCAAACTGCTTCATGAATTTGAAGTGTTCGACAAACGGATGATTTTCTCCGCTGATTTTTCCGGTGACTTCAATCGAGCCGCGCGTGGTTTCTTCATCATGGAAAAAGTATCCATGTTCCAGTTCAATTTCCTTGATGCCATTCAGACCCCACATGAAATCCAGATGCCAATAGCTGCGGCGGAATTCGCCGTCTGTGATAGCATGATAGCCAGCTGCCTTTTCCTTTGCTACCAGCTTGGTGATTTCTTCGTTCTCAATCTGTGTCAGCGCATCGCGTGTGATTTTGCCGGATTTAAAATCCTCACGCGCCTGCTTGAGAGAAGCCGGACGCAGAAAGCTGCCGACCATATCATAAATAAATGGGATAGATTTCTTGCTCATAAAAAATGCTCCTTTACTTGTGTTTGATTTGGTATGCTTGCAGTATACGATATTTGATCGTCTCTGTAAAATATCAAACAGGAGCGGTTGGCCATAGGAAATATCTATGGCTTAGCTTCAAATGGCTGTGTGTATTGCCGGAGAAGGGAAATATATTGCTTTCCGAATGGACTCAGCGTTGTGCGTTTATGCGTGATATATCCGATTTCCATGTATTCGTCAACATCCAGCGGTACGGCAACGATGTTCTTGCCGTTGAGCTGTTCGTTGATAACACCGCTGCAAATCGTATAGCCGTTTAGGCCGATGAGCAGATTAAACAGCGTTGCGCGATCGGATACCATGATGTCTTTGTCGCAGTCCAACGTGCTCAAGATTTCTTCGGAAAAATAAAAGGAATTGTGCTCACCCTGCTCATAGGACAGACGGGGATAAGGAGCTAAGTCGTGCAGCGTCACAGAGGGCTGTTGTGCCAGTGGATTATCTGCGCCGACAAAGACATGTGCTTTGGCGGTAAACAGCGTGTGAAAGAGCAGACTGTTGTCTTTGAGTGTCTTGTTGATAACAACCGCATTAAAGGGATTGCGGTACAGCACGCCGACCTCGCTTTTTAGGCGACAGACATCCTCGATAATTTCGTGTGTTTTGGTCTCTCGAATGCGAAAATCATAGGTGTCTCCGCCGTATTGCTTGAGCAGAGCGACAAACGCTTCTACCGCAAAGGAATAATGCTGCGTCGAGACACAAAAGCGGTGTTTGATCGGTGCGGCACCAAAATAGCGCTCCTCCATGAGAGTAGTCTGTTCCATAATCTGCCGGGCATAGCCGAGAAATTCCTCGCCGTCTGCGGACACAATGACGCCTTTGTTGGTGCGATGAAAGATCGTGATTCCCAGCTCATGCTCCAGTTCTTTAATAGAGGCCGTCAGAGACGGCTGAGCGATGTATAACTGCTTGGCGGCCTCACTGACCGTTCCGGCATCCGCCGTGGTCACCGCGTATTTCAGCTGTTGTAAGGTCATATGGCTTCATCCATTTCTTCTGCATCTGATTCAGAATGCATCATAGCTAAGATTTCCTGATAACGTCGTACAATGGCATCATAATTTTCCCGTTGATGCGGATACAAACACCGACTGCAATCCTTATATCCATTGGGGAGATAGTCAAAGGTACCGCCGCATTGTCTGCCCAGCGGGTATAGAGGACAATAACAGAACAAGCAATTGAAATTATCTGGATCAGCATTGGGATGACAGGGAAAGTATTCACATTGCTTGTGCGAAAAATAGGAATAGTGGTGAGACATACGAAAACCTCCCGAAAAGAAAAAATGCGCACGCTGCCAAAAACAGTGTACGCAAAAGAAAGGAAACAGCGGCAGCTGCATCCCATATCATTTTCATACATCCCGGTTCCGGCAGGCGTATTGTATGTGCTCCACGTATCTGACTTATCCGCACAAGGGCGGCTTCACAGTGACCGACTCGCCGGGACTTTCACCCGATTCCGTGTCCTGCCAAAGCAGGTGAGAACATACATTCATATATTCAAAATATCAAGATAAAAAGCCGACTGATTGATTCAGTCGGCTTTTAACGTTCGATTATGTATTAGTAACGACCAGAACCAACGTAGTTCTTTACATAGTAAGAGCTGTTGATGCTGTCCATGCACACACCCGTTCTGGAGTTTGCTGCATGAACCATCTGACCATTGCCAACATAGATACCAACATGGCTAACGCCACCGCCGCTAGAGCTGGAGAAGAACATCAGATCGCCCGGCTGAAGCTGGGACTTGGAAATCTTCTTGCAGCTAGAATACTGAGAAGCAGAGGTACGCGGAATAGACTTGCCAAAGTGTGCGTATACATACTGGGTCAGACCGGAGCAGTCAAAGGTACGCGGGCCAGCGGCACCGTATACATAGGAGCAGCCCAGGAAGCTCTTTGCATACGAAGCAATAGAAGATCCAGAGCTATTGGACGGGGTAGAAGATCCGCTGGTGCTGCCGCCGTTAGACGGAGCGGAAGAAGTGGTGTACTTGCTGCTGATGTAGCCATAGCCGCTGCCGTACTTGATCTTGTACCAGCTGCCGGAAGTGCCTACAACAGAAGCAGCCTTGCCGGAACCCAGAACGCCGACAACACTGTAAGAAGTGCTTGCGCCAGAGCGAACATTCAGCGTGGTTGTTGTGTATACGGTCTTGTTGGTAGAAGTTGTCGGAGCAACAGAGCTCGTCGTGTTGGACGGAACCTGAGAGGTGGTGTACTTACTGCTGATGTAGCCATAGCCGCCGCCGTACTTAATCTTGTACCAGCCGTTGGTCGAAGCGACAACAGAAGCGCTGTTGCCCTTCTTCAGGTTGCCGATTACGCTGTAGGAGGTACCTGCACCGGAACGAACATTCAGAGAAGAAGCCGAGATATAAACGGTCTTGGAAACGCTCTGTGTGCCGCCGTTAGACGGGGTAGAAGAGCTGCCGGAAGTCAGGTACTTGCTGCATACATAGCCGGTCTTGCCGTTTACGGTGACCTTGGTCCAGCTGCCGGAAGTGCCGAGACTTGCGGTGGTGGTACCGGACTTCATAACGGTCAGAACCGAGTAAGAATTGCCTGCGCCGGAGCGAACGTTTACATCGGTCGTAGAAGTTACATTTGCAGCCAGTGCGCCGGTGCATACGATTGCAGTCGCAGCCGCGGTGGTCACTGCAAACTTCATCTTCTTAGAATGTATCATTGGTTTATCCTCCTGAAAATTTCTTAGAATGTATCATTGGTTTATCCTCCTGAAAATTAACGAAATAATGGTTACTTCGCAGACAGTGCTCGGTTCAGCCATACAACGGCGATGTCCAGAGCTGTATACAGACCATTCTTTTCGGTCTTCTTGACGATGCGATCCTTCGGACGCACGCTCGGGGATGTCTGCTGGAGCTGAACGGCTACTTTTGTTGCAACCTCCATATCCTGAACCTTCTTGGTTTCTAGAATCTGCATCATAATAATGTAGCGATCGCTCATGCTGCCATAATAAATGATATTGTTATGTCTCATAAGTGGATGACCCTTATAGGTCAGGATCTCTTCATCTGCGCTTTTCTTAGCGTTAGCTGACATATCGTATTTCTCCTTTGATTAAAAATTCGCAATAATATATCCAGTATAACACGCGCAAGAATCTCTGTCAAACGAAAGACATGCATACAACCGCCTTGGCATGGCTGGTAGGTTACAATCAACTCTCTAGCACATTACAATTCGGTTACATTGGCTATAGTATAGCACATGCTTTGCATGATGTCAATCACTTCTTCTGTTGCCGGAAGATAGAAAATCACACGTTTTTTGTGCATATTTCCACGATTCTGTTGGATATATTGGTAACAATGGCGAACAGACAGGGATGCTTTGGCTATATTGACGAAAAAACGCAGGACGTTTTCGCGTCCTGCGTTTGTTGCTTTGCATTACAGATCCAGATAATTGGAAATCAGTTCCTGCATCAGCTCGTCGCGGTCAATCTTGCGAATCAAGCTGCGTGCATTGTTATAGTTGGTAATATATGTCGGATCTTCGGAGAGCAGATAACCCACAATCTGATTGATCGGATTATAGCCATTTTCCTTCAGAGCATCATATACTGTCTGAAGCACGCGCTTCATTTCCTTATTACTTTCTTCTTTCATGCTGAACTTTCTTGTTCCATCAAGCATTACGGAGCCCTCCTTTCAACTATCTACCATGATAATACAAAAATTCAGAATTGTAAAGGATTGTAAATCATATTTTACTGACGAAGTTTTGCATCGAACTGCTTTTCGAGGGCAGCGATTGCCTTCTTCATCGCGTTGTCGCACTCTTCATCGGTCAGGGTACGGTCGCTGCCGCGCAGACGCATGGAGTATGCCACACTCTTCTTGCCTTCCGGTACCTGATCGCCCTTGTATACGTCGAACAGGGAAACTGCTTCCAGAATACCGCCGACAGCCTTTGCGATTGCCTTTTCCATGTGTGCTACCGGAATGGAGTCATCGCACAGAACCGCAATATCGCGGGTAGATGCCGGATACTTCGGCAGCGGCTGATACAGCTTGTCGGTATTTGCGTTGGCAAACATGAGATCCAGATTGATTTCAGCAGCCAGAATCTCGCTCTTGCCAGCACCATAATTCTTGGAAATGACCGGATGGATGGTGCCAAAGATACCCAGCTCGGTTTCGCCAGTCAGGATCTTTGCGCAGCGACCTGGATGATAAGACGGATTGTCGGTTACCGGCTCGAAGCTGACGTCAGATACGCCGCTCTCGCTGAGAATCTTCTCCACAATGCCCTTGAACTGGAAGAAGGACAGGCGACCATAAGTGCCCATGGTCAGAATGTGCGGCTCCTGCGGCAGAACCTCGGTGTTTACCTTGCCGTCCTTGATTTCCGGCAGATATACCGTAGCGATCTCGTACAGGCTTGCCGTCGGGTTTCTGTGGTTCAGGTTGTGCATCAGGCACTCCAGCATGGACGGCAGGGAAGTGGTACGCATGACACTGAAATCTTCGCCCAGCGGATTCAGGATCGTCACGGACAGACGCTTTTCGCTGTCCTCCGGCAGACCAATGCTGTCATACATCTTTGGGCTGCCGAACGAGAAGTTCTGTGCCTCGTCGAAGCCGCAAGCGCGGGCATAGGTGCCGATGTTCTTCTCAAAATACTGCTTCGGGGACAGACCGCCGGCAGCCGTGCCGCCGAACTGCGTGGTCGGAATGTTGTCGTAGCCATACATACGGGCAACTTCTTCCGCCAGATCGCACATGCGCGCAATGTCGGTGCGGTAGAACGGAACAACAACTTCATCGCCCTCAACAACAAAGCCCAGACGATTCAGATAGCCGACAATTTCCTCGCGGCTCAGATCAATGCCGAGCAGAGCATTCATCTTATCGCACTCCAGCGGCAGACGCTTGTGCTCGTCGCTGGTTGCATCGACGTCAATCACGCCGTCAACCACTTCGCCGGCACCCAGCATTTCTACCAGCTCGCAGGCACGGTTGACTGCATCCATCGTCATGCGTGGATCAAGACCCTTCTCGAAACGGCCGGAAGCCTCGGTACGCATACCCAGCTTCTGTGCGGTGATACGAACGGTTGCACCGTGGAAGTTTGCGGACTCAAAGACAACGGTCTGAGTCTTTTCGGTGATCTCGCTCTCGTAGCCGCCCATAACACCGGCAACAGCGGTAGCTGTGGTGCCGTCAGCGATACACAGCATGTCCTTATCGAGGTAGTGGTTTTCACCGTCCAGTGTCTGGATAAATTCACCGTCCTTCGGGCGGCGAACAACGATCTTGCCGTCCTTCAGACAGGAATAGTCAAAGGCGTGCATCGGCTGACCGTATTCCAGCATGACATAGTTGGTAATATCAACAATATTGTTGATCGGGCGAACACCAGCGGCGTGCAGACGCTCACGCATCCAAGCCGGAGACGGCTCAATCTTAATGTTCTTGACCAGACGTGCGGTGTAGCGCGGGCACAGATCAGTAGCTTCTACTGCGACAGACAGCGTATCGTTGATGTCACCGCCGATGCCCTTGACAACCGGCGTGTGCAGCTTCAGTTCGCGACCAAACGTAGCAGCAGTCTCGCGTGCCAGACCGATAATGCTCAGGCAGTCCGGACGGTTCGACGTGATTTCAAAGTCTGTGACATACTCATCCAAACCAACCAGCGTCTTGATATCCACACCAACTGGTGTGCCTTCCGGCATAAGCAGCAGACCATCCGGATCGCCATACGGGATTTCATTCAGGGTCAGACCCAGCTCTTCGTGCGAGCACATCATACCGTTGGACGGCACGCCGCGCAGCTTGCCCTTGGTGATCTTTACGCCGCCCGGCAGATACGATTTGTGCAGAGCGACCGGAACGACACGGCCAACCTCTGCGTTCGGTGCGCCGGTGACGATCTGAATCGGTTCTTCCTTGCCAACGTCTACCTGACAAATAACCAGATGGTCAGAGTCTGGATGCGGAACGTTGGACAGAATTTTACCGGTAACTACATTTTTAATTTCATCGCCGAGGTAGACAACTTCTTCCACCTTGGAACCGGACATGGTCATCTTGTCCGCATATTCCTTGTTGGAAATACCAGTCATATCTACAAATTCGGCAAGCCAGCTCATTGGCAGCTTCATGATTTCATTCCTCCAAAAATCAAATATATTCCAGCAATCAATTAAAACTGGTGCAGGAAACGCACGTCATTTTCGTAGAACATGCGGATGTCGGTGATCTTATAGCGGCTCATAACGATACGCTCCAGACCGATGCCGAATGCATAGCCGGAATATTCGTTCGGATCAATGCCGCAGACCTCCAGAACCTTCGGATGAACCATGCCGCAGCCGAGGATTTCGATCCAGCCCTCGTTCTTGCACAGCGGGCAGCCGGCACCATGGCACTTGAAGCACTGCATGTCCATCTCAGCAGACGGCTCAGTGAACGGGAAGTGGTGCGGACGGAAGCGGACAACCGTGTCCTCGCCGTACAGCTTCTTGGCAAACTGCTCCAGAATGCCCTTCAGGTCAGACATGCGGATGTTCTTGTCAACGACCAGACCCTCGATCTGATGGAACATCGGAGAATGGGTAGCATCGACTGCATCAGAGCGGAACACACGACCCGGTGCGATAATGCGAATCGGCGGCTTTTTGTGCTCCATGGCGCGAATCTGCATCGGAGAGGTCTGTGTGCGCAGAATGATGTTGTCGGAAATATAGAAGGTATCCTGCGTATCGCGTGCCGGATGATCCTTCGGAATGTTCAGCGCTTCAAAGTTGTACCAATCGGTCTCGACTTCCGGACCATCAGTGATGTTGAAGCCCATGCCGATGAAAATATCCTTGACTTCATCCAGAACGATGTTGAGCGGATGCTTCTTGCCGAGGGTAAACTCCTCGCCCGGCATGGTGACGTCGATGGTCTCTTTCTTGAGCTTTGCTGCCAGAGCAGCCTCTTCCAGACGTGCCTTGTTTTCGGACAGGCCGTTCTCAATGGCTGCGCGCAAGTCATTGACCATCTGACCGAATGCCGGACGCTCTTCCGGTGCCAGGTTGCGCATGTTCTTCATCAGCGCAGTGACTTCGCCCTTTTTACCCAGGTATTTGACGCGAATGGCGTCAAGCTCGCGGGAATCCTTGCAGGCTTGCATCGCCTGCTCGGCAATCTCACGAATGGACTGTAATTTTTCCTTCATTTGTTAAAACAACTCCTTGAAAGATTTAATGACACTAAAAAAACCTTTCGCAACCCTATCAAAAACAGGGACGAAAGGTCAGGGAACCTCCGCGGTACCACCCAGATTCCGGTATCACACCGGCTCTTTGCGACTGATAACGGGGTCTCCCGCTGGTGTTTTTGGACACCAGAGCTCCCGGGCGAACTTCGTCAATCCATTTCAGCAGGCAGCTTCCAGCCAATGGCTGCCGTTCTCTGATGCCGCAGGGCTTTGAGTACTTTTCCCGTTCGTTGCTTTTCCGTAGAATCAATATACTATATATTTATACCATACAATGCAGGGAAAAGCAAGGAGTTCTTGAGAGATTCTTCGGCTTTATTTACGCAAAAACACCCCGAAACCATACAGATTTCAGGGTGTCGATTCTGGTGGACACTAACGGTCTCGAACCGCTGACCTTCCGCACGTCAAGCGGATGCTCTACCAACTGAGCTAAGTGTCCGTACTGCTGAGCAGTGTTGATATTATAACAAACAAGCGCGCACTTGTCAACGATAATTTTCTGGAAAAAGATAGAAATAAAAAATCCCTGTGTCCCACAGGTCAAGGAACACAGGGAAGAGAAAAACGGCAATATGAGAAAGCAGATTCGTAGATTAAATTGTGTGTCTTCGTACATGAGGTGTGGAGAGAAGTGCCGTTTTACTTGATTTTCACCCGCAGCGTCTGGTGAGAGACGCTGCGGGAATGTGGAATAGAGTAGAATAGAGAATAAACGAAAAGTTGTATGGCTTACAGCTTCTGTCGCTCGTAAGCCTGCTCCATAGCAGCAATCAGCGGGAGCTTTTTGCCGCTCATAAAGCGAACCATGGCACCGCCTGCGGTGCAGACATAGCTGATCTTGGTCAGATCAATAAACTTGGTAGCACTGGATACGGTGTCACCGCCGCCGATGACAGAATATGCTTCACTGTCAGCAATACCGCCCCAGATGCCGCGTGTACCGATGTCAAAGCCTTCCTGTTCATAGATGCCGGCAGGACCATTGGCGAAAATGGTTTTTGCGGATGCCAGCAGAGCCTGATAGTCGGCAATCGTCTGCGCACCAATATCAATGAATTGCGCGTCTTGCGGCAGATTGTCAATCGTGCATTCTACACGCACGCCATCCTTATTATAGGCGAGGTCGCGCGGCAGCTCAAATCGGTCTGGATATTCTGTCAGATACTTCTTCGCTGCTTCTACAAAGGTCAGCATGTCGCGGTCACGCAGGAACTTCATCTGAGGTTCACCAAATGTCACACCATTCGCAATGTGCATAATGATGCCGGTGACACCGGTGGTCAGGATTTTATCCGCTGTACCGTTCTTGAGCACAGATTCCATCATACCAAAGGCATCGGAGATCTTTGCTCCGCCGAGCACAAACATACACGGATGCTTTGCGCCGTCCTTGACGGATGCTAGCGCGGCATACTCGTCAAAGAACTGGAAACCAGCCGCTGCCGGTAAGAAGTGCGGGAAACCAACCATAGACGGGGCATCACGATGTGCGGCAGAAAAGGCATCGTTGACATACAGATCAAACAGCGGAGAGAGCTTGCGGATATGCCATACATTTCCCATGTCTTCCGGCTTCAGCTTGACAAAGTTGGAGAAGGTAGACAGTTCTTCTCCCAGATACCGCAGGTTGCCCAGAATAATTGCTTCACCTGCTGGCAGATTTTTTACGGCTTCAATTGCCGCCGGGCCACAAACATCATCAATATAATGTACCGGATAACCGGTCAGGGCAGACAGCTTTTGTGCGTGCTCTTCGAGTGGAATCAGGTTCTGATAATCCTGCGTGTCACCCTGATGTGCAATCAGAGCGACAGCAGCGCCGTTTTCCAGCATATATTTCAGCGTAACCGCGTTCTTTTTCAGACGGTTTTCGTTGACAATCTTTTTTGTGACCGGATCAATCGGAGAATTGATGTCCGGACGGAACAGGATTTTCTTGCCTGCAATATCAAGCCCGCGCAGGGCGTTCATTTTTATTTCCATTTTGCCATCCCCAGATATTCATTCGTCTTAGCGGTTGCTTCTTCCATGGTATCCTGCATGTGCAGAGCAGCACGTACACCATCCAGTGTTTCCGGAATGGTAACAGCTTCCTGCGGAATATAAATCGCAAACATAATCTGATCGCCGTATTCTACGATAGATTCTTCCCACAGGCCGATTTCGTACATGTCACCGCGCGGGTTGCCGAGGTCACGGGCATACTTGAACATGGAGGCATTGCCGAGGAAACCGTCTGCAATGCGGACAACGCGGATACGGTCATGGGTTTCAAATGCCTTGAGTGCTTGCTCCTTGGTGATTTTCTGCTTGCCCTGTGCGGTGATGGTGATGATGTGACCATGGGTGACCGGTGTGTGAACCAGAATACCGGTAGCCTCTACGTGCGGCATGATGGTCATGAGGTCAACTGCCTGATGAGACGGAGCCTTGTCGATCTTCAGTGCGTTGGTCAGTCCGCGATGATAATCGCCCGGGTCAGCAACACGGCGAATAATCGTGATTGCCACGCGCTCAATACCGCCGCAGTTGCGGTCAAGGCAGTCAACGGCACGAATCAGACCGGTGGTGTTGCAGGAAGTCAGCTTCAAGAACTGCTTATCCAGACCCTTTTCATAGTTTGCATAACCGTGGAAAAAGACATCAGCGACATCGTTCTTTTCGCCGCCCTGGAAGATGCACGGCTTGCCCATGCGCTCAAACAGCTTCTTGTTCTCTGCGCCAACACCTGCCGGTGTTGCATCGAGCAGAATATCACACTTTTCTGCCAGATCTTCCATCGTACCGCATACCGGAATGCCTGCTTCTGCATAAGCATCTGCATATTTCGGGTCAGACATGTACAGGTCATACGGCATACCCTTTTCCTTCAGAGCACGAACGCCCAGATTCGGGGTGCGGTTTGCCACACCGACCAGTTCCATATCTCCCATGCGTACCACGCCATCAGCCAGACGCTGACCGATGGTACCATAACCTACGACGCCAACTTTTACCTTGTTCATCATGTATTCTCCTTTATGATTTGTTGTTATCTGTGTTTTGCGTACTCTGGATTGAGCAAGCTGCGTGGCTGTTCGCCGCGCATATACGAAGCGATGACACCGGCACAATGGTTAAATACCATGCGCACAGCCTGTGTGGATACAGCCGCAGAATGCGGGGTAAGAACGACATTTGGCAAAGTTTTCAGCTCAGAATCCGGATCAAACGGTTCAACCTTGAACGCATCCAATGCTGCGCCGGCGATCTTGCCGGAGCGCAGAGCATCTGCCAAATCATGTTCGTTGACAACATAGCCGCGGCTCGTGTTGATGATATATACACCGTCCTTCATCAGGTCAATGACATCTTTGCAGATGAAATCCTTCATGGTTTTGACTGCCGGCAGATGTAGGCTGATGATGTCTGCGGTGCGCACAGCGGTTTCCAGATCAACGATTTCTACGCCAAGTGCATTGGCTGCCTGATAGTTCGGATACGGATCGTAAGCAATGACTTTGACCGGGAAGACGCTGAGCAGCTTGGCAAATTCACAGCCGATGTTTCCGAAGCCGAGCAGAGCGACTGTGCCTTCCAGCGTCTGCGACATCTTAGCGGTAACGCCGTCTGCGCGCAGGCTGCGGTCATAAATGGTGATTTTGCGCAGAATGGCAAGCGTCAGAGCCAGTGCTTGTTCTGCTACTGCTTTAGAGTTTACACCCGGTGCGTTGCAAACGGCGATACCCAACTCAGCAGCTTTTTCCAAATCAACCGTCTCGAAGCCAGCGCCAAAACGGGCGATACCCTTCAGATGATCGGCACAGGCGGTAAGAACTTCTGCGTTCCACGGTTCACGTCCGGCTACAACGTAATCAAAGCCCTTTGCTGCGGCAATGACTTCCTGTACGTCCTGTGTATGGTACAGTGGGATGTTGACGATTTCTGCGCCCTGTGCGACAGCGTCGTGAAAAACCTCGTTGAGATCGAGATTCAATTCATTCTGTACCAGAACAGCAACTCTCGTTTTGTTCTCTGGCATGATAGTTGTTCCTCCTTTGGGGGATCGGCGCTGCGGCGGAGAGCCGCAGCGTACATTTGAGTGAATGTGAGATTTATAGTGAAATGGATTAGGCGATGTTATTACAGCTTGTCGTTGAGATAAGCGGAAAGGACTTTTGCGTCCTGTTCCTCGGAATCACCGGAGAGGGTAAAGGAGATGTTGTCTCCGCCCTTGATAGATAAACCGATGACGGCGAGGATGCTTGTCGCATCAATAGATGCATTGTCTTTAAACAGTCGAACGGAAGAGCCAAGAGATCGAATGTTCTGTGTCAGCTCCGATGCAACTTGCGCATGAACGAATACCGGTTCGGATACTGTATGTTCAATGGTAATCATTGATTGGCACCTCTTTCTTTTGTGGTGTGGTTTGTGTTTTGTTGATTTATCTTTTGTGACTACAAGTATGACGTCAAAACAAAAGCAGAACAAGTAGATTCCTGGCGGAAATTTGGCGTCATCTCTGTGGACATGCCAATAAATTGTGCATATTGTACAGAATATAACGTGACTATACAATGAAAATGCAAGAAATCAACAATGCTAACGGAGAGAAAAACGAAAATTGTTAAAAAAATCACAAAAGAAAAATTTCCGTCAATTGTGGACAAATCTGAGAAAATGTGGTATCTTTCTTGCAAAACATCACGAAACCATCAAGATTTGTTAATAATTTCACAAATGGCTAGGAATCAGGAAAGGCGGGAAGACAACATGGAGCTGTCACAGCGAGCAAAACAGCTGAGTCAATTGCTGTTAGAACAGCCGGCGGGGTGCCCGCTTACGTTAGCGGAGCTGTCTGAACAGATGCATTTGAGCAAACGAACCATTCAACGCGCGCTGCCGGAGGTGCGCAGCTGGATGGAAGAACACAATTGCAACGTACAAGCAAGAGCAGGAAGCGGCATTTCTGTTGAAGCAAGCGAAGAAAACAAACATTGCTTGCTGCTGGAGCTGCAGGGAGACGCAGAACATGCGCAGCATTTGCCTCAGCAGGCGGAATTGTTGGAGATCCTGCTGGATACACAGCAGATTTTGTCTATGGAACAACTCAGTGAGCGCTTGCGTTGTTCGAGAGATGCCGTAGAAAAGCAACTGCCATGGATCCGCGATTGGCTGGCGCGCTATCAGATCCGTCTGCATGTACAGACCGGCGTCGGCTTATATATAGAAGGGACGGAAAAAAATTGGCGGATAGCGCGCATTGAGCACATCGCCGCATTTCATGCAGACGCTGTCATGACGTATTTTTCTTCTCCGGAGCAAAACACGCCGCCGCTGCTGTTTCGTGTGCTTTCCAGAGAAGAGCAACTCGGATTGCTGTCGATTCTCCGGCGGGCGCAGAACTATCAGGAAATTTATCTGACCGATGAGGGATTTTTGCGTGTCTATCTTTGCGCAGGGCTGATGCTCCGGCGCGTTCGGCAGGGACATCCGTTGCATTTGGATCGAGAAGAGATGGAACGATTGCAGCGATTGCCGGAATATGCCATGGCTGAACATGTGGCGGATATGCTGCAAGAGCAAAACAAGATTGTATTAGACGGCGCAGAGATCGGCTTTTTGGCCATGTATTTTGCAAACAGCGATGTTATGCCGGAGCAAACAGCAGAACTACCGACAGGAGAAGTGCATCGGCTGTATTTGGCACAGCGGATTATTGGCGCGGCGCAGCGCGAACTGCATTTGGACTTTTCGGCGGATGAACAGCTGCTAGAAGGATTATATGCACATTTACAGGCGACATGCAGCCGTCTGCGGTTAGGCAGCCCGATTGAGAATCCGTTGATGCAGGAAATCATAGATACCTATCCGGCATTGTATGCGGCAACGCGCAACGCTTGTGAGGTGTTCAAAGAAATTCTCCATGTAGAGACAATTCCGCCGGAGGAGTGCGCGTATATCGCCATGCATCTGGGTGCGGCAATGGAGCGAATGCAGGAACAAGCACAGAATATTTCTGCCGTTGTGGTGTGTCCGGTTGGCATGAGCGGAGCCAGTCATTTGGCAGCAGAAATTACACGCCGGTTTCCGCAAATTATCGTGCATCGCATTGTCAGTGCCGTCAATATTGATACGCGGCAATTGCGCCGAGAGGGTGTAGATCTGATTCTTTCCACCATTGATTTGCCGATCTCCTATCCGATAGTGCGCGTCAGTCCGCTGCTCAATCGAAGAGATTTTACGCGCATTGATGCGGCGCTCACCATGGCAATCCAGCGCAAGCAGGAGTATCAGCAGGAAGAACGTCCGATCACGCAGAGAAAAGACATTGCGTTTATCGCACGATTCAGTGATGAAATGCTCCGCTTAACACAGGATGTTCCGTGGCATCAGATTCCAAGTATTCAAAAAATAGAAGATTTGGCATATTATGCGGCGCATATGATGATTTCGGAGGATGTTGCGGCGAATCAGTTGGAACAACAGCTGATATATCAGATGTATCAATCGGACAGCTATTTGCAGCCGTATCATCGCTTGATTGTTTGCTGCACGACAGAATATACCCAGCATTGCCGGATGGGATATTTGCAGCTCAAAATGCCGTATATGGAAGATCAGCGGCAAATCGAGGGCTGTTTGATTTTGCTAGTGCCGGAAAGAGATACCACCGGTGCAGCCGCCTACTTGACGCATCGGGCCTGTGCGGCGATATTGCACGGCAGAGCGTATTTGCGGGATATGCAGCACGGAGAAAGTGCTGCCTTTGTGCAGCGCTTGGAGCGCGATGTCGCGCAGTGTTATGCCAATATTGTGCGGCAGCGTCTGCCGGAATGAAATACACAGAAAAACTGTTGCTTAAGGGCAACAGTTTTTTCTTGCAAGAGTCAATCAGTTCTTGACGGAAAGAAATAAAGATAATATAATAAATTGGACGAAACAGGGGAGCTTGTGTAAACCGGCTGAGAGTAGGCAATCGCCTTGACCCTTGACCTGATTTGGGTAATGCCAACGTAGGAAGAGATTTTTTGACTTGCGCATCGGATTACCGAGTGCGCTTTTTCTTTTGGAAAAATCTCACAGAGTTTCGTTTTGAAAGCGGTTGATTGGGGGCACCACCTTCCGCCGCTATACAAAATCAATGACTGTGAAAGGAGACAAGTTCACGATGAAAACAGCATTGACGATCGCAGGAAGCGATTCCTGCGGAGGCGCCGGAATTCAGGCAGACATCAAGACAATGACAGCAAATGGCGTATATGCCATGAGCGCGATCACTGCCCTGACTGCGCAGAATACTACCGGCGTAACAGGTATTATGGAGGTAACTCCGGAATTTTTGCGGGAACAGCTGGTCGATGTAATTGAAGACATTGCACCGGACGCCGTAAAAATTGGCATGGTTTCTTCCAGCGGACTGATTCAGGTCATCGCGGATACGATTGAAATCTATCAGCTCAAGAATGTTGTCGTGGATCCGGTAATGGTTGCGACAAGCGGCGCAAAGCTCATCAGTGATGAGGCGATTGACACGCTCAAGACCCAGCTGATTCCGAAAGCAACTGTGATTACTCCGAATATTCCGGAGGCAGAGGTACTCTTCGGCAAAAAGATTACCAGTGCAGACGATATGATTGAAGCAGCAAAATGGATTAGTGAGACTTATCACTGCGCTGTCCTGTGCAAGGGCGGACACAATCTGAACGACGCAAACGATTTATTGTACCGCGATGGCGGTTATCAGTGGTTTGAGGGAAAGCGCATTGACAATCCGAATACCCATGGTACCGGCTGCACGCTGTCCAGTGCCATTGCATCGAATCTTGCCAAGGGCATGAACCTGGATGAAGCTGTGGATTGCGCGAAGCGATATATTTCCGGCGCACTGGCAGCAATGCTGGATCTTGGAAAGGGCAGCGGCCCGATGAATCATGCCTTTGCGATTGAAGGCAAATACTAAGTCGTTTCAGGGAGTAAGATAAAAAAATTATGAATATGAAGTGGAAATTGAAAGACATTCTGATGGTTGCCATCGTGGGCGTGCTGTTCTCGTTCCTGTTTTTGGGCGCGAATTATATTGGAACAGCACTGATTGCCGTTCTGACGCCGTTCGGCCTGAACATGCTGGCATATCAGATTATTTATGGTGTATGGTTTATGGCTGCAACCTTTGCAACCTACGTCATTCAGAAGCGCGGCGTTGGTTTGGTTGCTGAAATGCTCGCTGCTGTCATCGAGATGATGATGGGCGGTATGTTTGGCGTATCTACGCTGGTCAGCGGCTTCTTTCAGGGCTTGGGCTGTGAACTGGGCTTCGCGGCATTTCGCTACAAGAAATTTGGCTGGTCTTCGATGATTCTCAGCTCGATTATTTGCGCAGTTCTGACATTCTTTGTTCCGGAATATTTTTTCTATGGCTACAGCGAATATCCGGTGTCGATTCTGGCAGTGATGCTGGTTCTGCGCGTCATCAGCTCGATTATTTTTACTGGCATTGTATCCAAGCTGATTGGCGATGGTCTGGCAAAGGCTGGCGTTCTGCGCGGCTATGCGCTGGGCATGAAGCAGGATCTTCCGGAGGAAGTGGAATAATCCATGGAACAGGCTGCGATTGTATGCGAAAACCTGACATTTCGCTATTTTGAGAAGTCCAAACCGGTGATTGACAAAGCATCGCTGACAATTCCGGCGGGAGAGATTACCGTTTTGATGGGCAGCAGCGGCTGCGGAAAGAGCACGCTGGCGGCGATTTTGTGCGGCTTGCTGCCGGAAAACGGCGGCTTTTTGACCGAGGGATCCATTGAATTGTTTGGCACACCGCTCAAACAGCTGCGTGCAAGCGAGCGCGCCAAGAAGATTTCTATGATGTTTCAAAACCCGGATTTGCAGTTCTGCATGGCGACGCTGCGTGAGGAATTATATTTCTGCATGGAAAATATCAGCGTACCGGCGGAACACATGCGGGAGCGTGCAGAACAGTCCGCTCGCGTGATGGGCACAGCGCATTTGCTGGATCGAAAGCTGTTCAGCCTGTCCGGCGGTGAAAAACAACGGGCGGTTTTGACCTGCATCCACTTGCTGGATGCCTCGTGTATTTTGTTGGATGAGCCGTTTGCCAATTTGGATCCGGATGCCGTGCAGGAAATGATGGTTTTGCTGCGCCGGATGTGTCGAGAACAGGGCAAAACAATCGTGGCGATTGACCACATGGCAGACCACTGGATCGGTACAGCGGATCGGTTTTTGCTGCTTGGTGAAGGCGGACAGGTGCTGTGTGAGAGCAAAACGCTGGAACAGCTGGAGCAGGCGCGTCCGCTGTATCGAGAACAGGGTGTGGCTTATCCGGGTATTTGGCAGGAGTCACGCAGGCTGCCGTGCATAGATCAGCCTTTAGAAGATGGTCTGCGCTTGAGCCATGTGACGATGCCGAAAATTCCGCAAAAGCCGAAAAAACGCCGCCGTTTGAGAGAAAATATCATACAGCAAGATAGTTTGCTGTTCCAAGGGGATGCAATATTTCCGGATGGCTGTATTACGGCAATTTTAGGGCCGAGCGGCTGCGGAAAAACATCACTGATGATGACGCTGCTGAAACAGCGCGATTATCTGGGGGACATTGCAATTGTAGAAAACGGATATGTGCGGGAACTGCGCTCGATTGACCAGAAAGGCTGTTTTGATGAGGTGGGCATTGCGTTCCAGAATCCGTCCAATCAGTTTATCACGCAGAATGTGACGGAAGAAGTGACGGACGGACTGAGCCGCAGATATGCCAAGGAAACACCGGAACAGATCAAACAGCGGGCATTGGATATGCTGGACACCTGCGGCCTACGTAAGTATCAAAAATTCTCGCCGTATATGCTCAGTCAGGGACAGCAGCGCCGATTGGCTGTGTTGTCTGTGCTGGCAGGCGGTCAAAAGCTGCTGCTGTTGGATGAGCCGACATATGGACAGGATTATCGCTCGGCGCGCGCTCTGATGGATCAGGTTTGCGCGCGTGTCAAAGAGGAAGGTCTGACTGTGATTATGACAACACATGACAGAGGCTTAGCACAGGCATATGCGGATGTTCGCTACCAGATGCGAGGAAAAAAACTGATACGGGAGGACACGAACCGATGAGACCGACCGTTTTGGAAAAAATCAATCCCTTTGTCAAAGTTGTTACGATTTTAGTTTGCGGCATTTTAATGGCGCTGACGAGCTCGTGGAAGCTGAATATTGCCGTATGGCTGGTGACGTTGGCGGCACTGATTGTACTGTCCAACTGCAAGCTGTTGTCGCTTGTCAAGACATTTGTTCCTGTCATTGTGCTGGCGGGTGCTGTATTTGTATCCGGCATGTCATACGGAAAAAGCGCGGGATCATCGGCGTCTATCTATGATGTGGCGTCTATGGGATCGGCACTGCTGCTCAGCACACGCATTCTCGCTTATGTCGGCATGGGCATGTTGTTTGCGCTTTCGACAGATCAGAAAGAATTTATTATGTCTCTGATGCATCAGGGACATGTCAAACCAAAATTTGCATACGGCGTGTTGGCGGCAGTCAATCTTGTTCCAACGCTGCGCCGTGAATGGGACGAAGTCAATCTTGCGTATCGAGCAAGAAAAAAGAGCACCGGCTTGCTGCCGATTGGCCCGCTGTTCAACACGCTGGTCAATGGCATTCGCTGGTCGGAAAATGTAGCAATGGCGATGGAATCCAAAGGATTTGACGGCGATGGAGCACGAACCTTTGTGATTACCACGCGCGTTCATGTAGGAGATATTTGCTTTGCTGTGATTTGTATTGGACTCATGGCGGCAGGTATCATATGTTTGTAAAAGAGAAAAGGAGTTATCATATGAAGGTATCTGAGCGTTTGTATAACAGCATTATTGATCTGTGGGACAAGTACAATGAGCATCCGTTTGTCAAGGGTATTGCGGACGGCACGCTGCCGCTGGAAAACTTCCAGTTTTATATGATTCAGGATCACCTGTATCTGATGCAGTACGCAAAAGTCTTTGCACTGGGCGTTCTCAAGGCAAAGAAGGAGAGCGACATGCGTCTGTTCTCTGAGCTGATTACTGCAACACTGGACACAGAGAATGCGCTGCATCAGGATTATCTGCGCCGTCTGGGCATTTCTAAGGAAATGATCGCGCAGGCGAAGCCGAGCATTGTGACCGATTCGTATACCAACTATATGATTGCCATTGCAGAAAAAGAGGGCTTGGCTGAGCTGATGGCAGCCGTTCTGTCCTGCTCTTGGAGCTATAAGCTGATTGGTGACTTCATGGAAAAATTCCCGGGCGCAAAGGAACAGGAATTCTATGGAGAGTGGGTCAACATGTATACCTCGGAAGGCTATCGTTCTTCCAATCAGGTAATGATTGATATGGTAGACCGCCTGACAGAAGGCTACACTGAGGAGCAAATTCAGAATCTGGAACATATTATTTATGTGTGCAGCCAGTACGAGTACATGTTTTGGGATATGGCTTGGAACCAGAAAATGGTAGAAGTATAATCGCTTCGGCTATAGAATAAATAGCAAACACCTGCGTGTGGAAAATGCCGCACGCAGGTGTTTTTGTATGCACAAATTGTCAATTCAAAAGTGTTAGACTTTTGATACAAAAATTAAGATGAAAAATTGTGCAAGTTTTTGTTACAAAATGCATTGACATTTGGGCGAAATGCGAATATTATAAAAGCATAAGCTATCGAAGTAAAAACGTCGAGTTTTGAAATAACAACGGAAGGAGTTTTCAAGATGAAAGCAAGAGGCGTAAGACTGCACGCGGCAAACGATCTGAGACTGGAGGAGTTCGAGCTTCCGAAAATCACGGATGACGAAATTCTTGTCAAAGTTGTCTCCGACAGTATCTGTATGTCCACGTATAAGTGTGCTATACTGGGTACAGACCACAAGCGTGTACACGAGGATGTCGCAGAGCATCCGGCAATTATGGGCCATGAATTTGCCGGTGACATCATTAAGGTCGGCAAGAACCATCAGGACCAGTTCAAGCCGGGTATGAAGTTTACCCTTCAGCCGGCACTGAACTACAAGGGAACCATGTGGAGCCCTGGATACTCTTATGAGTTCTTTGGCGGCGATACGACGTACTGTGTCATTCCGGCAGAGGTTATGGAGCTGGGATGCCTGCTGGAGTACAAGGGACGCGCATACTATGAGGCTTCTCTGGCAGAGCCGATGTCTTGCAGCATCGGTGCATTCCATGCAGCATATCATACCCATATGGGCGTGTACAAGCACGAAATGGGCATCAAAAAGGGCGGCAATCTGGCAATTATGGCAGGTGCAGGCCCGATGGGCTTGGGCGCACTGACCTATGCGCTGCATCGTGACGTCCGTCCGTCCCGTGTTGTTGTCGCTGACCTGAATCAGGATCGTCTGGATCGCGCAGAAGAGCTGTTCCCGGTGGAAGAGTACAAGGAAATGGGCATTGACCTGCACTTTGTCAATACCGGCAAGTATGAAGATCCGGTTGCAGAGCTGCGTGCGATCACCGGCGGCGCTGGCTATGACGATGTATTCTGCTATGCACCGGTTGCAGCTGTGGTACAGCAGTGCAGCGACATTCTGGGCAGAGACGGCTGTCTGAATTTCTTTGCCGGTCCGACCGACAAAAAGTTCAGCGCGACGATGAACTTCTACGATGTACACTACAACTCTACCCATGTCATGGGCACAACCGGCGGCAATACCGCAGATATGATTGAATCGCTGGAGCTGACCGCAGCAAAGCGCATCAATCCGGCAGTTATGGTTACCCATATCGGCGGTCTGGATGCTGTGGCAGAGACAACACTGAATCTGCCGAAGATTCCGGGTGGCAAGAAGCTGATTTATACGCACCTGACCATGCCGCTGACTGCGCTGGAAGATCTGCGCAAGAGAGGCGAAGAGCTTGGCGATGCTCGGTATACCGCACTGGCTGACATTGTAGATGCACATAAGGGTCTGTGGTGCCCGGAGGCAGAGGAATACCTGCTCGCAAACTTCATCGAGGAAGAATAAGACGCTGTTCTTCTTTCGGTGAATGGCAGCTGAAAGGAGAACAGATATATGGATACGATGGAAAGACGTAGAAATGCAATTGCGGAGCTTATCAATCAAAAAGGAACCGTGAGCTTTTCTACCATCAAAGAACATTTCCCGAACGTTTCGGAAATGACGCTTCGTACCGATTTAAAGGCGTTGGACGAGGCAAAACAGATAGTAAGAATCCATGGTGGAGCAAAATCTGTACAATTGGTTATCAATACGGATGATTTCTTCAATCGAAGAGCCATTCGTAATATTCAGGAGAAACAGGAGATTGCTAAAAAAGCATTGCGGCTGATTCGGCCGGATACGGCGATCTTTCTGGACTCTGGCAGCACAACGACGGAATTGGCACGGCTGTTTCCGGATCAATCCAACCTCATCTATACAACCGGACTCAGCTGTGCCACCGAGCTGGCTGGCTTAGAACAGCCTGTCATTATGCTGCCGGGCGGACGGCTCAATCGTTATAGTATCAGCACGTATGGTACAACGGCGATTCGAGAGCTGGAACGTGTCAATTTTCATCAGGCATTTTTGGGAATCACAGGCTATACGCTGCAGGCAGGTTTTACCTGCGGCAGCATAGAAGAAGCGCTGCTCAAGCGCACAGCCATGAAGCAGGCAGAACAAGTTATCGTTTTGATGGACTCTTCCAAGGTAGGTGTGAAGAGAAGCTATTCTATCTGCTCGATGGCAGAGGTAGACCTTGTGATTTCTGACGGACATCTTCCGAAAGAAGTGCTGGAGGAATGCGACCGGCATCATATTCCTGTCTTATAACATACCAAGGTACGATCTTTTGTTCTTCTCTACAGGATAAGAGAGGTCTGACATGAAAAATAGGGTACAACAATTTGGTAAATTCCTATCCGGCATGGTTATGCCGAATATCGGAGCACTGATTGCGTTTGGTTTCCTTGCGGCGCTGTTCATTGATACAGGCTGGATTCCGAATAAACAGCTCAACAGCATGGTTTCTCCCATGCTGACATACTTGATTCCGATTTTGATCGCATCCACCGGCGGCAAGATGGTCGGCGGAGACAGAGGCCGCGTTGTCGGCGCGATTGCTGTCATCGGTGCGATTATGAGCAACACATCCATCACGATGCTGATGGCTGCTATGGTTATGGGTCCGCTCGGCGGCTTCTGCATTAAGAAGTTCGATGAGAAGATGGAAGGACATATGCCGGCAGGCTTCGAGATGCTGATTAACAACTTCTCGGCAGGCATCATCGGCATGATTCTGGCCATTTTGGGCTATGCAATTGTCGGTCCGGTTATGAGCGCAATTTTGACTGTGCTCGCAGCTGGCGTACATTTTCTGGTGGCACACAGCGTTTTGCCACTGGTAGCCATCTTTATCGAACCGGCAAAGGTTCTGTTCCTGAATAACGCGATCAACCACGGCATTTTCACTCCGCTGGCAACAGCAGATGCCGCAGAGACCGGCAAGTCTATCATGTACATGCTGGAAGCCAATCCGGGTCCTGGTCTTGGCATCCTGCTCGCTTATATGTTCTTCTGCAAGGATCAGAAGACCAAGCAGTCTGCACCGGGCGCTGTTATCATTCATCTGTTCGGCGGTATTCATGAGATTTACTTCCCGTACATCCTGATGAACCCGCTGGTTATCATTGCACCGATTGTCGGCAACATGGTAGCGATTTTCTGGTTTAGCATGACCAATTGTGGTCTGGTAGGCCCGGCATCTCCAGGCTCTATCATCGCATTCCTGATGATGACACCGACCAGCGATTTGTGGAAGGTTATTATCGGTGTACTGCTTGCAGCTGGCATTTCGTTTGTCATTGCATCTCCGATCGTCAGAATGGCTGGCGGCAAGAATCTGGAAGACGCGCAGAATCAGATGGCTGCGATGAAGGCAGAATCCAAGGGGCAGGCTGCACCGGTAGAGATTACCAATGCATCCGGCGTGCAGAAGATTATCTTCGCCTGTGATGCAGGCATGGGCTCCTCGGCTATGGGCGCAACCAAATTTAGAAATCGCCTCAAGGGTGTTCGTCCGGACATCAAGGTAAGCAATACCTCTGTTGACAATATTCCGGCTGACTGTAATATTGCTGTTGTACAGGCAACCTTGGCAGAGCGTGCACAGAAATGTGCACCGCAGGCAAAGCTGGTTACGATTGAAAATTTCTTGGCTGATCCGGCACTGGATGCACTGTATGAAATGCTGCAAAAAATAGATGCTGTTGCACCGCAGGCGGAAGCACAGCAGGAGACGGCTTCTCCGATTGCGAATAAGCAGGTTATCTGCCGAGAAGGCGTCCGTCTGAATCAGAAATCGGTATCCAAGGAAGAAGCGATTCAGGCAGCAGGCGAATTGCTTGTGCAGCTCGGCTATGTCGATGAGAGCTACATTCCGGCGATGCAGGAGCGTGAAAAGCTCATCACCACGTATATGGGCATGGGCGTTGCGATTCCGCACGGCACCAGTCAGGCAAAGGGTACCGTAAAGAAAACGGGTATAGTATTTTTACAGTATCCGGAAGGCGTAGACTTTGGCGAGGAAAAGGCACAGCTGGTATTTGGCATTGCTGGTATCGGCAACGAGCACATGGATCTTCTGGCAAAGATTTGCAACATGCTGGAGGATGAAGAGGTTCTGGAAAAGCTCAAGACAACAGATGATCTGGATTGGGTTATGGAACAGCTGGACTAACTGACGCGCATAATAAAAATCACCTAAATTTTGAAGAACGGTTGCTGTCGAGAGACAGCAGCCGTTCTTCTTTTTCTGGCAAGCATGAGACAAATATGCTATACTAAATAGCATAGCGAAAAAAGGAAGTATAAAGTTTATGAAACGGACAAAACAGACTGGTATGGATATGGTATCCGGTTCGATGTGGGATAAAATTTTGCTGTTTGCACTGCCGCTTGCCGCGGGAAGTATGCTGCAGCAGCTATTCAATTCTGTAGATGCGGCGGTGGTCGGACGATTTGCCAGCAGTGAAGCCTTGGCGGCAGTCGGTGCCAATACCTCCGTCGTATCGCTGTTTATCAATTTATTTGTCGGCATTTCTGTTGGCAGCAATGTTGTGATTGCAAACAATATCGGAAAAGGCAAACGCGAACGCATCCCCGATGTGGTTCACACGACGATGCTTCTTGCGATCGTTAGTGGTCTGTTGCTGTTGGTTGCCGGTATATGTGTTGCGCGACCATTATTACAGCTGCTTTCTACGCCGGAAAATGTACTGGATCTGGCAGTCGTGTATTTGCGGCTGTATTGCTTGGGAATGCCGTTTATTATGACGTATAACTTTGCGGCGGCAATTCTGCGAAGCAAGGGCGATACCAAACGGCCGCTCTATTGTTTGATTCTCTCCGGCTGCATCAATGCCGGATTGAATATCCTCTTTGTCGTTGGATTTCATCTCAGTGTCGCGGGTGTTGCATTGGCAACCGTCATTGCGAATGTGGTCAGTTGTTCGATGGCGGTGTATTTTCTTATGCACGAGGAGGCAGAAATTCGTCTGCATTGGAATAAGCTCGCCATTCACAGAGAGGAACTGTGGACGATTTTGCGCATTGGCATTCCGGCGGGAGTGCAGGGTATTGTGTTTTCGTTTTCTAATGTGTGCATTCAGGCTGCTGTCAATACTTTTGGCTCTGCTGCGGTAGCCGGTTCTGCAATTTCCATGAATTTTGAATACATCACATGCTTTGCCTTTATGGGATTTAATTCCGCCGCTGTGACGTTTACCAGTCAGAACTATGGCGCGGGAAAGGCGGAGCGATGCAAGCGCGTGTGCCGTATTTGTATGCTTTGCGGCGTTTGCGTTTGTTTGGCGTTAGATATATTTTTCTATCTAGGGCGTGGAGTGTGGATCGGTTTCTTTACAACGGACGCGGCAACGGCGGCCTGCGCGGCGCAGAGAATGCAGATTGTGCTGCTGTTCCAGTGTCTTGCGTGTTCCTATGAAATCAGCGGTTCTGCGCTGCGAGGATATGGGCACTCGTTGGTTCCTGCGTTGCTTACGGTATTCGGTACCTGCATTTTTCGTGTGATTTGGGTCAATACAGTTGTTCCTGCACATCATACCCTGCCGGTTTTGTTCAGTATCTATCCGATTTCGTGGATTGTAACCGGCATGATGGTGCTCACGGCGTATTTCTTTGTCAGCCGCAAGGTACTGCGCAAATTGCCGAGAGCATAGACTGCAAAAAATTATTGCATTTAAGAGAAAAAAGAGGTATAATGACTAACAGTCAATGAATATCAGTCACGAAATATATTCGTGACGCACAAAAGAGAGAAGCCTACCGCGAGAACTGTTAAGTCTTGGGGAATAGGAGGTTAAAATAAGGTATGAAATATCAGGAGATTATGAAGGTGTTATCCGAGTGCGGAATGGGAGCTGTACTCGTGACGGAAAACTGGGAAATTCGAGAGGTCAATGAGACAGGTATTCAATTACTGCACGGCTCAGAGCACAACTGGTTGATAGGAAAGCGACTGTCCGATATTGCAGCGCCGCTATGTCTGGAATCGGAGCAAAATATCTATGCCTGTATGGGATTCAATGAATATTTATTGCGCTGTCCTACGCCGTCTGTGGATGATCTGCCGGAACATTGCCGGTTGATTGTTTTTCGGACGGCAACACGAGATGCCCAGTGCGATATGTTTGAACATGCCCTGGAGCAGGTCAGCGATGCTGTAGTGATGTGCGATGCGGAAACGCGCATCAACTTTTTAAACAACGCCTGTATTCAGATGGATGAGGTCGTGCCGAGCGATGTCATCGGTGAAAAAAACGAGAAGGTCTATGAGCCGCTGGATGGGCAAGAATTGATTATTCCGCAGGCGATTCGAAAAAAACAGATTTATTTGGGACGTCGGCAGATTTACACCACGCGGTATAACAAGAATGTAGACATTACTTCTAATACCTATCCGATTATACAGAACGGGCAGGTATTGGGTGGATATAGCATCATGAAGGACTGGAGCGCTGTCGATTCGCTCAATAAAAAGATTGTCGAATTGCAGGCGAAGCTGATTGCCCAGAGCGATCCGAGCAAGCACACCAGCGGAAAGAGCGCGCTGACGGCTCGGTATCATTTTGAAGATATTATGCATATCAGCGATGCGATGGAAAATATGATGGAGCAATGTCGGCAGGCGGCAAAGTCCGATTCCTCCGTGATGATTTACGGTGAGACCGGCACTGGCAAAGAACTGCTTGCGCAGAGCATTCATAACGCCAGCCGTCGTGCCAATGGCCCATTTTTGGCGATTAACTGCGCAGCGATACCGGAGAATCTACTGGAAGGCCTGCTGTTTGGCACAGAAAAAGGTGCATACACAGGCGCAGAACGGCGACAAGGATATTTTGAACAGGCAAATAATGGCACGTTGCTGTTGGATGAGTTAAATTCCATGAATATTAACTTACAGGCAAAGCTGCTTCGCGTTTTGCAGGATGGCATGGTACGTCGTGTCGGTGGATCTTCGGAGATTCATGTCGATGTGCGCGTGCTGTCCAATCTGAATATTCCGCCGCAGCAAGCAATTGATGAGAACAAATTGCGCCGCGACCTGTTTTATCGGTTGGGCGTTGTCAATATTGCGATTCCGCCTCTGCGGGAGCGCAAGGAAGATATTCCGTTGCTGGCGAAGCAGTTTATTATGAAGTGCAATGCCAAGCTCTCGCGCAATGCGCGAGATTTATCGCCGGAAACGCAGGAACTGTTTCAAGCGTATGATTGGCCGGGCAATGTGCGCGAATTGGAACACGCCATTGAACACGCGATCAACGTCTTGCCGGATGACGAATCGTTGATTACACCGGAATATATTCCTGGATATATGCAGCAGGTACAGCCGGTATCCCACAAGAAAGCAGCGGAGACGCCGACACCGCAGTTAGGATCATCTCTGAACAGTACGATCAAAGATGTAGAATGCAATGCGATCTGTAAGATCCTCAAGGAAAATGGAGGCAATATTTCAGAATCAGCGCGCGTGCTGAAAATGAGCCGCCAGAGCTTGCAGTACCGCATCCGAAAATATGGCATTAAAGTCAAAGAATTATAATTTTTTAGAAATCCGCATAACAAGAAAACCCAGAACTGTTGGATGAATCAGCCATGCAGTTCTGGGTTTTCTGTTTGGAATTTATAGACTTAGCTGCATTTGAATGTGCGGAATGCCATCTTCCAAAAATTCTTCAGAAGTCTGCCGAAAACCGTATTTTTCATACAGAGAACGGGCATAAACCTGTGCTTCAATAGTAATTTGATCCGCATGAAGCTTTGTTTTTGCTGTGTTGATGGCTGCTTCTACGATTTTGCTTCCCAATCCGCACCGACGTTTTACCGCAATCACACGACCAATTGCTGCTGTTGAAAAGGTTGTGCCTTTCGGCAGTACCCTCGCATAGGCTTCTATGCCATCTTCATCCTTTAACCAAAGATGATACGCAATACAGTCGGCATCGTCTACTTCCTGATAGGGGCATTCCTGCTCCACTACAAATACTGAAACTCGCAGTTTATAAATTTCAAATAGTTCTTCTGTACTTAGCTCTGAAAAATGCTTTACGATTAGATCCATTTTGTTCCTCCACAGATTTCAACTTATTGAGTTAAGACAAGTATATCATACTCATTGATAAAAGAATACCCCCTTTCCTGACGGGCAATTGCCATATATCTGTGCAAAAAAATCATGCAGGATATGCAAAAGAATATGGCGTGTGCTGCAAAATTTTGCATATGGTGCAAACATTGCGTGCACGGATGCAAAATTTGCGTGCATGAAAATGCAAAAAAATATTGCAAATACGATTTTGATGCTGTCAAGAGAAGAATGGGAAGAAAAGAAAATTTTGTCGTTTTTCACAAACACTTTGCAAAATAACTGAACAAGATTCACAAAAAGAAAAAATCTTGTTGAATTTTCACGAAAAGAAATTGCTTTTGGCACGGCGATTGCATCTATTTTAGTAAAGACGCTGCACTCCATGAAAATTCGTAGGAAAATTTTTAGACACATTGTCAGAGGGTGCACAACGGCATATACACCGCTGCTAATGCTGGCAGAAGGAGGAAGTTTTGATTTAAAAGAAAGCAGCGGCGTGATGCAGTAAAGAGAAAAAAGATGGGAATCGAAAGGAGAAAGTCACAATGGATTTTTCTGCATGGATTATGAAAATCGACAACCTTTTGTGGGCTACTCCGCTGATTATTTTGACATTTGGTCTTGCTTTGGTTTATTGTGTAGCAATTAAATTCGGCAACGTCACAAATATCAAATTGCAGTGGAAACTTCTCACAAAGGGTGAAGGCTCTGAGGAAGGCTTGTCGGCCTTTGAGACGTTCTGTTCGGTAGCTGCATACCGCGTAGCGGTCGGCAACATCGGCGGCGTTATGGTAGCTATCATGTATGGCGGCCCTGGCGCAGTTGTTTGGATGATTATCACCGCGCTGGTAACTTCCGCTATTGCATTTGCAGAGAACAGCCTTGGTCAGTTGTATAAAGTCCGCATGGACGGCCAGTACCGCGGCGGCCCATACTTCTACATGGAGCATGGTATTCCGATTAAGCCGCTCGGCAAGATTTTCGCAGTGCTGTTTGCACTGTGTGCATGCGTCGGCGTTCCGTTCTTTGTAACCGGTCCGTCTGCAAACAACATTGCTATGGCAATGGAGAACAGCTTCGGTGCTCCGCACTGGATCGTTGGTCTGATTATCGCTATTCTGCTGTTCTTGGTTATTTCCGGCGGTGTTCGTCGAATTGCTAAGTTCTCGACCATTATCGTTCCGTTCATGACGATTGGTTATCTGATTATCACGATTATTGTTTTGGTTACTCATGCGAGCAACATTGGCCCGACTCTGGCAATGATGTTCAGCAGCGCGTTTGGCGGCGGACATGCCGTATTCGGCGGTATGCTGGGTGCAGCATTCTCCTACGGCGTAAAGCGTGCCGTAAACTCTTCCGGTTCCGGTTTTGGCGAGACCCCTCCGTCTGCAGCAGCTGCTGAGACTCCGCATCCGGCAAATCAGGGCTTGGTAAACGCATTTTCCGTATACATCGACGTTGCCGTTTGTGCATGTTCCGGCATTATGGCTCTCGTTACCGATTGCTTTAATGTTCTGAATGCAGATGGCACGACCTTTAAGTACATCGGCACTGGCTCCGCACAGATGCAGGCACAGGCTGACAGCATGACCGCAGGCGTTGTCTGGGTACAGGAAGCTGCAAACAGCGCTCTGCCGGTTATCGGCGGCATCGTGATTGCAATCGCACTGACCTGCTTCGCATATTCCACCTGTATTGCCTACTATTATGAAGGCGAGTCCGGTCTGGCGTATCTGACCCGCAATGCGAGCGATAAGACCCGTAAGACTCTGATTTGGGGCATCCGCATTGTTATGCCGATCTTCTTCTTCCTGTGGACAATGGTCACTGCTTCCACTGCATGGGCAATTTCCGAGGTTATGTTCGGCTTGATGTCTTGGCTCAACCTGATTACATTGATCTTCCTGCTGCCGAATGTTAAGAAGATGTACGACGACTTCTTCCAGCAGCTCAAGGCCGGCATTGAGGTTCCGTATTTCAACCCGCAGAAGCTTGGCATCAAGAATGTCGATCTGTGGATGGACATTAACAAGGATCTGATTGCAGAAGGCAAGGCAGAGGCAATTTACAACAAGAAGTAACAAACATATATTCCTGCCGGTCGTATAGACCGGCAGGAAAGAAAAAATAGACAAAACAAAGCAATTTTATTAAAATAAGAATATCATATATCAGAAAAGGAGATAGAGATTATGTTACAGCATCAGGACAGAAAGTTTAAACTTGGTATGCACAGCTACACCCTGCATCTTTCCGGTTTCGGTGAAAGCTGGGGCTTTCAGGAGTATGGCGAACATCATGCGTTTGAGCAGGTAAAGACGTTCAAGGATTTAGTAGATATTGCCGTTGACGTTGGTCTGGATGTTCTGCATATCACACTGGTAGACATTCAGAATGATACCTCTGATGAGCATCTGGCAGAATGCCGCAAATATGCAGAGGAGCATGGCATCGAGCTGGAGCTGAATATTTCCTTTAATGCACCGTCCGATCCGCGTGTAAACTGCACAATCGAGGAGTCCCTCGAAATCGCACATAAACTCGGCTGCAAGCTGGTTAAGTACAGCACTGACGTAGAGCATCCGGAGAAATCTTCGCATTCCTGCATGTGTGCATCTGTTATGGCACAGCTGGCAGTCATTGCTGAGAACTTCCGCAAGAATATTCCGACCATCGAAAAGTATGGTCTGCAGATTTCCATTGAGAACCACTGCGATCTGTTCTCGGACGAAGTAATCTGGCTGGTGAAGGAGCTGGCACATCCGCAGATCGGCGCTTGCTGCGATACCATTAACTCTCTGATGCTGATGGAGGGCATCGAGGAGTGCGTGCGTAAGATGGCTCCGTATGTCAACTGCATTCATTTCTGCGATAACCGCGTATTTGCAGATCCGGACGGCACACATTCTCTGGGTACCGCTATCGGACAGGGCAATGTGGACTGCGTAGCTATTATGAAGATCCTGCGTGAGCAGGCTCCGGCACAGCTGGATACCATTGATTTGGAAATTGAGCTGCCGCTGTCCGGCTATACTATTGAGGAAGGCCGTGAGCTGGAGTTGAAGGGTCTGCGCGAATCCTGCGAGTACATGTACAAGACGCTGGGTATTGGCTATAACGCAGCCAAGATTTACGGCGAATAATCCGCTGATTTTCTTCTTTCTGAAAAGGGCGAGACCAATGTTGGTTTCGTCCTTTTCTTGCGTTTTGGGGCGAAGATACGTATAATATATACGAATACCCGTTCAAAACAGTAACGTGCAAAAAATCTTGCACATTTGGCAAAGCTGTTTTGCATGGTGCAAACAGATTTTGCATACGCCGTGCAACATATATCAGCAAGGGCCGAACGAAGGGGAATATTGGCAGGAGATCCGGCTAAAAAAGCTGAAATTGTGCAAAAAACACAAATTTTTTGTCGAAAAATCTCGAATGGCATGGAATGTGCTGCTATATAAGTAAAAACATGAAATCGATTGAGGTAGGAAAAACAATCATTCGATGTTTTGCCATTCGATTGACAGTTCAAGCAACCAAGCATGTTGTTACATTTTGCAAAAGCACACGCACATGCAAAAACACTTGCATGTACAAATGCTGTTTGCAAGGAACTGACAAATACAAAGACAGAAAGAGGAAAACAAAAATGGAACACACAACAAACAAGGGTAGAATTTACAAACCCGTGCTGATTGTCATTGTAGCGGCTCTGCTGGTAGAGATCGTGTGTGGTATCTTTTTTACCGATCAATTTGGCGCGGTGATGTCCAAAATGCTGTACTGGGTAGGTGATAATTTCGGCTGGTGGATCAACCTGCTGGCAGTATTTTGTGTAATTGTCGGTATTGTCATCGTCATTTTTCGATGGGGCGATGTCAAGATTGGCGGCAAAGATGCCAAGCCGGATTTCACATACTGGCAGTGGTTCTCGATGTCCATTTGCAGCGGCATTGGCTGTGGCTTGATGTTCTGGGCAATGGGCGAGCCGATGTATCATTTCATGACGCCTCCGGCAGCGCTTCAGGCAGCAGCGGGCAGCCGCGAAGCTGCAATTTTCGCAGTCAGTCAGGCCATGTTTGATTGGTCGTTTGTGCAGTACTTCATTTACACCCTTCCGGCACTGGCATTTGCTCTGTTGTGCTTCAACTACCAGAAATCTCTGTCTATGGCGCCGATGCTGGAGCTGACAGGCGGCAAGAACGCCAAACGCTTGACAACGTTTATGCATATCATCTGCGGCTACGCAGTTGCCTGTGGTGTATCTAACTCGATGGCAGCCGGTCTCATGCAGATTTCCGGCGGTGTCAACGCAGTATTCGGTATTCCGCAGGGCCCGATGATGTATCTGATTATCACGGTTCTGGTTGCACTGTTCTTTATTGTCTCCTGTGTAACGGGTATCAATAAGGGACTTACCTATGTGTCCACTGCTTGTATGGTATGTTTCTTTGCTTTGATGCTGTACATGCTGTTTGCAGGCGATACGATGTTTATCGGTAAAATCGGATCGGAAGCTGCCGGTAATTTGATGGACAATTTCTGGACAAAAATCACGACAAATAACACCATGGTACCGCAGGATCAGTGGGCAAATGAATGGCCGATTACATTCTGGAATTCCTTCTTTATTTATGCACCGGTTATCGGCATGTTCCTCGCTCGCATGGGCAAGGGTCGCACCGTTCGTGAATTCGTACTGGTAGAAGTTTTGGTTCCGTCGTTGTTCTGCTGCCTGTTTATCGCTATTTTCGCCGGCCAGATCATTAGTGTACAGACTTCTGGCGTCACCGATGTTTGGGCAATGATTCAGCAGGAGGGAATGCAGACGACACTGTATCAGGTACTTGGCAGTATGCCGTTTGGTAAGATCGTGCAGTTCGCATTCTTGGTAACCGTATGCCTGTCCTTTATCACCTTGGCAGACCCGAACTGTTCTGCCCTGTCTACGCTGTGTGTACACGGTCAGGAAATCGACTCCGAGCCGCCAAAGGTATTGAAGATCGGTCTGGGCATTGCGATTTCCATTGTTGCTTATTTGCTGGTTATTTCCGGCGGCGTGGATGCCGTCAAAGGACTGCTCAATTTGGGCGGTTTGTTGATGACCATTCCGACGCTGTGGCTGGTTCTGATGACATTTAAGCTCATCAAGCCGCTGCTCCGCTCCAAGAGTCATTTGGCTTCGGATATTCCGAAAGACGATGCGATTTCTGCACCGAAACAGGATCGCAGAGCAATTGCCAGAGGTTTGTCTGTTATTGTCGAAAAAGAGGATACAGACAATGTAAATGTCGGATAAATCACTTCGCTTTCTCAAAACATTCCCATAAGACAAAGGCTCCCTTTGGATGCGTTGCATTCAGAGGGAGTCGCTGCTTTAGTATAGGAAAATTGGAACAAATGCAAAGTAAATTAAAGCTCTTTCTTGTTATCTGCGCCGGGCGTTGTGACGATGATCTTGCTCGGTGTGATAACCAGTGCGCCCTTTGCCGTTGCGGCACCGTTGAACATCGTCTCAACCATCTTTTTAAAGGTATCTACAATGGCACCTTCCGTGATGTACTCGGCCGTGCCCTTGATCTGATAGCCTTCCAACGTCTTGGCATCATATGCCGTGATGGCGATTTTTCCATCGTTTGCCTTCAGGTTATTCAAGGTCGTTTCCAGAAAAACATCACCAACGATCAGTTTGCCATCCTCTGTCACATCTTTAAATGCCACGGTGACAACGTTCAGTTCATTGTTAGCACAAGTGGCCAGATCCCACATATTTTCCTTGAGAATTTTTACAACATTTGCTTGCATAATATATGCCTCCATGTGTATAGATTTGTGGCGCTCCGTGGAGCTTGTACATAGTATAAGATTAAAACTAAAGAAAAAGAAGATATCGGTCAATTTATAAGTTACTCATAAATTTCATAGTAACTTGTTTTTTTGCGGTCTATTTCTTATACTAGTATAAATTGTAACTATAGATGAAGCCGGGAGACAAGGGGTGACTGTCGTGTATCAGAAAAAATTAGAAGAAGATATTCGCTGTCCGTTAGAGTACGGACTGGAGCTGTTTGGCGGAAAATGGAAATCACGGATTATCTGTGTTTTGGCGGCAAAACAAGTGCTGCGGTATAGCGAAATTCGCAAAGAAATGGTAAATATTACAGACGCTGTATTGGCATCGACATTGAAAGAGCTGCTCGCGTCGCAAATCATTTGTCGGCAATCGTACGATGAGATTCCGCCGCGCGTAGAATATTCGCTGACAGAAAAAGGGAAATCCGTGGTGCCGATTTTGCAGAGCATTTGCAAGTGGTCTGGGGCTTTTTACAAAGAAGATTCAAAAAATACGATGCTGCAATGCAAAAAATGCGATTATAGATGAAAGGAAAAGACATGAATCAGATTGTATACACAGAAGAAAAGAAATTCACGAAAGAACAAGTGCAGAAGCTGTTCTTGTCGGTCGGTTGGATGTCCGGAGAGTACCCAGAGCGGCTGTATAAAGCTTTGATGCATTCTTCGACGGTTATCACGGCTTGGGACGCAGAACGGCTTGTCGGGCTGGTACGGCTGCTGGATGACACGGAAATGACAGCATACATGCATTATGTGCTGGTGGATCCGCAATATCATGGGCAAGGCATCGCTGGACACATGATTGAGATGGTAAAGGAAAAGTATAAAGATTACCTGTATATTGAAATCATGCCGGAAGAGAGTAAAAATGCGGCTTTTTATCAGAGATTCGGATTTGAGAAAATGCCGGACGGTGTGGCAATGCAGATTTGCAATCAAGGAGAAAAGCGATAACGACAAAAAAGAGCAGCTGTTGTAAAAACAGCTGCTCTGACAAGCATGTATTTACTTGTTTTCATTTTTTCTGCGAGCTGCAGATGCGATGATGTCCACACAAGTCAGCTCGCCCAGATAGCTGGCATCCAAGCTGATGTGATAGTAGCTGGACTGACCCCATTCGCGGTCGGTATAGTAGCGATAGTAGGTCTTACGTCCTTTGTCCTTCTTGCGCAGACGCTTTTCAATCGGTACATTGGTTTTGCCGTAGCGCTCCAGTACATGCGCCTTGCGATATTCCATGTTCGCGTGGATAAACACGTTGAGAGCCGGAATACCAGCGGTGTCGAGGATGTAATCTGCGCAGCGTCCGACGATGACACACGGACCTTTTTCTGCCAGATCGAGGATCACATTGCGCTGCGCCTCGAATATTTTATCCTGCGGAGACAGGTAATTGACATTGTATGCCGCATTAGAGCTGAACCATGTCTGCGAAAGCGTTGTATACTCTCCATCTTCTACGACGGTATCCGTGGAATAGCCGCTCTTTTTTGCAGCTTCCTCAACGATAACGCTGTCATAAAACGGAATGCCAAGCTCTTTTGCAACCGCCTGACCGATAGAATGACCGCCGCTGCCGAATTCACGGCTGATAGTGATGATAGGATACATAGGAACACCTCCTGATTTCAGGCACGAAATATTGCTATATTTCGTAACCTCTTAACTTGTATTTATTATACTTCGACTTCGCTAAAATGTCAATGAATTTTGCGTGAAAAACTATGCTAAAATTATGCAAAATATACATATACATTGTGAGGCTTTTGAATTTTTGCAGATTTTTCTCAATTCCACTTGCTGATTGATTCAAACAGACGTATAATAAAAAAGGATATTTGTAGGAAAAACAGAACAGGAGTACCAAATAATGGAATTATGGGATATTTATGATGAAAATAAACAGCCGACCGGACGGACGATGAAAAAGAACGATTGGCACATGCAGCCGGGCGAATTTCATCTGACCGTACTCGGTGTGATTCGCCGACCGGACGGTAAATTTCTGATTACACAGCGCGTCATGACCAAGGCTTGGGCACCGGGCTCGTGGGAAGTATCCGGCGGCGGCGTCATGGCAGGAGAGACCTCTGCACAGGCGATTCAGCGCGAAATCTGGGAAGAGACCGGCTTGGATGTGACCGATGCGAAGGGCGGCTATTTGTTCTCCTATCAGCGCATCAATCCGGATGAAGGCGACAATTATTTCGTTGATATTTATCGTTTTGATATGGATGTCAAGGAAGAAGACGTGCATATCCAGACTGCAGAGGCAATGGGCTTCCAGTTTGCTGATTTGGATACCATCAAGAAGCTGGCAGAGCAGGACAAGTTCCTGCATTACAACAGCATCAAGCAGGCGTTTGAAGCGTAACATATGGAAAAAATGACTCGTTTGGGATTTGCCCAAACGAGTCATTTTTCATGTCTGCTGATGGACTTGATAGCGTTCCAAAAAAGCGGCTACACCGTCATCATCGTTGCTCTGCGTGACGTAGTCAGCGCAGTTGCGCACGTGAGCGGGGCTGTTGGCAACAGCAACACCGACACCGGCAAATTCAATCATATCTAAATCGTTCTCTTCATTTCCAAATGCGGCGATTTGTTCGCGCGGAATGTCCAGATATTGCGCCAAACGCCGCAGCGCAGCACCCTTTCCGGCAGCGGCATCGGAAATTTCCAGCAGATGCGGGACAGAGGAAGTCACATAAATACCGGAAATTTGATTTAGTTGTTGTGCCAAAATCCCTCTTTTTTGCTGGTCAATCGTGATAAAATCGAGGCAGTCCAATTCTTGAATGTGTTCCTGTGTAAAGGCGAACAGATCACGAACCGGCTTGCGGGTGGTTTGGATGTATGAGGTCGCGGCGTCCGGCAGACCGTATGCAGTGGGATGCGCCACAAAATCCGCATCGGCATAAGGCACTCCGTCGAGAAAGACCTCAAAATCCGCTTGATATGTCTCAATGAGGGCGAGCAATTGCCGCGTGCAGGTCGGCTTGAGCGGGGAATAGAACAACTTTTGTCCGGTCGGCCGGTGACAAATCGCTACGCCGTTAGACGTGATGGCATAGTCAATACCGGACACAGAGAGTACCTCCTGCGGCAGGGAATCATAGGAACGTCCGCTCGCCACGACAACATGGGTACCCTGCTGAATATATGTCTCTAAGATTCGTTTGGCACGTGGAGAAAGCGTCTTGTCTGAGCGAAGCAGCGTGCCATCCAGATCCAAGGCAATCATACGCAGCATAATAGAAACCTCCTTGTTTTGTGCAGAGAAAAGAGGACGTCGTGACAGACGTCCTCCTGTGTCGCATTCTTCTTTATTCTTCTACCGAAGCATCAAAGACGAGCTGCAAAGCCTTGGAAATTTCCAAGCTGTTGCGCACGCTCTCACGAGCAGCCTCATCCATGGTTCCTGCCAGCTTGTCATAATCCATCTGATACATCATAGCCATGCGGCGGATGTCGTTATCGACGTCTTCATCCGTGATGACGATGCCTTCCTGCTGCGCGATAGAAGCGAGAACAGCAGACGCCTTGCCGGTAGCTTCTGCCTGCGGACGCATCTCTGCACGCAGCTGCTCATCGGTAATCTTGCGGTATGCCAGATACTGCTCCATAGAAGCACCCTGCTGTGCTAAATCCTGCGTAACGGTAGCAATCATCTGCTCTACAAATGCATTGACAAACTCGTCGGACAGGTCGATTTCAGAGTTTGCAACGATCTGTTCCAGCAGTGCATTCTGTACCTGAGAGCGAGCGGCCTGCTCCTTCTGCTGTACCAGTGCATCGTGAACATTCTGCTCGAATTCCTTGTAGTTTGCAAAGCCGTACATCTTACCGAACAGGTCATTCAGTTCCGGCAGCTTGCGTTCCTGCACCTTGTGCACCTTGCACTTAAAGACAACCGGCTGTCCAGCCAGATTACCAGCCGGATAGTTCTCCGGGAACGTAACATTGACATCGACTTCATCACCGGCAGAAGCGCCTACCAGCTGTTCCTCAAAGCCCGGAATAAAGGTGTTAGAGCCGAGTGCCAGAGAATAGTTCTCAGAGGTACCGCCCTCGAACTGTTCCTCGCCGAGGAAGCCTGCAAAGTCGATGACAGCGGTATCGCCCAGCTGTGCCGGACGCTCTACATCGTGCATCTTTGCACGCTGCTGCTGCTCCTGCTTGATGGCAGCCTGTACTTCGTCGTTGGTTACATCTGCGGTAATCGGTGCACGCTTGATGCCCTTGTACTCGCCCAGATTGATGCTAAAGTTCTTATCAGTCATAAATGAGAAATTCCTTTCCAAATTATATCTTTTGGAATCATACCATAAATCACAGAACTTTTCAATGCTAAGCGATTAAATCCGAATCCGTTCTGCGACATCTGTGCCCAGCGCATAGCGAATGCCGTGGACGGAAACAATGGTGTTGCCGAAATAGGAAGCAACAACCTCGATTTCCTCGCCCTGTCTGATGCCGATCTGCTCCAGAAGATCCTTTTGTATTCCCGTGCCAGTGACCCACTTGACGGTTTGCTTTTTGCCGAATGGTGTGTTTTGTAACGACTGCATGGTATCACACTCCCTTTTATTTATCATATAGCAGGGGAGTGTGGTTGGTCAATGGCAACAAAAAAACAGAGCAGACATTCTGCTCTGTGAAAAAGTGGTCGAGGTGGCGGGACTTGAACCCACGGCCTCTGCGTCCCGAACGCAGCGCTCTACCAAACTGAGCCACACCTCGATATGCAATTGAAAAGAAAAAAGATGGTCGAGGTGGCGGGACTTGAACCCACGGCCTCTGCGTCCCGAACGCAGCGCTC
>CAVAJF010000026.1:0-12590 GCA_963588905.1 Eggerthellaceae bacterium
TGACAATACTTGGCTGGCGACGGCCCGGGAAGATAGGACGATGCCTACACAAAGCAAGACCGGAATCCGAAAGGGTTCTGGTCTTTTTTCGTTTTGGAGAGATGATGCGACATCATCTCTCTATTTTATTTCTACATCCAGCGTATTAAATTCTTCTGTATCAAAAAATTCTGCGAGCGTCATGCCGAGACCATCGCAGATTAGCTTGATCGTGATAATTTTGGGACTTTGACTTTTTCCGTATAAAATATTTTTGATGCTGGATGGCGGCATGGCACACACCATAGAAAGTTTGTAAATCGACATGTCATGCTCGTGCAGAAGCTGTAAAATTCGGTTTTTGATTGCAGAATTTAAATCCATAGTATCACACTCCCTTGTACTCATTGTAGAAAGAAAGTATTGACAAATAGGGCTAAGTTTGATACTATAGGGCTAAAGATAGCCTACCCGGGGGATTTGGGATGATACGATGGAAAGGCTTCTTTTCAAGCGAGATGGCAGTTGCCATCTCGCTTTTATCATATTCTTTTGACGATTTTACACTTTAAACAACAAAAGTATTGACTTCCTTTTTTTCTCTTGATACAATAGAACGGTACTCAAAAGATAAAGAAGGGTTCTGTATATGAAAAAAACGATTGCCATTGTTGGCTTGGGACTGATTGGCGGTTCTTTTGCCCGTGCATTTAAGAAATATACTGATTATACTGTCATTGGCTTTAACCGCACGCGAAGCACAGCGGAAAAGGCACTGGCGGATGGTGCCATTGATGCCATCGGCACGCCGGAAGATTTGAAAGATGTAGATGTTGTGCTGCTGTCTATGTATCCGAAGGTCTCCTGCGACTTTGTAGAAGAGCACATTGAGGCGTTTAAGCCGGGCTGTATCATCACAGATGATTGCGGCATTAAAAGTTATCTGGTTGAGCGTTTGACGCCGCTGTGTCAAGCTCACGGGCTGTATTTTGTCGGCGGACATCCTATGGCAGGCAGAGAGGTGTCCGGTTATAAGGCATCCGATGCAGACTTATATAAAGGTGCGAGTATGCTGCTTGTCCCGACAGAGGCATCGACACCGGAAATTGTCAAGCAGGTCAAAGCGATGTTTTCACAGATTGGTTTTGGTCAGCTCGTCATCACAACACCGGAACATCATGACCGCATGATTGCCTATACTTCTCAGCTGTGCCATGTCGTGTCCAGTGCGTATATCAAAAGTCCATCGGAATTGGAGCACAAAGGCTATTCCGGCGGCAGCTATCGGGATTTGACGCGCGTGGCATATCTCAATGAGACGATGTGGACGGAATTATTTATCGAGAATAAACAGGCACTTGTGCCGGAAATTGATGAAATTATTCAGCATTTGACGGAATATCGCAATGCGATTGCCGGAGAGGATGCAGATACGCTGTTTCAGCTGCTCAAAGAGGGCAGACAGAGAAAAGAACAATTCGGTTAAACAACAAAAGGACGTTCCTAAAAGCAGGAACGTCCTTTTTCTATATGATTCATCCGGCTGGAAAATTTCAGAAAGCAGGGGTGTTATATAGGAGAAAAGGATTATAGGCTTGAAAAAAGAAGGATGTGTACGGGAAACAGCCGGATGGAATCAGCTAGATATAGGGCAGTTCTTCTCGAAAATCCTCAGTGGGATCGGCTTGTTCAAAATGATAGCCCAATGCCTTGCGCAAACGGCGCTGACCGGAGGAGATCGAACGGGAAACCGCAGAGGGAGAAATACCGAAGATGTCAGCAATTTCTTTTTGCGTCATACCCTCGAGTAAGTTCAGTACGCAAACCTGATACTGGTGACTTGTCAGCGTTTCTGCCATGCATGATAAGAGCTGGCGACGCAGCTCCATATCCGTGGCGACTGAATCGTTTTTTTTGTCGCCTGATTCGAGTTGGGCGAGGGACATATACGACGGCCTCCTTTGATTTATCATAATAATGTTCCAGATGAAAGGCAATTTGGCGGTTTTCACATGCCATATCATATAAGGCATTGATTCGATGGCGCAGTTTTCTGCGAACCTCTAAAGAGATGGTGCGAGAAGCCTGCGATTCAAGCTGTGCAATGCGCCGTTCCAATCGGATGGCGTCCTGCAGATATTCTTGGGACAGCTCCTGCAATGAGCACATATGGCGTCACCTCGCAATTTTATTCGATTCCTCGATGGATGGGGGATTTTGTAAAACCGTGTAGAAATATTCAGAAATATCGAGAAAACTGCGATATTTTCTTTCTTACAATTCCATAATAGGACATGAATCGAAGAAAATCAACCTTGAATTCGTCAAAATTATATGATATAATTCTGGAAATTTTCGATAAAAAAATCTCCCGATTGGCTATCAATCGGGAGATTCAAGAATACAAATTTTATTTTACATAGCAGATGTCGTCATCCGGCTTCTTCGCAGGCTCCAGAGACTTGACATACAGAACCGGGCCCATGCCCTGATATTCCGGGAAGAACTCGTGCTTGACCTCTGCGGTGATAGTGTACCAATCACGATCCTTGAGCTTGGCAGCGGAAGGATGCTTGCACACAACAGCGGCAAAAGAAATATCTTCTGCACAGCAGGTCATGACAAAGCGGCCAGCGGCAAAATTATTTTTGCCCATGCCGTTCGGACGATAGGTCTGGCACAGGAAACGCACGGTATGACCCGCATACTTTTTCGGATGCTCCATCGCATCGAAATACCACATCGCATAGTCTGCATCGGAAATATCAACGATGTCCTTGGAGAGATCCAGATTGGCTTCCAGGGACTCCTGATAGACCTCGCTTCTGCCGTCCGGATAATCCATAAAGATGTCAGCGCGGCGGTTAATCATGCGGACACGACGGTTTTTGATGATGTCCTTGGTGTTGGCATCACAGCGGTTAAACACAATCATGTCGGTCATTTGCAGCATCGGGAACATAAAGCCGCCCATGTTCTGGAAATAATTATCAAAGGTGCGGGCATCCACAGTGGTGACGGTCTGATAGACAATCCAGCCCTTCGGGAAGGTGTCCGGCGCCAAATCCGCCAGCTTCCACATGCCGTTCCACTCGACGATAACGCGTTCCGGCTTGTATTTCCGGCTGCATTCCTCTAAGAACATGCGGTTGAAGTCTTCCTGATCTTCAATGGTCTTGACAATGCAGTTGGAATCCATCAGCAGACCGTAATCAAACTCGGTCTCGCCGTCCTCGCACACGATCATCAAGGTCTTTTCGCCTTCGGAAAAATTCGGATCGCGCAGGATAGACTCGATAAAGGTTGTCTTACCGCTGTCTAAAAAGCCGGTAAAGAAATATACAGGAATTTCCACAGACAATCCTCCTTATGCAAACAGTTCAGCCAGCGCGTCTTCCTTGATGCCGGAACCGATGACGCACAGACGGCCGGTGTAATCGGCAGCGCCGTGACGCAGCTCAATTTCACCCGGAACCATATCAAAGTGCAGCCAAGTGCCGTCCTGCTCCGGAACGATGCCCTTTGCACGCAGAACAATGCCGTACAGCTCCTGATCGTCCAACTGATTCAGGCGGGCACGCAGATCCTCTTCCGTGTACTTGCGCGCGGTCTCAATGCCCCAGCTGGTGAATACTTCGTCGGCATCGTGGCCGTGGTGGTGATGACCGCAGGAGCAAACGCCGTTTTCGTCGTAATGATGTTCATGATGATGCTCATGTTCGTGCTCGTGCTCGTCATGATCGTGATGATGATGGCCACAGGAGCAGGTCTCGCCGTCGTGATGATGGTGCTCGTGTTCATGCTCGTGCTCGTGTTCGTCATGGTCATGATGGTGTTCATGTTCGTGCTCATGCTCATCATGATCGTGGTGATGATGGCCGCAGGAACAGGTCTCGCCGTCATGATGATGGTGGTGATGATGCTCCTCGTGCTCGTACAGCTCGGCGGCATCCAGCAGGGCCTTGTGGCCGTCTGCGCACATGACATCGTAAATCTGCTCGCCGGTCAGCTCGTCCCACGGTGTGGTGATGATGCTGGTGTTTTCGCCGCAGTGCTCACGAACCAGCTTGAGTGCCTCATCCAGACGCTTTTCGCTGACATTCTGGGTACGGCTCAGCACGATGGTGCCGGCGCTCTCCAGCTGATTGACATAGAACTCACCGAAGTTCTTGATATACATGCGGCACTTGGAGGCGTCGCATACGGTGGTCATGCAGCCCATCTCTACTTCGCCTTCGCGCAGAACCGGCTGTACAGCAGCGGCAACGTCCGACAGTTTGCCGACGCCGGACGGCTCAATGATGATGCGATCCGGTGCGTACTGGCTCAGCACATCGCCCAGTGCCTTTTCAAAGTCACCGACCAGCGTGCAGCAGATGCAGCCGGAATTCATTTCGTTGATCTGAATGCCGGAGTCCTTCAGGAAACCGCCGTCAATGCCGATTTCGCCGAACTCATTCTCAATCAGAACGACCTTCTGACCCTTGAGCGGACCTTCCAGCAGCTTGCGAATCAAAGTGGTCTTACCGGCGCCTAAAAAGCCGGAAATAATGTCGATTTTCGTCATATCAAACACCTTCTATAAGATATAGTTTACAAGAGAATCAAAGCCAAAGGCTTTCTAAGCTATCGTACACCAAAACAGGAGAGTTTTCAAGAGTTTCTGATGTAAAAGAACCGTGAACACAGGGGAATCGACCAAAATAGGGCAAAACCGGAAACATTGACATTGCAGGCGAGATACCGTACAATGAAAACAGAAATACATGCGGAGAACCACCCCGCAGGGAGGCTGAAACAATATGTTTGAAACATTCCGCAGCATTCGGTTTCATTTGCTGCTGGCAGCGCTTGGCTATATTGCTGTCGGTGCTGTGATGCTGTTTATCCCCGATCAGTTTTTGACAGTCGTTTGCTATGTCATCGGCGCGCTGCTCATTGCTTACGGCGTCATTGGTATGCTGATGTGCTGGAAAGACCGAACGATTCGCATCGTAAAAATTTTCATTGGCATTTTGGCGATTGCCGTTGGCATTTTTGTCATTGCGCAGCCCAAGGCGTTCAGCGCGGTTTTGCCGATTATCTTTGGCTTGATTTTGCTACTTGACGGCGCACTCAATCTGCGGCATGGCATCGGACTCAAAAAGTTCGGCGATCCGGGCTATCTTTCGGTTATGATTGTCGGTGTTATCACGGTCGTATTCAGTGCCGTCATTCTCATGCATCCGTATGGCACGGCAAAATTCACGCTGCGCCTCATCGGTGTTGCGCTGATTTACAGCGGTATCTCGGACTTCTTGGTTCTATATCGAATGAATCACGCGCGCCTGATTTACGAGCGTGACAATCCGCCGGAGCCGAAGAAAAAGGGACAGAAGCGGAAAAAGACCAAGATCATCGATGTACACGCCCATCCGGTCGATGATGACGACGAGGAGGAATGAGCGGTGCATCTGGATAAAGAAGAATTGGAACACATGCCGCAGGGAACCGATGTGTTTTCCCTGAGCGATCAGGTGCCGACAGAGGAAGAGCTGTACGATCTGGCGGAGCTGTTCAAGGTGTTCGGTGACTCCACGCGCATCAAAATCTTGTATGTGCTCGTCGAGAGCGACATGAGCGTGGGAGATATTGCGCAGGCACTCAATATGACGCAGAGCTCCATTTCCCATCAGCTGCGCGTGCTCAAGCAGAGCCGTCTGGTGCGCTTCCGCCGCGAGGGAAAGAATATTGTGTATTCGCTGGCAGATGACCATGTGCACACGATTATGAGCCAGGGCCTAGAGCATCTGGAAGAATGACAAAAAGAAGCAAAACGCCGCTGAAAAGCGGCGTTTTACTATATATATGGTATGGAAAGACAGTATGCAATGATTTGTTATTTTTAGTATACCTCTTGCGTGCATTCTTGTCAATCATTCCGTGCATTTTTTGTTCAGCGGGCGGGCGCTTTACGTTCCGTTGCCGCCGGCCTTGACCTTGATCCAAAGTTCGGACAGTCTCTGACGCAAAAATTCATTGTCGTGGAAGATCTCGTCCTTGTCGTAGCCGACGCGCGGGGTATATGCCTCGTTGCCGTCAAACGGTTCGCCGGAAGCGGTCAGGTCGGTGGAGACCTCCTTGTTCGGCGAGGTGTAGCCGTACTCCTCTGCGTTGGCGTATGCCGGATCATACGAGATCATATAGTTGATAAACTTGTTCGCCAAGTCCGGATTGGAGGCATTTTTCGGAATGACCATGGCGTCACTCCAGATATTCGTGCCCTGATTCGGGCAATAGTAGCCCATATCCGAATTTTCCGACAGAATATACGCGGCGTCGCCGCTGTATACCTGACCAATGTCCTTGACGCCGTTTACCATGTTGTCAATGATTTCATCGGTGACATAGACCGGCTTCATGGTGTTGTTGACCTTGCACAGCCACTTGTATGCGGCGTCGATTTCCTTCTCGTCGTTGGTGTTCATCGAGTAGCCCAGTGCCTTGAATGCCATCATAAAGGAATCGCGCTCGGAGTCGTAAATATAAATGCGGTTGTTGTATTTCTGATCCAGCAGGATATTCCAGCCCTCTTTGTCCAAGTCCTTCTTGGAAACCGTCTTTTTGTTGTACACCAGACCGACAGTGCCCCAGAAGTACGGAATGGAATACTCGTTGTTCGGGTCGAAATCCATGCCGGTGCAGGCGGGATCCAGCTGGTCAAAATTCGTGATGGCGCTGCGGTCGATTTTTTGCAGCCGCTTTTCCTTCATCAGACGCTCGATCATGTAGTCGGACGGGATGAGCACGTCATATGAATCACCGGAGCTGACCTTGGTGTACATCATCTCATTGGAATCAAAGTTTTCCATGATGACGTGACAGCCGTATTCGTTCTCAAAATCTGAAATGGCAGAGTCTGAGATATATTCGCCCGGCAGATAGAGCTTCAGCGTGTTGGAATTGCCGGAAGATTTGTTGGTGCCGTCAAAGTCTGTGCCGGGACCGCCGCAGCCGGTCAGTGCACCGGCGAGTACGGCACCTGCACAGCAGGCGGCGAGCAGTTTTTTTAGCTTCATGATGCAGATTCCTCCTTGCGCTTTTTGCGGGTGCGCTCCGCGATGCGCGGAATAAGATTGACGAGCAGCAGCACCACCGTGATGATGACAATAACCAGCGTGGAAATCGCATTGATGGACGGATTGACGCGCTTGGACATCGTGTAAACGAGAATCGAGATGTTCTGTACGCCGTTGCCGGTGACAAAGTAAGAAATCACGAAATCGTCAAACGACATCGTGAAGGCGATCAGGGCACCGGCAAAAATGCCCGGGGACAGCTGCGGGATAATGGCGTGCCACAGTGCCTGCCACGGATTGGCGCCCAAATCCAGCGCTGCGTCCGCCAAATTCGGGTCCAGCGTGCGCAGACGCGGCGTGATGGATAACATGACGTATGGCGTACAAAACGCGATGTGCGCCAGCAGCAGCGTCAAAAAGCCCTTGCTCACTTCCAGTGTGGCAAAGAACATGAGCAGGCCAATCGCGGTGACAATGTCCGGATTCATAATCGGCAGATCATTGGCGGTGCGCACGGCTTTGCGCAGCGGCTTGCTGCATCGGGACAGACCGATGACGGTAATGGTGCCGATGCAGGTGGAAATGATGGTCGCCAAGATGGCGATGGCAAATGTGGTTCCGATGGCACCCATCGTCACGGACGAGGAAAACATCTTCTCGTACCAGCGCAGAGAAAAGCCGGAAAACGTCGTCAGCGAACGCGATGCGTTAAACGAGAACAAAATGGTGTATGCGATAGGAATATAAAAGAACACGATGACAGCGGCGAGAACGGCGCGTGTCCAGTGAAAGGATTTTTTCTGCTTCAAATCTCGTCACCTCCATTGCGGTCGATTTTGCGGGTCAGATACATGGAAATCATAATGATAATGACCATGATGAGCGAAAGGGCAGAGCCAAAGCTCCAGTTGCCGGATGTCAGGAACTGCGATTCGATGACATTGCCGATCAGGACATACTGTCCGCCGCCCAGCAGCTTCGGAATAAAGAAGGAGGACACTGCGGGCAGGAATACCAGCGTGATGCCGGAGATGATGCCCGGAATGCTCAGCGGCAGCGTCACATGGCGAAACGCCTGGGCGCGATTGGCGCCGAGGTCGCTGGCAGCCTCCAAGAAGGACGGATCCATCTTGGACAGAGAAGTATGAATTTCCAGAATCATAAACGGCAGGAAGTTGTAGACCATGCCGAGCACGACGGCGAAATCCGTGTACATAAACTGAAACGGGCCGATGTGCAGCAGACCGAGCAGGTTGTTCAAAATGCCGTTGTCTTGCAGAATGCCGACCCAAGCGTAGGTGCGCACGAGCATGTTGATCCAAGTCGGCAGCGTGATGACGAGAATCAGCGTTGTGCTCTTGACGCCTGCGCGGGCGATGGCATAGGCAGACGGATAGCCGAGCAGCAGACAGACGAGCGTCGTCAAAATCGCAATGCGCATGGAGCGGATGAGCACCTGCATGAACACGGCATCACGGAAGAAGCGGGCGAAATTGTCCAGCGTGAACTGACCCTGAAAAAACGCCGTGCCCTCTACCGTGAAGGCGTATGCGATGATGAGCAGCATCGGAATCAAAATGAAAATGGCAATCCAAAAGACATAGGGATATGCCATGGAACGAAAACGCTTCATGTGCTCAATCTCCCTTTCTCATGATGTGAATGTCATCCGGCGTGAAGCGCAGGCCAACCAAATCGCCCGGCTCCGTGCGGTCTGTCGTTGCCACCTTGTACTCAGAACCCATGGTGGCAAACGTAATGTCATACACACCCGGTGTGATGTTCTCCCAGTCGAAATCGTAAATGACATCGGTGATCTTGATGCGGGCGCCTTCATCCTCCGGGGCAAGGCTCCAAGCGGAAGCATCTGCCCAAATCATCAGGTCGTTGTCCAGCGTCAGAGATTCCCGAATATCATCGACAGACTTGGAGAAGTTCACCGCATAAATTTCTTCCTGATATTCTTCCGACTGAACGCGGTTGGCGTCCTCAACGATCATGTCTACGGTCACCGTCGTGCCCGCAGCCGTGGAGAATGTGACAGGGTATCTGCCGTTTTCCGGCTTGATGTCGTAGGAAATCTTGGAAATCGAGACGCCCTCCTCGCTGTCCTTCTTCCAAGCCTGCGCGTTGGCGCGGGCGATAATCATGGATTCGGTCAGCTCAGCGACGTCCTCTTTGTCCAGATAGAAGCTGTCTGCGTCCATCAGCTCGCCGGCCTCTTCGTTGATGACCGGTTTTTCCTCTGTGATGTTCATTTTGACCGTGATAGACGTGCCCTGACGGGTCTCCACGATGGTGTCATAGTGCACGCCCTTGAACAGTACCGATTTGACGCGGCCGCGCAGCAAGCCGTCCTCCGGCGCAACGATGTCGAGATCTTCCGGACGGATGACCACATCGACCTCTTCGTTCGGCGCGAAACCGCCGTCCACGCAGTCAAACGGATGGCCGTCAAAAATGACGCGGTTGTCGCACGGCATCACGCCGTCGGTAATATTGCTCTCGCCGATGAAGTTGGCGACATAGCGGTTGACCGGCTCGTTGTAAATATCAACCGGAGAGCCAATCTGTTCGATGTTGCCGCCCTTCATAACGACAATGGTGTCCGACATCGTGAGGGCTTCTTCCTGATCATGGGTGACGAAAATAAAGGTGATGCCGACTTCCTGCTGGATGTTTTTCAGCTCGCGCTGCATTTCCTTGCGCAGCTTGAGATCCAGTGCGCCGAGCGGCTCGTCGAGAAGCAGAACCTTCGGCTCGTTGACCAGTGCGCGCGCAATGGCAACGCGCTGCTGCTGGCCGCCGGACATCTGGGTGATGCGGCGCTTGTCAAAGCCGCTCAGACCAACCAGACGCAGCATACGCTTGACCTTCTGCTCGATGATGTCTTTTGGCTCTTTTTTGAGATTGAGGCCGAAGGCGATGTTGTCATAGACGTTCAGATGCGGAAACAGCGCGTATTTCTGGAATACCGTGTTGACTTCGCGCTTGTACGGCGGCAGACCGGAAATATCCTTGCCGTCAAACAGCACCTGACCGTCGTCGGCATCGAGGAAGCCTGCGATAATGCGCAGCAGGGTGGTTTTGCCGCAGCCGGACGGGCCGAGCAGGGTGACAAATTCATTTTCGTGGATGTCCAGCGAGATGCCGTTGAGCACGCGCTGCCCGTCAAAATCCTTGACGATGTTCTTGATTTCGATGAGTTTTTTCATAATTTCTCCTATTGGGTGGAATGTCAAAACAAAGGTGGGGTGCAGACCCACAGCACCTGTGCGGTCTGCTTTTTGTCGTTGCGGATGTAATGCGCCGATTTGCCGTCTAAGTAAAAGGTCTCTCCCTTGCGGACGGGATAGGACGCGGTATCCGTGACGAGGACGACAGAGCCGGTGAGCACATAGCCAAATTCTTCGCCGCCGTGCGGGCCGGAAGAAAACGACTTGCCGCCCGTGGGAATCTCCACGAGCACAGGCTCCATTTGATTTTTTTGCGTGTTGGGAACGATCCATCGAATGGTGCAGCCGTCGCGTGCATCCTCAAAAAAATCCGCCTGTCGGAACACGAGCTGCTCCTCCGGCGAATCGCTGAAAAATTCAGACAGGGAAGACCCCAACGCTTCGAGAATGTCAGAGAGCGTCGCAATAGACGGGCTGGTCAGATCCCGTTCCAGCTGCGAAAGAAACCCTTTCGTCAGCTCACAGCGGGAGGCAAGCTCCTCTAATGTCAATTCCTGCTGGATACGCATTCGTTTGATCTTTGAACCAATTTTCATACTGGGCCGGAAAGTCCGGCGCGGGTCCTCCTTTCTGTTCTCTTTACAAATACTAAACTTTTTGTTGCAGTTTATCGAACCACAAACACTACTAGTATACTCTTTTTTGGGGGGCTTGCAATAGATTTTTTCTCAGTTGCGAGAAAAAGCAAAAATTTCCATATCCTGTCGCAATTTGTGTCAGAGCTGTGTAAAATTTTTGGCGGTTTCTCTAGATAGAATGGGCAGGCAACCGTATAAATATCAGAAAAACTGCCCATACTTCCAGTACAGGAAAATGAAAGCAGGGAGATGAGTGAATGAAACGAACAAACGGCGGTGCACAGTGGTGGTCGGAGGACAAGAGCTTTTACGTGGTTCTCCTGATGTGCCTCGCGGCGATTGCGGTGGCAGCCTATCTGCTGTTTGCCTTTCCGAGCGGTACCACCGATGAGACGATGCAGGCACAGGAGTATCAGGCGGACGACAGCGTGACAGCGTCGGAAGCGCTGGAACGCATTCCGGCGATGGACCCGCAGCCTGCGCAAAAGCAGCAGGAGTCCGAGACGCAAGATGCGGCGACAGAGCCAACCGAACAGCCGGTACAGCAGACCGCTGCCGCGCTGACCGTTGTGCCGCCGATGGACAGCAAGATCACGCAGGATTTTTCCAAGGATACGCTGACGTATAATGAGACGACCGGCGATTGGCGGACACATGAAGCGATAGATTATGCAGGAAAAGAGGGCGATGCGGTACAGGCGGCAGCGGACGGAACCGTGCTCGCCGTGGGTGAAGATCCTGTACTGGGCAAGTATGTGACGATCAGCCATGTACAGGGCTTTACCAGCCTGTATGCGGGCATTGCAGACCCGACGGTATCCGAGGGAGATTCCGTCACACAGGGGCAAAAAATCGCCGTACTGGGAGATCCGATGCCGCTGGAGGAGAAGCAGGGGGCGCATCTGCACTTTGCCGTGTCGGCTGACGGAGAAGCAAAAGATCCGAAGCAACTCTATTGAGTTAAAAATAGCGAAAAAATCGGCATTTTCATCGGCAAGTATTGACAAAATTCCGTGCCGTGCGATATAATGATGCCAAGCTCATGTGGAGACATGTGAGCCCGACAAAATCCCAATTTTGTTTAAAGCACGAATATCATCCCCCAGATAGTGCTTTATATCATCCCAAATTTGTATGCTGTGTTTTATCATCCCCCAAAACTACCACAGCATACGCAAGAAGCAGTCTGCCTAACCGGTACGCAGACTGCTTCTTTTTTTAATTCTTAAGAACTATCTTAAGATATGTAACCGTTTTGTGTTCAAACTGTCATACGCATGTTGTTGCCAGTAACAAACAAAGGTGCTAAACTAGGAGCATAAAGAAACAGTTCCAACCCGAAAGGCACAGGACGTAAGGAGGGAGTTTTATGAAAACGAAAAAGATGATGATTAGCCTGATTTCCGGCACACTGGCAGCCGTGATGGCGTGCGGCGGTGCATTCGCTGCAAGCGTTCGCACAACAACCGATGTAAACATGAGAGCGAAGCCGGATAACAGTGCCGCTGTCCTGTGCGTTCTGCCGAAGAATGCGGAAGCAGAGAAGCTGGGCATGGAAGGCAACTGGTATCACCTGTCCTATAAAGACAAGGACGGCTATGTATACAAGAAGTACATCAAGGACTCCGAGACCACCACACCGGCAACCAAGACCGTATATACGACGGGCGATCTGAACGTTCGCGCAAAGCCGGATAAGACCAGCGCAAAGCTCGGCGTTCTCAAGAAGGGCACAACTG
>CAVAJF010000027.1:0-34403 GCA_963588905.1 Eggerthellaceae bacterium
GTATTCACATTGGCTTTTTCTTTTTTGGAAGATGTTGCAATGACAGACAGCTGAAAATCTTCCCATATTTCGGGCAGAAATCCGCGATATTTCGTGTAAATCTCTGATTGTTCCTCAAATCAGATAGAAATAAATGCGCGAGCATTGACAAATTCGACATTAAATTATAAAATAGGATTGTAAATTGTTCTTTTTAGATGTGGAAAGGGAGAATCTCTATGTAGAACGATAGGGGAAAAGCGACAAAACATGGGATGATGTTGAAAAGAAGCATTATCGGGGACGATAGCGTGTGCTGTCGATATGATGTGGGAAAATAACTGTAAAAGAAAGACGAATAGAAAGAGAAAAGAAAACGTATGTACAAGAAAAAAACGAAAAATTGGCTGAAACATGCGGATTTCATTTGTATAGATTTTGTGTGTTTGCAGCTGAGCATCGTTGTGGCATACATGATTCGATTCGGAATCAGCAATCCGTATGCGGATTATCCGTATCGAAATGTTTTAATTGTATCAGAACTGATTAGTTTGTTCGTTATTTTTTGTTTCGAGACATTAAAGGACATTCTAAAACGAGGAAGATATGTAGAGTTTGCACGGACATTGTACCATGTCCTGTGGGTGGAATTGCTGACGATTGGGTATTTGTATTTGATTCATGAAGCAGATGCATACTCCAGAACGGTTACCATCTGGTCATTGATCTTGTATCTCATCTTCAGCTACGTTCTGCGCATGTTTTGGAAATCCGTGCTCAAAAAGCATGGTGTAGGTCTTGTCAATCAACGTTCGATTTTGCTGGTGACGGTAAAAGATCGAGCAGCAGAGTGTGTAAAGACCTTTCAGGCAAACGATTACGAGAAATTTCATGTAGCTGGTCTGGTTATCTTAGATGAGGATAAAGCAGGCACATCTGTGGACGGCATTCCGGTTGTGGCAAACCGGGCGACCCTGAAACAGTATGTTTGCAACAATTGGGTGGACGAAGTGCTAATCAATGTGCCAGATGACGTAGAAGGCATCACAGCGATTAAAGATGGTCTGTATTCCATGGGTATTGTTATTCATCGACGGCTAATCAATGTTGTCTCGGCATCGAGCAAGCAGCAATTTGTCGAAAACATTGGCGGCTACACTGTGCTCACAACCAGCATCAGCTGCGCATCGCCGATAGAACTGTTCCTGAAGCGAGCAGTGGATATTCTGGGTGGCTTGGTTGGAACAATTCTCACCGGCATTTTGTGCCTCATCATGGTGCCTGTGATTAAAACACAGTCGCCGGGTCCGGTATTCTTCACGCAGGAGCGTGTAGGCAAAAACGGAAAACGCTTTAAGATCTATAAGTTCCGCACCATGTATTTGGATGCGGAAGAGCGCAAAAAGGAACTCATGGCACAAAATCGTGTCAAGGATGGTATGATGTTTAAGATTGATTTTGATCCGCGCATCATAGGCAACAAGGTTCTGCCGGATGGCACGCAGAAGTCTGGATTTATGGACTTGGCACGCCGGCTGAGCTTGGATGAATTTCCACAGTTCCTCAACGTATTGAAGGGCGATATGTCTCTCGTTGGCACACGACCGCCAACGGTTGATGAATATGAAAAATATCAATTACATCATCATGCACGACTGGCAACCAAACCGGGAATTACCGGTATGTGGCAGGTCAGCGGCAGAAGCAATATCACAGATTTTGAAGAAGTGGTTCGGCTGGATACGAAATATATTCAGGACTGGACATTTGGACTAGATATTCGCATTCTGTTCCGCACGATCGCCGTTGTGCTGAAACGAGAAGGCTCCATGTAGAGGGAGAGTTTTCATGATAATTGATATGCATACACACATCCTTCCGCATGTGGATGATGGGGCAGCGGACAGAGAAACGACGCTTCGTATGCTCCAACAGGCATATGCAGAGGGAACCGATATTTTGATTGCAACCCCACACTTTCGCCATGGCATGGATGCGGCGCGGTGGGATGCAAGACGCCATGCCGCTTGGGAAACGACTTGCAGTATGGCAAAGGAGATTCATGAAGAATTCCAAATTCTGTTGGGCGCAGAAGTTTATATGGAATCCGGTATCCGAAAGGATTTGGAAGCGGGTGTTCCGTTGACGATGGCTGATTCGGATGCTATACTAATTGAGTTCTCCATGTCTGCCAATTACCGATACATCAAAAATATGGTCTTGATGCTGTTGGGAATGGGATACCAACCCATTTTGGCGCATGTAGAACGATACCAGGCGATGCTAAAGGCACAGCATGTAGAGGAGCTTGCTCAGATGGGCGTTCAGATACAGGCCAATGCCGATAGTATTTTGGGACACTCTGGCTGGGGAACCAAACGATATTTAAAGCGACTGCTCAAGCAGGAGCTGATTGATATGATTGGTTCGGACGCACATGACATGCAGGAACGAATGCCTGGCATGGAAAAATGTATGAAATACTTGCATAAACGATTGGATTCTGCATATTGCGAACAGATTTTTGGCGGCAATGCCCAGCAGGTATTTCTGGATTTTTGATACAAACTGGAAAACGCCGGTTTAAACCAGTTCGTATAAATAAACGATATGCATTGCGATGCATAGAAGGGAGTTAATTTCAATGAGAAACATTATGAAGAGAGCGACTGCTGTGCTTTGTGGTGCAGCGCTTCTAGCTTCTATGACGATTTCGGCGTTTGCGCTGCCAAGCCCGTCAGTCAGTGGATTTGTTGGGGGTGTTAAGAGCGCTGTAGATGCCAACGGAAACGCTGTAAACATTGCGGTACAGCTGGTAGCTGATGCAAACTTTACCGCAAAGGAGCAGGCAGCGGTCAATGAACTGCGCGCCAATCCGACCGAAATGCTCAAGGAAATTTTGGGCAGCGAGTACACGGATAACCTGCAGCTGGTAGACATCCGCGACGTTAAGATTAACGGCGATGCATCTCAGGTAAAATTCCCGGTGGATATTACCTTTGATGTGCCGGGCATTACCTCTTCCTCTGAGGCAATTCTGCTGCACTATGTGGAGAAGGACGACAAGTGGGAGGTTATTCACGCAAAGACTGGTGACCAGACCATCGAAGCAAGCTTCAATTCTCTGTCTCCGGTTGCTTTCGTCGTAGATACCAAGACCGCCAATAATATGGATAAGGTCGGCAAGACTGACAAGACTTCTCCGAAAACCGGTGAACCGGCACTTCCGATGGGGGCAGTAATTGCAGTGGTTGCTATTGCAGCAGGAGGAATTTTCTTAGTTGTAAAGAAGAGAGGAACTGTGGCTAGTGATCGGACGTAATACCGTAACCATCAATCCGACAGGAAAGTTGGACCGGCAGAAGGGGGAAATTATTCGGACTCTGCGCGCCAATATCGAATTTACCGGCGTTGAAAATCGCGTCATTGCCATCACAAGTGCACATCCAAATGATGGCAAAACGACAACATCCTTTTATCTTGCAGGTGCATTTGCTGATGCAGGCAAAAAAACGTTGTTTGTCGATGCAGATCTTCGTAAATCCGTCTTTATTGGTGAGTACCGCATTAAAAACGCAGAATTTGGCTTGAGCCATCTGCTTTCTGGTCAGAAGAGTCTGGATGAGGTGATTTACGATACCAACATCGAAAACTTGTCTGTGATTGTTGCAGGTACCTTCCCGACCAATCCGTCGGAGCTGGTTGGTAATCCTCGCTTTGCGGCTATGCTGAAAAAAGCACGAGAGGAATTTGATTACATCATCATTGATACACCGCCAATTGGTGCTGTCATTGATGCCGCAGTCATTGCGAAGCAGTGCGATGGATCTATTTTCCTTACTGCATCAGATAGCATTTCCCGCAATGTGGCGAGAAGCATGGTGGAGCAGCTGCGTGCTGCAAACAAAAATATTCTGGGCTGCGTAATAACTAAAGCGGATATTGGCAGAGGTAAGTATTATTACTCTCGATCTCCTTATTATGGTAAGCGTGGTTCATACTATGGTTACGGCTACGGCGGATATGGCTATGGATCTTACGGAACAAAACAGGACGAGAAAGTAGGGCAGCGATGAACAACAGTACCAATATGCAGGAAGATGAAATTGATCTGCTGGAGTTGCTGCAAAATCTGCTGCGCAACTGGTGGCTGCTTACCATCGGTGCCATTGTGGGCGGCTTGATTTTCTTTTTCGCAACGACATCGTTGATTACGCCAATGTATGAGTCCTCCGCAACCATTTATGTGTTGTCCAAGACGACGAGTATTTCGGCAGCATTAGATATGACCACTGGCGAACAGCTGGCGGAAGACTTTTCTGTTATTGCAACGAGTAATCCGGTATTGGATGGCGCCTCGGAGCAGATTGAAAAGGACACCGGCGAGCGCATCACCAGAGATCAGATGAAAGACATGGTTACGGTCACGGATAATGCAACGCGATTGCTTGTCATTACGGCAACCAGCGACGATCCGGAAACGGCGGAAATCGTCGCCAATGCAGTAGCAGCACAGACCAGTGAAAAGATGGCAGAGATCACCAAGACGGATGCGCCAACAACCGTAGAAGAGGCAGAGGCTGCGAAGGAACCGTCCAGCCCGAATGTCACAAAGAATACGTGTATAGGTATTGCGGCCGGTTTGGGCGTTGTCTTGATTATTCTGGTGCTGAACTTCTTGATGAACGATCATATCGTCAGCGAAGAAGATGTGGAAAGATACTTGGGTCTTCCGACACTTGCTATCTTCCCGGACATTGATCCGCATGCAACCAACGACAGCAAACACAAGCATAAGAAGGGCAGAACGAAATCATGAAAAACAAGTTTGGAAAAAAACAAAAGATTGTTTTTTCTGTTCTGTTTTTATGCATTTTAGGGCTGATTGCAGTCTGTTTCTGGCAAAATAGTCAGAAACAGACTGCTGGACAGCCTGCTTCGACAGAAAATCAGACGCAAATGGTAAAGCAGTCCGCTGGCAGCGGCTCTGCGGAACCGGCACAAAAGCTGGATATTCCGATTGATTTTCAAAAATTACAGCAGGAAAATCCAGATATTTATGCGTGGATTCGTATCCCAGATACCACAGTAGATTATCCGATTTTGCAGAGTGAAACGGACAATGATTATTATCTCTTCCACACACCGGAAGGAAAATCCGGCTATCCGGGATCGATTTATACGGAAAATTACAACAGCAAAGATTTTCAGGATTTTAATACCGTAATTTATGGTCATAAAATGCGAAATCACACCATGTTTGCTGACTTAGAGTATTATGAAGATATTGATTATCTCAAGCAGCACAACATGATTACCATTTATACACCGGACCATATCCGAACCTATCAGGTTTTTGCAGCTGTCACCTATGACAATCGACATATTATGTATTCGTTTGATTTTGTCAACAAAGAGCAGCGTCAAGCCTATTTAGATTCGCTGAAAGCGGTGCGAAATATGGCAACCTGTTGGGATGACAGCGTTAATGTGACAACAGAGGATAAAATTATTACCTTGTCTACGTGCAATGGAAATGACAAACAGCGTTTTTTGGTGGAGGCAGTGCTGATTGATGAAAAATAATAAAAAGAGAAAACAACTCATAATCAGCATTGCCGTTGTTGTTCTCGCTATCGCTTTGGCAGCTGGATATTTTATCAAGAACGCAAAGAAAAATGCTGCCCTTCAGACAGGAAATGTAAGTCTGGGATCAGGGGCGAGTGCAGAATCCAATGTCGTTCATTACAAAGGAAAAACTTATCAGTACAATAAAAATCTGATGAATGTGTTATTCCTTGGCATTGATACGACACAAAACCTTTCGCAGACAGATATGCCGGGCGAAGCCGGTCAGTCTGATTGCATGTTGGTTTTGTCTATGGACAAGCAGAAAAAAACGGCACGGCTTCTGCAAATCTCCCGTGATACTATGACAGATGTAGATACATATGATGTTGCAGGCAAATATGTCTCAACAATTCAAGCGCAGATTGCGCTGCAGTATGCGTATGGAACAGGCGAACAGAGCAGCTGTTGGGCATCAGAAAAGGCAGTATCCCGATTGCTGTACGACTTGCCGATTGATGGATATTTTTCCATGAACTTAAATGGCATTACAGCAGTGAATGATGCACTTGGCGGGGTCACATTGACTTTGGAAGAGGATGCGACCGATGTTGACCCGACATTCAAAGCCGGCTCGACGATTACCTTAAAAGGTGATATGGCAGAGAAATTTGTTCGCAAACGAGATATTACCACTTCCGGCAGTAATCTTGATCGTATGCAGCGACAGACAGAATACATTCGAGCATTATTTCACACCATGCAGGAATATATGCACAAAAACGGCGATGATTTTTCAACCGTTTACAATCAGCTGCAGTTAGATTCGTATGCATTCACCGATTTGGGCATGGATCAGATGAAAACGATGATGTCGTATGATTTTTTGGAGCAGGACATCGAAACGGTTCCGGGCACAACCAAAGCCGGTGAAGAACATGATGAATGCTATGTGGATGAAGATGCACTGTATGATTTGATTATCCAGATGTTCTATACAGAAGTGAAGGAATAGAGGAGACAACGATGAAAGGGATTATTTTGGCAGCCGGAAAAGGAACGCGGCTGTATCCAATGACAAAACCGGTATGTAAACCATTATTGCCGGTATACGATAAGCCATTGATTTACTATTCGATTGCTGTGCTGATGGAAGCAGACATTCGTGATATTATGATTATCATTCCACCGGATGAGGAAGAGACTTTTCGGAAGCTGCTGGGAGATGGATCCGCTTTTGGTGTACATATTACCTATGCGGTACAGCACGTTGCACGTGGCATAGCAGATGCATTCTTAGTGGCAGAGGACTTTGTAGCAGGGGATTCTGCTTGCCTGGTACTCGGAGACAATATTTTTTATGCCAAGGATCTGCGTGAAAAATTAAAGCAGGCAGCTGCTACCCAGCATGGCGCAACAGTATTTGGCTATTATGTAGAAGATCCACGCGCTTTTGGCGTCGTAGAGTTCGACGAACATGGCAAAGCAATTAGCTTAGAAGAAAAACCAAAGCATCCGAAATCCAACTATATTATTCCGGGATTATATTTTTATGACTCGGATGTATTACAGCTTGCCAAAACCTTGCAGCCATCGGCTAGAGGTGAATTGGAGATTACTGACCTGAATCGCCTGTATTTAGAAAGCGGCAACTTGCAGGTGATTCCGTTAGCCTCTGATTTTGTATGGATGGATGCGGGAACCGCAGACAGTCTTTTGGAAGCGGCACAACAAATTAAACAAATCCAACAGGATACGGGCAGATATGTTGCTTGTTTGGAAGAGATTGCATACAAACATGGATATTTATCTGAAGAACAGGTTGAGCAAGCTGGAGAGAAACTGAATTCTACACTGTATGGACAATATTTGCAGTGCATTTCAGCAGAAAGATGAAAGACTAGCAAATCATTTGCCAGACAGAGGAGTTTACATCATGTATTATGATCCAGATAAAGAATGCACCAATTTAGTGCAGCGAATGCGGAAAATATGCATAGCAAAAGGCATTTCCGTATATGCTGCTGCACGAAAAGCGAATATATCTGTATCGACATTAAACGAAATCATGAATGAAAAGACGCGGCCGCAGTTGTATACACTGTTTAAAATCTGCAATGCATTGGAAATTCGTATTATCGATTTGTTTGATGATACTGCTAGTCATGCAGATGAAGTAAACACACAGCCGAACAGTACCATTGTCGAATATCAGTATTTGCCGGAATGGAAGCAAAAAATGGTGGATCAGTATGTGAAGATGGTCGCACAGTATGAAGTGGATTCATAAATAGAGAACTTGTTAGCGGAGGCAACAGTTATGAAAGGTATTATTTTAGCAGGGGGATCAGGAACTCGTTTGTATCCGTTGACAAAAGTTACAAGCAAACAGTTATTACCTGTTTTTGACAAACCGATGATTTATTATCCGATGTCCGTTTTGATGAATGCTGGCATCCGTGACATTTTGATTATTTCTACACCGCAGGATACACCTCGTTTTGAGAATCTTCTTGGTGATGGCCATCAGTTTGGTGTGAATCTGGACTATGCTGTTCAGCCTTCTCCAGATGGATTAGCACAAGCATTTATCATTGGTGCTGACTTTATCGGTGATGATTCTGTAGCTATGGTGCTGGGTGATAATATCTTTACAGGTCACGGCTTAAAAAAGCGTTTGCAAACAGCAGTCCAGAATGCTGAAAATGGCAAGGGTGCGACTGTGTTTGGCTATTATGTAGACGATCCGGAACGATTTGGCATTGTGGAGTTTGACAAGAATGGTAAAGCAATTTCGATCGAGGAGAAGCCGGAACACCCGAAGAGCAATTACTGCGTGACTGGTTTGTATTTTTATGATAATCGTGTAGTGAAAATGGCTAAGAATCTGAAACCGTCTGCTCGTGGTGAGTTGGAAATTACTGATCTGAATCGTATTTATCTGGAGGATGGATCTTTAAATGTAGAACTGCTGGGTCAGGGCTTTACTTGGCTAGATACTGGCACACACGAGAGTCTGGTAGATGCAACCAATTTCGTGAAGACTGTAGAGCAGCATCAGCATCGCAAGATAGCTTGCTTGGAGGAAATTGCATATTTGAACGGCTGGATTAGCAAAGATGAGCTGATGGAAGTCTATGAGGTCATGAAGAAGAATCAGTATGGACAGTATCTGAAAGATGTTATGGACGGAAAGTATCAAGAGCATCTGTACTAATTAGAGATAAGAGTAAGGGAGATAAATCGTGAATATTATTGTTACCGGCGGTGCTGGTTTTATTGGTAGTAACTTTGTGTTCCATATGTTGAAGAAGTATCCGGATTACCGGATTATCTGTCTGGACAAATTGACCTACGCAGGCAATCTGTCTACGCTGGCACCTGTTATGGATAACTCGAATTTCCGCTTCGTGAAGGCCGACATCTGTGACCGCGAAGCTGTAAATAAGCTGTTTGAAGAAGAGCATCCGGACATCGTGGTCAACTTTGCGGCAGAGTCTCACGTTGACCGTTCTATCGAAGATCCAGGCATCTTCCTCCAGACGAATATCATCGGCACCAGCGTGCTGATGGACGCTTGCCGCAAGTATGGTATCCAGCGGTACCATCAAGTTTCTACAGATGAGGTTTACGGCGATCTGCCGCTGGATCGTCCTGATCTGTTTTTCACTGAGGAGACTCCGATTCATACTAGCTCTCCGTATAGTGCGTCTAAAGCTTCTGCTGACTTGTTGGTTCTGGCTTACCACCGTACCTACGGTTTGCCGGTGACCATTTCCCGTTGCTCTAATAATTATGGCCCATATCACTTCCCGGAGAAGCTGATTCCGCTGATGATTGCTAATGCATTGGCTGACAAGCCACTGCCTGTTTACGGCGAGGGTCTGAATGTCCGTGACTGGCTGTATGTGGAAGACCACTGCAAGGCCATTGACTTGATTGTTCACAAGGGGCGCGTTGGTGAAGTCTACAATGTTGGTGGTCATAACGAGAAGCAGAACATTGAAATCGTAAAGATCATCTGCAAGGAACTTGGCAAGCCGGAGAGCCTGATTACCCATGTTGGTGATCGTAAGGGCCATGATATGCGCTATGCTATCGACCCGACTAAGATTCATAACGAATTGGGTTGGTTGCCGGAGACCAAATTCGAGGATGGCATCAAAAAAACTATTCAATGGTATCTCGATAACCGTGAGTGGTGGGAGACCATCATCAGTGGCGAGTATCAGAACTACTACGAGAAAATGTACGGCGACCGCTAACAGGAGGAAAGAATATGAAGTTTTTTGTAACTGGCGTTGGCGGTCAGCTGGGACATGATGTCATGAATGAGTTACTCAAGCGCGGTCATGAGGGTGTAGGCTCTGATATTCAGGAAAAATATAGCGGCGTGGCAGACGGTTCCGCAGTAACAACTACTCCGTATGTAGCTCTGGACATTACTGATAAAGATGCTGTTGAAAGAGTAATTACAGAAGTAAACCCGGATGCCGTAATCCACTGCGCAGCTTGGACTGCTGTGGATATGGCAGAGGATGACGATAAAGTAGCAAAAGTCCGTGCGATCAATGCAGGTGGCACCCAGAACATTGCAGATGTTTGCAAGAAGCTGAACTGCAAGATGACTTATATCAGCACAGATTATGTATTCAATGGTCAGGGCACTGAACCTTGGCAACCGGACTGCAAAGATTACAAGCCTTTGAATGTGTACGGTCAGACGAAGCTAGAAGGTGAGTTGGCCGTCAGCCAGACGCTGGAAAAGTATTTCATCGTCCGTATTGCATGGGTATTCGGTCTGAACGGTAAGAACTTCATCAAGACTATGCTGAATGTCGGCAAGACCCATGATACGGTTCGTGTGGTCAATGACCAGATTGGTACACCGACTTATACTTATGATTTAGCTCGACTGCTCGTTAATATGAATGAGACTGAAAAGTACGGCTATTACCATGCGACTAACGAGGGTGGTTATATCAGCTGGTACGATTTCACGAAAGAAATCTATCGTCAGGCTGGATATAAAACCGAGGTGGTTCCGGTAAGTACAGAGGAATATGGCTTGAGCAAGGCTGCTCGTCCGTTCAACAGCCGTTTGGATAAGAGCAAGCTAGTAGAGGCTGGATTCACTCCGCTTCCGACTTGGCAGGATGCGCTAAGCCGCTATCTGAAAGAAATCGAGCAGTAAGAAGGAATAGAGAAAATGGGACAGATTAAAGTTGAGAAAAATGTAGGTGGAATCGAAGGGCTTTGTGTCATTGAGCCTGCTGTTCATGGCGATACCCGTGGCTATTTCATGGAAACTTACAACGAAAAAGATATGAAGGAAGTTGGCATTGACATCCACTTCGTACAGGATAACCAGTCTATGTCCACAAAGGGCGTGTTGCGTGGTCTGCACTTCCAGAAACAGTATCCGCAGTGTAAGTTGGTGCGCGCCGTGCGTGGCACTGTGTTTGATGTTGCAGTTGATCTCAGAAGTAACTCTGAAACCTACGGCAAGTGGTATGGCGTCACGCTGTCTGCTGAGAACAAGAAACAGTTCCTTATTCCTGAGGGATTTGCGCACGGTTTCCTGGTTCTGAGCGATGAGGCAGAGTTCTGCTATAAAGTCAATGACTTCTGGCATCCGAATGACGAGGGTGGTATGGCATGGAACGATCCGGAGATTGGAATTGAATGGCCGCAGCTGAAGGGGGAGTACAAGGGCAGCGCAAGTGCAGAAGGATATACGTTGGAAGATGGTACGGCACTGAACCTGAGCGATAAGGATCAGAAGTGGCTGGGATTAAAAGATACTTTTAAATTTTAAAATATATATACGGCGAGTAGAGGGGTAAAAGATGGAAGGTAACTTAAATATTGCAATGTTTGGCCATAAGAGAATACCTTCGCGTGAAGGTGGAATTGAGATTGTGGTTGAAGAAATTTCTACTCGACTGGTGAGAAAAAATTATTCGGTAACCTGTTTTAACCGAGCAGGACACCATGTTAGCGGAAAGGAATTTGATGCGCAATCCGGTAAAGAATATAAAGGAATTACACTAAAAACAGTTCCTACGATTGAAAAAAAGGGACTTGCAGCGGTAAGCTCTTCCTTCTTTGCCGCTCTCGGTAGTGCGTTTGGAAAATATGATGTTGTACATATTCATGCAGAGGGACCAGCTTTTTTCTCGTGGTTACCAAAATTATTTGGCAAAAGAGTAATAGTTACCGTTCACGGTATTGATTGGCAACGTGAAAAATGGAAATCTGGTTTTGGTTCAAAATTTATTCGACAAGGCGAAAAAAATGCTGTAAAATATGCGGATGAAATTATTGTTTTGAGCAGAGGTGTTCAGAATTATTTTAAAGATACATACGGACGAAAAACAGAGTTTATTCCCAATGGTGTGAATAGACCCGATATACAAAAAGCACAGCTAATTACGGAAAAATTTGGACTCAGCAAAGATTCCTATATTTTATTTCTCGGTAGATTGGTCCCTGAAAAGGGAATTCGATATTTAATTGAGGCGTTCAAACAGACAAAAACAGATAAAAAGTTGGTAATAGCTGGTGGATCTAGTGATACAGATTCTTTCGCAGAAGAGTTAAAAGATCTTGCGAAAGACGACAATAGAATTATCTTTACCGGGTTTGTTCAAGGACAAATGTTAGATGAACTATATAGTAATGCATATATCTATACATTACCTTCTGACTTGGAAGGAATGCCGCTGAGCCTTTTGGAAGCTATGAGTTATGGCAATTGCTGTTTAGTTTCAGATATTCCTGAGTGTGCGGAAGTGGTAGAAGATAAAGCATTGATCTTTCAAAAGTCGAATGTAGATGCTCTTAGAGAAAGATTACAAGAAGCTTGCGATCATCCAGAAATAGTGATAGAGTTAAAGAAACAGGCAGCAGACTTTATTTGCGAAAAGTACAACTGGGATGATGTTGTAGAGAAAACAATAGAGCTGTATAAGGAAAAATAAAATGAAAGCGCTGATTATCAATAAATTTCTGTACGCCAATGGCGGCAGCGAGACATATATTTTCAAATTGGGTGAGGCACTGGAGCAGCATGGACACGAAGTTCAGTACTTCGGCATGGAGCATGAGGGCCGTTGCGTTGGAAACCGGGTCAATGCTTACACGAGCGATATGGATTTCCACGGCGGCAGTAAACTGAGCAAGTTGACTTACCCGATCAAGACGATTTACAGCAAGGAAGCACGGGTGCAGCTGCGGAAGGTGCTGGATGACTTCCAGCCGGATGTCTGTCACCTGAACAACTTCAACTACCAGCTGACTCCTTCCATCATTTTGGAAATCGTGAAGTGGCGCAAGGAAACTGGGAAGGATTGTAAGATCATCTTCACGGCACATGACTACCAGCTGGTCTGCCCGAACCATCAATTAAAGAATCCTATCACACATGAGAACTGTGAGAAGTGCCTCGGTGGCCACTTTGTAAATTGTGCAAAGGGCAAATGTGTCCACGGATCTACTGCAAAGTCTATCGTGGGCATGATGGAAGCAGAGTTCTGGAAGTGGAACGGAGCATACAAGTACATTGACAAAATCATCTGTTGTTCGGAGTTCCTGAAAACTAAGATGGACACCAATCCGCTGTTTGCAACCAAGACGATTGCAATGCACAACTTCGTGGAGAAGGTAGAACCTAAAGACGTTGAGAAGAAAGACTACGTCCTCTATTTCGGCCGTTTCTCCGAGGAGAAGGGAATCAACACACTGGTTGAGACTTGCAACCTGTTGCCGGATATTCAGTTTATTTTTGCTGGTTCCGGCTCACTGGAAAACAAGGTCAATCAGCTGAAAAATGTTAAGAACGTAGGTTTCCAGACGGGTGGCGCACTGGACAAATTGATTCGAGAAGCAAAGTTCTCTATCTGTCCTTCGGAAGTCTATGAAAACTGCCCGTTCTCCGTTATGGAGAGTCAGCAGCGCGGAACGCCTGTCATCGGCGCAAATATTGGTGGTATTCCTGAGTTGATCACAGATGGTGTGGATGGACGGTTGTTCACAAGCCGAGATTCCAAGCAGCTGGCCTCAATTATCAGGGAACTTTGGAACAATCCGAAAGAGACTGATAACTATGCAAAGGCGTGTCTGAACCTTGAACGAGACGACCTTGAGGCTTACTGCGACAAACTCGTCCCGATTTATCTGGGGGGGGGTAACCCTTTGTAAGTATCAGCGAATGGACTATGCGCTGTACTTTGGCCGCTTCTCCGAGGAGAAAGGCATTGGCACACTCATCAAGGTCTGCAAGGAGTTACCGGATGTGCAGTTCATCTTTGCCGGTACTGGACCGCTGGAAGATACCATCAAGGGTGTAAGCAACATTAAGGATGTTGGCTTCCAGAAGGACGAGGCACTGGAAAAACTCATCCGTGAGGCACGGTTCTCTATCTACCCGTCCGAGTGGTATGAGAACTGTCCGTTCTCTGTGATGGAATCCCAGATGTATGGCACACCGGTGCTGGGAGCGAACATCGGCGGCATCCCGGAACTGATTCAGGTTGGCAAGACCGGGGAACTGTTTGAGAGCGGTAATGCCGAAGACCTGAAACAGAAAGTCCGAAAACTCTGGGATGATAAGAAGCTGTGCGAGCAGTATAGTAAGAATTGCAAGGACATCAACTTTGATACCATCGATGAGTATTACGAGAAAATTATGAAGGTTTATAGGGGTGAAGCATGATTTATGTTTTGTATGATAAACCCAAGAAATTGGAAGATATGTCGTTTTTGACTGCGGCATTTGAAAAAGAGTACAAGGAAATTTATCCTGAGTGGCGTTGCACTTCTATCAAGCAAATGCTCTCAGTGTGCGATACAACCGTAAAACGCACAAAAGCAGGAGATACCATTGTATGCTGGTATGACTTTATGGGAGTGTTGTGTTGGTGGTTGAGTAAGCTGACCAACAAGAAAATTAAAGTTATAGCAATCAATATTTTGCTGAAAGATAAAAATACAACGAAAAACAAGGTGGCAAAGTATCTTTATAAAAAGGCGTTGTGTTCAAATTCTTTTGTGGCAACAGTTACGACTGTGGAGTATGGTCGCTATATTAATGAGATTTTGAATACAAAAGCGGATTTTACGCTTTTGCATGATGTCTATCATCAAAATTATACTTTGAATAAGCGGGTAGAAACCAAGGCAAATACGGTTTTTTGTGGTGGCAGAAATGGTAGAGATTGGAAGCTGTTATTTGAGGTAGCGAAAAGGCTTCCAAAGGTGACGTTTAATTGTGTTATACCGAGTGCCCTGAAAGAACAGTTCTTAGGCGCTATGGGTGATAATGTCTGCGTTAAAACGGATGTCCCAGAAAGCGAATTTATGGAGTTTTTGTGCGAGTCACAACTTATTGCCATGCCACTGGATACAGAAGCGCCGGCAGGCTTGACCGTCTATTTTCAGGCGGCTGCAAATAATAAAATGATTATAACATCCGATACGGTTACGACAGAAGGATATTTGTCAGAAGGATATGGAGCCTTATGTAAGAATACTGTAGAGGATTGGGTGGACAAAATTCAGTATTATCTTCTGCACACAAATGATGCAGATGTTTGTGCAGCAAAGTTTAAGGATTTCCTTGAGAGCGAGTGCTCCGAGAAAAAGTATGCCGAAACACTGTGGGGATGCTTACGGAATGAAAGCGATCTCGTTTAAATAATGAAAATGCTCTGCTGGCATATATTTTCACAGCTATCGCAGTCATCTGCGGTTCGGTTGTGTTCTCGGTAGATGCCAAGTGGTTCTTAAATAAAATCGAAATATTCTTAAAAGAGAGAGTAAACAATAGGAGTTAATCATGTCTGAAGAAAAGAAGTTAAATGGCACGGTCATTGTCACTTACCGCTGCAACGCTCGTTGCTCCATGTGCAACCGTTATAAAGCACCTTCCAAGCCGGAAGAAGAGATTAGTATTGAAACTATTAAGAAACTGCCGAAGATGTACTTCACGAACATCACCGGCGGTGAACCATTCATCCGCACCGATTTGAAGGATATCGTGCGTGAGCTGTACAAGAAGTCTGATCGTATCGTTATTTCAACAAATGGCTTCTTCACAGACCGTATCGTTGATCTGTGCAAGGAGTTCCCGCAGATTGGTATCCGCATTTCCATCGAGGGTCTGGAGCAGACCAACAACGAGATCCGTGGACTGCAGAACGGCTATCAGCGTGGTTATGGCACATTGAAGAAGCTGCGTGAGATGGGCATGAAGGACGTTGGTTTCGGCATGACGGTTCAGGACAAGAACGCTCCTGACTTGGTTCCCCTGTATAAGATTTCCGACGAGATGGGTATGGAATTTGCTACGGCTTCTCTGCACAACAGTTTCTATTTTGTTGAAGCAAAGAACATCATCCATGACCGTCCGATGGTTGCCAAGAACTTTGAGAATCTGGTCAATGAACTGCTTCGCAGCAACAGCCCGAAGAAATGGTTCCGCGCTTACTTTAACCACGGTTTGATCAACTACATCTATGGACAGAAGCGTCTGCTGCCTTGCGATATGAGTTTTGATACTTTCTTCATCGACCCGTATGGCGATGTTATGCCCTGCAATGGCACCAAGGACAAAGAGGTTATGGGCAACCTGAACACTCAGAGCTGGGATGAACTGTGGAACAGCCCGCAGGCAGAAGAAGTTCGTAAGAAGGTTCGCTGCTGCGATCGTGACTGCTGGATGATCGGCTCTGTTTCTCCCGCAATGCATAAGTACATTTGGAAGCCTGCTACTTGGGTTCTGGTTCATAAGTTTAAGGCTCTGTTCACCAAGCATCCGTACAGCATGTATGAACTGAAGATCTGCCGTGATTACCGTGATGGCAAGGTGACTAAAGAGGAACTGGACAATTGCAGCACCTGCGATATGAACTGTGTGATCAACAACGGCCTGAGCGAAGCCTCTAAGGAGCAGTTGAAGCATAAGACCGGCGAAGAAATCGTGGATGCTGATATCGCACAGCAGATGGAGACGAAGTAAGGAGAAAGTTAAAATATGATTTCGTTGGTATGTTGCTATAACAACTTACAGCAATACAAAGATATGCAGAAATCATTGGAAAATCAAACTGTGGAATATGAACTGATTGGTATTGATAACCGAGAAGGAAAATATAAATCGGCGGCTTCCGCCCTTAATGCGGGGGGGGGCAGAGCACATGGTGAAATTCTGATTTTTCTGCATCAAGATATTATTTTTGAAAAAGAAAATAGTTTAGAGAACTTTGTTAAAGCAATTCCGAATGACAAGGATTCTATTGTGGGTCTGTATGGAGCTTCACATGGAAAGCGCAAGAAAATTGCAGAAAATTTGTATGAGGCAGAAACCTTGGATGAATGCTGCGTTGCAATGCACAAAACGGTATGGAAGCGGCTGAAATTCAATGAGGACATTTGTAATGGATGGCATTTGTATGTAGTTGAATTGTGCTTGAGAGCAGGTGAACAGGGAATTTTAATTGCTTCAGGAAATTTTGATATTAAGCATTTGTCCTCTGGTACCGTAGACGAAAAGTATATGAAGACTTTTAAAAAGCTGCTTATGATTTACAAGAAAAAGAAATGGCTTGCAACGACTTGTAAGGTGATGCCGACAAATCTAGCGGTATTTTATCTCTACTACGGAATATGGAAGATGAAGAAGGCTTTATTTGGAAATCTATCAATGGCTTACCAGATAAAGAAACTGCTGCGGTAGATTGATAAATTTCCTGCGTGTACTTCATTTTAAGGGATTGCTTCGAGAGGAGAAGCAATGATTAAAGCAAAAGTGAAATTCTTGCTGGGAGCGATTAGAGCAGAACGCTTTGGAATACACACAGGAAAGGATGTATATATTGGCAAGCATTGCAGTGTAAAAGGAAAACACCATATTACTTTGGAAGATTCCGTAACGGTACGACCCTATACCCAAATCTGGTCGGGGGGGGGACAGTAAGAATTGGCCGGGGTTCTGAAATTGGTGAGCGATGCCGAATTTCCATTGCCAATTCTCTGGAAATTGGAGAGAAAGTCCTTCTCTCTCCAAATGTGTACATAACCGACTGCGATCATGAGTATCGCAATATAGATGTTCCTGTGATTGATCAAGGAATTGTAAAAAAGGGTCAGAAGGTTTCCATTGGAGAGGGGGCTTACATTGGAATCAATGCGGTGATTGTAGGTAATGTGAAGATTGGTAAACATTGCGTGATCGGAGCCAATTCAGTGGTTACTAAAGATGTGCCGGACTATTGCGTAGCGGTTGGAAGTCCGGCGAGGGTGATAAAAAACATAGCGAAAACAGAGTGAGGATTATATTAATGGAAGTAGGCCTGGTAAGCATTGTATTACCAATATACAATGTGGAAAAATATCTCGATCAATGTATTGAGAGCGTTGTAAGACAAACATACAAAAAAATAGAAATCATTCTTGTGGATGACGGTTCTCCGGATAGCTGTCCTCAAAAGTGTGATGACTGGGCAAAGATGGATGGGCGGATAAAGGTTGTTCATAAGAAAAACGCAGGATTGGGATATGCTCGTAACACAGGAATAGAAAATGCTTCCGGAGAATATATATGTTTTTTTGATAGCGATGATTATATTGCGGCTGACACGATAGAAAAAGCGTATGAAGCTGTCAAAAAAGAAAATGCCGATATTGGTATATTTGGCTTTTCAACAGTAGATAAAAACGGCGATGTAACAAGCACGATTATCCCCAAAACGAAATCTCAAAAATATGTTGGTGAAAAGGTTTTGACAGCATTTCTTCCCGACTTAATAAGCTGGAATCCCGATAATGGTGTGGCAACAGATTTACGAATGAGTGCTTGGACAGCGTTATACTCAATGGAATTGATTCAAAGAAACTCTTGGAGATTTGTTTCAGAAAGAGAGATAATCTCTGAAGATGTATATTCACTGCTCGATCTTTACCGAGATGTTAAGACTGTTGTGGTTATTCCAGAAGCATTTTACTTTTACTGTGAAAATGAGACATCGTTAACACATTCTTATAAGAAAGACCGATATAATCAGATAAAGCATTTTTACAAGGTATGCATAGACAAGTGTGAAAAACTGGAATATAGCAAAGAAGTCAAAAGGAGAATGGCGTATCCGTTTACGGCAAATTCAATAGCTGCAATGAAGATGATTGCAACCTCAGACTTATCTAATACAGAAAAGAAAAAGATGATAGGCGGCATAGTTTATGATGAAACTATGCAAAATGTGGTTCATCAAATGAATTTGAAACGAGAATCGATTACACGAAAGATTCTTTTTTTATCAATAAAATATAAAATGACGGATCTTTGCTATTGGTTGATAAAAGCGAAGGCGTGAGGATAAATAAAGAATAGATGAGGAATGAATAAGTGCAAGTAAAGAAAAATTATCAAACAATTGTAATAATATGGATGCTTTTATTTGTATTTCAAAGTCTATTGACAAAAATATCGTCCATTTTTTCTTATATTGATGAAGCTCCATTGCTTATATTTTTTGCAATAATGTTATTTAAAACTATCCGGACAGGAAAAATTACGAGTAAAAGAGAAAACCGAGGATATATTATTGCGTTAATCATATTTGTGATAACTGGTATTACTGGAAATGTACTGTATCAGTATCAACCGTGGAATTTAGTTATAACTGATTTAATTACTAATTTAAAATTTTTTGGGGCAATTGCATTTTTTTCGATGTGGATAGATGCAGATACCCTAAATACAAATCGTATTCCAAGTATGGCACGATTTTTAACAGCTCTTTTGGCAATTTTGTTTTTGCTTGGGCAGTTTAGCAATATGTTTCCAGCAAAATATAGATATGGAATAAAGGTTGCAGTATTATTTTATGAACATCCCACTTACCTAGCTGGGATATGTGTTTTTTTGATTGCGATAATGACAATTTATGGCGCAGAAAAATCAAAACTGTTTATAGCACTTGATTTAATTATTCTTGCATTTACGTTGCGAAGTAAGGCGATTGCGGGAGTAGCTATTTATATACTACTCTACATAGTTATAAAGAAATTGCATGCGAAATTAACAACTGGACAAATTTTTGTTGTCGGATCAGTGGGTATTATATGCGCTTGGTCGCAAATTTATTTTTATTTTATTAGTCTAGGTGGTAAATCTGCTAGATCGGTTATGCTATTGACATCTATAACAATCTTAAAAGATTATTTTCCAATTGGAACGGGTTTTGCAACATTCGCTTCCCATAGTGCAGCAGTCAATTATTCGCCTGTATATACTAAATATGGATTTGAACTTATATATGAATTGAGAAATTCGGCAACAGGAACTTTTTTTGACGATCAATTCTGGCCTATTATTTTAGGACAAACAGGTGCAATTGGAACGGTATGTTACTTTTACATTTTATTTACTTTGTTTAAGAAAATACAAAGGCTATTTAATGAAAATTTGGACCTTTATATGAGCGCATTATTCGTATTTATATATTTACTGATATCTTCTATTGCAGAACCTGCATTTAATAATTCTGTTGCAATTCCATTAGCGATGACGCTTACAATGGCAATGAAAATGAACTTTGTGAATTATGATAATGCGGAAGGGTGTGATTAAATGAACATTAGCCTAAAAAAATATATATGGAAAATACATCATAAGATGAATACAATTCTGTTCCCCTTTGCTGCAAAGTTTTTTTATTTCTTTCCAGTAAAGAAGAATCGAATAGTAGTGTGTAATTATCATGGAAAAGGGTATGGAGATAATCCTAAATATATCGTAGACAAAATATTGGAATATAATAAAGATATTGAAGTTGTATGGCTTTTAGATAAATACACTAATGGTGTTGTGGACTTTCCGGAATCAATTAAAGAAGTACAGTACTATACAATGAAATCAATGTATTATTTGGCAACAGCCGAGGTCTGGATTGATAACTGTCGGAAAGATTATGCACCTAAAAAGAAAAAAGGACAACTCTATTTGCAGACATGGCATGGTGGATTAGGCTTTAAGCTTGTAGAAAGAAAATGTGTTGAGGACTTGCCACCCTTTTATCTTAAACATGCCAAAGTAGATGCGGAAATGACTGATTTGATGCTGTCAAACAGTAAAAAAACATCTGAAATTATCTACGATATGTTTTGGTACAGTGGGAAAATTTTAGAGGCAGGACTTCCACGAAATGATGAACTGTTTAAAAATGTGAATAAGAAAGCGGAAGCAGTACGAGAAAATCTTGGGATTCCTAAAGAAACACATATAGTTTTATATGCGCCGACATTTAGAGATGAATTTGATTTGGCACCATATGATCTTAAATTGAATTCTTTTGCAGAAGCATTAGAAAAAAAGTTTGGTGGCAAGTGGATTGGCTTATATCGTTTGCACCCGAATATTAAAGCTGATGCATCTAAATTAACGAACTTTAATAATTGTATTGATGTAACTAAATATGCAGATTCAACGGCATTATTGAGTGCAACAGATGTGTTTGTTTCAGATTTCAGCAGCATGGTTTTTGATTTTGCACTTAGTAAAAAACCAGTTTTTCTTTATGCAACAGATTACGCGACTTACGTAAAAACACGCGGTGTATGGCTTTCATTTGACAGCACTCCTTTTCCATATGCTTTTAGTAATGATGCGCTTATGGATGAGTTAAAAAAATTCAATGCAAATGAGTACGAAACTTCCTTAAAGCGAATGATGGATAATTTTGAAATTAGAGAAACAGGACGAGCCTCCGATATTGTTGCCGGAGTGGTTGCGAATTATATATACAATGGAGATTTGGAAAAGGCGTTGGGTAAATTTACAGATACAAAAATTGAACAACGCTATATATCCGAATTATAAGTGGGAGAAAAATTGTGGGGAAAGTTAATCGAGAAAAACAACTTGCTAAAAACACATTAATACTATCAATAGGAACATTAAGCTCAAAAATATTTACTTTTTTGCTTCTTCCGCTATATACAACTGCGTTAACTACGGAAGATTATGGTAATGTAGATGTATTGCAAACTATTATCAGTTTATTGGTTCCTGTAATTACATTACAGTTAAGTGGTGCTGTCTTTAGATTTTTAATTGGAGAAAAAGAGCAAGAGGGAAAAGAGGAGGTTATTAGCACTTCGTTTGCAATTGTTCTGATAAATATAGTCGTATTTTGTTTAATTGCTATAATAGTTAGTCGCTTCTATTCGATACAATATTTTAGGCTTTTTCTTTTTGGCTTTACTGCATCAGCATTGTATCTTATGGCACAAAGTGTGGCGCGAGGTTTTGGTCATAATGTTACATATTCAATTTGTAGTTTTCTGTTGGTTATTATTTCGCTTATTATCAATATTGTCTTAATAGTTGGTTTTGGCTTTAAGGGCGAGTCAATTTTAATAGCATTAGGCGTATCAAATCTTGTTGCTGCGATTTTTATCATGCTAAAAGAACAGATATGGAGGTTCTTAGCATTCAGCAAAATTAAAGTTGCAAGATTAAAAGAACTGTTGGCATATAGTCTTCCGTTAATTCCAAACGCTATATCTTGGTGGATCGCTAATACGTCTGATAGATTGCTTATTCTTTTCTTCTTAGGAAGTTCAAGTAATGGTATATATGCTGCAGCAAATAAAATACCGACAATTTATACAACTATATATAATGTATTTAATTTGGCGTGGACAGAATCGGTTGCGAGAAGTATAGACGACGATGATAAAGAGAAATTTATAAATGGGATGCTAGAGAAAAGCTACAAGTTTTTTGGGTGCTTATGCTTAGGAATTATATGCTGCATGAGCGTGTTTTTTAACTGGCTGATTGGAAAAGAGTATTCCAGTGCATATAATCATATTTATATTTTGATGATTGCAATATTTATAAATTCGTTGTGTGCAATGTATGGAGGAATATTTACAGGATATAAGCAATCCAAAATTATAGGAACGACTACGATGTTGGGAGCAGTAGCTAACTTTGTTATCAATCTTGTTGCAATTCGATTTATTGGATTGTATGCGGCATCAATCTCAACGCTTGTATCCTACTTGATTATCATGGCTGTGCGAGCATATTATGCGAATAAATTGGTTAAGCTGTCTTTTCCAAAGATGTACTTTGTTCGAATGATATTGATTGGTATCGTTGTAAGCTATGGTTACTTTAAAGCAAGCACTTCTGTAAATATTGGAATTCTGGCTATGGTGAGTGTTTGGTCGTTCGTGGAAAATAAGAGTTTAATAATTGGCTTCTTGACAGAGGCATTGAAGAAAGTGAGGAAATCTAGATGAATATAGCTGTAATATTTGCCGGTGGTGTTGGAAGTCGTATGCACAGCAAGGAACGGCCTAAGCAATTTCTTGAGATGTATAATAAACCTATTATTGTACATACACTTGAACACTTTCAAAATCATGCAATGATTGATACTATTGTAGTTGTTTGCATTGAAAGCTGGATTCCGTACTTAAATAATCTTCTCTATAAATTTCGGCTTGAAAAAGTGAGCAAAGTAGTGCCTGGTGGAGAAACAGGTCAATTGTCAATATATAATGGCTTGAAGGCTGCAAAAGAAGTGGCAGGAAATGAAAAGGCAATTGTATTGATTCATGATGGGGTTCGTCCTTTGATTATGGAAAAATTGATTACAGATAATATAGAATCTGTTCAAAACTACGGTTCAGCTATAACAACGGCAAAAGTGAAGGAAACAATTCTTGTTGTAAATGAGACAGATTCTTCTATTGATTATGTGCCAAGCAGAAACAACTCAAGAGTGGCTAAGGCTCCTCAGTCTTTTTGGCTGGATGACATTCTCTCTGCGCATGAAAAAGCTTTGAAAAAAGGAGAGCATAATTGGATCGATTCATGTACGATGATGCAAGAATATGGATTTAAAATGCACCTGATTGATGGTCCGAGCCAGAATATCAAAATTACAACACCAGAAGATTTTTACACGATGAGAGCAATCCTTGAGGCAAAGGAAAATGAACAGATCTATGGCTTTGAAGACTAATTGGAGCATTTTTAGTGAAGAATGAGATACCATATATGGCGTCTCTATTATATCGATTATGTTGTTTCATTTTTTTGAGAGCGTACTGATATCGGATTGCGGGGGGGGGCAACGATTTATAGCACAGATTTACAATAGATTTATTGGTAGTGTTGGTGTCGAGTTTTTTTTGTTTTTGTCAGGTGTTGGACTTTATTTTTCGCTACAGAAAGATGATGATTATGTGCACTTTTGGATGAAAAGATTAAAAAAATGTTGCCAACATATTTTATAGTTGCCGGAATATATTGGTGGCTAGTAGATATCGTAATCCAGAAAAAAGCTGCGAATTGTTTTTTTGAAGACATATTCTTTTTGACATTCATCAAAGAAGGAATAAGAACATACTGGTATGTTTTATTTATTATTATCGCATATGTATGCTACCCAATGGTTTATAAGCTTTTGAAGTCAAAGTTGAATGATAAAATACAACTTGGCGTATTAACTGCTGCTGCTTTGGCAATTCAATTTGTGCCAAGATTGTTAACCTCGCAGATATATGTGAATATAGAAATCCTTTTGTGTAAATTTCTTGTTTTCTTTATAGGATGCTGGTGTGGAAAAAAAGTTTACTGTCAGAAGCCGATTACCCCGACAGAAGTTCTTGGATTTTGTTTTGGTGCAGTTTTGCTGGCAGCTGCAAGTATTTCTGAAACAAAAGGGCTGATTGAAATACTCGGAAATCGATTTCTTATGTGTTTTTTGGGAATTTTCTTGCTGTTTGTTTTAGCGAGTGCATTAAAATTTGTACCGATTAAAGCAACAGCAAGTTTAAAAATGTTTGGAGGCATGTCTTATGAATTATATTTAACTCATGTGGCAATTCGAGCACTTATGAATATTATTGGAATGAACACATGTTACATAAAAAATTATATGCTATGCATTATAGGAAGCTTAATATTATCAATTGTGCTTAATACTTGGCATAAAAAGATTTATGTGACATTTTAAATGAAGAAATAGTAGAGGACAATTTTGATATGAGTGAAGATGTCAGATGGGGATTTGAAGTCTCCGAAAAGAGAAAAGAAGTATGGAATATTGAAATTCGGATGCTGCTTGAAGTACAGAAGATATGTAAAAAACATAGTTTGAAATATTTTGCTATTGCTGGAACATTGCTTGGTGCGGTAAGACATAAAGGGTTTATTCCTTGGGATGATGATCTAGATATTGCAATGCCGCGAAATGATTATGAAAAATTCCTTGTATATGCGGTTAAGGAACTTCCAAGTGCATGCAAGCTACAGACACCTTGGACAGATGCTGAGTATTTTCAAGGTCACGCCAAGTTACGAATGGATGGAACTACTGCTATAAGACAGATTCAATGGAGAGAAGGCTACAAATTCAATCAAGGCATTTTTATTGATGTTTTTCCATTAGACAATATTCCAGATAGCCCAATACTTAAAAGAATTCACCGATACATTACAATGAGAACAATCAACAGAATCAATATGGGGCGGTATTATTATTCTGATGCAGAGCATAATTTGAATGATGAAAAATTACATCAGAAAATGAAAAGAAAATATCATGATGATCGTGCTGTATTAAAAATCTTATCTCATTATGATAAATGGTGCTCAATGTTCAATGGAAAAAATACAAAGAAATGGGGAATGCTTTCAGCGTTCTATTATCGTGATGATATTTTTTCATGGAATAGAAAGTACTTTGATGAGACTGTTGAGTTGGATTTTGAGAATGTTAGAATTACTTGTCCTAAAGAATGGAATGCAATCTTGACAGAAAATTACGGTGACTATATGAAACCTGTAAAAGGAACGAGCCAACATGGAGATATTTTCTTCGATACAAAGAAGTCATATATGTATTACATTGACCGATTTGAAGAATATGGGTCAAGAGAGGATGGATACATTCTTTAATAGTTTTATGTGAGGAGTAGTTATGAAGAATGCGATAATATTGGCAGCAGGAAAATCTACAAGATTTGCGCCTTTTACATATGAGAAGCCAAAGGGATTATTCCGAGTGAAAGGCGAAGTGCTAATTGAGCGACAGATAGAGCAGCTTAAGGAGTCTGGAGTAGAAGATATTTATATAGTTGTCGGCTATATGAAAGAGAAATTTTTCTATTTGGAGCAGAAATATGGTGTTCATTTGGTTGTAAATAATGAGTTTGGAAAGAAAGGCAATCTTTATTCAATATATATGGTGAGGCAGTACCTTTCTAATTCCTTCATTTGCTGCGCTGATCATTACTTTGTCAATAATCCATTTATAGAGGAAAATCCGGATAATCATTCATATCGTGCTGTGTCATATCAAACTGGAAAGTTCCGAGAATTTGGTGTTGTTTGTTCGGATGCAGATGTGATTACTGAATTGACTGTAGGCGGAAAAGACTCACTGGCAATGGTTGGACACGCCTATATGAATGAACGGTTTAGCTATGTTTTTCGAGCGTTAATGGAAGCTGAAATAAATGACTTTGGTGTTGCATCAATGTTTTGGGAAGAATTCTATGCAAAACATATGCAGCAGCTTACATTTTACAAAAAAGAGTTCTCGTCAGAGGATATTCTGGAATTTGATAGTATCGATGACCTAAGAACTTTTGATTCGGAGTTCCTTTTGAATGTGGATTCTGAAATAATCACAAATATTTGTGAGACTTTAAAATGTGATCCTAATTCAATTACAGATATATCTGTGATTAATGCAGGACTTACCAATGTCTCATTTGCATTTGAGTGCAATGGAGAAAAATATGTCTACCGTCATCCGGGCGGAACAGCAGGAAATCTGATTGATCGTCAAGCAGAGCTTTTTGCGCAACTGGCGGCAAAGGAGATAGGCATTGATAAATCCGTGATACATATGGAACTTTCAGGATGGAAGATATCACATTATGTACAGAATGCAAAAAACTGCGACCTTGAAAAATCAAATGAACAGTTGGCAGTTGCAATGGAGTATTTACATCGCTTGCATGTGGTCAAAACAGATGAAACAGTAAAAGTTTTTGATAATGTTGCAGAAGGTAAGAAACTGATGAATATTGCCTCTGCAACAAAAGGAAATTTACAGAGAGAGTTTTCTGAACTGGTAGAGAAAGTAGAAAGGCTTTATCCACTTGTGAAGGCAGATGCTAAAAGGCTAGGGTATGGCTTAGTTCTTTGCCATAATGATACTTATGAACCAAACTATCTCTATGATGATAAAGGCGAAATTTATCTGATCGATTGGGAGTATGCAGGTTTAAACTATGCAGCAAATGATATTGGATGTATTTTGTGCCGTTATGATTGGACAGATGAACAGATAGAACGATATCTAAAGGCTTTTGTTGGCAGAACATTAACGGAAGATGAACATCGGTATTATATGGCGTTTATTCCTATTTCGGCATTCTATTGGTTCTGCTGGGGACTTTATAAGGGCAGCGTAGGAGATGATGACAGCTTTTTCTTCTTGCCATCTTATAGAAATTTGGTAAGATTCATCGATTGCGCATTGGAAAGCTATGGAGGAAATGGATAATGATTACAGCAATAATTCTTGCTGGTGGCGTTGGCTCTCGCGTAGGTGCAGGACGTCCGAAGCAATTTGTGGAGGTGCTGGGGAAACCAGTATTGGCCTATACAATTGAAATTTTTCAGAACAATCCTCAGATTGATGCCATAGAGGTTGTTTGCCATAAGAATTGGAAAGACTATCTTGTGAGCATGATTGAACAATATGATCTGAGCAAGGTGAAGTGGGTTGCAGATGGAGGAGATACTTTTCAAGATTCTGTAATGAGTGGCATTAATAATTTGAAGGATAAAATCAAGCCTGATGATTATATCATGATTCAATATGGGGCAGCACCGTTTACATCTGATAAAATCGTTGATGATGTGATTCGCGTGATGAAAGATAAAGGATCTGCTGTGACAGCCACGCCATGCTATCAGTTGCTGGGGAGCAATGATGAAAATGCTACTAGTAAGACATGGGTCGATAGAGATAAATATATTCAAATTGCGTGCCCTTACGGATTCAAATTTAGCTATCTTTTAGATGTATATAATAGAGCAGAAAAGCAGGGGTTGATTGAAAAAATTGAACCCCATACAACATCCTTAATGTATGCACTTGGAGATACATTATACCAGGCGTATGGCGATCAGTCCAATATTAAGATTACAACGAAAGAAGATCTTGATATGTTTGAAGGATATGTTCTGATGAGAAGAAATCGGAAATAATATATAATTCATTGCAATTATAATTGAAGGGAGGAATTTTGGAGTGATGAAGACTGCGTTGTCAGAGGATTTGAAATATATCGCTTGTTATAAAAATTTACCATATGAAGAAATAGAGAATAGCACAGTTCTAGTGACAGGAGCTACGGGATTGATAGGAGTATCTCTAGTACGAGCTCTATTGGCAATTGGAAAAATTCATGTCATTGCATTTGTACGAAATATTGAAAAAGCAAAAAGAATTTATGCAGAGGCAACGACTTCAAATTTGGAATTTATTGTAGGAGATATAACTTCGAAAGTTCAAATCAATAAAAGGATTGATTATATTATTCATTGTGCTTCAGTTACAACATCTAAAATTATGGTCGATAATCCTGTTGAAACTTTAATTACTGCGATAGATGGCACAAGAAATGTATTGGAACTAGCAAAAGATAAAAGGGTAAGATCGGTTGTTTATGTTTCCTCTATGGAAATGTATGGATCGTTTGAATCTGATGTACACGATATAACTGAAAAGGATCTTGGCTTTATAGATCCCTTGAAAGTGCGCAGCAACTATCCAGAGAGCAAACGACTCTGTGAGAATATGTGTGTTGCTTATCTTTCGGAGTATAATGTTCCAGTTAAAATTGCAAGATTAGCGCAAACATTTGGTGCAGGAATTCTGCCGGGTGAGAATAGAGTGTTTGCTCAATTTGCTAGGAGTGTCATTACTCAAAAAGATATTGTTCTTCATACAAAAGGACAGTCTGAGGGAAATTATTGTTATATTAGGGACTGTGTGATTGGACTTTTAACTATCCTTCTGAAAGGAAAAGATGGAGAAGCATATAATGTGTCAAACCCGGCGTCGCACACAACGATTGCTGAAATGGCTAAAATGGTATGTGAAAAGATTGCTGATGGAAAAATTAAAGTTGTTTTTGATATACCAGAATCGAACACATTCGGATATGCCGCAGACACGAAGATGAAACTTAATTCAGACAAGCTTCAAGGATTGGGATGGAAACCAGAAATCAATTTGGAAGAGTCGTATCGAAGAATGATTCGAGATATGAAAACTGTTCAGTGATTTGTAATATGATAAAAGTATTCTCCAAAATCCTCACGAACGTCTTAACCGCCTTCTACGAGCCGTTCGGTTTCTCAATCTTACTTTCTTTCCTTGCCATGTTTTTCTACTTATATGCTTATGAACCTACCGAAGCCGGCAAAGGTTGGAAGAGTGCCATAGTGACATGGTATCAGAAATTCAAAGAGAGTGTGTTCTTCCGTAAAGTATGGTTATTAGCCTTTGCAAGTAGCTTGATACTATTCAGAACATTGCTAAATCGTAACCTATGGATGACCCCATTGAGTAACGTCATGGGCGGCTGGGGCATCTGGGAGACAGTGAACGGCGAGAGAAAGCTGACAACCGAGTGCATTGAGAACGTGATCATGATGGTGCCGTTTAGTGGAATGGTTATGTGGACGTTCGAGGAGAAAGCGGGGAAGGGTTGGAAGAAAATCCTGTGGCAAAGCGGAAAGATAGCATTTCTCTTTTCGGTGGTAATAGAGATGCTGCAGTTATTGCTGCGTCTGGGTACGTTCCAGCTGTCGGACATCTTCTACAACACAGTCGGCGGAGTGATTGGTGGTGTGTGCTACTAGGGGATAATGAAGATAAGAAAACGTCTGTAAAAAGAGATGAAACTGTGATATACTGGGAGCAACAGCTCCCTACGCTGCTCGAATAAATCAAAAATCTTTTTGATAAGTCACACACCTCTTCGTGGTGAGCAGCAGGCAACGATCTTATAATCGGCGAAGATGTGAGAAAAGAAAGTAGGGAGGATTTGTATATGAAACCAGAATCTATCTCTGAACAAATGATGTTTAATACAGTTCGCCTTGAAACAGCATCTGGCACAGGAACAGGCTTTTTCTATAATTTTGTGGTTGGCGAAGCTAGATATCCTGCGATTATTACCAATAAACATGTTGTTAATTATAAACAGGACGAAAATGTTAAATTTCATCTGCATTTGCAAGATGGAGATGGTGAATCCAACAGTAGTATAGGAATTCAACTTAATGCACACTGGTATTTTCACTCAACAAAAGATCTTTGTTTTACCTTTGTTAATCCAGTATTTGAACAGGTTAAAGCGGCTTGTGGGAAAAAAGTGTTTTACATAGCTGATGATGCAGGGATTCTAGCAACAGATGAAAAGCTTAAAGAGCTTTCGGCACTGGAAGAACTTGTTATGGTTGGATATCCTATAGGATTGGCAGATGCAAGAAATAACTATCCTATTTTTAGAAAGGGATACACGGCTGCTCATCCAGCTGTGGATTTTAATGAGGATGGCATAGGACTCGTTGATATGGCATGTTTTCCGGGCTCATCTGGATCTCCCATTTATATTTTAAATGAGGGAAGCTATAGAGATAAACATGGAAATTCTTATTTTGGTTCTTCTAGGGTAATGTTACTGGGAGTTCTATTTGCAGGACCTCAGTATGACGCGCGAGGTGACATTGTTGTAAAAACAATTCCAACATCAACACAAGTTGTTGAGTCAAGTATAAGGGTTATGACTAATCTCGGATATTATGTCAAAGCTGCGGAGATTAATGAGTTTCAAAAATTCATAGAGGAATCTGTAGCGAATGGTAGTATTCGCTAAGGTAATATTGCCCTCATATCCATGCAGTGCTATACTTAAGCCACATTAATACAGAAATGAGGTATACATCCTATGCCCAGAACGAAAGGCAGCAAAAACCGTCCCAAGCACACTACTGATTTTGCATCCCAGATTGTAGAAAAGCAGGAGTCTATTGCGTCCCTGAACACCGAGATCGCTTCCATCACGGCCAACATCGACACTCTGAAAGCTGACTTGAAAGAGAAGAAAGTTACTCTTAAGTCTGCCCAGAAGGAACTGACCAAGCTGGAATCCGAGAAAGCCGCTGCTGACAAGAAGGCCGCCGAAGAAGCAAAGAAGGCCGAGGCCGAAGAAGTGCTGAAAAAGTTGCTGGCCAGTGGCATGGGTGCAAATGAGATTCTCGAAAAGCTGAAATAAGAAATTTGCCGTGTGGACAACTGAACTTCGGGAGTTCACACGGTATATTTTGAAGTCGGTTATATAGTTTATGACGGAAATAAAAGGAGGGCACTGTGGGAAAAATACGCAAGTCCGGTGGTGACCGGAAGAAGTCAAAGCCGGAGTTCGATGCTGGGAAGAATCTGAAAGAGCAGATGGATGCTACTGTGGTTCGCTATAATTCAAACACCTCCCTGCAGGCCATCGCCGATGCGCTGAATCTGAACCCTATCAAGGTGAGAAAGCTGCTCATCACGGCCGGTGTGTATGAATCGGATGTGGCGGAGAAGGTACAGGATACCTTTGAGGAGTACAGAGAAACACAAGACTACAAAACCCCCATACTTTCAACCGCAAATACCCTGAAACTTTCCAAAGCCTCTGTCACCTCGTACCTGCCATATAAAAAAGGTGTCTACTTCCCAAGTACCGCAGAAAAAGAGAAAATCAGCGTTGGAGCAGAGCGGCAGCGGAGATACAGAGCGATGAAGCGGTGGCAGACCGATTCGACAGAAGAAAACTTCTGGGGTGTGGTTCTGGCCTATGCTGGGGTAAAATTTAAAACTTACTCCGGACTGCCATTTTCCTACGAAGTGCGGAAAGGTAGGAACGGCGAGTACACGAAAGAATTGTGGATCGACAGGCGGGAGAAGAGCAAGAGTCTGGCATGGAGTTCTGTGATGCTGGCTCTGGGGAATATTAAAGAGAAAGTAGTGGAGCGGCCAAAGGCTCTGGGCGACATCCGGGGCGTGACCTACATATATGGGATGTTCTATCGTTTCGGTCTGATCGATGTGCCGGATGAGGTAAAGGAGAAGATGAAGCATCCGAAGAAAAGTACCGGAAAACATGAGAAATAAGAATGGGCGGTTGAACTTCTTAGATTTCTTGGACTTCTCAGATTTTTTGACCAGGTGTTAATGTGTTTGGATTTTATGAAAAATCCAGTTGCTATGTACAGAACTGTGAGGTAACATCCATCACAACCGGAGAGCGGAATGTATTGATCACGGTTGGAAAGGACGAAAGCATTATAGAAAAACTGAAAGAAATACTGGAAGAGTACATGAAGAAAACGGAGCCGGAGTATTACCCGCCAGTGGAGAATCTGCTGGATTTGATTTACGAGCATTACACGGAAAGCAACCCGGCGTCACCGAAGACAACAGTGGCCGGCAGAGCAGCAAAGGCAAAAGAGAAAGAACTGAAGAAGTGGCTGCAAGGGCTGGATGATATCCCCAAAAAAAATTTTATTTATGTACACATCCTGTGTTTCAGGATGGTATAGATTTCCTCATCCAGTTCAGCAATCAGCGCACCATCTGCATCAGGCTGGGTGTGCTTGACGGTGCTGAGGCCATAGAAGCTGAAATTCGCAAGAGTGCGGAAGAGTACTTGAAGTAAATAGCTACATAGACAGTTTCGAAAAAAGTCTAAGATGCTTTTTTATACAACTAGTTTGTGATATACTGAAAGCCATGGGAAACCATGGCTTTCAGTATATTTCGGAGTAACCTTCTTTGCGGCTATTATCTTGGTGGCAAAGAATTGAGGTCTAAGCTATGAAAATAAAGATTTGTAAAACTTGTGGAAAACAATTTCTGAGTGAAACTCATTATTTTTACTGCCGTGTTTGCAGTAAAAAGTGGCATGAGGAACAGGCAAGAATCCAAAAACAAGCTGAAAACTTAAAATGGAAAGAACAAAAGAAACGAGAGCAGGAATTATTTGAGACGGAAATTAAAGCATATAAGCCTATCTCGATGGAAGACATAACCCTTTCTACACATACACTTTACATTATAGGAAATGGCTTTGATTTGATGCACAGGGTTCCTTCAAGCTATTACAACTTCCGCGATAGTCTTGGAAAGAATAACGGCCTTCGATATGATCTCGAAACAGTATTAACTGCAAAAGACATATGGGCAGATTTTGAAAATGCGCTCGGCACTTTGAACCTCGAATTGATGGGAAGTAGAAACATTGTCGATATGTGGCTTGACGATTTCGGGTTTTATGATGATGAAGATGGCGGTGCTGCGGAGTTCTATATGGCTGTGGAAGCTGCAGCAGCACCGATAGCCAATCTAGTAAATAATCTTCAGCCAACCTTTCGCAGATGGATTGAGCGTCTTGAGATTGGAACTGATGATCGACCGCTGAACTGCCTTATTCATCCCCAAGGAAAGGTTCTCAATTTTAACTATACAGAATTTATTGAGACGATGTATGGCGTAAAAGATGTCTGTTACATTCATGGAAGCAGAAAAAAGAAGAAAAAATTGATTCTTGGGCACAAGCCAGGAGCGGCAGAGAATTTTTATGAGAAAAGCAGGACGCCGCGAACTTATCGTCAGGCTGTGATTGATGTAGCACAAGACAATGTGCTTGATTTAATCGGACAGTATGATGAAGATTTAACCAAGAACAGTCAGGAAATCATTAAAAAACATCATGATTTCTTTGATGGTTTGACGTGCACTGATCAGATTGTTGTGATTGGACATTCAATCTCGCCAGTCGATTGGGACTACTTTATTGAAGTAAGAAAAAGCGCGGAAAATGCACACTGGTATTTTGGAATTTACGGCCTGAATGATCTCCAAAACATGACTAAATTAGTAAAAAGTTTGAACATAAAGAATTATCATATTTTTCGAACGGATAACATTTGGACGAAACCGAAAAAAGTTGACAATAAAATTGCACTGCCTCAGAGAGAATTGAAACCAAGAATTTTCCAAGATGGCGGGATAACTGTTACGATAAGACAAACACATGATTTAGTGATTGATGATACGTTTGAAGTTATTCTTCCGAATTATGCAAAGAACGTAGTCATTTTTGAGGATCATATTTTTATAGTATTAGATAATCCAATCAGAAACATCCTTCTTTTCAAGCGGCAAGCAAAGGGTTGGATGTTTGTCGCAGTATTGGAGAGCTTTCCGCATCAGAGTCTTATAAATCGAAGACTTAAATGCATATTTCTTGATAAAGATGATATTACCTTTGTATATAATAATCGTGTGAGAAAGTATAATCTAAATACTGGAAAAATGATTGTCAATCATCAAGTACGGGATGCAAGGAGTAAGGAGTATTCAGGTAATAATATTATGAGAAAGTTTATCAAAAAAAGTATATGAGCTAGTTGAAAAGATAAATCCTTATTAAAAGGAAAAAGACAGAAAATTGCAAATTAATCTAACAAATTAAGTAAAAATACGATCTGTAAACCATACTACCTTTACACATATTCGCTCGCCAGATCCCACCAAAATCATGCGAAAAAGCCTATTTATTTCGGAAAACCGATAGTTTATACGGAAAAAGCGATGTAAAATTACTTACTATTTGTGGTAAAATTCTTAATAAGAAAGTCTTGTTTACGAGCTGCGATTTACGAGCTGCGATTTACGAGCTGCGATTTACGAGCTGCG
>CAVAJF010000028.1:0-13091 GCA_963588905.1 Eggerthellaceae bacterium
ATAGGGCCCTTATAGGGCCTGGTCAAACCACCGGTTCAACCGGTGGTTTTGATTTGCAAAATGGGCATGAAAAAAGCCCTCTATTTCCATAGAGAGCTTCATCAACCGTTTTATATCAATTAGATTGCGCGAGTAACCTTGCCGGAGCGGAGGCACCGAGAGCAAACATTGATATGGCACGGAGTGCCAGCAACGACAGCCTTAACGCGACGAACGTTCGGCTTCCAAGTACGGTTGGAACGTCTGTGAGAATGGGAAACCTTGATACCGAAGGTTACGCCCTTGCCGCAAACTTCACACTTTGCCATCTTTCCTGCACCTCCTTATCTGTAATCATTTGAGTAACGGATATTATAATATCATACGTTTCGCAAAATTGCAATAGCTATAGACAAAAAAATCCGTCGAGAGAGAAAAAAGTCTGTGCTGGCTTGCATGTAATCGGGCAATCCGTTATAATAAAAGCAATATTGTTACTGTTCATACAGAAAAATCCAAAATGAGGGGGCTGCTAATCATGCAACTGAAAGAATTCAGCGTTACGCTGGGGCAGTTAATCACAGAATTCCAGTTTGAATTGATTTATGGACCGGAAGGATTCGAGAAAATAGAAATCACAACAGATGATGTCAATCGTCCGGGCTTGCAGCTCGCCGGTTTTTTTGATTATTTTGAGCCGCAGCGCCTGCAAATTATGGGCAAGGCGGAAAACGCCTATGTAGAACAGTTCGACGAGGCAAAGCGCATGGATATTTTTGAAAAGCTGTGCGCGACCGGCATTCCGGCCGTCATCGTCACGAGAAATATTGAAGTGTTCCCGGAGCTGATTGAGGCGGCAAAGAAGTATGACGTCGCCGTGCTCCGCACCAATGAGTTTACATCGTCGGTTACCAGTGCGCTGGTAGCATCGCTGAAGGTATCGCTGGCACCGCGCATTACCCTGCACGGCGTGTTGGTCGAGCTGTACGGCGAAGGTATCTTGATTTTGGGCGACAGCGGCGTTGGTAAGAGCGAGACCGCCATCGAGCTGGTCAAGCGCGGTCACCGTTTGATTGCGGATGATGCGGTTGAAATCAAGCGCGTATCCGATCGAACACTGGTCGGCTGTGCACCGGAGATTATTCGTCACTTTATCGAGCTGCGCGGCATTGGCATTGTCGATGTGCGCCGCATCTTTGGTATGGGTGCCATTAAAGAGACCGAGCGTGTCGATATAATTATCAATCTGGAACAGTGGGTAGAGGGCAAGATGTATGACCGTCTTGGCATGGACAACCAGTACACGGATATTCTGGGTCTGCGCATCCCGTCTTTGACGATTCCGGTACGTCCGGGTCGAAATCTTGCGGTTATCATTGAAGTTGCTGCCATGAATCATCGTCATAAGTCGATGGGCTATAATGCGGCGAAGGAACTCAATGAGCGCATGATGAAATCCATGGGCATTCCGAATAATTCGTAATCGGAGCAAATGCAAAGCCGTCCGGCATAGGTGCCTCGCACACTGCCGAACGGCTTTTTCTGTTTTCAGATGTCAGACGTAGAATTCTTCAAAGTCATCCAGGCGCAGACAGCCGACACGGCCGCCGACATCCTTGTGTGCGGCACCGCAGTCGATGTAGATAATGCCGCCGTCGTCGAGAATGTGACCGGCTTTGCCGCCGCGCAGCAGATAGGTCGGGGTATGTCCGACGATAACCGTGCGGTCAGAGAAATATTCCATGCCCGGCGTCGGATTCGCATTGAGGAAATCTGCCGGAGAATAGTCGTCCAGCGGCTGTTCCGGATCGAAGCCTGTGATGCCGCTGTGCGTCAGCACAAATGAAACACCGTCTGCCTCGGCTTCTTCGTACAGCGTCATCTCGCCGATGTAATCGAGGATGGCTTCTCTGCCTTCTTCGTCCAGAGAGAGGTACTGGATCAGCGTGCGCTGACCGCCGTCTGCTGCCCACTTGGACAGCTGCGCGCGGGCATCATCGTCCAGATAGTCCATGAAGTTGTCAACAGTTGCCTCCGGCGGGAGAGACTGCACACTGCGGACGAAAGACAATTCGTGGTTGCCGAGGGTTGGGAAGACATTGGGACGCTCCATCATGTCGTGCAGGAGACCAATCGGATCCGGACCGAGATCGACGCAGTCGCCCAGAACAAACATGGTGTCCTGATCGGAAAAATGAATGGTGTCCAATAGGGTCTGCCAATCTTCCAGACAGCCGTGCAGATCGCTCACTGTATAAATCATAAACGAAAACCTCCGAAATATTGCAAAAAAATTCAGGTGTGTTTCTATTGTATGCGACTGCGAACAGAAAAACAAGAGGAGATTTGAAAATCTGATGCAAAATATGCGGATTGTGTTCCGATTTTGCGCCGTGCATGATATAATAAAAATGTATGAAAAGCATGGAGAAATCATGTATTTTGAGATTAAAGGAATGAAGTGTTTTTTATGATAGAAGAATTTAAGTCGAAATTGGAATGCCCGGCAGATGAGTTGGCGTTCTATACCAAGGAGCCGATGAATCGGCATACCTCGTTCCGCATCGGCGGACCGGCGGATTTGCTGGTTATGCCAAAGACTGAACGTGCCGTTTGCAGCGCCGTCAAGGCGGCAAGACAGGCACAGCTGCCGCTCACCGTTCTTGGCAATGGCTCGAATGTTCTGGTGCGCGATGAAGGCATCCGCGGCGTTGTGCTGTGCCTTGGCACGGAGTACGGAGAGGTGCACATCAATGGCACGACGGTGCAGGCGCAGACCGGCGCGCTGCTGTCCGTTTTGGCGAGCGAAGCGCTGAAAAATCAGTTGACCGGCCTGGAGTTCGCAGGCGGTATTCCTGGCTCGTTAGGCGGTGCGCTGTTCATGGATGCCGGCGCTTACGGCGGACAGATGGCGGATGTCGTGGTCTCTTCGCGCTATTATGACGCGCAGACCGACACCATCGGCACCCTGACCGGGGAAGAGCACGCTTTTGGCTATCGTACCAGTGCATACAAGGATCATCCGCAGTGGGTAGCGCTGTCTGCTACCTTACAGCTGCAAACCGGTGATCCGGTGGAAATTAAGGCAAAAATGGATGACTTTTCTCAGCGCAGACGCGACAAGCAGCCACTCAATTATCCGAGCGCAGGCAGCACATTTAAGCGTCCGGAGGGATATTTTGCCGGCAAGCTGATTCAGGATGCCGGCTTGATGGGATATACGGTTGGCGGCGCACAGGTGTCCGAGAAGCACGCCGGTTTTGTTATCAACCGCGGCGGCGCAACCTGTGCGGATGTCCTCGCGCTGATTGACCATGTACGGGGAGAAGTGCTGCGTCAGTTTGGCGTAGAGCTGGAACCGGAAGTCAGACTGCTGTAAGACATCAATCAAGGGGAAAGGACTGCAAGAGCATGAACTTTTATATCATTTCCGGCATGTCCGGATCGGGAAAATCAAGAGCAATGGCGACTCTGGAAGATCTGGGCTATTACTGCGTGGATAATATGCCGGTGGCATTGATTCCGGCATTTGCTGAAATCTGTATGGCGGCAACAGGCGGAAAATATGAACGCGTGGCGCTGGCTGTCGATGTGCGCGCCGGAAAGGATATTGTACACTTGCAGGCGGCCTGCGATCGAATCAAGGACATTGGATGCGAATACAAAATCATCTATTTGGATACGGCGACGCCGATTCTCATCAACCGCTATAAGGCGACCCGCCGCAAGCATCCTCTCATGGTAGATGGTGTGACCATGGTAGACGCCATTGAGCGCGAACGTGAGCTGCTGTCATCCGTGCGGATGCGGGCGGATTTTGTGGTGGATACGACTCGGTTAGAGGTTTCTCAGCTGCGGGAAACCATTATTTCTCTGGTAACCGGAAAAAAAGAAGGCGGTTTGCTGCGCGTCAATGTCGTTTCGTTCGGCTTTAAGTACGGCATACCGGCGGATGCAGATCTCGTGTTTGATGTGCGTTTTTTGCCGAATCCGTACTATGAAATCAGCCTGCGCGAAAAGACAGGACAGAACCCGCGCGTCAGAAATTACGTGTTCTGCGACGGCACGGCGGATCGGTATCTGGATTATCTGTTCCCGCTGCTTGACTTCTTGATTCCGCAGTATACCAAAGAGGGCAAAGCTGTGCTCACCATCGGCATCGGCTGCACCGGCGGGCGCCATCGCTCGGTTGCGATTGCAGAGGCCGTAAACAAACACTTGCTGGACAATCATGTGATGACCACAGCCACGCATAGAGATAGTCAGAAAGGATAAAAAATGGCGAGACCATTTTATCAAAAGCTGTATCTTCGCACGCTGCGCGCCGCGAGAAAATTTGGCCTGCGCAAGCGGCAAAATCAGCAGAGCATTCGATCCGCACGCAGCTTGGGACCGCGAATTGTCGTCATTGGCGGCGGAACCGGTCTTTCTACGATGCTGCGCGGACTCAAAACATATACAGAAAATATTACAGCCATTGTGTCGGTTTCCGATGACGGCGGCGGCAGCGGTGTGCTGAGAGAAGATCTCGGTATGCTGCCGCCGGGCGATATTCGCAACTGCATTACCGCCCTCGCCAATACTGAGCCGACCATGATGGAACTGATGAACTATCGGTTTCCGGAGGGCATCAATAAGGGACAGTCGTTTGGCAACTTGTTCCTCGCTGCGCTCAATGGCATCACAGGCTCGTTTGAAGAAGCTGTGACGCGCATGAACGAAGTACTTGCTGTCACCGGTAAGGTGCTTCCTGTGACCAATGCCAATGTGAATTTGGTGGCGGATTTTGAAAACGGCGCCAGTGTTGTCGGTGAGTCCAAGATTGCTGCCAAGAAAAAGCAGCAGAATTGTCGAATTCACAAGGTACGACTGGAGCCGGAGCGGCCAAAAGCGTTGCCGCACGCCATTGATGCGATTTTATCGGCAGATATGATTATTCTGGGGCCAGGCAGTCTGTATACCAGTATTATTCCCAATTTGCTGGTGGACGGTATTGTGCAGGCATTGGAACAGAGCAAGGCACCAAAGATTTATGTGCTCAATATTATGACACAGGACGGCGAGACCGAAGGCTATACGGCATTCGATCATCTCCATGCACTGCTGCAGCACAGCGCGCCGCATCTGGTCGATGCGTGTATTTATAACACCGCACCGGTACCGGACCCGATTCAGGCACGGTATAAGACGGAGGATGCGGAGCCGGTGGAAATCGATATGCAGCGGTTCCGAGAGGCCGGTGTCGAAATGTATGGATTCCCTCTCATTGCAGGCGGCAGCCAATTGGCGCGGCATGATCCGGCGCTGCTGGCACAGGCGGTTGTCAATGTGTTTGGCCGCTGCTGCGTGCGCGAAGGCATTTACGGCGCATACGATATGCTGGCGCGTGAGACGGACCCGGGAAAGATTTAAGGAGGATTGCGCATGTCGTTTTCAGCGCAGACTAAAACAGAATTGTGCGCAATTCCTGTCAGTCGGGAGTGCTGCGCGGTAGCGGAGGCCTATGGGCTGCTGCTGTTTGCGCACACGTTCTCGCATACGGAAATTTCTATCGTGACAGCGAATGAAGCGCTGGCAAAGCGCGTGCCGCCGCTGCTGACCCGTGCCTTCAGTGCATCGGTACAGTCGCAGGAAAAAGGCGCTGGCGGACGGATGACGCTGAAAATTACCGAAGAAAAGCAGCTCAAACGCATTTTTGCCAAGCTCGGCTACGACTGGCAGTATCATATGACCTATCACCTCAATCGCAATATCATCGAAGAGGATTGCTGCCGCGCCGCATTTCTGCGCGGTGTTTTTCTCGCGGCGGGAACCGTTGCAGGGCCGGATAAAAAAATCCATCTGGAATTGGCGACCTCTCATCATGCGCTGAGCCGAGAAGTCATGAGCTTGCTGCTGGATATGAATTTTAATCCCAAATTTGCCATGCGCAAGACGGTTTCTCTGCTGTATTGGAAGGATGAAGCGGGCACAGAGGATTTTTTGACGCTGATCGGCGCACAGCGCGCCGCCATGGAGCTGATGCAGGCAAAGGTAGAAAAACAGCTGCGCAATAAGGTCAATCGCCGTGTCAATTGCGAAACCGCTAATGTCATCAAGGCATCCAATGCGGCAGCAGAACAGATTGCCGTCATTCAGCAGGCACTGAACAAGGGAGGCTGGGAGATTTTTCCCGATGCGATGCATGAGACCATTCGCCTGCGGCTGGAGCATCCAGAGATGAGCCTGAACGAATTGGCGGCACAATCACAGCCGCCGCTGTCCAAGCCGGGCATGAGCCATCGGCTCAAGCGCATTGTGGCATTGGCAAAGGCGGCAGTACAGGAGGAACATTCATGAGCTTTGCACATTTACATGTACATACGGAATTCAGCTTGCTGGACGGCGCCTGCCGGATTGGCAATATGATGGAGCATGTGAAGGAGCTCGGACAGGACGCCATTGCCATTACCGATCACGGTGTGATGTATGGCGTCATTGATTTTTATCGTGCGGCGAAGGCGGCAGGCATCAAGCCGGTCATTGGCTGTGAGGTGTATGTCGCACGCCGGACACGGTTTGACAAGGATCATCACTTGGACAGCAATCCCTATCATTTGATTTTGCTGTGCAAAAACGAAGAGGGCTATCGCAATCTGATTCACATGGTCAGCCTGTCGTTTTCCGAGGGCTTTTACAATAAACCGCGCATTGATTGGGAGCTGCTCAAGCAATATCACAGCGGTCTGATTGCTATGTCTGCGTGTCTGGCAGGTGAAGTGGCATCTAAAATCTTGCAGCAAAACTATGAGGGCGCCAAACAAACGGCGCTGAACTACCGGGAAGTCTTTGGCGAAGATTATTATTTGGAAATTCAGGATCATCATCTGACAGAGGATGACGATGTGTGCCGCGGTGTCATGCGCATTGCGGAAGAGACGGGCATTCCGCTCGTGGCGACCAACGATGCGCACTATACGCGCAAAGAGGACGCGCATATGCAGGATGTTCTCATGTGCATTCAGACCGGAAAAACCGTCGATGATATTGATCGAATGCGATTTGAGACGGAAGAATTTTATCTGAAATCCGAGGAGGAAATGGCGGCACTGTTTCCCAACCATCCGGAGGCGATTGCCAATACGATGGAAATCGTCGATAAATGCAATCTGGACTTTACGTTTGGACAGTACCACCTGCCATCGTTTGATGTGCCGGAGGGATATACGGCGGAAGAATATCTGCACAAGCTGTGTATGGAAGGCTTTGACCGACGCTATGACCCAAATGACACGGAAAAGCGTGAGCGATTGCAGTATGAGCTGGACATGATTCAGCGCATGGGATTTGTCGATTATTTCTTGATCGTATGGGATTTTATTCACTACGCCAAGACGCACGGCATTCCGGTCGGCCCGGGCAGAGGCTCGGCGGCAGGCTCGATGGTTGCCTATTGTCTGGATATTACGACGCTTGACCCGATTCAGTATTCGCTGTATTTTGAACGATTTTTGAATCCGGAACGCGTCAGTATGCCGGATATTGATGTGGATTTCTGTTATGAGCGCCGACAGGAAGTCATTGATTACGTCACGCGAAAATATGGCGCGGATCATGTCGCACAGATCGTGACGTTTGGCACGATGGCAGCGCGCAATGCGATTCGGGATGTCGGTCGTGCGCTCAACATTCCGTATGGTGATGTCGATGTGGTGGCAAAGCTGATCCCGACAGAACTGCACATTACGATTGATAAAGCGCTGGCGGCATCCGAGCAGCTGCGGCAAATGTATGAGAGTAATGAGACGGTACACAAGCTCATTGACACGGCACGCAGCTTGGAGGGAATGCCGCGCCATGCGTCTACGCACGCAGCTGGTGTTGTCATTACCAATGAACCGGTCGATCACTATGTTCCGCTCGCCGCCAACGACGGCAATCTGGTCACACAGTTTATTATGACCACGCTGGAAGAGCTGGGCTTGCTCAAGATGGACTTTTTGGGTCTGCGAAATCTGACCGTGCTTTCCGATGCGGAAAAAATGGTGCAGCGGGCGTATCCGGATTTTCATCTGGATGCTATTTCTCTGAATGACGATGCGACCTATGCGATGCTGGCGCAGGGCAAAACGGCGGGTGTATTCCAGCTCGAAAGTGCGGGCATTACCAATGTTGTCACAGGACTCAAGCCGCATTCGATTGAAGATATTACCGCTGTTGTCGCGCTGTATCGGCCGGGCCCGATGCAGTCAATTCCGCGCTATATCGCGTGCAAGCATGATCCGTCACAGGTAAAATACAAGCATCCGCTGTTAAAAGACATTCTCGACGTCACCTATGGCTGTATGGTCTATCAGGAACAGGTCATGGAAGTCTTCCGCGTGCTGGCGGGATACTCTCTTGGCAAGGCAGATATGGTGCGCCGCGCGATGTCCAAGAAAAAAATGAAGGAATTGGCGAAAGAACGGACCAATTTCATTTACGGCAACGAGGAATTGGGCATTGACGGTGCGATTAAGCGCGGTGTCGATGAACAGACAGCGGAATCCGTTTTCGATGAGATTATGGACTTTGCCAACTATGCCTTTAACAAGGCACATGCCGTTTGCTATGCTGTCGTGTCCTATCAGACAGCATATATGAAATGCCATTATCCACAGGAATACATGGCAGCACTGCTGACGAGTGTGTTGGAAACATCTCCTAAAGTATCAGAATATATCGGTGCGGCGCGGGCAATGGGAATCAAGGTTCTGCCGCCGGATGTCAATACGTCTTGCGAGGGATTCACAGTATCGGACGGCAATATCCGATTTGGTCTCGCGGCAATCCGCAATGTCGGACGCGGCTTCTTAAAAGAAATGGAGCAGGAGCGTAAGCAGGGCGGTGCGTTTACATCGTTTGAGGATTTCTGCGACCGCATGTATCCGAAGGAACTCAATCGCCGTGCGCTGGAAGGCTTAGTGAAATCCGGCGCATTTGATTCGCTGGGCTATCGCAGAAGCCAGCTGCTGCGGGTATATGACGCGGTACTCAATGACGTTGCCAGTGCGACAAAGAAAAATATTGCAGGGCAGATGGATTTGTTTGGCATGGGCGCAGAGGAGAAAAAAGAAACCATTCACATTCCCGATGTGCCGGAGCTATCCAAGCGTGATTTGCTCTCGATGGAAAAAGAAACGACCGGTTTGTATTTGTCCGGGCATCCGCTGGATGACTATCGAGACCTCATTGAACAGGCGGATTGTGCGACAGTTCGGGCAATTGCAGAGGATTTGTCGAGCGAGCGGCAGAGCGTTGAGCCGCCCAAATATCAGGACGGTATGCACGTTATCCTGGCAGCTGTTATCACATCGGTCCGCATGAAAACCACCAAAAACAACACCATGATGGCGTATGTGACGGCGGAAGATTTGACGGGATCCGTAGAGCTAATTGCGTTTTCTTCGGTATTGCAGCAGGCGGGCGACTGGCTGCGCGAGGATAAAACGGTGTGGATTGCCGGACACATTGATGCGCGCGAGGATGAAGCGCCAAAAATCCTGCCGTCTGCGGTGTATCCGCTAGAAGAGCAGTATTTGGAACAAGCACGCGAAGCTCTGCAGGAACGCGGCTCTTCCAGACGCCGAGAAGCATCGAGGCAGGCGCCGCAGCAGAACCATGCGGCGTCTGGCGGCTGTCGGCACAAGTTATATCTGCGCATCAGCAGCATGGATGATCCGAAACTGCCGGAAGTCAAAGCCCTGCTCGGTCAATATCGCGGGGATTTACCGGTGTATTTGTTCTGTGCGGATACGCGGAAGACGCTGCGAGCGGCTCCGTCTATGTGGGTGTACAACAATTTACTTTTCCTAGACAAATTAAGGTTTATTCTTGGCGAAGAAAATGTTATAATGAAATGAAGATCCGATGGAGAATGGGAAACGACCGGATCTGTGAAATGGAACCATACATGCATACATCATTTCATTTATCAAGCTGAAAAACTTTTTGCGCTGAAATACGGGAAGGCATTCAGAGCAAAAAGCAGGATCGGAGGAAACACATCATGGCAAAGCAGATCAAAAGAATTGGCGTCCTGACGAGTGGCGGCGATGCACCGGGCATGAATGCGGTTGTTCGTGCAGTTGTTCGTACAACGGCAGCATATGGCATTTCTTGTCTCGGCATTCGACGCGGTTATCGCGGTTTGATTAACGGCGATATTGTTGAGCTGGGCGCACGAAGCGTTGACGGCATCATCTCAAAGGGTGGTACCATGTTGTACACGGCTCGCTGCTTGGAAATGCTGACAGAAGAAGGCCTGCAGCAGGCAGCAGATAACGCACAGTACATGGGACTGGATGGTCTGATTGTGTGCGGCGGCGACGGTAGCTTCCGCGGTGCGCAGGCTCTGTCTCGCAAGGGCATTCCGGCAATCGGTGTGCCGGGCACCATTGATAACGATATTGTATGCTCGGATTATACCATTGGTTTTGACTCGGCCTGCAATACAGCCATTCAGGCAGTCGATAAGCTGCGCGATACGATGCAGTCTCATGAACGCTGTTCGGTTGTTGAGGTAATGGGACGCCGTGCCGGTCATCTGGCACTGGATGTCGGTGTTGCCTGCGGTGCAACGGCAATTCTGCTGCCGGAGCGCGAGCTGGACTTTGAAGAATCCATCGTCAAGAAGATGCGTGCAAACCGTATTCGCGGCAGAAAGCATCATATTATTATCGTGGCAGAGGGCGTCGGCAATGCACAGGATGTTGCAGACCGCATTCACACGGCGACTGGTATTGATGCCCGCGTGACCATTCTGGGTCATGTACAGCGTGGCGGCTCTCCGACCGTTCGTGACCGTGTGATGGCAACTCGTATGGGCTATCATGCTGTGAAGATCCTCGTAGAGGGCAAATCCAATCGTGTTGTCTGCTCGCGCAACAACGAGATCACAGACTACGACATCGAGGAAGGCCTGAACATGAGCAAGGATCTGAATCAGGAGCTGTACGAAGTCGCACAGACTGTTTCCATCTAATCGGAATAACACAAAAAAGAGGGACGGTTGTTTTTCCGCCCCTCTTTTTGTTTGAGAAAGGGATAGATCATGCAAAAATCAGTAATTATTACCGGTGCAACGCGTGGCATTGGCCGCGCCTGTGCCTTACAATTTGCCAAGATGGGATGGCGCGTGACAGGAAGCTATGTCAAGTCCGAACAAACGGCGCAGGAATTAGAACAAGAGATCGAAAAAATGGGCGGAGCTTGTCAGTGCATCCAGGTGGATTTGCGCGATTCCGGCGCGGTAGAGCGCATGGTCAAGCTGGCGCAGATGGCGTATGGCACGCCGGATGCCATTGTGTGCAACGCGGGTATTGCACAGCAAAAGCTGTTTTCCGATATTACAGAGGAAGATTGGGACAATATGTTTGATGTCAACACCAAGGGAGTATACCGCGTGATTCATGCGGCGCTGCCGATGCTGTTGTCGGAACAAAAAGGAAGTATTGTCACGGTGTCATCTATATGGGGGCAGACTGGCGGATCTTGTGAGGTACATTATTCTGCGTCTAAAGCGGCGGTGATTGGTATGACGAAAGCACTTGCCAAAGAGCTTGGTTTATCCGGTATTCGCGTCAACTGCGTGGCGCCGGGAGTCATTGATACGGATATGAACCGAATGCACGGCGCAGATGTCATGCAGGAGCTTGCGGAAGAGACGCCACTCGGCAAAAATGGCACACCGGAAGAAGTCGCAGAGGCGATTTACTGGCTGGCATCGGAGCAGGCGCGGTTTGTCACAGGACAAGTTCTGGGAGTAAACGGCGGATTTTATATCTGAATAAAAAGAAAACGCTGAGAAGGTTAAAACCTCTCAGCGTTTTTTACGGTTGTCATGCGAATTAAATCAAAGAATTCAATTCATATGGCGTGGACTGGTAAACATAATAGTTTAGCCAGTTTGTAAACAGCAGTGTAGAATGAGAACGCCACGACAGCCGCGGCTCATTGTGCGGATCATCTCCGTCAAAGTAGTTTTCCGGAATGTCCGGATTGAGTCCCTTGTGCAGATCGCGGAAATATTCCTTTGCCAGCGTGTCCTTATCGTATTCGCTGTGACCGGTGACAAACAGCTGTCGGCCATTTTTGGCGGCAATCAGATACGGACCGGCTTCATAGGATTCTGCGAGCAAAATCAGATTGTGATTGCACAGAATATCCTCTGAGAGCACAGTGGTGTAACGAGAATGCGGTGCTTTGAATACGTCATCAAAGCCTCGAAGCAGGCTCTCGTTGGTACGGTTCGGCATAATATGATGCTTGTAGATACCAGCAATCTTTTTTGGAAGCAGATGCTTTTGAATACCATAATGATAATACAAGCCAGCCTGTGCGCCCCAGCAGATATGCAGCGTAGAATGTACATGTGTTTTTGTCCATTCCATGATTTCAACTAGTTCCGGCCAGTAATCGACTTCTTCAAACGCCATTTTTTCAACTGGAGCACCGGTGATAATAAAACCATCATAATATTGATCTTTAATGTCCTCAAAGGTCTGATAAAATTTGAGCAGATGATCTTCCGGTGTATTTGTCGATTTATGCGTTGCCGTCTGAATCAAGTCGATTTCAATCTGAATCGGCGTGTTGGAAAGACAGCGAAGAATCTGGGTTTCCGTGACGATTTTGGTCGGCATCAGGTTGAGGATCGCAATGCGGAGCGGGCGAATGTGCTGAGTAGTCGCGCGATGATGCGTCATGACAAAGATATTTTCACTTTCCAGCACCGCGCAGGCAGGCAGACTGTTTTCTACGATAATAGGCATAGAAATCCTCCTTTTGCAGTCTAGTTTTGAACCACATTATAGCACACGGAGAGGCATAGGTCAAAATATTTTAGAAAATTGGAAAAAAGTGTTGACAGAAGGGGGACGACATGGTATTATATTCAGGCACTCGACGAGAGCGCGAACGTCAAATGAATGAAAAGCAACGATCGGAAGAAAAAAGTGCTTGACAAGATGGCGAAAACGTGCTAAAATGAACGAGTTGCAGCCGAGAAATCGGTTGAAACACATCGAAATATGTTTGGAAAAAGAAATGAAAAAAGTTCTTGACAAACCGCTGAATACGATGTATAATAAACA
>CAVAJF010000029.1:0-18548 GCA_963588905.1 Eggerthellaceae bacterium
TTCTGACAAACGGTGCTGAATCTTAGACAATAATCTATTGTGACAACAGGCACTCATAGAGCACTCTCTGTGGGTGCCTGTCTGTCCATTTGTTATTTTTCGTTATTTTGAGGTTTTTTATGCTTCACTGTGCTGTAAAATTCTGCGGCGGCTGCAATCCGATGTATGATCGCGGAGACGCCTACCGCAATATTGCTGAGACCCTTGCGGGTGTGGCCGATTTCTCCTTGCCCAGAGATGGCGAAGCGTACGATGTACTGCTCATCCTGCGCGGATGCACCGGATGTCCATATCTGTATGAGGACATTTCGGCAACCCACCGTATCGTCTGTGCCAGTCAGAACGAAGCGGATCATGCGGCAGAGCGCATCGCGGCGCTGTGCACGCATTAAGTTGTAAACAGGATTTATGCTTCAGCCTTGTGTGATCTGAAGCGATAAGTCGTTTAATAGAGAAAGGATTTGATACCAATGAAGAAAGTTCAGATTGTCTCTGCAGAAGAGGCTGCTCTGCGCGTAAATGACGGCGATACCATCGCTACCGGCGGTTTTGTAAGCTGTGCCTGCCCGGAGACCCTGTCCATCGCTCTGGAGAAGCGTTTCTTGGAGACCGGTCATCCGCAGGATCTGACCCTGTTCTTTGCAGCTGGTCAGGGACATCGTGACGGCACTGGCGGCGACCATTACGGCCATGAGGGCATGGTTAAGCGCGTTATCGGCGGCCACTGGGATCGTGCTCCGAAGCTGGGCGAGCTGGCTCTGAACAACAAGATTGAGGCTTACAACCTGCCGCAGGGTGTTATTTCTCATATGTACCGTGATATTGCCGCTCACAACATCGGCACCATCACCCATGTTGGTCTGAAGACCTTTGCTGACCCGCGCAACGGCGGCGGCAAGCTGAATGACTGCACCAAGGAAGATCTGGTAAAGGTCATCAACATTGAAGGTCAGGAGCGTCTGCTGTACAAGAGCTTCCCGATTGATGTTGTCTTCCTGCGTGCTTCTTACTGCGATGAGTTCGGTAACTGCACCGTACATCGTGAGATTGGCCCGCTGGACGTTACCGCTATGGCTCAGGCTTGTAAGAACTCCGGCGGTAAGGTTATCGTACAGGTTGAGAAGATCGTACAGGGCGGTTCTCTGGATCCGAAGCTCGTTGCTATTCCGGGTATCTATGTTGACTGTGTTGTTGTTGGTTCTGACGAAGAGAACATGCAGTGCCTCGGTATGCCGTATGACGGCGCACTGACCGGCGAATTCCGCATTCCGGTTGACGCTATTCCGTCCATCCCGCTGGATGCTAAGAAGGTCATCGCTCGTCGTGCTGCTATGGAGCTGCCGCAGGATGCTATCGTAAACCTGGGCACCGGTGCTCCGGAGAAGATTGCTAACGTTGCAGCAGAAGAAGGCATCTCTGATTCCATGACTCTGACTGTAGAGGCTGGCTCTATCGCAGGCGTACCGTATGGCGGAACCCAGTTCGGCGCAGCTGCAAACTCTATGGCTATTCTGCCGCACAACGTACAGTTTGACTTCTATCAGGGCGGCGGTCTGGATGTTGCATTCCTCGGCCTGGCTGAGACTGCTCCGAACGGCGACCTGAACGTATCCAAGTTCGGTACTCGTCTGGCAGGTGCAGGCGGATTCATCGACATCACCCAGAACGCAAAGAAGGTTGTTTACTGCGGCACCTTTACTGCAAAGGGTCTGCGCACCAAGTGCGAGGACAGCAAGCTGGTTATCACCCAGGAGGGTGGCAAGAAGAAGTTCGTTAACCAGGTTGAGCACATCACCTTCTCCGGCGACTACGCAAACGAAGTACATCAGCCGGTTCTGTACATCACTGAGCGTGCTGTCTTCGAGCTGCGTCCGGAAGGCGTTACCCTGATCGAGATCGCACCGGGCATCGACCTCCAGACCCAGATTCTGGATCAGATGGAGTTCGAGCCGAAGATCGCTTACCAGGAAGACGGTTCCATCAAGGTAATGGATGCACGCATCTTCCGCGATGAGCCGATGGGTCTGGCTAACGACTAATCTGCATTTTGCAGTATTGTAACAGGATTTCGTACGATTTTTGATGGTAAAATTTCGTCAATTTTGAACCTTTTGCCATAAAAACCTTGTGATTTTCCGCGTTATCATGTACAATGGTATCGGGGCAGGGTCTAAGATCCGACCCTGCTTCCGATATATATTTCTGTATTAGTTTTTTACTGAAGGAAAAGGAGAATTGGGCAAATGAATGTTTATATTTGTTCTGCCAAGAGAACCCCGATCGGTTCCTATGGCAAGACCCTCAAGGGCGTAACCGCAAAGACCCTCGGCGTAACTGCTGCTAAGGCTGCTATCGAGCAGGCTGGCATCGACGTAAACGACATCGACGAGACCCTCACCGGCTGCGTACTGCAGGGCGGCCAGGGACAGAACATTGGCCGTCAGATCGCTGTAGGCGCTGGCGTTCCGATTACCACCCCGTCTATCACCGTAAACAAGGTTTGTGCATCCTCTATGCGCTGCATGAGCCTGGGCGCTCAGCTCATCAAGTCCGGCGACGATCAGGTTGTTCTGGTTGGCGGCGCTGAGTCTATGTCCACTGCACCGTACGTTATGAAGGAAGCTCGTTGGGGCGCTCGTATGAACAACGTTACCATGATCGACCTGATGGTAAACGATGGTCTGTGGGACGTATTCAACGGCTACCACATGGGCATCACCGCTGAGAACGTAGCTGAACAGTACGGCATCACTCGTGAGATGCAGGACGAGCTGGCACTGGCTTCCCAGCAAAAGGCTGTTGCAGCAATCAAGGCTGGCAAGTTCAAGGACGAAATCGTTCCGGTTGAAGTAAAGCAGAAGAAGCAGACCATCGTATTCGATACCGATGAGCATCCGCGCGAAGGCACCACCATCGAGGCTCTGCAGAAGCTGCGTCCGGCATTCAAGAAGGACGGCGGCACAGTAACTGCAGGCAACGCTTCTGGTATTAACGACGCTGCTGCATACATGGTTCTGGCTTCTGAGGAGTACGTAAAGGCTCACAACCTGAAGCCGATGGCTAAGATCAAGTCCTACGGTTCTGTAGGCTGCGATCCGTCCATCATGGGTATCGGCCCGATCGAGTCCACTCGTCAGGCTCTGAAGCGCGCAGGTCTGACTGTTGAGGATCTGGACGTTATCGAATCCAACGAGGCATTTGCTGCACAGGCTTGCGCAGTAAACAACACCCTGGGCTTCGATATGGACAAGGTTAACGTAAACGGCGGCGCTATCGCTCTGGGTCACCCGATCGGTGCTGCAGGCTGCCGTATCTCCACCACCCTGCTGTACGAAATGATCAAGCGTGATGCTACCTATGGTCTGGCTACCATGTGCATCGGCGGCGGCATGGGCGAAGCAATCATCCTCGAGCGCGACGAGCTTTGCAAGTAATCATGTTATTTTTGTAAGAACACGGGAGGGTGCCTCGGCACCCATCCCGCTTTCTTAGCGTATATGTTTTTCTAAAACAAACAATATAAAATATTAAGGAGAGCTACAACAATGACTGACGTTAAAGTTGAAAAAAAGGGTAATGTAGCAGTCATTACCATCGAGCATATGCAGGCAATGAACGCACTGAGCACCGACATGTACACCCAGCTGGAAGAGGCTTTTGATACTGTCGCTGCCATGGAAGACGCATATTGTGTTGTCCTGACCGGTTCCTCCCGTGTCAACAAGAAGGGCAAGACGGTTCAGTCCTTCGTAGCTGGCGCTGATATTTCTCAGATGTCCACCATGACTGTTGAGGAGGGCAAGTTCTTCGGCAACAACTCCAACCGCGTTTGCTGGAAGATTGAGAACTTCAAGCGCCCGGTTATCGCTGCTATCAACGGTTTCTGCCTGGGCGGCGGCGTAGAGCTGGCTATGTCCTGCGACATCCGTATCTGCTCTGAGAACGCTACCTTTGGCCAGCCGGAAGTTGGTCTGGGCATCACCCCGGGCTGCGGCGGCACCCAGAGACTGGCTCGTCTGGTAGGCATGGGCAAGGCTAAGGAGATCCTGTACACCGCTCGTGGCAACTACACCGCACAGGACGCTCTGGACATGGGTCTGGTTAACTACGTTTACCCGATCGAAAACCTGATGGATGAGGCTATGAAGCTGGCAGAAGAAATCGCTGCACAGGCTCCGATCGCTGTTTCCTTGGTTAAGGAAGCTGTCAACGTTGGTATGCAGACCGACATCAATTCCGCTCTGAAGTTCGAGGGCAACTGCTTCGCACAGTGCTTCGCTACCGAGGATCAGAAGTACGCTATGAAGCACTTCGTTGAGAAGAGCCGCGAGCCGAAGGTATTCAAGAACAAGTAATTTTTTAGGGAATTGATTGATAAATAGAGGAGATTGAAATAATGAAGGTTTCTGTATTTGGCGCAGGTAACATGGGTGCCCGTATTGCAGAAGTATTCCTGAAGGCTGGTCATGCGGTTACGATGATCGACATCAAGGAGCAGTTCTGCGAAGGCGGTAAGAAGCGTATTGAGGGCGACCTCGCAGGTGCTGTTAAGCGCGGCAAGATGACACAGGAAGAAATGGATGCCGCTATGGCAAACCTGACCCTGTCCATTAACCGTCAGGACGCAGCTGGTTCCCAGTTCGTCATGGAAGTTATTCTGGAGAGAATGGATCTGAAGGAAGACCTGCTCAAGGATCTGGACGAAATTCTCGACAAGGACTGCATCATCGGCACCAACACCTCTGCGCTGTCTATCACAGAAATTGCAAGCGCTGTTCCGGCACGTGCAGCAAAGGTTATCGGCGTACACTTCTTCAACCCGGCTCACATCATGAAGCTGGTTGAGGTTACCCGTTCTATGCTGACCGACGACGAGACATTCAACACCGCTTACGAGCTGATGAAGTCTCTGGGCAAGACCCCGATCGCTGTTAACGAGGGTGCAGGTTTCGTTGTAAACCGTATCCTGATCCCGATGATTAACGAGGCTATCGGCATCTACGCTGACGGCATCGCTTCCCCGTCTGACATCGACCTGGCTATGCAGCTGGGCGCTGGTCTGCGTTCCGGCCCGCTTCACACCGGCGACCTGGTTGGCCACGATGTAAATCTGGCTATCATGGAGACCCTGTACCGCGAGTCCGGCGATGCCAAGTATCGTCCGCATCCGCTGCTGAAGAAGATGGTTCGTGCTGGCCTGCTGGGTCAGAAGACCGGCAAGGGCTTCTTTACTTATGACGGTCCGTTCGGCAAGGAAATCCCTGGCGGCGACCTGACCATCAAGTAATCAACGGCAGACAGGAAGAGGCGATAACATGAAAATTAGCGTCATTGGCGCTGGCGTAATGGGCGCGCGCATCACAGAAGTGATGATTAAAGGCGGTCACGACGTTGTCATGATTGACACAAACCGCGATCATGCAAACGGAAGCCTGAACCGCATCGTTGCCGATCTGGCAATCGGTGTGGAAAAGGGCAAGCTGACCAAAGAAGAGAGCGATGCAGCTCTTGCCCGCTTAACAATCTCTAATATGTGCTCGGATGCTGCCGGTTCCACACTGGTTCTGGAGTGCATCAACGAGCAGCTGGAAGACAAGATTGCCCTGTTTAAGCAGCTGGACGGCATTCTGGACGAGGATTGCATCATTGGTACCAATACCTCTGCACTGCCAATCTCTGAGATTGCTCGTTCTGTCCCGCATCGTGCTGACCATGTTCTCGGTGTGCACTTCTTCAACCCGGCTCATATCATGAAGCTGGTTGAGGTCACCCGTACCATCAGCACCGATCAGGCAGTCATTGATTCCGTTGTTGACATCATGAAGGGCGTTGACAAGCATCCAATCGTTGTAAACGAGGGTGCAGGCTTTGTTGTAAACCGTATTCTGATTCCGGAAATCAACGAGGCTGTCGGCATCTACGCTGACAACATCGCAACCCCGTCTGATATTGACCGTGCCATGCAGCTGGGCGCTGGTCTGAAGATCGGCCCGCTTCATACCGCTGACTTAGTTGGTTTGGACGACATTCTGTCCGACCTGTCCAACATGTATGAGGAAACCGGTGATCCGAAGTATCATCCGCATCCGCTACTGCGCAAGATGGTTCGCGCTGGTCTGCTCGGACAGAAGTCCGGCCGTGGATTCTTCACTTATAAGTATCCGTTTGGCCCAGAAGTTCCTGGCGGCGAGCTGAAAATCAAGTAAAAACATTTCGTTTGTTTTCCATCCCCTGTAAACATTGTTTACAGGGGATTTTTTATCTCTACGCCGAATTTCATATGTTACCCCTCTCACGATCCGTCTCAGTTCCTGTTACATTTTTTCTTATGATCTGTTTTATTTGAGACATTTTTGTCCGCTTTTTGGAAAGTTTTTCGCAATTTTGCTCAATTCTTTCCCCATATTTTTCCATGTTTTTCTACTAAATTTTACAATTTTTCCTTGATTTGGAAATTATTTTATATGATTCTCACAATTTTTAGATGATTTTCCTGTGTTCTCTTGTTTAATATCAGAAATTTCGCATAACCGAGCAAGATAGTCCGTTTTCATATTGAAAAACAACGAAACTTCCGTCATAATAGTAGTCATAACTGGGAATTTTGTTCAGTTTTTCCGTTATAACATGATGCGAACAAACCATGCTGCACAGACAAAAGCCGCGAGATCTGCAAGCAATGCAGCCGGTATGACATAACGCGTTTTCTTTAGTCCCAAATAGCCGCAGTACACACTGATGGTATACAAACTGGTCTCTGACGCACCGAGCATGACCGCGGCAGTTCTTCCCTGAATACTGTCTACGCCACAGGTGCGCATAATCTCTTGACCGAGCGCCAATCCGCCGCTGCCACTGATCGGCTTGAGCAAAACCAGCGTCGTACATTGCTCCGGAATGCCCGTCACATGCAGCAGTGGCTGCAATGCCTGTCCGGCTAAATCAATAAATCCTGACACGCGCAGCATCCGCACCGCTGTCAGAATAACAATCATCGTCGGTAAAATATGCAGCGCCGTGCGCAGGCCTTTTTCGACACCACACAACAGCGTCGGGAACACATCAACCCTGCGATACACAGCGTATCCCGCCGTACACGCCATCAGGAGCGGAAGAATCAAATCGGTCATGGATTTTCCTCACGGGTTTCTCCGCCTGCTGAGAGGCGTGCAAACAGCCGCGCCGCCGTCAAACCGACAGCGACGGAGCACACCGATGCTCCCCAGACCGCCGGCATGATGTCAAAGGGCTGCGCTGCTCCCAGCGAAGCGCGCACCGCCGCAACGGTTGTCGGAATGAGCTGAATCGATGTCGTGTTGAGTACGACAAAAATCAACACTTCATCCGGCGTTCCTTTTTTGCCGTACAGCCCGTACATCCGCTCTATGGCGCGCAATCCAATGGGTGTCGCCGCATTGCTCATCCCCATGAGATTGGCGGTGACATTTGCCGCAACGCCTTCCATGGTCTCTTTGTCTTTGGATGCACGCGGAAACAGCGGGCGCAAAATCGGGCACAGCAGCGCTGTCAGCTTCTCACAAATGCCGGATTTCTGCATCAGCTCCATTACCCCTGACCACAAGCCCATGACACCTGTCAGCGCGAGGCAAAGCGTGACAGCTTGTTCTGTCCCTTCGGTCACCGCCGCAGACAGCTCCGCTGTCCGTCCTGTCATGCAGGCTGTTAGGCAGGCTAGGATTATCATGCCTGCCCATAGAACATTCATCATCCGTATCACACCTTTCCGTTTATCATGTATTTTTGTATGGAGGGATACCAATTTATGAAATCAACAGGAATTGTCCGCAAAGTCGATGAGCTTGGTCGTATTGTTCTTCCCATTGAGCTGCGAAGAACCTTAAATATTGAAGTCAAGGATTCTCTGGAAATTTATGTGGATGGCCCGCAAATCATTTTAAAGAAATATGAACCAGACTGCATTTTCTGCGGCAATACCAAAAACATTGTCCAGTTTAAGGGCAAGAATGTCTGCCGCAATTGTATGCATGAGCTGTTTGAACAAAACTAATCCATTTCTTCATCTTCTCTGAGAAAATACGGGAACTGTTGCCAGTTCCCGTATTTTTTTATTCTTCGCAGTCGCTGCCGCGATATTTTCTCCGCGTCGCCATGCCGCCGCGGATGTGCCGCTCCTCTTTGTTTTTCATCAACACCTCATGTGCCTGTGTATATAACGGTAAATTGAGGTGATATAATCTCTCTGTAATATCTTTGTGCACGGTGGACTTACTCACGCCGAATCTCGCCGCAGTCTGTCGCACCGTCGCGCCTGTCTCTACCATATACTGTGCCAGCTGGATGGCTCGTTCTTCCGGCTGTCCTTTCACAGATTTCCCCCTCCTGACATTGCTTTGTGCTTCATGTCTATGCGGCAGGCGGCGAAGAAAGACGTGATTTGCGATAAAAAACCTGCGCGCTGACGGTCTCAGCGCGCAGGTTTTTCTCATATGCAACGGTTTATTTGATTTTTCCCTGTCTGAATGCTTCAATCATGGTCATGGTCAAGCTGGAGCAGTTTTCCTGTACCGGAATGTCCGCGCGGTTGACCCAAGTTGCCTTTGCCAGCTCCTCGTGATCCAGCGTAATATCCGGCTCGCCGTCCAAATCCGCAAAGAACCCGGCGAGCAGATTGGAATCAACGCCCCACGGCTGACTGCCAAAATAGGTAATGTTTTTGCAGGATAAACCGACTTCTTCCTGAATTTCTCTAGCAACCGTTTCCTCCATGGTTTCTCCAACTTCGCAAAAACCTGCCAGCAGCGCAATGCCCTTATATGCCCGTCCGGCATAGCGGGAAATCAGCAGATGATCGCCGTGTTTCAGTCCGATAATGACCGCAGGCATCAGCTTTGGAAAGACCAAATTGCCGCATGACGGGCAGCGCACGGCGCGTTCCTTGTCCCAGCTCTTCATGCGCGCGCCGCAGCGGCCGCAGCAGGTGTTATCCCGATACCAGAAAAACAGATGATAGGCTGTCTGCGCGGCAAAGGCAATTTCATCGACCAATTCCGGCGCACAATTCCAAAATTCTCGAATCGTAATGGTCTCATATCTCGGCAGCTGAATATCCTCTGTGCCGCCGTTATTGAGCAAAAAATAGTTTTTGTCATCAATGGCAAACAAAAATTGCAGCTGTTCGCTGTCCTGTGCATAGCCTGCTGCCTGCAATTCGCGCAGCGTCGGAATGATTCGATGTCCATTCTCCTGCTTGACTAGGGCGCGATCCTGCGGTTTGCTGCTTCCGAGAAACACAAAAACCGTATCATCCAGCTGAGGCTGTATGTTCTTATACTCGACATGAAATTTTTTTGGTGCAATATCCTGAATCATATGTATGGTTCCCTTTCTGATGAACTGATATTTTTATTATATCATATCTTTCTGCACTTTTCCATATATTTGCAAAAGCGTGCAGCACATCATATTTTTTGATGTGCTGCACGCTTTTGTGTTGTGATATGTTTATCATTGAGAGGTGCGCATGGTCTCTGCCATGACGGAAATCTGACAGAGACCGTACTGCGCGGTCGAATTAGAATAGAAGGACGCCTTCCCTGTGCCGACGAAAATGCAACAAAAATAAGGAGAAAAAGATGCATTCTCAAGAATTTATCCTTCTGAAAGGTGGGCTTTTTGATTTTTGCTTGTCCGGCTGAGCTGCATCAGCCCAGCCATGCGACAAACAAAACAGGATTTATAGTCGGATCGTCTGAAGAACGAAGCAAGGCAGTCTGCGTATGGGAAATGGGAAAGCCATAACGAAAGACGTATGTTCTCCAGACACCGGAAACAGGTTATGTCTTATGGTGTATCTTTTTGTTTTTTTCTATAATTCTATTATACGCGCAAGCGCAAAAATGTATGTGCTTTTCTTCTTTGTTTTTTTGCCGTTTCTCGCTTCACGCATTCTTTTTATGCATTGGCTCGCAAATACTGTCCCGTCAGAGAATGCGGACACGCAATCAGCTGTTCCGGCGTGCCGGTAAACAGGACTTCACCGCCCGCTCTGCCGCCTTCCGGTCCCAAATCAATCACCCAGTCCGCCTGTGCAATCAGCTCTTGTCTGTGCTCCACGACAATCACGGTATTTCCCTGATCGACAATCTGACGCAGCAGCACCAGCAGTCGCTCGACATCTCGATTGTGCAATCCCGTCGTCGGTTCATCGAGAACATAGATATTGCCCTGCTTGTGCAGCTCGTTTGCCAGCTTGAGCCGCTGAATTTCGCCGCCGGACAATGTGCTTGTCGGCTGTCCCAGTGTCATGTATCCCAGTCCGACATCCAGCATACACTGCAAGCGCTCTTGAATTTTCGGTTGCGGGAAGAAATCCAACGCCTGATTGATGGTCAGTGCCATGACCTCTTCGATATTCTTGCCGTGATACGGATAGCTGAGCGCCGTTGGGTTGTATCGCCGCCCCATGCACTCTTCACACAGAATGGCAACCGGATCGGCAAAGGCAACATCCGGCGTGATTTCGCCTTTGCCCTTGCACACCGGACACGCACCCTTGGAATTAAAGCTGAACCACTGTGCGCTGACGCCATTTTCCTTGGCAAATAGCTTGCGAATCTCGTCCATGACACCGGTATACGTCGCCGGTGTCGAACGCGCCGAGGTGCCAATCGGCTTCTGGTCAATGACAATACATGCCGGATACCGCTCGACAAATTCCTGTCGAATCAAGCTGCTCTTACCGGAACCGGCAACACCGGTCACTGCGGTCAAAATACCTTGGGGAATCTCAACGGATACATCCTTTAGATTGTTGCGCGATACATGTTCCAGAGGAAAGCTCTGTGTCCACGGACGCGGATGGGTATTAACCGAAATCTTTTCACGCAGGGACTGCGCTGTCAGCGTGTCCGTCTGCTTGAGCTGCTCCACCGTGCCATGAAAGACCACTTCGCCGCCCTTTGCGCCCGCCAGCGGGCCCATCTCAATGACATGATCCGCCAGCTCAATCATCTGTCGGCTATGTTCCACAACCAGTACCGTATTATGGTTATCGCGCAGGGCAAGCAGCAGCTTGCCAATTTTTTGCGCATCTGCCGGATGCAGTCCCGCCGTCGGCTCATCAAAAATATACGTGATGTTGCTCAGGCTGCTGCCCAAATGGCGCACCATTTTGAGACGCTGCGATTCGCCGCCCGACATCGTGTCCGTGCGGCGCGACAGGCTCAGGTATCCCAATCCGACATCTACCATATGCCGCAGGCACACGAGAATCTGACCAGCAATGGATTTGCCGAGCGGATGGTCAATGGCTTCCAGCACGGGAATCAAATCGCTGATCTGCATGTCGTTATAATCCCGGATGTTATGCCCATTGATCTTGGATGCCAATGCCTTGGGGTTAAGTCCGCTGCCGCCGCACGCCGGGCACGTGCCTTTTTTGATAAACTGCATGGCTTCCTCGCGCACGCTCTTGCGCAGCTTTGAAATATCTCGGTTCAAATACAACCGATTAAACCGCGCGACAACACCTTCATACGGCAGCTTGGAGACCTGTCCGGTATTGTTGCGGATGTAGTCCATGACGAGCGGTTCATCCGGTCCGATGCGAAATGCCTTCCATTCCTCTTCGGTAAAATCCTTGAGCTTTTTGTCTGCGCTATACAGCGGATTGAATTTATAATAAAACTCCTGCCAGCTGCCGCCGGAAAACTGACTGAACCGAATCGCACCTTCATTGATGGTCTTGTCCATGTCAAACAGCTTGCTCTCGTCCAGCGTCACCTTTTCGCCGAGACCGGTGCATTCCGGGCACATGCCGTGCGGATGGTTAAACGAATACGCCATAGAGCCACCGGCACTCGGCTGACCCACACGGGAAAACAGCAGACGAATGAGCGGCGCAACGTCCACGGCGGTTCCCACTGTCGAACGAACATTCGCGCCAATGGCTTTTTGATCGACAACGATGGACGGCGTCAGATTGTAGATCGCATCTACTTTCGGTTTTTCATACCGCGGCAGCCGCTGCCGCAAAAACATGGGATAGGATGCCTGCCACTGTCTGCTGCTCTCCGAAGCAATGGTTTCAAACGCCAGCGAACTCTTTCCGGAGCCGGAAACACCCGCCAAAATCACGAGCTTTTCCTTGGGAATCGTCACGTTGATATGCTTCAAATTATTTTCGCAAGCACCATAAATTTCGATGTCTTCTCGTTTTTTTATTTCATTCACGATGATCCTCCTGCCAGTTTCGTTTCCGCATCTGTCAGCGATGCATAGCCGAGCTGCTGCACGGTATTTTGCAAAATCATCTCACACAAGCTCTTTTCCTGTGTTTCCAGCTGCTGGATATATGCGTGATACAGCTTCACGGTATCCAGCGAATATGTCGCCAGCTCTCCCCACAGATACGTCTCGAAGGAAGTCGCATACAGACTGTCCGTCTCTTTGCGAATGGCTCTGCCGTGTCCGACAAGATGCGGATACTGCTGCGCGAGCTGTTCCTGCCATGCGACACTGACTGCACAGATTGCATCAATGTACGTGTCCTTTTCCGGCAGACGCGCCGGAAGCTGGCTGCGAATGCGGGAAAATTCCGCCGGACTGGTGCGCGCCATCATATAGGCGTATTTCTCCGTCAAGAGATTGCGCCCTTGCTGTGTCGCTATGATGAGATCGTTCCAATAGCTCTCCTGCATGGCTTCGCTCCACGCCATCAGCTGACTGCTGCGCATGACAAAAAAGGTATCTGGGCTGTCCTGACACGATGCACGGCCGCCGATATTGTGCACCTGGTCAAACAGCTTCCATTCCTCTTCTACGATGCGTTTGACGCGCGGTGTTACGGTAAACAATGTCATAGTATCACTCCTGCATGATATGTGTATTTCTCAATTTTGGATCTTGAATGCGCTGCATCATATCGGCACACAAATCAATCAAAAAGGTGTCCTCGCGTGTCGTGAGATGCTGGCGGCGCAGTTCAGCGGAAACATTCAGACAGATGCCTTCTATGATGTCCTGTGCCTCGCCTTCTCCGCGGCTGAGTTTTTCCAGCTGTACTGCCACGCGCGGCAGCTTTTCCAGATTTTCCATGCCGCGATGGATCCATTTATAGTAAGGCGCATACCTCCGGTTGAGTAAATATACCATGGACATCGCCGCGTTGGCAAATTCCGCCAGTGCCAGCTGTGCCGCCACGGTATCTCCGCGGCGCACACAGCGCGGATAATTATACTGTCCCGCCTGCGCCATCGTCGCCGCACGCGCCACAATTTTCTTGATGCGAATGTCCTCCGGATAATATGCAAGCAGCTTTTCTCGAATGCTTGTAAATAGACCTAGCGGATCGGCAAAAATCTCTCCGTTTGTCGCCGTTGCCAAAAAGGACTCCGGAATCTGTCTCCACTGCGCCAATGTCTCCGGCCCGTGCGCATATCCGGTGTACCGGCGATACCAGTCCTCGATGCACAGGCAGCCCACGCGTCCGCTGCTCATCACACCGCTCTTTCGCACGGAAAATCCGGCAACAGCGTCCGGCAGCCCGCGATATACCGCCTGTACCTGCACGCCGTGTTTGACGAAATCCTCTTCTGTCATCCAAATGCAAAACGCCGGTCCCCAATCATGATCGCGGGACAGCTCGTCATCAAATCCAAAGCATTCTGAACCTTCTCCCGCCAGTCCGATTGCCAACCGCGGCACCAAGTCGGGCACTTGTCGTTCCAGCGCCTGTTTGCCCGCAGTTTCATAATAATACCGCGCAAGTTCCAGTCCTTTCATGTGCTGCTTTCCTCTTTCAGACGGCGCAGGTCATCGGCAATGGCACAGGTGCGGTCATCGGTTTCCCCGAGCACCCGAGCGAAAATTTCCCGCGCTTTTTCCAGTGCTTGTATCGCTTCTTGGCGTCTTCCCAGCCGTTCATATACCCAGTACATATTGCGGCAGGTGATTCCGTACTCGATATTTTCCCCAAAGAAGCGTTTGGTGTACTGCGCGGACTTTTGGTACAGTTCCAGTGCCCGTTCATCGTCATGTTCTGCATATAAAAATCCAGCCAAGCTGTTGAGACCAGCAGCATAATGCACATTTTCTTCCTCTCGGCACTTTTCAAAAAACTCAATGGCGAGATCCACACAGTGTTTTGCTTTTTCCGTATCATCCGCCAGCCGGTACATCGCCGCCAGATTATTATAGGTAATCGCAATCTCCTGCTCCGTATTCGGCATGGTCTGAATGATGGTCAGCGCCTTTTCCAGATACTCAATGGCTGGCTGCAAGTCCTCCAGCTCTCGATAGACCAGCGACATATTATTGAGCACGCTCGCATAGGCGTAGCTCTGCTCCTCTCCGGCATCGGCATAGATCTCTTCCGCCATGCGAAACAACTGGAGTGCATCATCAAAATTTCCCATCAGACGGCAGGTGCCCGCCATATTATTGAGCACCGTCGCATACTGCACGCTGTCCGCGCCAATCTCTTGCGCTACCAGCTCTCTTGCGTGCTGAAACGAAGAAATCGACGCATCATACCGACTGATGCCGCGATACAGAGAGCCCAGCTCATTATAAACAGCAATACCGATTTCCGCCGCTCCCGCCGTGTTTTCTCGATACTGTGCTTCCGCTTCCAGCAAAAATCGCTCGACCTGATCGACATCTCCGTTTGTGTAGCATTGATCGAGATTTTGATAAAATGTCTGTAGTGTCTGCTGCATAGGTATTCCTCCCATCCGCTCATCCTGTAAAAATAACGATACGAATCGCTATTTTAATTATAGGAAAACCTGCTCACGCAGGTTGTGCCGGATTTCGCAACTTGTTTGCCGCTCGCTGGAAGTCGATTTTTCTGTGCAGACTAAACAGAAACAGCAAAAGCCGTCCATGCAATCTTATTGCTTTTGCCGCAAACAGCAGTCGAGATACGGCAAAAAAAAGATGAGTACATGCACACTATAAAACGCGGTTTTCTTCTATAATAATGACAAGGATTTCAAGCACTTACCATGATTCGTTCGTTGATTTAACAATTACTTTTTTATTTATGCAGGAGGTTTATTGTATGGATAACTTTACTTTCTACAGCCCGACTTATTTCGTATTCGGCAAGGGCACCGAAGCACAGACTGGTGAACTGGTAAAGCGTTACGGCGGCCACAAGGTTCTGATTCACTACGGCGGCGGTTCCGTTAAGCGTTCCGGTCTGCTCGACCGCGTAAAGGCTTCTCTGGACGCTGCTGGTCTGGAGTATGTAGAACTGGGCGGCGTAAAGGCTTCTCCGCTGAGTGATCTGGTTTATGAGGGCATCGAGCTGGCAAAGAAGGAAAAGGTTGACTTTATCCTCCCGCTGGGCGGCGGCTCGGTTATGGACTCCGCAAAGGGCATCGCTCTGGGCGCACTGTATGACGGTGATTTCTGGGATTACTACTGCGGCAAGAAGGGTCCGGTTACCGAGGCTCTGCCGGTAGGCTGTGTTGTTACCATCGCAGCATCCGGTTCCGAGGGCTCCACCGACTCGGTTGTCACCCTCGTCACAGAGGACGGCAAGCAGTACAAGCGCTGTGCTGACGGCGACATTCTGCGCCCGCTGTTCGCTATCATGAACCCGGAACTGATGATGACGCTTCCGCCGTATCAGACCGCTTCCGGTGTTTCCGACATCTTCGCGCACTGCCTGGAGCGCTACTTCTCTGACACACCGGACTGCGAGCTGACCGACCGTATGCTGGAAGCTGTTATGCTGACCATGCTCAAGGAAGGCCGCCGCGTTATGAAGAACCCGAACGACTACGAAGCTCGCGCAAACATCATGTGGGCTGCTATGGTCGCTCAGAACAACATCACCGGTGTTGGCCGTGCACAGGATTGGGGCACCCATCACATGGACAACGAAATCGGCATCAACTACGGCGCATCCCATGGTGCTGGTCTGGCTCTGCTGTTCCCGTACTGGATGGAGTATGCCATCAAGGCAAAGGGACCGGAGAAGTTTGTCAAGTTCGCAACCCGCGTCTTTGGCTGCCAGAACGATTTCGAGCATCCGGAAGTAACCGCTATGGAAGGCGTAAAGCTGCTTCGTGCATTCTTCGATGAACTGGGTATGCCGAACTCCATCAGCTCTCTCGGCGGCAAGCCGGAAGACATTCCGGGCATGGTTGAAAACATGTTCTACGGTGCACCGAACCACGGCAACTTCATCAAGCTGACGCCGGAAATCGCTGCTGAAATCTACAGCATGGCAATGTAATTTTGTCCACCATCCGCAGTATCCCTTGATACTGTTTTGGGGTCTGCTGGTATGACTGGATCATACCGGCAGACCTTTTTCTTTTTACCTTGCAAGTTTGTTTTCCGCCATTTATAATAAAAAGGATGTGATCCCCATGAACTATATCGCGGCCATCAACGCTTATGAAAATCTGTCTGCACCGGAGAACACCAGTGGTGTGATGCTAAACGGAGAAGCCATCGCAGAAAACAACACCCAGCGGCTTCTCATGCAAAGTCTGTTGCTACTGGAACCGGAAACACCGAATGATCCGCGTCTCAAGCAGCTGCAAGAATGCCAAACCGCTTCTTGGTTGAAAAAACTGCAGAACAATGCACAAAAGCAGCTTTGTGTGCGTCTGCCAGACGGACCGATAGAAACCTTTCTTCCCAGTCTTGCCTCAGAGTTTGACCAGCTCAGCGAGTTTATGGGGTGCACGGAAGAATGGCTCCATGCGCGCGTCAAAGCCGTGTGGGACAAGCATCCGGATCTCAGCTATTACATGATTATCAGCAATGAAATGCTGTTTGAATCCATGCTGCGCGGATTATTTGACGCGGCGCAGACCTGCGGCATTGAAAAAATGTCTATTTTGCTGCCGCTCGTCAATCGCTGCCGCGAGGCGCAGCAGCAGCATTTATTTATTGCACAGTGCGCGATAGACTACGACATTATTTGTGATGTCGGCATCGAAATCGCCACGCCGCGTGCGATTTACTTTGCCGGTGATCTCGCCAAATTTGCCGATGTCATTGTATTTCAGGTCGATGAACTGTGCTGGCTGCTATACGGCAAGGCACAGAACAACGGCAGAAATCAATACGGTTTCCATGAAACACCGTTTAACGAATTTGACGACATCGGCATCGGCACGCTGCTCGGCGTAGCAATCACACAGGTGCGCCGCAGCAATCCAGATGTGCGCATCTGCGCCAGCGGAAAATATGTATTGACGGAAAAGGGCTTGCAATTCTGCAAGGAGCTTGGCATCAACAGCGTCATTGCCTCTCCGCAAACCTACTCCAACACAACAAAAACAGATAAAAAAGAGGAATTCTATTGATAGGCTTAGGAACAATGATTAACGTCGGCCTGATTGTCATCGGCGGCGTTTTAGGTCTGCTGTTCGGCGGCAGACTGAACAGACGGTTTCAGGAGACCCTGCTCAAATCGCAGGGTCTTTGTCTGCTGTTTGTCGGCATCGGCGGTGCCATGGAAAAAATGCTGCAAATTTCAGACGGAAATCTCTCGAGCAGCGGTACCATTATGATTGTCGTGTGCTTTGCTGTCGGCTCGCTGATCGGTGAAGCGTGCAATTTTGAAAAACGCATCGAGCAATTCGGTGAGTGGATTCGCGCCAAAACCGGCAACGCGAATGACAACGAATTTGTCAACGCCTTTGTCATGACCTCTTTGACGGTCTGCATCGGTGCCATGGCGGTCGTTGGTTCCATTCAGGACGGTATTTCCGGCGATTATCACACCTTGGCGCTGAAGGGCGTCATTGATATGATTATCGTCTGCGCCATGACGGCATCTCTCGGCAAGGGCAGTATCTTTTCTGCCATTCCGGTTGCTCTGTTTCAGGGTACGATCACCATTTTGGCAAGTTTTTTGCAGCCAATCATGACCGAGCAGGCACTTGCCAATCTATCTCTGACCGGTTCCATGCTGATTTTCTGTGTCGGCGTCAACATGGTCTGGAGCAAGAAGTTCAAGCCTGCCAACATGCTGCCGACCATCGTCATCGCTGTGATTTGGGCATTGGTTGCCGCATAATCTTCAACATACACAAGCGCCAGAACCGGAAAACCGGAACTGGCGCTTTGATTTTATCTCTTCTACATGACTTATCTCTTTTTTTCAAAATACGTCTGAAATCCTTGCTTCTTTAAAACCGTCTCCGCCATCTCAGCAAAATCACGATTGGCGCCAAGGCTAAAATTCAGCAGTCCTTCCCCGCCGCCATAGCCGATAATATCCGCGGTCTGCACGTCCCCATCATCGGTCAGCATAACCGTCAAACTCGCATAACTGCCGTTGCGGAAAAACAGCCGCTCAAAGCACAGCAAGGCGACATCTCCGCTGCCTACCTGACACGGTTTCTCAAATATCATATCCGCGTTGATTTCCTCTCTCAACAGATGCGCCAGATCCTCTACACGTTTCCATCTTCTTCTATTTCTCATCTGGATAATTTGATTCGACATATGCCGACACCTCCTTATTGTTATTTATTATATCATACCAGATAAAAAACCGGAAGCAGGAAAATCCTGCTTCCGGCAAAACATGATAT